>NZ_CP012117.1:0-600000 GCF_001678905.1 Dermabacter vaginalis | reverse complement strand
ACAACATGCAGTGGTTCAAGGTCCCGAAGACCTACTTCGAGCGCTACTCCACCCAGTACCTGCGCGATATGGAAGGCATCAACCGCGCCTTCATCGTGACCGACCCGGGCATGGTGCAGTTCGGTTACGTTGACATCGTTCTCGAGCAGCTCCGTGAACGCCGCAACCCGATCCAGTACCAGATCTTCTCGGATGTCGAGCCCAACCCGAGCTCGGACACCGTATTCCGCGGCGTTGAGCAGATGAACCAGTTCAAGCCCGACACGATCATCGCTCTCGGTGGCGGCTCCGCCATGGACGCCGCGAAGGGCATGTGGATGTTCTACGAGGATGGCAATGCCTCCTACTTCGGCATGAAGCAGAAGTTCCTCGATATCCGCAAGCGCACCTACACGTTCCCGAAGCTCGGTGAAAAAGCAAGCTTCGTCGCGATCCCGACGACCTCGGGCACCGGCTCGGAGTGCACCCCGTTCGCGGTCATCACCGACTCCGAGAACCACGTGAAGTACCCGATCGCCGACTACGCGATCCTGCCTGACGTCGCGATCGCCGACGCGCAGTTCGTGGATACCGTTCCCGCGCGCACCGCCGCGGATTCGGGCATGGACGCGCTCACCCACGCGATTGAGTCGTACGTGTCGACCATGGCTTCGGACTACACGAAGGGACTTTCGCTCCGCGCGATCCAAATGATCTTCGCGAACCTCCGCAAGTCCGTTCTGGAGGGCGACCGCGAGGCCAAGGAAAACATGCACAACGCGTCGACGATGGCAGGCATCGCGTTCGCGAATGCCTTCCTCGGCATCGTGCACTCGCTTTCGCACAAGGTCGGTGCCGAGTTCAACCTCGCCCACGGCCGCACGAACGCGATCTTCCTCCCGCACGTGATCAACTACAACGCGAAGAAGCCCGTCAAGCACGCGCTCTTCCCGAAGTATGAATCGTTCCGTGCCGACGAAGACTTCGCCGAAATCGCCCGCGCGCTCAACCTCCCGGCGAAGACCACGGAGGAGGGCGTTGCCTCGCTCGTCAAGGCCGTCACCGAACTCGCCGAGGATATCGGCATCGAGATGTCGCTCAAGGCGAACGGCGCCACGATCGAGCACCTCGAGAAGACGATCGACACTCTCGCCGATCGCGCCTACGAGGATCAGTGCACGCCCGCGAACCCGAAGCAGCCGCTCGTGAGCGAACTCAAGGCGCTCATCCGCGACGCGTTCGAGGGCGAGCTCAACTACAGCGAGACGCACGCGAAGTAGTCGAAAGGCTCTCCACCTGAGTGCATGAGGGGTGGCTCCGCTTGGCGGGGCCACCCTTCATGATTGCTAGGCGGTGCGAGCTAGGACTGCCCCGAGTCGAAATACTCGCGTACGCGCGCTGGCACGGGTGGAACGTCAAGCATGTGCCCGCCCGCGCGGATCGAAAGAGCCCCGTACACGCCCGTGGCAACGGCCTCACGTGCAGCAAGAACCGACACATCTGTAAGGCCACCGCTCCTCGCAAATTCGAGGAATTCCGCGATAAGCCTGGGGTCTGCTCCGCCGTGGCCACCGTCGGCCCTCGCGATCACTTCCACCTCATCCGGGCGTCCCGCCCCCGAGTGCCGCGAATTCCACAGAAAAATCTGGTCACCAGCACGATCCCCCATGTTTTCGAGGCGCCCCTCGTCACCGATCACCGTGTAGTTGCGCCAATAATCCGGAGTGAAGTGGCACTGCTGATAGGAGGCGTACACGCCGTTGTCGAGCATCATGTGCAGCATCGAGATGTCCTCGACATCGATCACGGGATTGAGCTCTTTTTGCCTCGATGGTGGGAAGACTTCCGCATCGAACCAGTCCCCCATAAGACGATCCGAATTATCCCGGCGATCCTCGATGTCACCGTAGACCTCGAGGCCCCCGATCCCCGATACACGCCGGGTATACCCGCCGGCGAGCCAGTGGATCACATCGATATCGTGCGCGCCTTTCTGCAGCAGGAGGGAGAAGGCGCGCGCTCGCTCAGCGTGCCAGTCCTTGAAGTAGAAATCGCCGCCGGCGCCCACGAAGTGGCGGCACCAGATGGCACGCACTCGCCCAATCTTTCCTTGCTCGATCATGTCTTTCATTTGCCGGATCACCGGCATGTGGCGCATGTTGTGCCCCACGTACAGGCGCGCGCGTTTCTCATACGCGAGGTTCAACATTGCATCGGCATCCTCGACCGAAATTGCCATGGGCTTTTCGGTAAATGTGGGAATGCGCGCCTCAAGCGTCTTCAGCGCAATCGGGGCGTGCAGATTATCGGGGGCAAGGATCATCACCGCGTCCACGTCACCGCCCGAAAGGAGATCGTCAACCGTGTCTACGGTGCGTACGTCCTCGCCGATAATTTCGCGTGCTTTCGCTTTGCCTCGCTCGGAGGGATCCGCGATGACCGACACGCGGGAGCCTTCACCCGGCTTATGTGCGTGACGCGCGAGAGGGCCGCGGGCACCGAAGCCCACCACCCCCACTCGAAGATCTGTGCTCTGCCTCAACGAGTTTTCCTTTCGGGTGCCTTCCAAGAGTGGTCCACACACGTTCCGTGGGTCTCTATTCCTCTGATAATACGGGCCCGCCCGCCCAAATTTTTCGTCAATGACGTGACCGGACCATTCCCTCTGTGTGCCCTTCTTTCCCGTGCCCTAGGTCCCTACTCCTCTTATCTTTCCGATCATCCGGATCGGTAGTTGCGGCGATCACGTTTTTTCCCATTTCTGACCCGGGCCGCGTACTCGAGGTCTGATGTCATGGACGAAACACGGCGCACACCCCGCGCCACCCCGGCCACAACCCGTGCGCCGGCCGCCCCTCGCCCGCTACACGCGGTCCTCAGGAGATCGACAAAGCAAGGATTTATCGATGACGACCAATCCGTCCGCACAAGATTCAGCGGTCTACAAGTACCGGCCCTCGGAACTACGCACGGGCCCCTCCAAGAACGATAAATCCTTCATCGGCCACCCTGGCGGCCTGCCCTGGATGCTTCAGGTAGAGATGTGGGAACGCTTCAGCTGGTTCGGCATGCGCGCGATCCTGCTGTACTTCCTCACCGATGTCGCCGCTCACCAGGGTCTCGGGCTTTCCGATACCGCCGGTCAGGTCATCGTGTCGGCCTACGGCGCCGCGGTGCTCCTCATGACGATCCCGGGCGGCATCATCGCCGATCGCATCCTCGGGCCGTGGATCTCGGGGCTTATCGGCGGTTCGGTCATCATGCTCGGCCACGTGCTGCTGGCATTCCCTGCCGCGATCACGTCGTGGTCGGGTCTTATCTGCATTGCGATCGGTACCGGCCTCATCAAGCCAAACCTCGCAACCATCGTGGGCGGCCTCTACGACGAAGACGACCCGAGGCGCGATGCCGGCTTCCAGTACTTCTACATGTCGGTCAACGTCGGCTCGCTTGTCGCGCCGCTCATCGTGGGCTTCTTGCGCGGCCACTTCGGCTACCACGTGGGCTTCCTTGCCGCTGCCGTCGGTATGGCGCTCGCTCTCGTATCGTTCTTCTACGGTCGCCACAAGCTCGGCGAATTCGCCTACCGCATCCCGAACCCGCTCCAGAAGGGCGAAGGCGCGCGTCTCGCCCTTGGTGGCCTCGGAGTTGTGGTCATCGCGACCCTGCTCGTTCTTGGTTTCAACGCCCTTCTCGGCGAGTTGCACTCGGCGATTGCCTACTCGCTGTTCGCCTTCGCACTCGTGATGAGCGCCTACTACTTCCTCACGATGTTTAAGAGCTCCAAGGTCACCGCTGAGGAGCGCACGCACCTCGGCGCGTTCTTGCCATTGTGGGTCGGTCAGATCCTGTTCGTCGTGATCTTCGAGCAGGCGGCCGGCAAGATGGCGTTCTTCGCCGAAAATAATACGGACCGCACGATCGGCAGCCTCAACCTCTCCCCCGAGATCTATCAGTCGATCAACCCAGCCGCGGTGCTTCTGCTCTCGCCGGTCATCGCGTGGATCTTCACACGCCGCAAGGGCAAGTTCCCGAACACGGCCGCAAAGTTCGCGCTTTCTCTCGTCATCATCGCGCTGTCGGCATTGCTCATGGGCTACGGCTTCGGAACATGGCCGGGTGCGGGCATGCTTGCCCCGTTCTGGTACCTCGGTCTTGTGTTTGTGGTGCAGACGGTTGCCGAGCTGTGCATGAACCCGGTGGGCCTTTCGGTGACCACGAAGCTCGCACCGAAGCAGTTTGCCTCGCAGACCATGACCCTTTGGTACCTTGCGCCGAGCGTCGGCATGGGTCTCACGTCGGTCATCATTGACCAGGTCAAGAGGGCAAATCTCGGTGACTCCGTGTATTACTACGGCCTCGGTGCAGTGACGATCGTGGTCGCGATCATCATGTTCCTGATCGCTCCGTGGGTGCAGTCGAAGATGGACGACGTGGATCAGCGTGAGCTTAGTGGCGCACGCGATGTGGGCGTGAAGGTCGCGAAATAACGACGCTCTCGATCCACACATAAGAATCGGGCCCCGCGCAGTGCGCGGGGCCCGATTCTTATGCTTTTCCCTTACGGGAGGAGCGAGGCTCAGGCCTCGTCGGTCTCCTCGGTGAGGTTACGCGTGCGGTTCACGTCGATCGGGACGCCAGGACCGAAGGTCGTGGACATCGTGATCTTCGAGATGTACCGGCCCTTCGAGCTCGCCGGCTTGAGTCGCAGGATCTCTTCGAGCGCCGCGACGTAGTTCTCGACGAGCTGCTGCTCGCTAAACGAGGCCTTGCCAATGATGAAGTGAAGGTTTGCAGCGCGGTCGACGCGGAAGTCGATCTTGCCGCCCTTGATGTCGCCCACGGCCTTGGCGGTGTCCATCGTGACGGTGCCGGTCTTGGGGTTCGGCATGAGGCCACGGGGACCGAGCACGCGGCCGAGGCGGCCCACCTTACCCATGAGGTTCGGGGTTGCCACGGCGGTGTCGAAGTCGGTCCAGCCGCCAGCGACCTTCTCGATGAGGTCGTCGTCGCCGACTTCATCGGCACCTGCGGCGCGCGCAGCCTCAGCCTGGGGGCCGGTAGCGAACACGATGACGCGGGCGGTCTTACCGGTACCGTGCGGGAGGTTGACGGTGCCGCGCACCATCTGATCCGCCTTACGGGGATCAACGCTCAGGCGCATGGCGACCTCGACGGTCGAATCGGTCTTCTTGGAGCCGGACTTCTTCACGATGCGCACGGCGTCGAGGGGCGCATAGTGGCGGCCTTCCTCGATGAGCGCAGCTGCGTCCTTGAATGCCTTAGATTTCTTTGCCATGTTGGATCAGCCCTCCACCGTGATGCCCATGGAACGCGCGGTTCCAGCCACGATCTTCGCGGCGGCGTCAATATCGTTTGCGTTGAGATCGGGCATCTTGGTCTGCGCGATCTCCTTGACCTGCTCCATGGTCACCTTGCCCACCTTCTGGGTGTGGGGCACGGGCGAACCCTTATCAAGGCCAGCTGCCTTGAGGAGGAGGCGTGCAGCGGGCGGCGTCTTCGTGATGAACGTGAACGAGCGATCCTCGTACACGGTGATCTCAACCGGGATGATGTTGCCGCGCTGGCTTTCGGTGGCGGCGTTGTAGGCCTTGGTGAACTCAACGATGTTCACACCGGCGGCACCGAGTGCCGGGCCGATCGGCGGGGCAGGCGTTGCCTGTCCGGCCTGGATCTGGAGCTTGATAATGCTCGCGACCTTTTTCTTGGGAGCCATTGCTCTTCCTTCTTGTCGTGGTTCGGGCGGATGCCGTTCGACACCCTCCCACTACGGTCCCGCGAGTGCGGGTGGGCGTTTTCAGATCTTGGCGACCTGCTCGAAGCCCAACTCGAGCGGGGTCTCGCGGCCGAAAATCGACACGAGAACCCGAAGTTTCTGGTTGGTGTCGTCGATGTCCGCGATGGTCGCGGGCATCGTCTCGAAGGGGCCGTCCATCACGGTGACAGACTCGCCCACCTCGAACGCCGGAACGGCCTTTTCCTTGGCCTTCGACGAAGAGGACTTCTTCTTCTCGGGCAGGTTGACCGACGGCGCCAACAGAGAGTAAATCTCATCGAACGAGAGAGGTACAGGATCGGTGCTGTTTCCCACAAAGCCGGTCACGCCGGGGGTGTCACGCACCACGCGCCACGAGGCTTCGGTGAGGTCCATGCGCACATACACGTAGCCGGGGATGCGCACGCGGCGAACGACCTTCTTTTGGCCATTCTTGATCTCGGTCGCATCCTCCATGGGCACCTCGACCTGGAAGATGTAGTCCTCCATGTCCTGAGTTTCGGTGCGGGTGAGCAGCTGGGTCTTGACGCGGTTTTCGTGCCCCGAGTACGAGTGGATGACGTACCACTCACCGGGGGCGGAACGCAGGTGACGCTTGAGTGCCACGACCGGGTCTTCGACTGTGGTTTCAGAGTCTGCGTCAAGCACAACGGGGGCCTCGGTGCCCTCAGTCGCCTCAGCGCTTTCGGGAGCCTCGGTGCTCTCCGGGGCTTCAGTCGTTTCCGGGGCGGTCTCGAGCGCCTCGTTTGCGAGGTCGTCGTTCATGTCTTCTGCCACGAGTTTCGTTTCCTTACTCTTAAGATTTTCAGTGCGCAGTGAAGAGCGCGCGCGCGAGCGAGCCGAACACGAAGTCCATGCCGAACACAAGAAGGATCATGCACACAACGAAAGCCACCACCGCGATCGTGTACGTGACCATCTCGCGGCCGGTTGGCGTGACGACCTTGCGCAGTTCGGCGAAGACCTGCTGAAGGAAAATCCAGCACGCCTTAAACGGGTTCTTCGTGCCGATATTCGACTCTTGCTCGAAGTCGCCACGAGTGGGATCGGTCTCGGGGTGAACGCTCATCGTTTTCCTTCTCCATCTCCACGTCGGCGACGTGGCGATCCGGCGCTGGGGATTTCCGCTTAAAGAAAAAGCAGGGCAGACAGGACTCGAACCTGCAACCTACGGTTTTGGAGACCGTTGCGCTACCAATTGCGCCACTGCCCTGTGCTTCACGAGCACTGCCCGAGGAGCGAAGCCCTCAAAAGGGCCAGATACGATCATAGGCGAATCCTTCGTCCAGGTCTAGTCGCAGGCGTTCTCAGAGCGATTGTGTGACGCACTCGGCTTGCATGCCTTCGCTCACGGCCTACCTTCGCCCTGCTTTACGCTTCCCACGTGGCAGTTTCACACGACGCCATGGTTTTTCTGACAAGATCGAAGCTATGAGCCTCGATCTCTCCACCCCCGCACAGCACGAACGGCGCCTTTCTGCGCGTCTCGCATCGATCGCTGAGTCGGCAACCCTCGCCGTTGACGCGAAGGCGAAGGCACTCGCCGCGAGCGGAGAGGACGTGATCGGCTTCGGCGCCGGAGAGCCAGACTTCCCGACGCCCGAACACATCGTCGAAGCTGCCATCGCCGCGGCGCGCGACCCCAGAAATCACCGCTACTCCCCCGCGACGGGCCTTCCCGAACTTAAGGAAGCGATCGCGCGAGCAACCTCCGAGGCCGACAACCTCGACGTCGAGCCCTCGCGAATCGTCGTCACAAACGGCGGCAAGCAAGCCGTCTACGAGGCCTTTGCCGCGCTCCTCGATCCGGGCGACGAAGTCCTCCTGCCCGCGCCGTATTGGACGACCTATCCCGAGGCGATCCGTCTTGCGGGAGGTGTTCCCGTGACAGTTCGCGCTGGCGCCGATCAGGGATACATTCCCGAGGTCGAACAACTTGAGGCGGCGCGCACGCCCCGCACCAAGGTGGTGCTTCTGTGTTCGCCCTCGAACCCCACGGGCGCGATCATGGAGCGACACCAGGTGGAGGAACTCGGCCGCTGGGCCCTCGAGAACGATCTGTGGGTGCTCTCCGACGAGATCTACCAGCACCTCACGTATGACGGTGCCCAGTTCCACTCAATCCTCGATCTCGTCCCCGAACTCGAGAACCGCACGGTGCTCCTCAACGGCGTGGCAAAGACGTTTGCCATGACGGGCTGGCGCGTGGGCTGGCTTATCGCTCCCCCTGACATTGCGAAAGGCGTTGCACGGCTTCAAAGCCACTTGACCTCGAACGTCAACAACATCGCGCAGCGGGCCGCGATCGCCGCCCTCACGGGCCCCACCGAACCGCTCGATGACATGCGAGCCGCGTTCGATCGCCGACGCCGCACCATGTGCGACACGCTCCGGGAGATTGACGGCCTCTCGCTCCCCACTCCGCGCGGCGCGTTCTACGCCTTCCCCGATGTCACAGGCCTCCTCGGCCGCGAAATCGCCGGGGTGCGGGTCGAAAGCTCCGCCGAACTCGCCTCCCTCATCCTCGAGCGCGCGAAAGTAGCGCTCGTACCCGGGGAAGCGTTCGATGCACCGGGTCACCTCCGCCTCAGCTACGCGCTTTCCGACGCCGACTTGGCGGAAGGCGTGTCCCGACTTCAGAAAGTGCTCGGCTAGGCCATGGCTAACGTCGGCACTCACGCCCCCCGCCGCGAAGGTGAGCGTGACCTGCGCACCCTCCCCAAGGCGCATTTGCACTTGCACTTCACGGGATCGATGCGCCACGACACGCTTCAGGAACTCGCCTCGACGCAGAACCTGCGGCTACCGCGCACCCTCGCGGAGCAAACGGCGCTCAAGGTCGAGCCGAGCGCGCGCGGCTGGTTTCGCTTTCAGCGCTTTTACGACGCGGCGCGCAAGGTCGTCAACTCGGAGACCATCATGCGCCGCCTCTTGCGCGAAGCGGCCGAAGACGATCTCGCCGAGGGCTCGGTGAGACTCGAACTCCAGATCGACCCCACAAGTTACGCCCCGTTCGTCGGCGGCCTCACCCCCGCGATCGAGATTATCGTGGACGAAGCGCGCGCCATCGAGCGCGATCTCGGCATCTCCATGGGAATCATCGTTGCGGCGAGCCGAATGCGCCACCCCCTCGATGCGCGTATTCTCGCGCGCCTCGCCGTGCAGTACGCGGGCACCGTGATGGGCTTTGGCCTCTCCAACGATGAGCGACGCGGCGACACGAGCTCTTTTGCGGCGGCTTTTCGGATCGCCCGCCACGGCGGTCTCGCGTCGATGCCCCACGGTGGCGAACTCCTCGGCCCGCCCCACATTCACGAGGTTGTCGACTCCCTCGAGCCCACGCGTCTCGGCCACGGCGTACGCTCGATCGAAGACCCCCGCCTGCTCGAGACACTCGTCGAACGCGATATTGCGCTCGAAGTGTGCCCGGCATCAAATGTGTCCCTCGGCGTCTACCGCGATATCAGCGACGTGCCCGTGCCACAGCTAGCCCGCTACGGCGCAACAATCGCCCTCGGCGCCGACGACCCGCTCCTCTTTGGCTCACGACTGCTCGCGCAATACGAAGCCGTTCGCGCGATGGGCATGACCGATCGAGAGATCGCGGATCTCGCCGCGGGATCCATCCGCGCATCGCGCATGAGCGAGACGGAGAAGCACGCGCAGCTCGCACGCGTGAGCGCCTGGTACGAGGGTGAAGGCTAAAGACTCCTAGCGGTCGCGTCCGGCGCCGCGGCTCGGCGTCGCGAGGAAGAACACCGGTTCGGTAAAGGAATGCTCGGCGAAGGCGCTCTCCACCGCGCCCGCCACGGCCTCAACGCGCTCCGCCTCCACAAGCGCGATCACGCTTCCGCCGAAGCCGCCGCCCGTCATACGCGCGCCGTGGGCACCTGCTTCGCGTGCCGCCTCCACCGCGACATCGAGCTCCGGAACGGTCACCTCGTAGTCGTCGCGAAGGGAGTCGTGCGAAGCATTGAGCAGCTCGGCAATGCGTCCAAGGCCTTCGCGAATCGAGCCCGTCTCAAGAATCTCGGCGAACTCGCGCACGCGCTCGATCTCATTGATGATGTGCCTGCTGCGCCTTTGGACCACGGGATCGGTGATGCCACGGCAAACGTCGGAAGCCCCCTCGAACGGGACATCCCGCAAGCTTTCCACGCCCAGCGCACGCGCCCCCGCTTCGGCCTGCGCCCTGCGCTCCGCATACTCGCCGCCCACGAGGCTGTGCGGGGCACGCGTGTCAATGATGAGCAGCGCGAGACCCTGACCGGCGAGGTCCCAAGGAACGGACGTCGTCGAAAAATCCCGGCAGTCGAGAAGAATTGCGTGGCCCTCCTCGCAGAGGATTGACGCGGACTGGTCGAGCCCGCCCGTGGCCGCTCCTGCGAATTCCGTTTCTGCCTTGATCGCCGCGCGGATCCGTTCGTGCGGCGTGGTGCCGAGTTTGCACAGTTCCTCAATCGCCGCGGCAACCGCGCATTCGAGGGCTGCGCTCGAACTGAGCCCCGCGCCGAGCGGAACGTAGCCGTCAATCAGCAGATCGACGCCGCTCGCGACTCCCCCGTCAAAGCGGTCCGCGAGCGCCCACACGACGCCCGCCACATAGGACGCCCAACCGTCCACCGCGCCGGGGGCCAGCCCCTCAGCGGGAGCCTCGACCGTCTCGCTGGATTGCACCGAACGCATCCGCACGACGCCCGCATCAGTGCGCCGCGCGGCAACGAAACAGCGGTGCGAGATTGCCATGGGCACACACAGGCCCTGCTGGTAGTCCACGTGTTCGCCGATGATGTTCACGCGGCCGGGGGCCGAAAACACACCCTCCGGTTCGCTGCCGAAAGCCTCCCTAAATTCGCGGGAAACCTTCTCGATGGCATCGGCGTCGTGGGGAGCAGCATGCAACTCAGTCATACCCACAAGTTTAGAGGGGCTCGGAAGATTGTGTGTCCTTGTCTGCGCTTTCATCGGCGCGGATCGCCGGCATCTCGATGTCTTCGGGGGCCATCTCCACGATTTCGAATCCCGATTCGCGCGTGTCCGGCTGGAGGTTCTCAAGATCCTCGCGCCAGTCAGGACCGGCCTCGATATCGATCGTGGGGTCGAGCTCGTCCGGATCGAGGTGGACGACGGGAATCGCGGTCGTGAGAGCGCCAGGTTTACGACGGCGCCTGAAGGTCACCATACGGCGGTGACGATTCGTGCCGAACGGCTGCGAAATAGTGGGCACGCGCACACGCCCGCTCGCAAGGAGTGTGACGACATGGCTCGCGACGAGCTCGCCAAGAATCACGCCCGCCGAGATCGCGATCGCGATCTCACACGCCAGCAACAGATAGCTCGCACCCGTGTTGCTGCCGTCGCTGAAGCCAAGAAGACCGCGGTAAATCACGGATCCCGGCACCATCGTGATAATCGCGGGGGCAATGAGGATATTGACGTACGCTTTCGCGTGCTGCGAGATCGCCACCGCGAAAACGCCAACGAAGAACGCGGTGATTCCCGTCGCCCACGCGCGTTCAAGCCCCGCAACTTCGATCACAAACGCCGAAGTCGCGGTAAAGCCCGGCAGGAGTGTCACCCAGTGCAAAAGGCGCGGCGGTACCTGAAAACCCACCGCATAGCCGAGCCCGATGAACGCCCCCGCGATCGCCACGAGCAAGGTGGAAATAAGCGTCGCCGGCACCGTCGACGTAATCGAAATATCTGCCCCAACCCAGTCGGCAACGAGCATGCCGCCACGGATGCCGATCACGGCACCGACCGTGAGCATGAACGTCTCGAGCAAGCGCCCCGCGGCCGTGACGTACCACCCCGTGATCGCGTCCTGCATCGCGCCTACCGACGTCGAACCCGCGAGCACCATGACCAGGCACGCGACCACCACGAGGGAGGAGTTTGCCGTGGGGTCGAGCCTATTCACGATGAGCGAGATGAGCACGACGATGAACCCGCCCGCGATCTGGGCGTAGAACACCGGAAAGCGCATCTTGTCGAAAAGAATGTACACCTGCCACAGCACGCCCGCGGCGAGGGCCGCGAAGACCGTCACGAGAATGCCTGCGCCGAAGAACATCGCGCATGCACCACCCATGAGGATCCATGCGAGCGTCGTCACTATCGGGCCATAGAACCGCTTCATCGAGCGCACACGATCGACGGCAAGGAGTGCTTCGTGAAGGCCCATCTCACCCTTCACGTACTTGCTCGTGATCTGGTCGACCCGATCAAGCTTCGTGAAGTCGTAGGTGTAACCGCCCGCGGTGCGAATGCGCGTAAACGGCGCCGATTGCGTGTCCTGATAATAGGACACTGAGACTTCCGTCAGAGTCGTTTGCACCGACACGTTGCGGATGCCAGAAGACGCGGTGACGCGTAGCATTGTCGCGGTCACGTCGGCCGCTGCGGCACCGTTCGAAATCATGACCTCACCGATACGCATGGCGAGTTCGAATACCTGGTGCAGGCGGGTCAGGGAAGTGCTCACCCCACCATCGTGGCACACGGCCGGCAGGCCGCGCACGGAAAGGATCAACGAATGGCACACACCGCAATCCACGCGCACGAATCGCTCGCACGCCTGAGCGAAGGCAACGCCCGATTCGCTAACGGTACGACCCGTCACCCCCACAGCGATGAGGATCGGCGTCTCGGTGTGTCCTCGGGCCAGGCGCCGTTCGCGGCGGTCTTCTCGTGCGCCGATTCGCGCGTGCCTCCCGAGATCGTGTTCGATTGCGGCCTCGGCGACCTGTTCGTCGTTCGTTCGGCCGGGCAAATGGTCGAGAATGCGGTGCTTGCTTCCCTTGAGTTTGCCGTTCACGAGCTTTCGGTTCCCCTGATCCTCGTGCTCGGTCACGAGGGCTGCGGGGCCGTGGCCGCGGCCGAATCCCTCATGGCTCAGCGAGCATCGGGAGCGCCCCTCGTTCTCCTTCCGGGGCACCTCAATGCGCTCGCCGAACAGATTTCACGGCGTTTGGGGGCCGGCTCTGGCGAGACTCACCTCAAAACTCCTGCCCTCACCGATGCCCCTCGACCCATGACCCAGGCCGCCCGAAATACCGCGGCAGCGAGGGCGGAGGTCTATGCGCGCTCGCCTCTCATTCGTGCCGCGCACGAGGCCGGCGACCTTGAACTCGCCCACGCTATTTACGACCTCGAAACGGGACGAGTCACCTTCAGCGGTGCCGAAAATTGACACCGGGGCCGCCGGGTCGGGGCCGCGTAGTCCGGTTAAAGCCCAGGGCTCGAGGCGAGCACAAAAATGAGGACCGCGAGGAGAAGAATCGTCGCGACATCAACCGAGCGGCGCCTCACCACGAGCGCGCCGAGCGCCTCCACGGGGAGGAAGAGTCGCACGGCCGCGAGAGCGAAGAGCAGCGCCGAGAGCATGTATCCGGCGGTCGGGACAGAAAAAATAAGCCCGATCGGGAGCACCACAAAAAAGACAAACCCCAGCGTCACAAGCAAAAGCCGCTGGCGATACACGGCAGCGCCAAGGGAATAGGGCGATCGATTCACGCCTCCATGGTAGCCCGAGGTGGTTAGGCTAGAGATACCGCATTGATCGCGGCGCCACGCAGTACCGCCTGCCTCACCACAAGGACGTGAACCATCACATGACCGACGTGCGCATCGAGCATGACCTGCTCGGAGACCGCGAAGTTCCCGCCGACGCCCTTTACGGCGTTCAGACCCTCAGGGCCCTCGAAAACTTCCGGATCTCGGACTTCCGCCTCCACCATTTCCCGTCGCTCGTGCGAGCACTCGCCTACGTCAAGCACGCGGCAGCACGTTCCAACCAGCGTCTCGGCGGACTCGAGAAAGCCAAGGCAGACGCGATCGCGAAGGCCTGCACGGAGATCGAAAATGGCGAGCATCACGAGCATTTCGTGGTCGACCTCATCCAGGGCGGTGCGGGCACGAGCACGAACATGAACGCCAACGAGGTCATCGCGAACCGCGGTCTCGAAATCCTCGGGCACGCGCGCGGCGAGTACGAGTACCTCCACCCCAACAACGACGTGAACTTCGGTCAATCCACCAATGACGTCTATCCCACCGCGGTGCGGCTTGCGATCCTGCTGAGCTTTCCCGATCTCGCCGATGCGATGCAAGGCCTCATCGATGCGCTGAGCGCGAAAGGCGAAGAGTTCGACCACGTGCTCAAGATGGGCCGCACACAAATGCAGGACGCGGTGCCCATGACCGTGGGGCAGGAGTTCCACGCGTGGGCGACGACCATGAGTGAGGATGTCGAGAGGCTCACGCGTACCGCACGCTTCTTCCGCGAAATCAATATGGGCGCGACCGCGATCGGTACGGGCATCACGACCGACCCGAAGTATGCCTCGCTCGTCGTTGAGGAACTCACCCGCATCACGGGCAAGGAATTCACCCTCGCGGCTGACCTCGTCGAGGCCACAAGCGACACGGGCGCGTTTGTGACCTTCTCGAGCGTGCTGAAGCGCATCGCGGTCAAGATCTCAAAGATCTGTAATGACCTGCGCCTTCTCTCCTCGGGTCCGCGCGCGGGTTTCAACGAAATCAACCTTCCCGCCGTCCAGCCGGGAAGTTCGATCATGCCGGGGAAGGTCAACCCCGTGATCCCCGAAGTGGTCAACCAGGTCGCTTTTCAAGTGATCGGCAACGACCTCACGGTGACGCTCGCCGCCGAAGGCGGACAACTCCAGCTCAACGCGTTCGAGCCCGTGATTGCCTACAACATCCTCAACTCGACGCGCATCATGACGCGCGCGATGCGTACCCTGACCGAGCGCTGCATCAAAGGCATCACGGTCAACGAGAACGTGCTCGCGGGCAACCTCGAGCGTTCGATCGGGATCGTCACGGCTCTCGTGCCCGTGATCGGCTATGCGGCATCCTCAGATATTGCTTCGCAAGCCCTTCACACGGGTAAATCGGTGCGCGAAATCGTGCTCGAGAGGGGCCTTGTGAGCGAGGGGCACCTCGATGAAATCCTTACGCCGGCGCGCATGACCCAGCCGTACAGGGCAACCGCCACGGGGGCAATCCCCGCGCTCGACAGCTCTGATCCCATCGCCGAGGACGACCTCGAGCTCTAGCTCGGGCCGCCCCCGCGTAGCGAGCTATTCGTCGGCTTCTTCGTTCTTGCCGCGCATCACGAGCAGCGGATCGGGAGTGCCAACGACCTCGTGGTCCTTCCCCTCATACTCAAACTGCGAGAGGAAAAACTTCATCGCATTGAGGCGGGCACGCTTCTTATCGTTTGAGCGAATGATCGTCCACGGCGCGTACTTTTTATCGGTGCGGCGGAACATTTCTTCTTTCGCCGCACCGTACGCCTCCCAGCGATCGAGAGACTCGAGGTCCATGGGCGAAAGCTTCCACTGACGAACCGGGTCGAGCTGACGAATGGCGAAGCGCGTGCGCTGTTCCTTCTGCGACACGGAGAACCAGAACTTCGTCACGTGAATGCCGGAATCCACAAGCATGCGCTCAAAATGCGGCACCTGTGTCATGAAGGTTTCATACTCTTCGTCACTCGCGAATCCCATCACGCGTTCGACACCCGCGCGGTTGTACCAGGAGCGGTCGAACAGCACCATTTCACCGTCGGTTGGGAGGTGCTCGACGTAGCGCTGGAAGTACCACTGGCCCTTCTCGCGCTCGGTGGGCTTATTGAGCGCAACCACGCGCGCCATGCGCGGATTGAGATGCTCGGTAAAGCGCTTGATCGTGCCACCTTTACCGGCTGCGTCGCGCCCCTCGAAGATGATGATGGCCTTTTTCTTCGCATCCTCGAGCCAGTACTGGAGCTTGAGCAGCTCGACTTGGAGGTAGTACTTCTCACGTTCGTATTCTTCGCGCGCCATACGCGTGGGATACGGGTAGCCCTCCTGCCACGTGTACACGGGGTTGCCGTACGGGTCGATCAGATCGGGGTCGGGCGAGTGTCCGTCCGCAACCGTGTAGCCGAGCTCGCGCAAGTGTTCGATAAATTCGCGCAGGTTGCTGCTGTGGGGAAGCTCGCCGTTGAGGTCGAGTTCAGGAACGGTGCCCTTTTTACCTTTTTTCATCGCTGGTCTTTCGCTCGTGGGGGTGGGGGTTGGATCCTCATGAGTGGATTCGGGTGGGGCAGGTGCGGGCCCCGGTTCGGGGTTCGGGGTAGGGGCCGACGCTTGCTCGGCTTCGGGTCGCTTTCCAAAGATTCGTTTGACGAAAGCGATCAGTGCGCGAAGTGGCGAGTGCCCGTCGTGTACATCGTGATTCCTGCTTTCTGGCACGCGTCGATCACCTCCCTATCGCGAATGGAGCCGCCGGGTTGCACGATGGCCGTGATACCGGCAGCGATGAGTTGTTCGGGGCCGTCGGCGAAGGGGAAGAAGGCGTCGGAAGCCGCCACCGCGCCGCGCGCACGTTCCTCACCGTCCTCGCCGAGAGTGTTGGCGCGTTCAACCGCAAGGCGGCACGCATCCACGCGGTTGACCTGCCCCATCCCAACGCCTACGGCGGCGCCATTCTTCGCGAGCAGAATCGCGTTCGATCGGGGTGCGCGCACGGCTCGCCACGCGAAGGCAAGATCCGCGAGGGTTTCTTCCGACGCCTGCTCGCCGCACACGAGTTCCCAATTCTCAGGGTTGTCGCCGGGCGCCTGGTACCGGTCGGGCTCCTGGTAGAGCACGCCTCCCCAGATCTCGCGACCTTCGAGAGAGGAATCGGCGCGCGGCGCGCCCGAAATTTCGAGAATGCGCAGGTTTTTCTTTGCCTTGAGTACGTCGAGAGTGCCATCTTCGTAGCCGGGGGCGACGATGACCTCGGTGAACACCTGGGTCACGCGTTTTGCCATGTCGAGGCTCACCGGGCGGTTCACGGCAATCACGCCGCCAAAAGCCGAGACGGGGTCGGTCGCGTGGGCCTTGGTGTACGCCTCGGCGACGTCGCTCGCTTCGGGCGTGATCGCGATTCCGCACGGGTTGTTGTGCTTGATGATCGCCACGCATGGCTCGGGGTGGTCGAAGGCAGCGCGCAGAGCGGCGTCGGCGTCAACGTAATTGTTGTAGCTCATGGCCTTGCCGTTCAGCAGCTCGGCTTCGGCAAGGGTCGTGGAGTCCTCGAACAGCGAGCGGCTCGCGTCAAGGAAGGCCTGCTGGTGGGAGTTTTCGCCGTAACGCAGTGGCGTGAGGTCCTGTTCTTGCGGATCGATGCCGAGCGTTTCGTCGGCGCGATCCGCCATCCATTCTTCAATCGCGGCGTCGTATTCGGCGATTCGCGAGAAGGCATCGGCGGCGAGCACGAGGCGCTCTTCGCGTGTGAAGCCGCCACTTGCGAGCGCCCCTTCCACGAGGTCGTACTGTTCGGTGCTGGTGATGACGGCGCACGAGCTGAAGTTCTTCGCAGCACTGCGTACCATCGCGGGGCCGCCGATGTCGATCTTCTCGACGATGTCCTCGAAGGACGCACCGCTCGCGACGGTCTCTTCGAACGGGTAAAGGTTGCACACGAGAAGGTCGATCGGAGCGATCTCGTGTTCCTCGAGCGCCGCAACGTGCGCCGGTTTGTCACGGTCGGCAAGGAGACCGCCGTGAACCTTGGGGTGGAGAGTCTTAACGCGCCCGTCAAGGATCTCGGGGAAGCCGGTCACGCTTTCGACGGCGGTCACGGGAATCCCTGCCTCCGCGATCGCCTTCGCCGTGGATCCGGTCGAGACGATTTCAACGCCACTCTTGTGGAGAGTGGTCGCGAGTTCGGTCAGCCCGGTCTTGTCGTACACGGAGACCAGGGCGCGCGTAACAGCACGCTGGGACATGCGGGAGGCTCCTTCGTCGTCAATACTCATGCGGTATGCCCTTTAAACCTATCGCGTTCAGGTGAACGTGGCGTGACGGCGAGCAGGCAGGTGAGCTACTGCGTCCGAGCGCGCTTCGCGATCACGTCAACGAGCATTTCGCGCTCGATGACCTTGATCCGCTCGTGGAGGGCTTCTTCGCTCTCCCCTTCCTGCACGGTCAGGGCACGTTGGTCAATAATCGCGCCCGTGTCCACACCTTCATCGATCTCGATCACGGTCGCCCCCGTGACCTTCACGCCGTAGTCGAGAGCATCGCGCACGCCGTGGGCACCAGGGAAGGCCGGCAAGAGCGCGGGGTGGGTGTTGATCATGCGCCCGCCGAAGGCTTCGAGCATGGGCGAGCCGAGCAGCCGCATGAAGCCCGCGAGAACAACGAGGTCCGGCGCATACCGGCCCGTGCACTCGGCGAGCGCACGATCCCAGTCCTCGCGCGAGTCGTAATCAGCGAGCGCAACGATGTGCGTAGGGATGTCTCGCTCGCGTGCGAAGGCGAGGCCCGGCGCATCGAGGTCCGCGACCACCGCCGCGACCCGCACGCCCGCGAGCGCACCGGAGTCAATCGCCTCAAGGATGGCGCGGAGGTTGCTCCCCGTTCCCGAAATGAACACAACGCACGTGAAATCGTTCATGATCCCACAGTAGCGGGCACGAAGCGCCCGTGCGCTTACGACCACGCGGCGGCTATGCGGCACAATGGGATCCGTGACTTCCGAACCACGCCGCCCTCAGGACCAGCCCGCTTTCTCGCCGGAACGCCAGAAAGCGTTCAGTCGCACTTTGCTTTCTGCCGCGATGTGCATGATTGTCGCGTGGGGTGCAACGCTCCTTCCCCTACCGTTCAGTCTCATTGCGGGCCTCGCGGGCATCGGCGCCCTCGTGTTCCTCGTGCGGCTCATGGTGATCGCATGGCCAACCCCCGCGCGGCGTTCGGCGAGCGTCACAGCGGCGTTCGGGATCCCTGCCTCGATCGTCGTGATCGGCCTTGCGCTCTTATCGCTCGTGTTCTATGGGCCGATGACCCAGTACCAGGAGTGCCTTGATTCGGCGCTCACGAATTCAGCCGTCTCGTCATGCGGCAAGGATCTGCCGGGCGCGATCCTCGAGTGGCTGCCGTTCTAGTCTGAATCGCGAGTGAGAGCGGGCGCGTTCTCTTGCTCGTGATCGTCACTGAGCGGAGCCTCGGATCCACCCTCCAACGCGGTGGCGTCGGCTGGCTCGTCAGGCTCGGCTTCCTCGGCAGCTACAGCATCGCTGTGCTCAGCCTCGGCCTGCTCTAAAACGCGTTCGCTCGCGCGCGAGTCGTCATCGCCGCGTTCGGTCTCTGCCGCTTTGTTCTCGGCCTCTTCGACACGTGCGCGTAGTGACGCGGTTCGTTCGCTCACGTATGTACGGCCCGCACGCGCCTTCCCAAGCACCCACGAATCGAGACCGGTTTGGCTCCATCCTGCGATGAGGGCTGCCGGCACGAGTACGAGGAGCGCCACGGGGAGCATCAGTGACGTGAACTGCGGGCCCACGTGCGAGAGCTGCGCCGTGCCGATACTCCCACTTCCGAGCGTGAAGATCACCGTGAGTGCGAGGAGCGAACCGACCGCATAGGTGAGCCACGCGACCACCCTTGCGCGCACGTCGAAGTGACGGGTGCGCATGGCGAGGAACACCGACGCCGCGATCGAGGCAAGCGCGGGGATCGCAATGAAGGCCCACACCCACGGCGAAAAGCGGCCGGGTTCGGGGAGGGCGCCGAGGATGGGAAATGCGGGGAGCACCCCCGTGAGCGACCCTTCAAAGGACACGTGAGTGTTCGAACCTACCGTGACCGTCCCCGCACACACGAAGGCCACAGCCCATACGAGCATGGTGGGGAAAAAGGCGAGAGCCGCGAGAACGAGCGCAACCGTGCCGAAAAGGTCGGGCTCGAGCCCGCGATGCACGGAGAGCATCGCGTCACGTCGGATCACCATCCACACCGTGAGCGCTACCGCCGTGCCCCCAAAAAGACCGAGCACCAGCACGCCAATCGACCGCAACGCCGCGGCGTATTGCTCACTCACGAGAGCGAGCAAACCCACCCGCGGCGCGGAATCACTCGAGCGGCGCACGAGAGAGGCCATGAGGCCCGCGGCCCCCGCGATCACGGCAAGAGCAAGGGCACTCACGCCCGCACTCACGGTCACCGGCTGCACACCCGGTGTTCGGGCGAGCAGGGAGGAGACGGTCGCCATGAGGGCATAGGAAATACCGAAGCCCGCGAGGATAAGCCCGAGCGCCGTAAGCGCACCCCGCTTGAGGGCGCCCGACGGCTCCGTGAGCGTCATTGACCGCCCCGTTCGCAGCATCGTTGTGCCGCACACAAGCGCAAATACGAGAGTCAGCCCGAGCGGAGGAAGAACGGCCGTGCCATCGATCCCCACCCCGGTGAACGACATCGCTCCCCCGTGGCCGAGCACAACCAGGCACAGCGCCACGATCACGGCATCGAGCGTGCTCGCTTGCGTGAGCGTGTTGAAGCCGTGGGCAACGAGAACGGGTACCGCGACGATCGCGACGTTGATCGTGAACGCGATCACGGCAGCCGTCACGCCAAGGAAGATCGGGGTCGCATCGTTTCGTTTCACAGCACGCTTCCCATGGTCAACGAGGCCGCGACGGGTGCGAAGGAACAAACGGCGGTGCGCAATAATGTGGACATCATGCCCATCTTATTCACGAGTTCCCCCCGCCCCGCGCAAGAGAGCCCCCGTTTTACTGTGCGATCGATCCGGCTCGACGCCCCCGCGACTCTCGCCGACCATATCCCCGAGGCCCCGAGCACCCTGTGGCTTCACGAATCGGGTGGACTCATCGGCATCGGTGAGGCCGCGAGGCTCGAGGCCACGGGCCCGGATCGCTTCGACGCTCTCGCGAATGCCTTTCGCGACCTTGAGGCCAGCACCGATGTCGAGGACCTCGCGAATCTCCGCGGCAGTGGCCTTGTAGCTTTTGCCTCGTTCTCCTACTCCCCCGAGTCCTCGCGCCCGTCGCGACTCGTGATCCCCCGCTACCTCCTCGGATCCGTAGAGGGCCGCGCTTTCGTCACGTGTGTGAACAGTGATTCCGAGGAAAGCGTCGGAAAAACCCTCACCGAACCGGAGGAAATCCTCGCACTTTTCTCCGCCGGGAGAGTGCCCACGGTCGCCCCACGCACGATGCAGCCCGCACATTCCGGCGAGGCTTATCGCGGGCTCGTAAAACAGGCCGTGCAGGAAATTGATGACGGCGTCGCCGAGAAAATCGTGCTTTCCGAGCGGTTTGAGATCGACCTCGGCACGCTCGAGGCGAGATGCCTCGTTCCAGCGCTCGCCGCGCAGCTTAATCATCGCTACCCGACAGCATGGACCTTCGCGCTCGACGATATTGTGGGTGCCTCGCCCGAAATGCTCGTGCGCACCGACGGACCGAAGGTGTTTTCGCGCGTGCTCGCCGGTTCACGCCCCGTGAGCGGGGACGACGAACTGAGTGCCGAAGAACGTCACGCTTTCCTCAACGATCCCAAGGAGCGTGCCGAGCACGATTTCGCGGCGCGCTCGGTCCGCGAGCCGCTCATGAGGCTCGGTGTGAGCCTGCCACCATCGGAAGGGCCCTTCGTGCTCCACCTTCCCGGGATCGAGCACCTTGCGACCGATATTCGCGGGGTCGCACCTGACGGGCTCGGGATTCTCGAGATCGCGGGGGCACTGCACCCCTCCGCGGCCGTCTCCGGAACGCCGCGCACGGCTGCTAACGAGGTCATCGCGCAGCTCGAACGCGTTGATCGCGCCGGCTATGCCTCCCCCGTGGGGTGGATCGGTGCGGACGGCAACGGGGAACTTGCCATCGCACTGCGCATGGCCCACGTTCACGGCACCACTCTCACCGTGCAAGCGGGCGGCGGGCTCGTACGTGACTCAGATCCGCTCACCGAGCACGCCGAGGCACTCGCAAAAACACGCCCGATCGTGCGGGCTCTCGCTTCGCTCAGTTCCCCTGAAGAGTGACCTTGACGGTCTCCTCCTTGCCGCCGCGATACACGGTAAACGCGTGGGTGCTGCCCACCTCAAGGCTGCGCACGTAAGCCGTGAGCGCCGAGGAAGAGCCGATCTGCACATCATCGACCTTCGTCACGAGATCACCGTTCACCATCCCCGCCTTCGACGCGGAGCTCCCCGGCGTGACCTCCACGACGTGCGCCCCCTTGATCGTGGCCGAATCAGTGCCGGCCTCCCCGTCCTTGATGCGCACACCGAGGAATGCGTGCTGCGCCTTCCCGCTCTGCGCGAGCTGCTCTGCGATGAGCCTGACGGTATTCGAGGGGATCGCGAAGCCGAGTCCAATACTTCCCGCGCCCGCGCTCGTTGAGGCGTTCGACGCGATCGAGGAGTTAATACCGATGACCTCACCCGCGCGATTCACGAGCGGGCCACCCGAGTTGCCGGGATTGACGGAGGCATCCGTTTGAATCGCCGAGGTGTAGGAAGCGGTAGAAGGGTCCTGGTTTTCACTGCGCTCGGGGCGAGTGACGACCGGGCGATTGAGCGCCGAGACGATGCCGGTCGTGGCTGTGTTCGCGAGGCCGAGCGGCGTTCCGACCGCCATGACGTCCTGCCCAACCGTGAGCTTCGAGGAGTCCGCAAACGTCGCCGGCGTGAGGTTCTTCGGTGGTTTCACCAGGCGCACGAGTGCGATGTCGGTGCTCTCGTCGGTGCCGATCAAAGTCGCGTCGAAGGTGCGGCCATCCGCGGTGGTCACGTCAATAAGGATGGCGCCTGCGACGACGTGGGCGTTGGTCACGATCGTCCCCTTGTCGTCATACACGATGCCCGTGCCCTCAGAACCACCCTTGCCGGTGTCGACGCGGATCGAGACCGCGCTCGGCGAGATCACGCGCGCGGTATCCACCCATGAATCCTCCACAACGTCGCCGCCGTGCCCAACGTTCTCTGCCGGGTTCGACGAGTGGGGGCTGCTGCCGGATCCTTCGCCCGGCGCTCCCCACAGCATGAGCCCGAGGCCCGCGGCAGCGCCGATCGTAAAGACCGACGACACGAACATGCCGATAATGACGAGACTGGCGGTCGCGAGCCATGACGGTGATTTCTTCATAGGCGCGATCTAAGCCCCCTTTCCTGAAAAATCGCTTCCGATTCTCACAAAAAAGACTCGCCGACGCGCACCGTGTGAGGCAGACGACAGCCTCACAGCGAGGTCGCTCGGTACGCAGCGCTTCACCTGGACACCGAGCCCCTCGATCGCCGCGGCGAGATCCACCCCGTGTGGCGTCGTGAAGAAACGCTCGAGGACCGTTCGGGGTGCCTCGCGATGCTCGAGGCCCGAGAAGATGCGCCCACCGTTATCGTCCACAATCACAATGTCGAGCTCGGGTTCACGCTCGGTGGGGCCGACCACGAAGCCCGTGAGGTCGTGTATCGCACTGACGTCTCCGAGCAGAACTCGCGTGCGTTTGCGCTCGGCAAGGGCGATACCGCTCGCCATGGAGACGGTACCGTCAATCCCCGCGAGCCCGCGATTCGCATGCACGCGGGCACGGCTCGCTCCCGCATATCGTTCGAGGTCGCGGATGAGGGCACTTGCCCCGAGCACGAGGGGCGCGTGATCGCTCGCGCAGGCCTCCCACACCGCGAGCGCGGCCTCGGCCTGCGGGGCTCGATTGTCACTACTGTGCGCCGCGAGGGCGCTGCCAAGACTCCTCCACGCCTCGAGGAATCCCTGCTGCTGTGCGGCGAGGCTCGAGTGTTCGACGTCGATCAGGGGCACGATGCGTGAGGCATTGCGCGAGGCATCGGGCCATTCGAGACGGCCACTTTCAACGGTGACCTCCATGTCTCTCGCGCCGAGCAATTGGCGAAGCACGGGGCGCGAGAGCGTGGGGTGGCCAAACACGATCGCGGCTTCGGGGCGAAGGGCGTGGCCCCGATCCGCCATGACCTGAGCGAGTGCGTCCGGGTAGCACGGCACGAGCGTGTCAGCCAGCTCGCGTGCGTTGCTGCTCGGCTCCGCGAAGAGCGGGAGGCGAAGGCGTGCGGCGAGCGCGGCTGCTCGATGACCCGACTCGTCACCGTCGCCCGCGACGATGACGGTGCGCGCGGGAAGAGTGGTGAGAGCCGTGCCCGCGTGTGGCGCGGGTGCGGCGTGTGCAGGGACGCGGAACGTGGCATCGGAGCCTTGCTCGGGCGCGTGCGTCGCCGCGAGGGGGTCGCGGAAACCAAGGTTGAGGTGCACCGGGCCGGGGGCGTTCAGCGCAGCGTGGGCGGCACGGGCGGCTGTATCGACCATAAGACGCAGTTCACTCTCGGTTGCGTCGTGCGCGCCCGGCGCAGGAAGGTCCGTACTCATCACCGCAAACGGCGCATAGAGCCCTGCCTGGTACGTCGTTTGATTTGCCCCGGTTCCGCGCAGCTCGGCCGGGCGATCTGCCGTAAGGAGCACGAGCGGAATCCCGCTGTGGTGGGCTTCCATGGCGGCGGCAAGTAGGTGGGCGGTCGCGGTTCCGCTCGTGGTTCCGACGGCCGCAAGCTCACCCGCGCGGCTCAAGCCAAGCGCCGTGAATGCCGCGGCGCGCTCGTCATGGCGCACGTGTACCTCGAAGCCTTCCGCCCCCCTCTCGGCGAGTGCACTCACCGCGTAGGCGAGGGGCGCCGAGCGTGAGCCGGGGGCAAGAACGAGGTGGCGCAGGCCGCACGCGATGAGCGATTCAAGCAGGACGTACGCGGCCTCGAGTGCGCCCGAGCCGGTGCGGGGCGGGGCGGAAATACGCATGCCTCAAGCCTACCGGGGCCAGTACCCGCGCGCCTCGAGAACCTCGGCAGCCTCGGCGATCCTGGCCTGCCATACACGTGTGCGTTCCTCGGGGGCGCGATGCTTCTCGAGCAATTCCTCGCTCACCTCGACGCGGCCCGCGGGAAGCGTGCCGTCCTCACTCACGAGGGGCGCTTCAGTCACGTCGCCCTTCAGTAGGCGTGCCGTTCCGAGCCCGCACGCGTGCTCGATATCGGGAAGCGCCGCCGCAAACGCAAGGCCGGCGCTGAGCCCCACCGACGTCTCGAGCGCACTCGAGACCACGGCGGGAAGGCCCGCCTGCTCCGCGAGCGCGAGGGCGCGGCGCACTCCCCCGAGCGGCTGCGCCTTCATCACGAGGATATCGGCGGCCTTCGCCCGTGCCACGGCAAGGGGATCCTCGGCCTTGCGCACCGATTCATCCGCGGCGATCTTGACGTGCACCTCACGCCGCACCTCGGCAAGCTCGCGCACGCTCACGCACGGCTGCTCAACGTACTCGAGGCCTCCCGCCGCGCGGTCGAGCTCGCGAATCTTCTCGATTGCCTCGCGCACGCCCCACGCCGCGTTGGCGTCCACACGAATGCGCGCTTCATCGCCGAGGGCTTCGCGCACGGCCGCGACGCGAGCCAGATCATCGCTGTGGGCGCAGCTGGCGTCGGACACCTTCACCTTTGCGGTGGCGGCGCCAAACGACCGGGCAAGCGTGTACGCATGCTCGGGGCTCACCACGGGAATGGTCGCATTGATCGGGATGCGAACTCGCGCGGGTTCGGGGAACGGGAGTGTGGCCTGCTCGAGTGCGGCGGCGAGCCAGGCCGACGCTTCTTCAGGTCCGTATTCGAGAAATGGTGAGAACTCCCCCCAACCCTCGGGGCCACGCAGGAGAGCCGCTTCGCGCACGTCGATGCCGCGAAAGCGCGTGCGCATGGGGATGCGCACGATCTCGATGCGCTCGATCTGTCCTTCGAATTGCATAGGAGTTGTGGGGGAAATGGCGTCTCCAAGCCGAACTGCATAGAACCGAATTGCATAAGAGTTGTGGGGGTAATGCGCGCGGCAAAACCCCCACAAACCCTATGCAATCCACGGGATGAGGGAGGGACTACTCGTTGTCGCCACCCGTCACGTTCACGGCCTCGCTCGCGATCGCCGCATCGTGCTGCTCATCGTCCCACACCCAGTTCGCGACCTCGGGAATGTCCGCGCCATGGGTGAACGCGTACTGGCGGGCGCGGATGCGCTCATCCGCCATGCGCTGGCGCAGGCCCGCGTACCGCGTACCGAGCGAATCGACGTGGTCGATCACGTCCATCACGAGGTGGAAGCGATCGATGTCGTTGCGCATGAGCATGTCGAACGGCGTGGTTGTCGTGCCCTCTTCCTTGTACCCGCGCACGTGAATGCGCGCGTTCGGGTCATGGCGGTACGCGAGACGGTGAATAAGCCACGGGTAGCCGTGGTACGCAAACACCACGGGAATGTCCTTGCCGAAGAGACCGTCGAAGTCCTTTTCGGAAAGACCGTGCGGGTGCTCGCGCTCGTGCTGGAGGCGCATGAGGTCCACGACGTTGACAACGCGCACGCGCAGCTCGGGGATCTCCTCGCGGAGAATCTTCGCCGCCGCGAGGGTCTCGATCGTCGGGATATCGCCGGCGCAGCCGAGCACAACGTCCACGCCTTCGCCGTCGACCTCGGTTCCTGCCCACTCCCAAATGCCGATACCGCGCGTGCAGTGCACGATCGCCTCGTCCATCGTGAGCCAGTTCGGGTTCGGCTGCTTCCCGGCAACGACCACGTTGATGTACTGGCGCGAGCGCAAGCAGTGATCGTAGGTCGACAGGAGCGTGTTCGCATCCGGCGGAAGGTACACGCGCACAACTTCGCTCTTTTTGTTCACCACGTGGTCGATGAAGCCCGGATCCTGGTGGCTAAAGCCATTGTGGTCCTGACGCCACACGTGCGAACTCAGAAGGTAGTTGAGTGAAGCGATGGGGCGGCGCCATTCGATCTCATTCGTGACCTTGAGCCACTTGGCGTGCTGGTTCACCATCGAATCGACGATGTGAATGAACGCCTCGTAGCTCGAGAAGAGGCCGTGGCGGCCCGTGAGCAGGTAGCCCTCGAGCCAGCCCTGCATCTGGTGCTCGGAGAGCATCTCCATAACGCGGCCTTCTTGCGCGAGATTCTCAGCCGCATCGTGGTCCTCGAACTCGCCATTCCACTGCTTGCCCGAAACCTCGTAGATCGCCTGGAGGCGGTTCGAAGCGGTTTCATCGGGGCCGAACACGCGGAAATTGTGCATGTTGTTCTTCACCACGTCGCGAAGCCACGTGCCGAGCACGCGGGTCGCTTCGGAGTTCGTGCCGCCGTGGTGGGGAACGTCGACGCCGTACTCGCGGAAGTCGGGGAGCACGAGGTCGTGGAGGACCTCGCCGCCGTTGGTGATGGGGTTCGCGCTCATGCGCTTGTCCCCCGCGGGTGCCGCATCGACGATCTCATCGATGAAGGCGCCATCCTCGTTCACGAGCTCCTCGATGTTGTACGACTCGAGCCATTCGCGCAGGTCGTTCAAGTGCTCGTCGGTGTCGCGTGCGCTCGCGAGCGGCACCTGGTGGCTGCGCCACGAGCCCTCGGTCTTCTTGCCGTCGATTTCCTTCGGGCCGGTCCAGCCCTTCGGGGTACGGAACACGATCATCGGCCACAGGGGGCGCTCGATGTCGCCCTCGGCGGCGCGCTTCTTGATGTCGGTGATCATGTCGAGCACCTCGTCGAGCACCGCAGCGAAACGCTTGTGGGTTTCCTCGATCGGCTCGTCGTCGAAGCCCCCTTCGAAGAAGAACGGCGTGTGGCCGTAGCCGACCATGAGCGAACGCAGCTCGTCGTCGCTAATGCGTGCGAGAACGGTGGGGTTCGCGATCTTGTACCCGTTGAGGTGCAGAATCGGGAGCACAACGCCATCGTTCTTCGGGTTGAGGAACTTGTTCGAGTGCCAGCTCGTCGCGAGCGGACCGGTCTCTGCTTCGCCGTCGCCCACGACGGTGAACGCAATCTGGTCGGGATTGTCGAGAACGGCGCCGTAGGCGTGCGACAGGGCGTAGCCGAGCTCGCCGCCTTCGTGGATTGAACCGGGGGTTTCGGGGGCGACGTGCGAGGGGATGCCGCCCGGGAAGGAGAACTGCGTGAACAGCTTCTTGAGACCGCGCTCGTCCTTCGTGATCGCGGGGTAGGTCTCGGTGTACGTGCCTTCGAGGTAGCTTGCGGCCACAAGACCGGGGCCGCCGTGGCCCGGGCCCGTGACGTAGAACGCGTTGAGGCCGCGCTGCTTGATCGCACGGTTCGCGTGCGCGTACAGGAACGTGAGGCCCGGGGTTGTGCCCCAGTGGCCCAGCAGGCGCGGCTTCACGTCATCGCGCGAGAGTGGCTCGCGCAGGAGCGGATTGTTCATGAGGTAGATCTGGCCCACCGAAAGGTAATTCGCGGCGCGCCACCACGAGTTGATCTGATGAGCTTCTTCAGCGGTGAGCGGATGGGATGGCTCGTTCGGCCATTCGTGTGCGGAGCTCATGTCTCTCCCTGCCCTTTTCGGGACTTGCACTAGACGGGTGGCAAGAAGCAGGGCGGCAGGGGCCGCTCGTGCGCCAATGCCGATTGCACAATGTAGTCTACGCCTCATTTTTGACGGGCCCCTTGGCCGTTCTGGGCTCGAGACGGCGTGCTTTTCACACGAACCTTTAAGCTTGAAAACATGACAGCAGCACCCCTCCCCTCTCCCGTATCGGCGACGTTCGATCCCGATCGTTGGCGCGACATCACCGAGGAGGAACTCGGCTCCGCTCCCTTCACGGACATCACCTACCATCGCGCGGTTGAACGCACGCGCGATGAGCGCGGCGAGGCTCTCACGCGTGACCTCAATGCCGTGCGCATCGCCTTCGATCGCCCCGAGGTACGCAATGCCTTTCGCCCCCACACGGTGGATGAGCTCTACCGCGCGCTCGATCACGCGCGCCTCAACCCCGGGGTTGGCGTCATCATCCTCACGGGCAACGGTCCCGCCCCGAAGGACGGCGTGTGGGCGTTTTGCTCGGGCGGGGATCAGCGGATCCGCTCGCGCAGCGGGTATCGGTATGCCGACGGTGACACGGCCGAATCGATCCGCCCGGAGAGCGCAGGCCGCCTCCACATCCTCGAAGTTCAGCGTCTCATCCGCACGATGGGCAAGGTCGTGATCGCCGCGGTCAACGGCTGGGCCGCCGGCGGTGGTCACTCTCTGCACGTCGTTGCCGACCTTTCGATCGCGAGCCGTGAGCATGCGCGCTTTAAGCAGACCGATGCGAATGTGGGCAGCTTCGACGGCGGCTACGGAAGCGCGTACCTCGCGAAACAAGTCGGGCAAAAGCGCGCGCGTGAAATCTTCTTCCTCGCCGAGGAGTATTCGGCGGAGGAGGCATACAACTGGGGTGCCGTCAACCGCGTCGTGCCCCACGAGGAACTCGAAAACGAGGCTCTGTGCATGGCCCGCGTGATCGGCACGAAGTCCCCGCAGGCGATCCGCATGCTCAAGTTCGCTTTCAACCTTGCGGATGACGGTCTCATGGGCCAACAGGTTTTCGCGGGCGAGGCCACTCGACTCGCCTACATGACCGACGAAGCGGTTGAAGGGCGCGATGCCTTCCTCGAAAAGCGCGATCCCGATTGGTCGGCCTTTCCCCACCCGCAGGGTTAGCGTTCCGACGCTTCACCGGCAAACGTCGGAAAAAATCTTTGACAGAAAGGAGCCCGCGTGAGCACCCAAAGTGCACCTGAGCGCGAGTCGACGCCGTGGCTGGCGCCCGGCCCGTTCGACGGAACCGTCACGTCGCAAGTGGAGTATGCCCGTGCGATTGGGGAGGCCCTCGCGGGCACCGCGCGCGTGTGGCTCGGCGCCCATAAGCGCCCGGAGCTCATCGGTGCGCTCGAGTGCGGCAAGCCGCGAGAAAGTGCGTGTGCAGGCTGCACGTGCACACGCTCCAACGCGGGCGTAAGCGAGCCTGATCCGAGCGAGATCGCCCTCGTCGTTCCAACCTCGGGTTCGACGGGCACGCCGAAGTCGGTCGCGCATTCAGTGCAGAGCCTCAAGGCGTCGATTCACGCGACGGCCTACGAGTTTGGCTCACACGGCGCGTGGATGCTATTTCTGCCGCCCACGCACATTGCGGGCATACAGGTCATCGCTCGGGCGAGCGTGGCAAGCACGCTTCTGGGACTCGACGATCACGATGGTCTTCCTGGCGCCCTCGCGCCTCTTGTGGACCTGTCAAACCATTTCGATGCGACGGTGCTGACGGGTGCACTGGAGCGCTGGGACGCACGTGTCTGCAGCGATGAAGCCCTCGCTGATCTGCCGCTTTACACCTCCTTCGTTCCCACGCAGCTTGAACGAATCGTGAGCGCGGCAGAAGCGGGAGACGCCGAGATCGCGCGCGCCCTCTCCCGTTTTGAGGCGATCCTCGTGGGCGGCGCCGCGACTGCGCCCGCGCTCCTCGATCGCGCGCGAAAGCTCGGCGCGCGAATCGTCACGACGTACGGCTCGAGTGAGACCGCCGGTGGCTGCGTCTACAACGGTCTCCCCCTCCAGGGGGTCGAACTCAAGGTCAACGATGAGGATCAGCTCATGATCACCGGGCCATCGATCGCGCTCGGCTACATCTACGAGACGGGGGCGTTCACGAATGTTGACGGCAACGATGCCGATACGCGCCGTCGTTTCTTTTCCACACCAGAGCTCGCCGCAACGCGGCTCTTGCGCACGAGCGATCTCGCGCGTCTCACGCGCGACGAGGCCACTGGGCTCACTCGTCTCACGGTGCTCGGTCGCGCCGACGACGTGATCATCTCAGGCGGACGCAAGATCGTGCCGCAGGCCCTTGAACGCACCCTCGCGGATACGGGTGAGTTCCGCGAAGTTCTCATCGTTCCCGTCGAGTCGAACGAATGGGGCGAGCAGGCAGTCGCCCTGACCGTTCCTCGCGTGGAAGGTGCGATGCCGACGCAAACGTGGACGGCAGATCTCCAGACGCAGCTCACGGTCGCGACCGCCCTCACCGGAGCTGGGTACGCACGCCACGAAATCCCTCGCAGGATCCTCACGACCGGTGCCCTCCCCCGCCTCGAAAGCGGCAAGGTCGACCGAAAAGCCGCCGCAGAGCTCGCACGAGAGGCGCTCTTGAACATCGAGGCGTTCGACTACGCGAAGAGCCTCGGGACGCGCTTCGGCGACGGCGGGCACCACGAGCTCGAGTTCGGCGGTCCTGGCGAGGGGGAGGACGAGTAGATGGCAAGCGCGGCGCAATGGATCGCGGGGGCACGGCCCCGCACGCTTCCCGCAGCAATCGCCCCGGTGGCCGCGGGCACGGGCCTCGCCCTCATGCACGCGGGTTACCAGGCGGGCGTCACGGTACCGCGGGCTGTGCTCGCGCTCGTGCTCGCGCTCGCCCTGCAGGTGGGCGTCAATTACGCGAATGATTATTCCGACGGTATCCGCGGCACCGACGATGACCGCGTCGGCCCGTTCCGCCTCACCGGTTCGGGAGCGGCGAAACCGAGCGCGGTGAAACGCGCCGCTTTCACATCGTTTGGGGTGGGCGGCCTCGCGGGCCTCGTGCTCGTGATTCTCGCGGGTGCCTGGTGGATGATTCTCGTGGGCGTCGTGTGCATTCTTGCCGCGTGGTTCTACACGGGCGGGAAACATCCCTACGGCTACATGGGCCTCGGCGAGGTCATGGTGTTTGTCTTCTTCGGGCTCGTCGCGGTCATGGGCACGAGCTACCTGCTCTCGGGGCACTCGGGACTGAGTGATCTGCTCGTCGCGAGCGCCATCGGACTATGGGCGTGCGCGGTGATGCTCACGAACAACCTTCGCGACATCCCCTCCGATCGCGTGTCCGGTAAGCGAACGATCGCCGTGCGACTCGGAGATGGTGCCACGCGTTTGCTCTATGCGGCGATGATCCTCGTGCCGTTCCTTTTGCTGATTCCCGTGGTTCCGCACGCTCCACTCGTGGCGCTCACGTTCCTCGCGCTTCCCCTTGCGATGGCACCGGTGCGGCGCGTGATTGAACAGCGTGCTGGGGGACGCGACCTGATTCCCGTGCTCGCGGCGACAGGCAAGCTTGAGCTCGTCGCTTCTCTTCTGATGCTCGCGGGCTTCGCACTGAGCACCATGCTTTTCTAGGGGCGATGCGCCGGATGGCTCAGCTGATGCTCTACTCGCCGCGGTCGAGGAGGGAATCCTCCGCTTCGGCGTCGAGCTCCGCTTCGGTCTTCAGGTCGCGTCGCTTATCGCGGCGTGCCTCGACCGAATGCTCGAGGTTCGCCGCAACGCCCTGGCGGAGCTCGCCGAGTGCGAGGATCGAGATGAGCATCGCGATCACGGCGGCCAGGATGCCGGTGAAGAACCAGTGCACGCCGGGCATGAGGAAGTACAGGAGCGCCCACACCCCCGCAAAGAGGGCGAGGCGGATGATCGAGTAAAGCACGTAGTTTCGCATTGTCCCCATTATCCCCCGTCATGAAAGAATGACCGACATGCCTCGCTTGATCCTGGTCCTCGCCTACGTTGCCCTCACGGTATACGCTCTCGCCGATGTGGCGAACACCCCCGAGTCGCGCGCGAAGGTGCTTCCGAAAATCGGGTGGATCCTCGTGATCGTGTTCGTTCCGTTCCTCGGCTCGTTCCTGTGGCTTCTTTTGGGCAAGAGCAACGGCTCCGAGCCGCGCTCGCCCCGAAATTCACGCGCGCGCGGGCCGCAGCGACCGATCGCTCCGGACGACGACCCGGCCTTCCTCGCGAAACTCGATCAGGAGAATCGTGCACGCCGCCGCGAGCAGATTCAGGACGAAATGCGTCGCAAGAAGCGAGAGGGGGCCGACGGCGGCAGCTCCACGGCGTCGACCGGGCCACGCCCGGCGCCGCCACGTACACCCGCACCGAGGGACGATTCCTCGATTACGCCCGGGAAGGGGCCGCGCGACTACACCGTTCGCGACTATGAGCGCCCCGAAGATAAGCGCACCGGCGATCTCGAAGGCCCCGACGACGACGGCGCTCGTCGCTAAAACTCGAGGCGTTCCGCAGGACTACCAGGATCCGATACGAGCGTAGTCGCTTCGCGCAGCGGATATTTCGCCTCGTAGTCGCGTTTCCACTGCTTCGCGAATTCCTCGGCGTCGCCTCGGGGAACGAGCGCCCACACGCTGCCGCCAAAGCCTGCACCGAACGCGGAGGCGGCGCGCGCACCGAGGGCGCGGGCCGAGCGAGCAAGCTCGACGGTTTCGGGAATCTGGTTGCCGAGCTTTCGTTCCGCAAGGTCCTGCGAGCGCAACACGATCGACGAGAACGCGTCAATATCCCCTCGATTGAGGGCTGCGGCAGCCTCGGGCACAAGTACCTCGGACTCCTCGATGAACTGCTCGAGCCTCTGGCTCGCATACCCTTCTGGCGCGACACGCCGAAGCGCGTCGAGCTCGCGCGAAGATCGCTCCACCGGCTGTGCGGGATCGGTGACACCGGTAAGTTCGCGCACGACTCGATGGAGCGATGAGTCCTCGCGCCCCGTGTGCGCGTTCCACGCCTCAAGCACAGCACCGAGGGCGGCGGGCCCGCGGTTGTATGCCTCGCGCGCCGCGCCCGTTTTCTCGGCGAGCACCCCGCTCACGGCGACCACGAACGTAAGGTCGCCCGGAAGCGAGGCAGTGCCAAGAACCGTTGGGGGATCAAATACCACGTGGCTGAGGGAGCCCTCTGTGGTGGCGAGCATGCCCGTGTGATCGAGCGAGCCACCCGAGGTGCCCACGCCCGTGAGACCTGCGAAGTTCTTGAAGCGCTTGCCATTCTCAATCGAGGCGGCGTAGCCCGCGAGATCCACGCGGTTCGCGATGGTTCTTTGCCACTCTTCACGCGACGGGAGATCGTTGAGGTCCGCGAGAGTGAGGGCAACGGCGGTCAGCACCGCCGAGGAGCTGCTCATGCCCGAGGCCGGTGGCAGGTCTGATTCGATCGTCAACTCAGCCGAAGCGAGAGGACCGAAGTTCGTGGTGAGTCGGTCGAGGACGGTTTGGACGTAATGCCCCCAGTGCCCGTTCGGCAAGCGCGGATCGCGAAGCGGCACGAGCTCGGCTCGTTCACCGTTCAAAGACGTGCGAATCGAGAAGGGCGAGGAGGCGTCGGACTTTTGTTGCCCACGCACCGTCACGGCCCTCCCCACCGCCGACACGAGCACCTGGCCGCCCGCATAGTCAGTGTGTTTACCGAGCACTTCGATGCGGCCCGGAACGCGCCAGCCCCTCACAGGCGCACGCTCACGTGCGCGACGCGACTTTCGACATCGGCGATATCATCCCGGCGCGAAAGATCGAGCACCCCGCCTGAAACGGGCACAACCTGCACGTTCTCGAGCGCGAGAACGGCATCAACAATCTCGTACTCCCCACGCGCCGACGGCTTGATCGTGCGGCATGCCTCGAACACGGTCGGCTCGAAGGCAAAAAGATTCATGGACACGGGTGCGCTCTCGCCGTACTCGGCCAGTTCGGCTTCCGACGGTTTCTCAATCATGCCGATCAGGCGGTTGTCGGCGTGCCGGATGAGTGCGAATGCCGCGATGCGCTCTGCGGGAATGTTGCTCTGTGCGACGAGTGAGGAACGCTCAAAGCCCGCGATCGCATTTCCCGACACGTGCGTCATCGCTTCGAGGGCCTCGAGCGGATAGAGGTTATCGCCGTTCACCATGAGGAACGGCTCCTCCCCCACGGCCATCTCGGCGCTCGCGAGGGCGTTCGCCGTGCCGAGTGCCTCGTCCTGGACCGCAAACTCGATGCGCAGGCGGCTGGGGGCGAGTTCGCGCATGTGCGTTTTGAACGCTTCATGCTCGGGCGCGACGACAACCACGGCCCTCGTGACTCCCGCATCGGCGAGAGCGCTCAGCGAATAGTCGATGAGGCGATGCGCACCGATCGGCATGAGCGCCTTGTAGCCGAGGCTCGCGGCCGCGGCTTGGCCCGCGGTCAGGGATGAGCTTTGGCCTTCGGCGCGCATGCGTGTGCCGAGGCCGCGGGCGAGGATCACGGCGGTGTTGATCACGAGGTTCCTCCGAACCGACGATTGTGCAGAAGCGATTTTCAATTTTAGACGTAACGCCTGGCGATCCCGAGCGCCTCGCGGGCGTAGCCGCCGCCGAAAAGTGTGGCGTGCAAGAGCACGAGGTGCAGTGAGTGAAGCGGGATCAGCTCGCGCCACTCTTGCGTGAGGGAGTGCGCTGATTCGTACCCCTCGAACATGTGCGCGAGGTGGGGCGCGCCGAAGAGTGTGAGCGCGGCGAGATCATCGAGCCGGTGCCCCGAATAGGCGGTGGGGTCGATCAGCACGGCGCCGTGAGCATCGAAAAGCACGTTGCCGGCCCACAGGTCTCCGTGGACGCGCGCAGGAGGGTCATCATCATCGAATACGCCGTCGCGAAGCCGCGCTATAAGGCGGCCGAAGAGGGCACGGTCATCCGCGTCGAAGAGATCTCCCGAAGCCCGCACGAGTGGGGCGAGCCGGAGATCCCCGAACATCGCGCCCCATGACGTGAACTCACCTTCGCGCGCGAGCGGAAGCGGCAATTGCTCACCCGCCGGCCCCTGGAAACCATCGCCTTCAAAAGCGGTACCGGAGGCATCGATTGGGCCGAGCCCGAAGCTCCTGCGCCCCGCCTCGCTCTCGCGCCCGGTGCCGGCACTGTGGGTCACGGCAAGGGCCGCACCGAATTCCCGCGCCGATTGCGCACTCGGTGCGACCGGCGAAATCTGCTCGAGGCACAGCTGGGAGGCGTCGGAGGCCAGGATCCCCACCACCCGAGCACCGCCGTGAGCGGACGCTGAGGCGAGCCACTCAAGCCCCGCACGCTCCCACTGCACGGCGCGCGCCGAACCTCTCTTGCGAAAAACTTCCGGGTGCCGCTCCATCCTTTAGAGACCCGAGTACGAGTGGAGGCTATTGATGACCGTGTTCACGATCGTGTAATTGAAGATCACGCACACGAAGCCGGCGATGCAGAAGTAGGCCGCGACCTTTCCGCGAAAGCCCACCGTGGCGCGCGCGTGGAGGTAGGCGGCATAGACGACCCAGATGATGAACGTCCACGTTTCCTTCGGATCCCAGTTCCAGTAGCGGCCCCACGCGTAATTCGCCCAGATCGCACCGAAGATGAGCGTGAAGGTCCACATCACAAAGCCCACGGCCGTCGTCTGGAACGCGATCTGCTCGAGGCGTTTCGCCGAAGGCAGGTGGTCGAGAATTCGATCAAGGAGCGCGAAGCGAGGCTTCTCCCCCGCCTCAAGCCGGCTTTCCCGCGAGTGCTGGAGGAGCTGGAGAACGGCCACGACCGCCGAGAGCGAAAAGAGCGACATCGAGAGCACCGCGACGATCACGTGGATGACAAGCCACGGCGAGTTCTGAAGGCTCGGAGTGAGCTGCGCAGCTGGCAGGTACCACGACGTGTACGCGATGACCATGATGAACAGTACGGGGGTGAGCACAAAGAGCCCGAGCCTGCGCATGTCTCGCACGCGCAAAGTGAGCAGCAGGAACACCGCCATGATGACCGCGGCGCCCGTCATTGAGAATTCGTACATGTTGCCCCACGGCACGCGCTGGGTCGCCACACCGCGCGCGACGACGCCAAGCAGCTGGAACGCGGTCGCGATTCCGGCGGCACCGAGCGCAAAGGACAGCGGGCTCATGCCGCCCCTGTTCTCCGGCACAGCGGCCCCGCTCGCGTTTTCGGAGAGATCAGGCTCTACGGGACGTGCCGCGCTCGCGGAATCGGGATCTGCGGGAGCGCCGACGGTTGCCAGTTCACGCTTGCGCACCTTTTTTTCGAGGCGCAGATCCGAACGCACCCTCACGGCCTTCGCGATGTCGACCGCGAAGGCGACGAAGGCCATCATGTACACGACCATCGCGAGCAAAATGAAAAAATCCGATGCCGCGGCGAGCTCTTGGAGATTCACTTTCCGGTCCTCATTCTCGTAGGTCGGCGGAGGCTGGTGTAGGCGCGAGGCGATCAGCGAGGCGCGTCACGTCGTCGGCGAGGGCGAAATCTTCGCTTCGCGCGAGTCCCGCGACCTCAATCTCGGAGCCTTCGCCAGACGGGGTGGCACGCACCCACATGCGGCGGCGCGGAATGAAGAGCGAAAGCATCAGGCCGGCGGCCGAAAGAAGCGCCATCACAAGCGTGAACCCCTGCCAGGGGTCGTGCTTCACGTCAAAGGCAGCATAGCGCTTGATATCGCGAAACTCGATACTCGAACCGTCGGGGAGATCAAACTTCTCGCCCGGCGCGAGGGTCATGAGCAGGGGCTTTCCCTCGTCGTCCACGACCTGATCGAGCTTTGAGACATCGATTTGGTAAGCGTTCGTGGGCACGCCGTCATCGAGGCCCAGGTCCCCCGTGTGGGCCGTCAGGAAGATCTTTGGGTCCACGAGCCCCGCATACTTCGAGTGGGGGCCGCGCTCGTCGATCACAGCGGTGGGGGCGAAAATTCCCACGAGCGCCATTTGTTTCGGCGAGGCGTCAGGCATCTTGAGCACGAGCTGGCCGGTGTAGTTTTTGTCGTTGGAAACCGTGCGGATGGGGCCGTCGGCAACGACGTGCCCTTCTGGGTCACGCACGGTAATGATCGGGGCGTACCCGTTGCCCAGGAGGAACGCGCTCGCGCCATCGACCTCGAGCGGCTCATTCACGCGCACGCGCTGCTTGTACGTCTCGCGCCCTGGGGCATCGACCGTGAGGTCCGCTTCGAACTTCGTGGGGAGGCCAAAGGACTTCGGGTTGGAGGAATCGGTCGAGAATTCCGCGCGGAATTCGTCGAGCGTAAAGCGGAACGGCGGTAATTGATCCGGGTCGAACCACGCGCCTGGTTCGAAGGAGTCGTAACTCGTAAGGGAGTTCGCAAACCCCTCCCCTTCAACGACAGTGATCTGCCCGCGGTACGAGGTCAAATATCCGAGCCCCACGCCAAGAAGCACGCCGAGAAGGGCAAGATGGAACACGAGGTTGCCGGCTTCACGCAGGTAGCCGCGTTCGGCGCTGACGCTCAGAGTGCCCGAGCCCTCCTCGAGGGTCCGCACCCGATAGCCAGCCTTTTTGAGATGCCTCGCGGCCCGGAGCTGGATGTCCTTCGGCGCCTCATTCGCGAGCGGGCGGCGCGTGTATCCCGTGAACCGCTGCAGCCGGCGCGGCGTGCGCGGCGGCTTCGCGACGACTTGACGTGCGTAGGTGATGCAGCGCGGAACCACGCAGCCCACGAGGGATATGAATAGCAGCAGGTAGATCGCGCTGAACCACGGCGAGGTAAACACCTCGAAGAAACCGGCCCAGTCGAGTAGCTCGCCCCACCAACCGTTGTCGGCAAGAAACTGCTCCGTTTTCGCCGGGTTCACTGAGCGCTGCGGAAGGAGCGATCCGGGAACGGCCGCCACCGCGAGCAAAAGCAAGAGCACGAGCGCGGTATTCATGCTCGTGAGCTGGCGCCACAGGAAGCGGAGTGTGCCGCGCACACCGAGGCGGGGCATCGTAGGAGCGCTCGCGCCTTCGTAGGCGCGCTCGTGCGCGGGCTCCGGGTTTTCCGACGCTTGCTGGTCTTTCATCGCTGCTTCTCCTCTCTCGCCTCTTCGGCCGGTCATATCACGGTGGTGAACGAACCGGTCCAGGTGGCCAGCTGGGCCATCCACTCGCCCCACTGGCCCGTGAGGAGCAGCGTGCCGATGATGATGAGGAGCGCGCCGCCGAGAACCGTGATCGAACGGCGGTGTTTCTTGAGCCACGCCGACCACGAAAGCGCGCGGTCGAACAGAAGAGCGAAGGCGAGGAACGGCAAGCCGAGGCCGAGCGAGTAGGCAAGGGCGAGGAGGGCGCCGCGCGTGGCGCTCCCGCCGTCGAGAGCGAGGCTGCTCACGGCTGCGAAGGTGGGGCCAATGCACGGGGTCCAGCCGAAGCCGAAGATGATGCCCATGAGCGGGGCACCCCACAGGCCCGCGTCGGGGCGTGATTTCACACGCACCTCTCCGCTCAGGCGCGGGAAGAGGCCGATAAAAAGCAGACCCATAAGGATGACAACGACACCCGCGATGCGGTTGATCCACGTCGCGTGCGCGCTCAGTGTGTACCCGATCGCGCCAACGAAGCCGCCCATGACCATGAAGATCACGGTGAAACCGAGAACGAACAGGAGGGCCCCGAGGGCGAGGCGCCCCGTGCGGTTGTTCGACTCCTCGCGCTGCCCCGCGATGCCCGAGACGTAGGCGAGGTAGCCGGGAACGACGGGAAACACGCAAGGCGAGAGGAAGGCGACGATGCCCGCGAGCGCACTCACCGCTGCGGCCAGGAGGAGCGAGCCATCGAGAACGGTGCTCGCGAACACGTGCTGAATTTCGGTCATTCGACGAGAACCCGATCGATCATGGCGCTCAGAATCGAGGGATCCGCGAGGCCGGAGATGCGGGCGGCGACCCGACCCTGCTTGTCGAAGACGAGGGTCGAGGGCACGGCGTTCGGGGAGATCTGACCTCGAAGTGCATAGAGGATGGCGCCGTCCCGATCGGGAATCGACGGGTAGGGAATCGAGAATTTCTTTTCGAAAGCCTGGGCGGGGCCGGCTTCGTCACGCACGTTGATGCCGATGAATTCGACGCCTTTGGGGGCGTAGGTTCCGTGCAGCTTCACGAGGTCGGGCGCCTCCTTGCGGCACGGCGCACACGAGGCGTACCACACGTTGAGCACGACTGGCGTGCCGCGCTTCTCGCTCAGCGTGAAAGTCGTGCCGTCGAACGTTTCGCCTTGGAAATCGTAGGCGTCGCCCCGCTTATCGATCGATACCTCGGTGCTGACGCCCGAGCCTTCGACGTAGCCGGTGTCGTAGCGCTCGGAGGTGTCGGTGCTTGCGCAGCCGGCAAGACTGAGAGCCCCGAGGGGAAGCGCGAGAACCGCGCGGCGCGTGAGATGTGCTCGTTTCATGTGAGCTTCCCGCCCGTCGCGTCCACGGCACCGTCGTAGAGCGAGGCTGCCGGCTCACAGTAGTCAACGTGATCGAGGTGCTCCCCGTTGAACACGAGGGAGGTCACGGACGCGAGGCCGCATTCGCGCCTTCGTGGATCATGCAGCATGGGCTTGTGCTCGGCGGCGCGCCTCGTGAGCCAGATCGGGAGTTGGTGCAGCACAAGCGCGGCCTCGTGCCCCTCGGCTGCATGGCGGGCATCGCGCACCGATGCCATCACGCGATCGACCTGATCGCGGTAGCGCTCTCCCCAGCTCGGCCGGAAGGGGTTGAGGAAGTGCTTCCAGTTCTTCGGGTTCGTGAAGCTCGCCTCGCCGTGGCCGATTCGATGACCTTCGAAGTAGTTGAGAGCCTCCGTGAGACGCTCATCGGTCTCGATGTCGAGCCCGTGGGGCTCTGCGATAGGTTTTGCCGTTTGCTGCGCGCGAAGAAGCGGGGAGGCGACGACCTTCACGATGTCGCGCTCGGCAAGTGCCTCACCCGTGAGGCGCGCCATCTGCTCGCCGCGCTCGGAAAGCCGGTAGCCCGGCAGGCGCCCGTAGAGGATCTTTCCCGGGTTGTGCACCTCGCCGTGCCGAACCAGGTGAACGATCGTCGTAGTCATAAGCCCTCTCGATGGTGGGACGGGGTGGTAATGAAGCTTTGGCGCTCCAGCCTATCGGCTCGCGTCACTCGCCGGCAGCAAACTCGATGCACTCGCGGTCCTCATCACTCACGAGCTTATCGAGGATGCGGGCAAGCGCCAGGAAATCCTCCCTGCCCAGCCGGTCCAGGAGAAGCTCACGGACACTTGCCACGTGGATCGGCGCCGCCTTTTCCAGGAGTTCACGGCCCGCGGTGGTGAGAACGGTAACGCGCCCGCGACCGTCGGCAACCGAACGCTCACGCGCGACCAGACCGCGCTTCTCCATGCGTGCCACCGTGTGGGTGAGTCTTGAGCGCGAGTGCACAACCTGTTGCGCAAGCTCCGACATGCGCACGCTTTCGTTTTCGCTCTCGCTGAGGCGCACGAGAATTTCGTACTCGGCGAGCGAGAGGTCGATGCTCGGATTCTGTTCAAGGGCCTGGGAGAGGCGGTCTTTGAGGCGGGTGGTCGTGAAGAGGTAGGTGCGCCAGGCCTTTTGTTCGTCGAGGTCGAGCCACGGTGCCTCCTGCCCGTTGTTCTCGTTCGCCACCTGCGGCTCCTTTCGCTCGACGCTCTCGGAAAATGCATGAAAACGCCTCCTATTATGCGCGTGTGGAGGTGCTCGTGCACGCAAGGGTGTCTCCCGCCTCACCCCGGGCGGCGCTCGCGAGCACGGTCGCGGGCTTGACTTCGCCACACAGCTCCCATAGTTTAGTTTTCAACTTTAGGGTGGCGGCCGTCGGACCGCCGCTCTACCAACCAAAGGAGAGAACCACATGACCGCACTTCCCGAAGGCCTCACGCAGGGAACCTGGACCCTTGATGCCTCCCACACCGCCGCCGCATTCACCGTTCGCCACGCCGGCATTTCCAAAACCCGCGGCCAGTTTGACGAGGTTTCGGGCCAGATGATCGTGGGTGAGACGCTCGAAGACACCCGCATTAGCGCCGAGATTCAGATCGCCTCGCTCACAACCGGCAACGAGGACCGCGACCAGCACCTCAAGAGCGCCGACTTCTTCGACGCGGAACAGTTCACCGCCATGGCGTTCACCTCAACCTCGTTCGACGGTAAGACTCTCAAGGGCGACCTCACGATCAAGGACGTCACGAAGAATGTCGAGCTCGACGTCGAGTTCGAAGGCGCCGCGACCGATCCGTTCGGCACCTATCGCGCAGGTTTCTCGGGCACGACCGAGATCTCCCGCAAGGAGTTCGGCCTCACGTGGAACGCCGCGCTTGAAGCCGGTGGCGTGCTCGTGGGCGACACCGTGAAGATCACGATCGACGCCGAATTCACCGCGCCCACCGCGGCTTGAGCATCGATCTCTTAGGCTGGGGTCATGAACCACAACGCGCATGACCCCGGCCTTTCCTCATCTTCGGGGGCGCGCATCGTGCTCCTCGAACGCCCCGGTTGTCACCTCTGCGAGGAAGCGGCGCTCATCGTCGAGCGTGTCGCAACCGCCACCGGCGAGAAGGTCGAGAGGGTCAATATCGAAAGTGACGACGCGCTCGCGCGGCGCTGGTCGATCGAGATCCCGGTTGTGGCCGTTGACGGCAAAGTCGTGGCGGTCTACCGCGTCAAAGAAAAAGACCTGATGGCCGCCCTCACGCGTGGCCTCAAGCGCCCGCACCCGATCTTTGGTGCAGCAACGAGGTTTCTCCGCCGCGGCTAGTCGCATGAGGCACGGAGCCCCTAAGGACCACTAAAGCCCTATGCCCTCGGTGGAAAACTGACACCATCCCCGCTCCCCCCAAGCCCCCCTAAAGCAGCCCCCTCCCAAAGCAACCACCTCAAGCAGCCCCTCAAGCAGCCCCCCCCTCAAACACGAAAGTGGTGAAAAACGGCGTTGGAGGCAGCTTTTTGGCCGCCAGATGTCGATTTTTCACCACGGTGCTGCCGCCGGGGAGGGCGCGGTAAAGCAAAGCAGGTGGCGCAACTCAAGATCAGGCGACGGAGCACAAGCAAAAACTGCCGCCCTCCGGAATGGAGAACGGCAGTTTTTGACACGTGCGGAATCGAGACCGCCGCGCCTTACTTCTTGTTGCGGCGCTGGTGGCGGGTCTTACGAAGAAGCTTGCGATGCTTCTTCTTCGACATGCGCTTGCGACGCTTCTTGATCACGGAACCCATGATTGCCTCTTTTCTTACAGTGCGTGGTGGCGGCGGCGCCGCCCAGGTGTCAGTGGCCGGCGAGCGCCGAGCGCAGCCGGGGCGGCTACCCTCGCGGGGCAGCGGCCACAAACACAGACAATGAACTATTTTAGCGCTGCACCCGGGCGTGCTCAAAGGTCATTGACGAAGCGTGAGAGGCCTCACGCACGCACATTCGGCTCACGAGTTCCGTGCCCCGAAGCCCAACGGTTCGCTGACTCACGTCGATGCCACAAGCGCGGCCAGAGCCGCCTCAAGGCGCGCGGCCCTGTCAAGCTCGCTTTGGGCACGTGCCACGACAGTTCGTTCGGCCGCCTCGCGGATCGAGGAACGCAGCGCGCGGCGAGCCCGACGCTTGCGGGAGCCCGCGATGAGCGAATTGAGAAACGCCGCGAGAGCCCCCAACAGTATCCCGAGCCCGAGCCCCGCGATGATCATGGCCGTAGGCACTGGCACGGGCACCCACAAGCCTTCGAGCATTGGCATCGGTGGTTTGGGCACCTGGAGGAAATCGAATCCCGCAAGCGCAAGCAACCACACGAGCCCCGCGATCGCCGTGAGGAACGCGAGCCACTGCACGATATTGAGCGGAAGCCACGTCCAGGACTTCTCGGCACCTCGAAAATCCGTGTGGGTGAGCGCGTAATCGACTTCGTCGGGGAGGCTCTCTTTTTCCTCATCGAGGGCGGCGGTGAGACGCCCGGGCCATGGGTGTGGCGCCTCGCCTGCAAGTGCCAGCGCACACTCCTCAACCGCACGATTCATGCGCGCACGGGCACCAGGCGCATCGATCGAGAGGGAGGAACGCGACACGAACTCCTCGCCTGAATCTCCAGTGCGGTGACTGTTGCTCGCGCGCCCAATGCGCATTCGCTCAAGAGGGTCCACCTTGAACGCTCCGATCCAGCGAAGTGCCGGCCAGCCCGTATGCCGCCCCGCGCGCGTGCGGTAGCTCTTCGCCACAGCCTCGGAAATCTTCTCCACTTGAGCTGCGGCGGCACACGCCTCCTCGAGGCGATCAACCTCGGCATCGGGGACCTCACGCGGAAGTGAGGGAACCTCGGCAGACTTGCGCGTGATGCTCACGCCCGTCGCCTCGGCAATGGCGTGCCCTTCGGCACGCGCATCTGCGAAAAGACGCTCGAGGATCGCGCGCTTCGACTCGACAACCGAAGCAATCTCGGAGCGTAGCTTGGGTAGCCCGCTACCCTCGAGTGCGCTCACGAGGAACACCTCTGTCTTTGCGAGACCGTCCTCATCGAGAAGCGCCTTCATTGAGGAGCGCACGGCGGCACCATCCGCTTTCGAGAGGCGGTCGGCCTGATTGACGACCACGATCGTGACGGCGTCATGGCGCGCGAATCGACGAATGAACTCGGTGTGCAAAACGGCATCAGCGTATTTTTCAGGGTCTGTGACCCACACGAGCACGTCGACCGTACCCGCAAGACGCTCCGCGATCTCGCGGTTCGCGCTCTCCACGGAATCGAAATCGGGAAGATCCACGAGGATTGCACCCTGCGGTAGCGAGCCGCGCCCCACCGTGTGCCGCTCGTGAATCTCGAGCCAGTCCAGGAGTGAGGACGCGGAATCGCCTTCCCGCTCATCGGTGGGCTCCGGGAGCACCGCGAGCGCACTCGAGGTCGTGGGGCGTCTGTGCGCGACGCGCGCAATATCTGCGCCGACGATGGCGTTCACGAGCGAGGACTTTCCCGAGCCCGTCGCGCCGAAAAGCCCGATGACGGTATGTTCGCTCGAGTGCTCGAGACGCTCCGTGAGCCGGTGACGCGCAGCCCGCGCGCTCGCAAGCTCGGCATCAGTGAGCAGCGGTTCCGCTTGCGCGATTGCGTCATTGAGGGCGTCGACGGCAACGTCGAGGCGGCCGCGAGCCTTCGAAACGGATCGGGCCCTCATCGCTGATCACCTCGTGCGCGTGGAGCGGAAGGACCACCAAGGCTCTCAATGAGAGTACGGATGGCCTCGGCATCCGCCCTCATGTCACTCGAGGGGGTCGTGATGGGCTGCGCGGCAAGAGCCTTGGCGAACGCCGTAGCTTGTGCATCCACGACATTTGCAATGCGCGAATCCAGCATTCCGCGCGCCTTCTTCGCGAGGCGCCTCACGGCCTCATCACCAAAGATTGATTCGAGAAGCTTCTGCCCCACGAGCGCCGTTGCCGTTCCCGCGCCCACCTCGAGACCCGTGGGCATGAAGGCAGTTGACGCGAAGACGACGACCATGAGAGCGATGCCCACGACATTCACGCCGAGCGACAGCACACGCGCTTGCGTGCGACGATCAGAGCCCTCAGCCTCGACGAGTTCGAGAACATCCTTTTGCCAGGCCCGCACCTGATCCTCGACCGTGCGGTGGAAATCCTCGGGCACCTGCATGAGTGTCACCGCGAGTCCAGGGCTCGACTGAAGAAGGGAGGACCCGGCGGCGTGAGAATTCCACGCGCGGACGGTGCGGGAACGGGCATTGGCGACATGGTCAATCACCACGGTCACAAGGCCCGTTTCAATCGCGTTCTCCGCTGCAACGATTGGACGCGTGCGCCCCGTGATCGCGGCCGTGAGGCGATCACGCGTGCGCGAGATCCATCCCTGCACCCCCTTGAAGAATTCCCCGGTGCCCACGACATCCTGCCAGCGCGCGAGCACCTCGCCGCGCAAGAGCGCACCGTCACGCGTGAGACTCGCGATCGAATCCTTCGCCGCATCAAACTCCGCGCGTGCGAGAGCCGCGAGCCGGTCCCGCTCTTCTTCTTGTGCCCCCACGGCTTCAGCAAGCTCATCGAGCGATTGCGCGGTCGCGACGAGCGCTCCACGCAGCGTGCGCCTCGCGATCGCCGAGCGCGCCTCCTTATCCCGCGCCAGAGCCCCGAGCCACGCCGAGAGCTCTCGCACCTCTTCTGTCTCGAGGAGCTCCCCGTCGTCGAGTTCCTGTTCGTGTATGGCGAGCAGGCGCTCTGTCACGACTCCGCGCTCCGCGAGCATCGCGCTCAAATGCGAGGTGAGATCCTCTGCCACGCCGTCCTTGTGCGGGATGCGGTTCATGACCACGACCACCGTGACATCGCGCTCCGCTGCCTGCGCGAGCGCGAGCCACGGAACGGCATCGGCGTACCTGTGGGCGGTCGTCACAAAAATCCACAGGTCGGCGGCGCGCAAAAGCTGACCGGCAAGCTCGCGGTTTTCGCGGCTCACCGAATCGATATCGGGCGCGTCCAAAAGAGCAACGCCCTGGGGAACCCGCTCACTCGCCACGAGGTGAAGCGCCGTGCCAAAACCCGTCCCGCGCTCACGTGCCTCGGGGCTTGAGGCGCTCATATGCACGCGCGGAAGCGACGGCAGGATCCGCTCCCCCTCGAACCACTCCCTATCGGCCGGGTTGTGCACGAGTACGGGCTGGCGCGTGGTGGGCCTCAGCGCCCCCGCACGAGAGATGCTCTCCCCCACGAGCGCGTTCACGAGAGTGGACTTTCCCGAACCCGTCGAGCCACCCACCACAGCCAGCAACGGCGCCTCGAGCGAGGCGATCCTCGGCGCGAGGTGGTCCTCAACTTGCTGGGCAATATGCCCTGCCTTCTCGCGCGCCTCGGCTGCACCCGCGATCTCAAACGGCAGGCTCGCCTCGCGCGCATGCCGCGTGATCGGCGAAAGAAGGGAGGAGTCCACACGTGCATTCATGACATAAGACTACCGAACTGGCCTCGCCCAAGGCGCGGCAGCCGTCGGACCCCAAAACCGCAGCCGGCCCCATGCAAAATACCCCGATCCGCCCAAAGGGAATAGAGTGAACGAGGCCGTACTGCCCGCGTCGAAAGGAGGCCCCGTGGGAGCACCCACCATTGCCCACCAAAAACCACGGCGCCGCCTCAACGCGGTCGCTTCCTTCATTTCGCGTCTCGTACGCGAAGCGGCCCGCACCTCCCCCGCGCGCCTCGCACTATTCGTGTTCACGGCGATGATTTTGCTGTTCACGCTCATCCTTGAGCTACCTATCTCGAGCGTTTCAGGCCAGCGCACCCGCTTCGTCGACGCACTTTTCACGGCCGTGAGCGCCATGTGCGTGACGGGCCTCGTGACCGTACCCACGCAAACCCACTGGTCGACCTTTGGTCTCGTCGTGCTCATGGCCGCGATCAAAGTGGGCGGCCTCGGCGTTCTCACGCTCGCCTCACTCCTCGGCCTCAGTGTGATGCGGCACATGGGTCTCGCCCAACGAATCGTGACGGCACGGGAAACCAAAGCTGCGAAGCTGAGCGAAGTTGGCGGTGTGCTTCGCACGATCGTGCTCACGTCAACAGGTTTCGAGGTCGCGACGTTTATCGCCCTCGTCCCCTTCCTCATGCGACACGAAGCGACCCTCAAATACGCCCTCTTCAACTCCGTGTTCTACGCAGTCTCGGCGTTCAACAACGCGGGCTTCATCCCCGAGGTGGGCGGCATCGAACGCTATCTCGGTGACCCGTGGTTTTCCATCCCCATCGCCACCTCCGTGTTCGTCGGCGCGCTCGGCTTCCCGGTCATCCTCGTGCTCGTACAAAATTGGCGCACGCCCGAGCACTGGAGTCTCCATGCGAAGTTGACGATTTGGACCTCGAGCATCCTCCTCGTCGCCGGCTCAATCGCCATTCTCCTCTCCGAGTGGGGCAACCCCGCCACCCTCGGCGGGCACGGCTTCGGCACAAAGGTGCTCTCCTCCACTTTCGCAAGCGTCATGACCCGCTCCGGCGGCTTCTCCACCCTCGATATCGGCGCGATGAACACCGACACGTGGCTGATCATGGACCTTCTCATGTTCATTGGCGGCGGCTCGGGATCCACTGGTGGCGGCATCAAAGTCACCACGTTCGCTCTGCTCGTGCTCTCCATCGTCGCGGAGGCGAGGGGTGATCGCGACATCGAAATCTTTAGCCGCAGCATCCCCTACGACACCATCCGCCAAGCCATCGCCGTGCTCGTCATCAGCGTGCTCTTCGTCGCGATCGCCACCTGGGTCATGCTTCGCCTCACCAACTACCCACTCGACCGCGTGCTGTTCGAAGTCCTCAGCGCGTATGGAACCGTGGGCCTCTCCACGGGCATCACGAGTGATCTCAGCCTTGCCGCGAAGTACGTCATCATCGTGTGCATGTACGTGGGCCGCATCGGCCCCATGACCCTCGGCGCGGCTCTCGCTCTGCGTAGTCGCCGCAGGGTCATTCACCTGCCCGAAGAGCGGCCCGTGGTCGGCTAAGTCCGGTAGGCTGGAACACATGGCAAACTCCCGCTCCTTCGGCCGTAGCGTCCTCATCATCGGCCTCGGTCGTTTTGGGGCGTCCATGGCCCTCAACCTTGAATCGCTCGGCACGAATGTGCTCGCGATCGATAAACGCGCTGATCTCGTCCAGGACTTTTCGGGCAAGCTCACTCACGTCGTTGAAGCGGACGCCACGAATATCGAAGCGCTCAACCAAGTGGGGGCTTCTCACTTCGATGTCGCCGTCGTTGGCGTGGGCACGTCAATCGAGGCGAGCGTGCTGATTACCGCGAATCTCGTGGACCTCGCGGGCCCCGTCATCTGGGCGAAAGCCATCTCGGTTGCCCACGGCAAGATTCTCGAGCGCATCGGCGCGCACCACGTTGTGTTCCCCGAAAAAGACGCGGGCCAGCGGGTCGCGCACCTTGTCAATGGCCGCCTTCTCGACTACATCGAGTTCGACGACGGGTGGGCGATCGTGAAGATGCACCCGCCGCGCGAAATTCAAGGCTTCTCCCTTGGCGAATCCGATATTCGCACCAAGTACGGTGTGACGGTCGTGGGCGTGAAGTCCCCCGGCCGCGATTTCACCTACGCGGAGCCGGACACGGTTGTGTCCTCGCATGACACCCTCATCGTGTCGGGTCACACGGACCTCATCGAACGCTTCTCCAACCGCCCGTAGCGCGGTGTTTTCGGGGCGAGGGTCCGACGCTTGCTGCGCCCTTAGCGCTCCTCCATTTTTCGCGACGTCTGTGCAGCCGCCCGCATGCCGCGGGCCATGAGCGCACGGATCCCGCCCTCTTCAAGTGCGGCGATGGCCTGCGCGGTCGCGCCTCCAGGCGAGGTCACGGCGTAGCGAGCGCTCGTGGGCGCCTCTCCTGTTTCATGCAGCACACTTGCGCTGCCCACCATGGTGCCAACGACCAGGTCAGTCGCCACGGCGCGGGTGAAGCCTTGGGCGACGGCCTCATCGATCATGGCTTCGGCGATGAGGAAGAAATAGGCGGGCGCACTTCCCGCGGCGCCGATCACGCCGTGGACCTGATGCTCGGGAATGTCGACGACGGTCGCGGACTGCGCGAAAAGGGCGCGGGCGAGCTCACGCTCACTCTCGCTCGTCTGTTCGCCGGGCATGAGCCCCACCACGCCTTTGCCAACGGCGATAGGAGTGTTCGGCATGGCGCGCACGAGCGCCGTATGACCATTGAAGGCCTCGCTCAGCGTATCGAGGCTTGCGCCCGCGAGAAGCGACACGATCAGCGCCCCCTCCTGCACGTGCGGGGCGATCTTCGGTGCCATGGCCTGGAGGTGGTAGGGCTTGAAGCCGAGCACAATGACGTGAGATTCGGCAACGGCAGACGCGAGGGTGGCGTCGGAACCGTATTTCTCAAATGCACTCGCAGCGCCAATCCCCCGTGCAGCCTTCGCCGTGGATTCCTCACTCGAGTTGAGGAGAACGAGCCTCTCAGCGCCGACGCCGACCTTACGGATGGCACGCGCGACAGCGCCGCCCATGTTCCCCGCACCGATCACCGTCACGGTGAGATCGTTGAGATGCACCATCGCGCTTCCGCCTCCTTTTCAGCGGCCCCAGTGCGGCGGGACGTCCCGCATGAGGCGTTCGTCGTTCGAATCGTCACCGCGGTCGGCCTTCGCGCGCGACGGAATCACGCGCTCTTTCGGTGGCGTGACCTCGATCGGTTTTCCCGTGAGCGAGGAGACGATGGGGCGCCGCGCGGGCTTCTTGTCACTCACCGCGCCTCCCCCTCGCTTTGCTTTGCGAGGTAACGCCGGATCGCTGCTGAAACTGACACATCAAGGAGCACGCTGCGCTCGGTGAAGGCGAGAAAGTCCCGCACCTCCGAGGCGAGCTGCTCCGAAAGCCTGGCCTGACCATCCGAGCAGATATAGGCAACGACCTGATCGAAATCATCCGGCCCGTAGAAGCTCAGCGGGTGACCGGCGGGGATCTTCGGCTTCGGCAGACGGTGGCGGGCAGTTCCACGACCAATCTTGAGGTCCTGCTGCTCGAGATAGTCGTGATAGGCGCGCTCAACACTCTTGATCACGCGCTCGGCTTCACCTTCGGGATCGATGAACAGCGCCCACGACCACACGCGTTCCACGGCCCAGCCCGCGGCCTCGAGGCGCTCGATGCTCAAGCGGTCACGCTCGCGTTGGTCCGTGATCTCACGGTAGCGCGGCCCATCGGTCGCCACGGCTACGAGGTAGCGACCGGGAAGCTCGGGGTGGGCGATCGCGAGTTCCACACGTTCGGTTGAGAGCCCGTAATCGAGTTCGATCGTGTAACCGGCCCGCCACAGGCGATCGGCAAGGTCGGCAACGAGAGCCTCAGAACTATCGGGGATCTCGGGCGCCTCTCGCGAGTCGGAGCCTTCTTCGGGCGCGGCATCGTTTTCAGGCCCCGCCTCCTCGGAAGGCTCCTTGGAAGAATCCTCGGCATCTTCGACGCTCTCGCTGACCTCGGCATTTTCCTGCGCATCGCCTTCGGCCGTGGCGGCGTCGGCGCCCTCCGTCACCTCGGCGGGTTCCGACGCTTCCTCCCGTTCAGCCACATCCGCGCTCTCAAGCACGTTCTGCGAGAAGCCCGCTTCGAGGAATTCGAGCAACAGCCGCAAGTCACGGGCGCCGTCGGTGCGGAGCCTATCGATCTCGAGGTCGCTGCTGCGAACGGCGCTCACGACACTCGTGTGGAAACGCGCGCGAGTGAGGAGCGTGAGGAGGGCACGCCGACCGGCATCGGTCGAAAGCGGGCCGAAGCGGTGCAAGAGGCGATCGTGCGGGGTGAGGCCGAAGCCGAGCGACACGATCACGTCGTCGCGAACAACCGCGGTTGCCGCTTGTGCCGGCACCACCGTGAAGAATTCCTCGCGTTCGGGATTGAAGAAATCGTGGAGGTCGGGAAGTCGGCTCACAGACCGCATGACCGAGTCGTGAACGGCCTTCGCGTGACTCGGCGTCAGGGTGACGACCGCGAGCGAACGCTCGGGGTTGTGCCGCGCGTGGTAGATCACGAGGTCGGTCACACGGCGCAATTCGGCATCGGTTGACTCCACGAACTCGGCACCGTGGTGCACGGGGCCTCGACCGTCGGGAACATAGATGAAGGTGTCCTCATCAATGTGTTCGGGGCTCGGCGGTGCGAGAAGCGCACCCCAACCCGCGTCAAGAGCTTTCGCGCGGTTCTCGACGAAGCGTCGCACACCACCGGTTGCGGGGTGGGTGTCGCGCACGAGCCGCAACACAGGCGCCACCTGGCTCGCCTCATCGAGCAGGCGGGCCATGCCCGAGTGGTGAGCGCGCACGTCGTCGCCATCCACGAAGTCGAAGGGGTCACCAACGATAACGGCCTGACGCGCACGTGAGAGTGCGGGAATCGCCGCGGCCGTGGGAAGGCGAGCGGCATCTGCAAGGATCACAAGATCAAAGTGGCGGCCGGCGGGAATCATTTGCGGCACCATGAACGGCGAGGCGAGCCACAGGGGCCGGGCGCGGAACATGATGTCCTGGTATTTCGCGGCGGTGTCACGCACGCTCATCGTTCCGGGAGTATTGAGTTCAATGATCGCGCTACGGGAAGTCTCGGGGAAACGCTTCATGGTCTCCACGAGCAATTCATCCACGTGCTTACGCACGCGGAAACGGCCAGTCTTGAGATGCCGCTCGTCGAGGCGTCGGTAACGTTCGGCGACCTGGGAGAGCTTCGTTCCGTCGTATTGCGAAAGGGTCGGCTCGGCACGGGCGATGAACTCGAGCACGCTCACCCACCACGCGAGGTTCAATTCGTCAACGGCGAGCTGAGCGGTGATCTCCGGGCCGCGAATGTCGCGAAGGAGGGCGGCAAAGCCCTCAAACTCGAGCTCGCGCATGACCTTCGTGCGACGCGGGAGCACGTCGAGCACTTCGCTTTGCGCATGCAGGCCTTTCATACGCTCGTGAAGTGCGCTGAGCTCGGTGTTGTCGAAGTCCGTTCCCTTCTCGGTCCCGGCGAGGAGAACCTGCAGTTCGTCGAGGCTCTTTTGCGTGCTTCCCACGAGCGCCTCGACCTCACCGAGGGACTTCGGCACGACGGGCGTCAGGCCCGAATCCGTCGCAATGGCTTCCCACTGGCGATGGATGTCCTGCGCAGCCAGGAGATGTGCGCGGAGATTCTCCGTGCTTTCCGACGGTTGCAGCATCGACTTTGCAAGCTTCTTCCAGCGGCGACGCTCTCCAAAGCCCATGACCGCGCCGTGCTCTTCACGGTAGGCCTTGTCGGAGACAGCCGCGAGAAGCCTGTCGATCTTCTCGTTGAAAAGCTCAGGGCGCACGTGAGCGAAGAGGGAGCGCATGGCATCGAGCACACGCACCGTGTGACGCAGCTCCGCAAAGCTTCGGGCTTTTTCGAGGTTGCACGGTGCGCCGAGAGCCTCGGCGTGCTCCATGAGCTGCGGAAGCGAGGCCTCATCGAGCTCGGTCACGAGTTCAAGCGCGCGCTTCGCCTGGTGCTCGCTCGTGATGGATGCCCCGTACCACGGGGTGTCCTCGGGAACCATCGTGAGGGCACCAGAGGCGACAGCCTCGCGCATGAGCTGCTCGTAGCGCGCGCGGTTACGGAGAATCGCTTGGGCGACGTTCGGAGTGAGGCGCACACCGGTGCGCGGGGCCGGGCGGCGCCGCGCAAGATCGGCAAGTTCGTTGATCGCTTCGTGGGCGCTCACGCCCCACGGTTTCTGCACGCGGTGCATGGCTTCTACGTGGCCCGTGAGCACGTCGCGCGCCTCCGCCAAGCCTTCGGGTTCCGCGAGACTCACGGGAGGCACGAACGAACTGGCCTTCGCGAGGGAAAGCAGCATCGAACGGCTCGCCTCCCGCTGCAGATGAGGGTCCGGCACGAGGCTCAGGAGGATATCGTCGAGGCCCGCGTCCTGGACCGCCCGCTGGAGTTCGGCGAGGCGGCTCGAGCTCTGCGATACAAGGAGCACGCGCTTACCTGCCGCAACCTGCTCGGCGGCGAATGCCACAACCGTGCGCGCGAGGGGGCGGCCCGGGGCGCCGTGAACGACGAGTGCGGGACGATCCTGGAGGTTCTCGGCAATGAGGCGTGCGTCCGGGTCGGCGCTTGCGACCTGCTCGGGTACGTCGTGCGACGTGAACGCCTCTGCGTCGAGTTCTTCGCGGGATTCCTCATCGCCCGCGAGCGCCCCAATGATGGGCAAATCCGCGAGGTCGGTCGCGGGGACGTCGAAGTCCTCGAGCATCGGGCCCGAGGCATCCACGAGGTTGCCCACCACGAGCGCGTGGGAAACGCGGAATCCGGGAAGCGGCTCGCCGAGCGAGCGGAAGGCGTCGAGAACAGGCTGGGGGTCGAAGCCATGGTGGGAGTCGGTGAGTTCAAGCAGAGCACGCGCGTCGATGAGCACTCCTTCGTCGCGAAGGGCTCTGAGCACAACCGGGTTGAGGTCAACTGCGGCGTCGAGATCGATGTCGATGTCCTCGCGTGCACCACCGCGCACATGGAGGTTGAGGGGGCGCAGGAGGAGCGGGGCGTGTACGGGCTCTCCCGAAAGATCGGTCCACGTGGCCTCGCCGATCGCCAGGTGACACGTCGTGAGGCCGCGGTTCTCGGCGTGCGCAAGAGCGCTTTCGCGAATCTCGAAAGCGGCTTCGCGGGCGCGTTCAAGGGAAGCCTCTTCGCGCACAAGCGAAGAAAGTCTCGTGGATCCACGACTCGCAAACAGGTGCGCGAGTCCCTGCGGGTGCGAGTTCGTAAGATCGAGAAAAACACCGGAGCGCATGTCCGTAAGGAAGTCGTGTTCACCGGCGAGAGAAGCGAGTGCGGTGCGCCAGGTTGCGAGCGACTCTTCGATGCGCTCTTCGCGGGTGGCTTCGGTCACGAGCACGCGCGAAAGGGCACCCTGAAGATCAGTTTCGTCGGGGTCACTCTCGAAGTCCGCGGGCGTGAAGACGTGCGCACCCGTGTCGTCGATACTGCTTTCGGCGTACTCATGAGGGGTGCTCTTCGAGGCGCGCGGGTCGCGAATCTCGAGCGTGGGCTCCTCAATGGCGCTCGAGCCGCCTTCGGCGGGCACTTTCTCCGTGCCCTCCGTGGATTCGCCCCTCTCGGGGGTCGCAGAGTTTCCCACCCACGCGTGACTTTCGCGCGCGCGCAAAGTCAGCGCGTCATCCTCGGCCTTCTTACTGCCCTGAGATTTCGCGCGTTTTGAACGTCCAAACCAACTCACCTTCCCACGGTATCCGAGGTGACGCGCTGAGGCGCTGAGGCGGGCATGTGGCACGCCGCTCCTTACCGCATTTTTACCCTCGCGCACTCTTTCTGACGACGTTCACGAACTCTCCAGGTTTCTTCCCTAGCGTTTTCGTCGTAGCTTCCACAAGGGAGGCTCACGCAGTTGAGACTCTAGGAAAGGACTTGACATGGGATTCGATGACGCACTGAACAAGGCCAAGGGCGCGTTCGAACAGAACGAAGACAAGGTCAAGGATTTCGCCAAGGAGCACGACGCTCAGGTTGACGGCGCGATCGACAAGGCAAGCGAGAAGGCTCAGGACGTCGCTCCCGACCAGCTCGGCGACAAGATCGCTGGCGGTGCCGAGAAGGGCAAGGACGCTTTCGACAAGTTCCACGGCTGATCACCATTGACTCGTCGCTAGCGCCACGGCGTTAGCACCGAAGAGGCGCTCCCCGTTTCGGGAGCGCCTCTTCTCGCATTCCATAGAGGTTGTGGGGGTTTGGTCCGCCGAGATTTAGGGGGACCACCCCCGGAACCCCGTGGATTGCATAGGGCTTATGGGGGTTTGGGAGGCGCCTCACGAAACCGGACGGCCCCACCGCCTCGTAACGCCCGACGGCACCAGCCCGAACCTCACGGGTTTAGCGCACCATTACCCCCACAACCCCTATGCAATCCAGTTAAGAGCGAGTTAGTCGTCATCGTTCTTTCGCAGAAGCCAAATAGCCACGGCGATCGCGAGCAGCGCCACCACAATCACCGGGATCCACAGCGCCCAGTTGAACGACTTCTGCTCATCAACGACTTTGTCGGGTGACTCGACAGACGTCGGGGTCGCCTCGGCCCGTTCGTCGTCCTTCTTATCGCCCTGATCGGCAGCATCGCCGCTCTTGCCGGAGTCACCGGAAGCCGAGCCACCGTCGGCCCCTTCGCCGGCGCTCTCTTCCGTGGCGGAGCTTCCCGCTTCCTCGGTGGGGTTGGTCGGGTCCTCCGTGACCGCATAGGTCAGCGTGCCCGAAATCGGGTGGCCGTCGGAACTCACGACGCGCCATTCGAGGGTCATGTCGCCGGGAGCCGGGAGCTGGTCGAGCTCGACACGAACCTCGTGACCATCAACCTGGGGTTCCCCCTCAAACAGAACCCTTCCGGCAGAATCCTTTGCGCGCACCTCGTTGCCAAGTTTGAGCGGCTCCGCAGAAAACTCGAGCGTGATGGTGCGAGCCTCTCCCTGAAGGATCTCGGCGCCATCCGCGGGCGTCGACCCCACGAGTCGGTCGTGCGCGAGAGCGGGCGCCGCGAGAATCATCATCGCGGCAAGGGCCGCACACACGAGGGTAAAAAAGCGAGAGGCAGGGCGTGATAGCGCGTGCATGAAAGTCCTTTCACAAACACCGGCACTCAGCGGCGCGAGCGGGCCTGCTCGAGCTGCTCGGGTGAATCAATATCGCTGAGCGAGCGGGCCACTAGCGCCGGCGCTAGTCCGCTCGCGCCTGCAAGCGTACCAACGTCAAGCCACTCCGCCTGGACAGGCTCGGGCGTGAGCTCGCCGAGAGCGCGATAGAGGGACTTCGCGCTTGCCCCAACGAGAGATCCGCCGCCCCCCTCCCCTGCAAGGTGCGAAAGGGCGCGCGCAAGCACCGCGCGCGGCCACGCGGCGCACAGGAATTGCCGACGCCCGCCCGCATCCACGGCCCCCGCAACTTTTCTGGGTGCTTCCGCGCACGCATGCACGAGAGCGCCGAGCACTCGCGGCTCGAGCCAAGGCATGTCGCCGCCAAGCACAAGTACCACCTCGTCAGTGCTCCCGAGCCGCTCCAACTCGGCCAGTCCACGCGCGAGCCCCGCAACCGGGCCGGAAAAGGGCGGCTCCTCCCGCACGCACACCGCACCGATACCCTGCACGTCCGCGCCCCGCTCCCCCACGAGAACGAGAGGCGCCCCTTCGCCGAGCGCGGAACGCGCCGCCGACAGCACGCTCGCGCGCATTGACCGCTCCTCGACCTCGAGAGTGGGTTTATCGACGCCGCCCATGCGCGAGCCACGGCCGCCGGCAAGCACAATCGCCGCACCTTTAACCTCGAAAGCTTCCATGCCTCCATCCTCCCACCCGCGCCGCCTCGCGTGACATCCGCTTCCGCACACCGCGTGGAACTTTGAGGCTGCGGCGATCGCCGCTAGAGTGGAAGGGCTCGAAAGCGTGAAGCATGCGACTTTCGATTGCCCTCGTAGCTCAGGGGATAGAGCACCGCTCTCCTAAAGCGGGTGTCGGACGTTCGAATCGTCTCGGGGGCACAACAAAACCCCAGGTCAAAGCACCTGGGGTTCAATTCTTTAAGGTAGAGGAACCTAAATTGCCCTCATTTTGCCCTCACTAGCTTTTGATCGAAGGGCACCCATGCGGTTACTGACATCGTCCAAGTCAGAGTCGAACAAGTCCGAATAGACATCAAGGGTCACACTTGCTTTCTCATGCCCCAGCATCCGCTGGACGCCTAACGGTGTTGCCCCTGCACTAATCGCCATCGAAGCAGCGGTGTGGCGAAGCTCGTGAGGCGTAAGGCCCTCTACACCCGCAATTTTCGCAGCTAGGTCGAACCAGTCCCGGCGAACATTCCGTGACCTCAGCACCCCACCTAGCGGGGACGTGAAGAGAGGGGCCTCCAAGGAACGCCCGGACACGAGAGCACGAATCTCATCATCAAGAAAAGCCGGGTAAGGCACTGAGCGGCGTTGATGATCCTTAGGGGACGAATAAACTAAAGCCCCATTGACCTCAGTAACAGAGCGCTCGACCCTGAAACGCCGCCGCATGAGGTCAACGTTTGCAACCTGAAGCCCGGCTAACTCTCCAAAACGAAGGCCGGTGTAGGCAAGGACGTAGACCAGCAACGAGTGTTCATCCGCCGCTTCAGCGAGGGACTCGACTTGACAGGCGTCAAGGTATCGACGCGCTTTCACCTTTGGACGTGGAAGTTCCAAGTCACTGGCCGGGTTAACCGCAATGCGCCGCGACTTCACTGCAACGCGAAGAATACTTCGCAGCACACCCGCTACCTTATGCACCGTTGTGGGGGCGAGAGTCAAGCTCAACTCGTTCACCCAGGCTTGAACCGTCTCGTAGGCAACTCGGTCAACGCGAACACTCCCCCACCGCGGAATTATGTACGTGCCGACAATTGACCTATTACGGGCACGAGTAGACTCGGTCCAACTAGGCGTTTGGAGCCAAACGTCTGCAATGCTGGAGATAGTAACGCGCCCGCGCGAGGGGTCGACGAACGCCCCGGTTACGTCAGACGCGGTCATTTCTCGCACCCATCGCGTCGCGTCGATCTCACGCCTAAAGTGCTTCTCGTACTGTTTCCCGTCGCGCCGGTACCGGGCGCGCCATCGCCCACTTTTCATCCTTTTCACGGAGGGCACGACTAGCCGCCCTTCTTAGGTTCAAGGAACCCCTTTTCGCGCGCCATCCTGACCCAGCGGGTGGCGGTAGTTCTGGGCAAATCGAACGTTTCGGTGACCATTTTTACCGGCCGGGCCCCCATCGCCTCGGCATGGCGGTATATGGCCGCTACTTCACGCAGTGTTGAGTCTACGGGGCCATTTTGACGCATCATCTCAGCCCACCGCGCCTTACCACCATCCACTTCAGGATCCGCAAACTTCAAGTAATGATGCATCACCCCCACGTGCGCGAAGTGATGGACCTCGCCGAAACGAATCGACCGAACGAGTCCCGCCGTGAGTCGCTCCTCTACCGCCCCCTCAGAGGGCTCGACCTTAAGAGAGTTCACAACTGAAGGCCAGCGCGCCGCATCATCCGCCCATGAAGGTGCCAGCATCTCCAGCCCAACTTCAAAGCAAAGAGCTTCAGGTCCCGGGCGCATACGCAATCTGACCAGCGCAGAAAGCGGTGTGTCGTACTCAAAAGGGTCGTACGTAAGAATCTCGCCGGGGAGTACATACGGGGAGGGGTTGCCCTCGGCATCATTTCTGCCGTGTTGTGGCTGAGCAGTTTGCATAACCGCAAAGCTACCAGAGCGGAACACGAAAGTACATAGTGGTTCAGTCATTGACAAGTTTCGACCACTATGCCAAAGTTCTTAGTGGACACATCCTGACAAAAAGTGTCCACCACTTGAAAGGACCGCCATGAGCACCACTCCAGCACCAGAACTCATGTTCGTCTCGGAAACCGCAAAGTACATCCGACGAACAGAGAGAGGCCTACGGCAAATGATCTACGAAGGCAAAGCACCAAAACACGGCAAAGTCGCCGGTCGAATCATGTTCCGCAAAAGCGACGTGGACGCCTGGATCAACGAACAGTTCGAGAGCAGTGAGACCGCGGCATGAGAACCACACAGAAAAAAGCCCCCGTCGCTGGAATGCTTGGCGGCTATAGCGACAGGGGCCCCATGCCCACCCACGAAGGCGAACACACCACCAGTTTCGCACAGCGAGCAACTCGACGCGCGACCGTCACCACCACTCACCCCTGCAACCCCTACCGTCGGAGGTGAGCCCATGACAGTCGCTCTCATGCCCACCGTCATGAACCCTCGTGACGTCGACTACCTCGAACGGCAAATAGGTGGCGGACTCATCCTCGCGAACCGCGAACAGCGCCGCCCCGTCCTTGCCCTACTCAAGCCCGAAGACTTCACGACACCCGCGTCACGCGCCCTCGTAGGTGCCCTCCTTTACGCCGAAGAACACGAGCTAGACGCGAACCAGGTCACCATTCCCGATATCGCGACGAAGGCAGGCTATATCCGCGCGAAAGACCGCGGGCGCATGGGGGTGTTCGTCTCGGACCTCGTGACACCCGAATCGACACTAGGCCCCGTGGCGCTGACGTACGCCTACAGCCTTGTTGAAGCGTCATCACGAAGGAAAGCCCGCGAGCACCTGGAGCGCCTCTCCCAGGCCGCTGAAACAGTGCCCAGCGACGAATGGGAGAACGCCCTACAGGCCACCCGTGACGCGCTCTCAGACCTCACAGAACGCCTAGAAAGAGCAGCCACAGTATGAAAGCAGCTGAGTGGGAGAAGCAGTCACGCGAGGAAGCCCCGCCTACGGCCCAGGAAGGCCCCGCCGGGCAGTTCCAGCCCGTCGACTGGGAGAAGCTCCTCAACGGCCCAATAAAGCCCCCTGAGTGGCTTCTTTGGCCGCTCGTGGAACGCGGTCAACTCGCTTCGCTCTACAGCGCCCCCAAACAAGGAAAGTCACTCCTAGCCCTAGAGATGGCAGCGGCCGCCGCCGCGGGCAACCCCTATTTTGGCCGCCGCGCTAACGACCCCGTAGACGTGCTCTACCTCGACCAGGAGAACACCGAAACGGACTTACGCGAACGCCTCACCGATATGGGCTACAGCCCGCGAGACCTCCAACGCCTGACCTACCTCTCATTCCCACCAGTGCCCCCGCTAGACACCCAGAACGGTGGCAAGCAAGTCGCAGAACTCGCAGCGCGCTTCATGCCCGATCTGATGGTGTTCGACACCCTCAGCAAGTTCATTGAAGGAGACGAGAACGAGGCAGCCACCTGGGGCCGGTTCTACCGCTACACAGCCTTACCGCTGAGACGAAACGGCATAGCGGCCCTATGGATAGACCACACCGGCAAGGACGCAGCGAAAGGGGCCCGCGGCTCCATCGCGAAGGCCGCAGACGTCGACACCGCCTTCAGCCTCACCTACGAGCCACGGAAAGGAACAAGAACACTAAAGCGCGAACACTCCAGGAACGGCCACGCCCCCGAACAAGTCGTGCTCACCGTCAACATGGACCCGCTACGCCACGCCGCCATAACCGCAACGGAAAGCACACAACACGCCGCCATTGAACGGCTTATAGCCGAACTCGACCGGCTAGGACTCCCGAACGATACCGGGGGACGTAAAGCACGAACAGCGTTCACAGAAGCGGGCGTCAAGTACTCGACCGAGTACCTACAAGTCGCCATAAGAGAGCGAAAAAAACGGCTCGAAGAGGGTGGCCGTGACACCCCAAAAACAGATACCCCACGGCCACACCTTTCGGCCACCCCCTGCACGTAGCCGAACACCCCGGCCACCCACAACAAAACAGCAGCTCAAAGCGTGGCCGAACCTATCCGGCCACACCCGGCCACCCCTCGCGCGGTGGAAGGTGGCCGATGGGTGTGCCCCCCTATAAGGGGGCACCACCCGGCCACACCCCCAAAAACCGCAACAAAAACAAGGAGAAAGAACCATGAACACCACCCCCTTCACCCTCACGTTGACAGACGGAATCCCCGCAACCCCCCTGACCGACCTGGAGGCCCCCGGGATCAACCCACCCGAACAGTTCCAAGCAACCCTCGACCCCGAACACGGCCCCATGTTCTTCGTCGGTCATACAGAACTCACCACCACAGGCGCACGGGCTCTTCGCGACGCTCTGAACGCCGTCCTTCACCACCTCGACACAAAGGGGGAACAATGACCAAGAAGCCCCGCTGCAAGGCCCACAACCGCGACGGCAAGGCATGCAACAACTACCCACTACAGGGCTCGACAGTTTGCCGAATGCACGGAGGCAAAAGCCCCCAGGCCCTTCGAGGTGCCCGCCGCCGAATCACCGAACAGCGCGTGCAATACCTCGCGGAAAACCTCACGGTCGAACGCCGCGAACCAGTAAGCGCGCAATGGGTGTATGAGGAACTACTCGAAACAGCGCGACTAACAATCGCGTGGCGGGACATCCTCGCTGAACAAGTCCAACAGCTCCAGTCCCTCACACACCCCACGCTCACAGGCCTGGAACAAATCGACGCCACCGTCCAATTGTTTGAACGGGCAATGGAACGGTGCTCACGAGCGTTCGAACAACTCGCGCGCTTAGACATAGACAAACGGCTAAACGTCCTAAGCGAGGAAACAGCCAGAAGAGTAGTCGACATCCTCGAACGTGTCCGCGACAGTGCTGACCTCACACCCGAACAGCGCGAACTGTACAACGAGACCGTACGAAAAGAACTCATGCAATGGGGCGAAGAGGAACGAAAAGCCGCCGCCGAATAACCCTATGCATAACGCTCACCTTCCCTCACCCCATGCACTCGAACCACAAGGAGACACCATGAACACCACAGCCGAACAAGAATCCCTGACATATTTCGCCCGCTTTATGCGCCTTTACCCCATCATTGCGCCAATCACGCGCGAAGTCGCCGCCGAACTCGAAGCTGAAGGACTCGACCCCACGAGCCCCGAACTCGAACGCCGCGTAAAGGAACGCCTCAACCTCCAGGAACTGAAGGCACTCATTGACTAGCCGTGACCCCGAACGGAAAACGTCACGGAGGGCCGCCTACCCAAAACAGGCACCAGAAAAATAACGAAGGAGAACACCATGAAACACGACCCCGTGCTTAGCGCTCAACTCGCTGAAGGGGCAACACCGGAAAGCGTAGAACGAGCGAAACGCCCCTGGCTCGACCACCCAGACGGGACCGCCTTCGACGCCCGCGTTAGGGCCGTCGCTCACGAAGTAGCCGTACACGGCCCTGGCCTGGAAAGTGTCCCGGCAACAGAAACAAAGATCGTCACTCAGCTTCGAGAGACGTGGAACGCCGCCCAGGACCTCGGAGGATCATTCCCCCTCGACGTCACCCGTGAAGCTCTCGACGCCTTCGAGAAGGACGCACAGCAGCGAAAGCAAAACCGCGCGGTACGTGAGCGCCACGCGGCTACGGAAACAGCATCCCGCGGGCACAGGCCCACGACCTCCAGGAAGTCCACCTCGAAACGAGGGCCGCGCCGCGTCATGCTCGAAGAAAGCAGCGGCCGAATCATCACCACCAAGAACGGAGACACGAAGTGATTAAGGTTCAGAAGGCAGAAACTGAACTCGACCGTGCACGAGAGGCCGTCACCTCATGGGAGAAAGCTCTCGAAGCAGCAAAGACGGCACAGGCGAAAGCAGAGACCGCGGCCCCGCCTGAGGTAGACCAAATCGACGCTTACGGCACAGCCCTCGCTGAAGCAAGCGCGAAAACCCGCGCCGCTGAGAACGGCTTGAAGCAGGCTAAGGCCCACGTGATCGACGCATTGAAAGGCGTGGTGGAGGCGCACTTAGTGGAGGATAAGCGGACTCTCGTGGAGGTACGCAAGAAGAAAAATACGCACGAGAAGGCCGTCCAAAAGCTCCTGAAGCAACTCACGGACTTGGACGCCGCGGAGTATCGCCCCTACTACCCGGACATTAGCCCGGGAAGCAGCGTCACATCGTACGTAAATAGCAGGCTCGACATGATGGAGCGCGATATTTCGTACAGGGAAAAGCGAATCGAACAGTTGGAAATGTTCCTCGACGGACGCAAAAACAGAGAGAGTGGCCTCAATGACCAGCCCCAGTATCTAAAGGACTGGGTGTACGCCGTATACGAGGCTGAGCAATCCTGATACCCTAGGGGTAGGGATTCTTCCTGACTCCTTTCTTGCTTTGGCCGCTCACCTTTCGCGAGGTGGGCGGCCTTTTGGCGTCCTCGTGCCCCGCGCCCCTAGTACTCCCGCGCCCCCTAAATCCCACAGGGCAACTGATGAGGCCCTAAGTACGTCAAAGGCCTGCCACCAGTAGCGGGCCTTTCTGCAAGAAACGCCCACAACCGCACGTAGATCACGAGGTGACCGACATCCGCCCCTTCGAACCTTCATGCCCTCAAATTACCCTCAAAAGCAACTAGAAGTCAGTAGCACCAGCAGACACAAAGATACCCCGCTCAACGCTCTGACCTGCATCAATAGAGTTCAAGTTACAAATAGAGAACTCTACTGAAGACCCTAGGACGCTCTCCTAAAGCGGGTGTCGGACGTTCGAATCGTCTCGGGGGCACAACGAAAACCCAGGTCAGAAGGCCTGGGCTTCGTCGTACGAACCTTCCGGTACGCACCGGGTACGCAGGAGCTTCGACCGCCATGCGGCCGCCGCGTCAGCGCAGTGGCACCGGCATTCCCGTGCGCACCGACTCCTGCGCAGCGTTCACGATCCGCACTGTGCGCGCGCCAACGGCGCCCGACGGCTCTTGCCCCTCGCCGCTGCGCACGGCCTCAAGGAAGGCGTCGAGAAGGCGCGCATCAAGGTTGAGGCCGAAGGGGTGCCACTGCCCGGGACCTTCGACGCGTTGCGAGAACGCATCGATGTCGAGCTGGCCGCCCGTGCCGGCCACGTGCAGTTTCAGGCCTCCCCACGTGGGGGCTTCGGCGGGCTGCGACCACGAGCAGTCGATCGTCGCGATGAGCCCGTTCGCGTAGCGAAGCGTCACAAGCCCGCCCGTTTCCGCGTCGCCCTCACCGGTGTGGCCGTACAGCACTCCGTTCGCGACCGCGTGCACGGATTCGGGTTCGCCGAAGAGCGAATCGAGAATTTCGGCGAGGTGCACGACGTGGTCGACGAGCGCCCCGCCACCGGCAGCTTCCGGGTCGGTGAACCAATCGCGGCCTGCGGGAAGCTTGCCGTTGTTGGCACCCGCGAGCGCGATGATCTCGCCGAGGCTGCCGTTGTCAACGGCTTGGCGCAGCGCGGCAACCTGGGGCGAAAAATGCACGGGGAAGGCCGTCATGAGCACAACGCCGGCTTCCGTGCACGCCGTCACCATCGCTTCGGCGTCCTCGACGGTTGTCGCGAGCGGCTTCTCGCACAGGACGTGGATGCCACGACGCGCGGCCTCGAGCACGAGAGCTTTGTGGCCGGCGTTGTCGCTACAGACGACGACGGCGTCGGGGGCTTCACCGTCGAATGCCGTCCATGCCTCGTCGATCGTCGCGACGGTGCGCTCGGCGGGGACATCGCCGAAGCCGTCCGGATCCGCGAGGACCACCTCGATGTCGGCGCGACTTTCCAGCAGGCGCACGTAGGAGGCAGCGTGGACGTGGGCGGCGCTCAGCACGGCCACGCGCAGGGCGCGGCCCGCAAGGGTGGGGTCGGTCGCGTTCACAGCACGATCCTTTCGCCGGTGCGGATGGATTCGCGGGCCGCCTCGGCAACGGCGATGGCGCAGGCGGCGTCGGAACCGTTCACGCGAGGGGCGGGCCCGGGGTTTCCGACGCTCGCCTGCTTCACGCAGTTCCAGAAATCCTCGATCTCGGCCCCGTAGGGATCGCGCATCCCGGCGACGCTCGGCAGGTAGCTCTTGCTTTCGCTCGACGAGGCAACCGCATCGAATTCGATCCCGGTGTTTATTGCGGAGTCGTACGTGAGCTTGCCGCTGCTTCCCGCGACGTCGAAGGAGTAGTGGAAGACGGTGCCTTTCGCACCCCACAGGCCGCGGCAGAACGTGAGTGCGCCGTGTGCGTGGGTGAGAATCACGTGAGCGGCGCGCACGCTCTTGTCGCCGCTCGAGATGTTCTGTGTGGCAAAGACGCTTCTCACCTCGCCCGCGAGCCACAGTGCCTGGTCGATGTCGTGGATCATTTGGTCCATGATGATGCCGCCGCTGACGGACTCGTCTGCGAACCAGGGCTGCACGGGCATCGAACCGGAGCGCTCGAAGCGCAGAACAGCAAGATCGCCGAGTCGGCCGGAATCAACAGCACGGCGAAGCACCTCGTATTGAGGGAAGAACCGCACAACGTGCGCGGGGAAAAGAATCAAACCAGCCTCGCGAGCGTGTTCCGCCATGCGCGTCGCCTCGCTCGAGGTGAGCGCGAGCGGCTTCTCGCACAGCACGTGCGTGCCGTGATCGAGCGCGGCGTGCACGTACTCGGGATGCGAAGGGGTTGGGGTGCACACGTCAATGACGTCGGCCGCCCCGAGGAGGCTGTCGAACGAGTCGTGGATCGTGACGGGCGCGAACTGGGCGGCGAAATCTTCCGCTCCCTGACTGCTGAACACGTGGATGTCGGCACCGAGGGCCCGCCAGCCGCGGGCGTGGGAACGGGAGATTCCTCCGGTTCCCACGATGCCCACGCGCGGGTTCGGCTCTGAATGGAAAGTCATTCATTCATTCTTTCAAGTGACACTGAACCGAAGGTTTTAGCGGAAGCTCGAAAGTGCGAAGCCTTCGATGACCTTCTTTTGCATGATGGCGAACGCGAGGAACACCGGGGCCATGGCCATGAGGCTCGCCGCCATAATCATCGGGTAGTCGGGCCCCACCAGGTGGTCGCCCTGGAGCATCGCGAGGCCCACCGCCACCGGGTACTTCTCGGTCGAGTTGATAACGACGAGCGGCCACAGGAGACTGTTCCAGGCCGACAGGAGCGTGATCACGCCGAAGGAGAACAGCGCCGGTCGCGCGAGCGGAAGCATGATCTTCCAGAACATTTGCCACGGGTTGCAGCCATCGAGCTTCGCGGCGTCCACGAGTTCCTCGGGGATGCGGCGGAAGTACTGCATCATGAAGAACACGCCGAAGGCACTCACGAGGCCCGGGGCGAGGATCGCGAAGAAGTTGTCGAGAAGCCCCGCCGCGTCAACCATCTGGTACTGCGGGATGAGGAAGATTTGCCCGGGAACCATGAGCACCGTGAGCAGGAGGAAGAAGATGACATTGCGGCCGCGAAAGCGCATGCGCGCAAATGCGTATCCGGCGAGTGAACATGTCACGAGTTCCGCGAGGACCCTCAGGATCGCGTAACTGACGGTGACGGTCATCTGCTCGGTAAACGGGACAAACTCGAAGACACGCGCGAAGTTCTCCCACCGGAGTTTCTCGGGCCAGAGGTTCATCGGAATCTCGACGACCTCGGCTCGGGTGCTGAGCGCGAGTTTGATCTGCCACAGGAACGGGAACAGCATCGTGAGGGCGCCGATCGCGAGGATCAGGTGCGCGTCCCACGTGTGCCCGTGCAGGCCTTTGCTGCGCTTTTGCTTCTTCTTTTTCTTCGCCTTGGTGTCGTCGAAGGGAAAATCGGGGGCGAGGGAATCAGTCATAGTTCACCCACTTCTTCTGGACCCGGAACTGGACGATCGTGAGAATGCCGACGATCACGAGGATGAGAAGGGCGATCGCGGAGGCGTAGCCCTTGTCGTCGCCCGGGAAGGCCGCGCGGTAGAACAGGTACACGAGCGAGAGCGTCTTCTTCGTGACGGGGTTGGCGTCGCCAAGAACCGCGAAAATGAGATCGAAAAGCTGGAAGCCACCGATGATGCTCGTGACCGTGAGGAAGAAAATGCTCGGAGTCAGTAGTGGGATCGTGATCGAGAAGAACTGGCGCCACGTTCCCGCGCCATCGAGCTGCGCAGCCTCGTACACTTCGGGCGGAATCGTTTTCAGACCCGCACCGAGCACGATGATCTTAAAACCGATGCTCATCCACAGGCCCACGATCGCGACGACAATGAGGGCCACCCATTCGGTCGTGATCCACCGTGGGCCTTCGATACCGAAGAATCGCAAAACCACGTTGACGATGCCGGCTTCGCTGTGGAAGATCATGCGCCACACCATCGAGATCGCCGTGGGCATCGCGATGTACGGCAGGAAGAACAGGGCGCGGTAGATGCCGGCGCCCTTGAGCCCCGGGCGCTCAAGCAGCGCCGCGAAAAGCACGGAGATCGGGATCGCGAGCAAAATGATGACCGTGTAGATCACCGTGTTGAGGAATGCGCGCGGGAGCTGTGGATCCTCGGCAAGGCGCTTGAAGTTGTCGAGCCCCACGAAGTGCGCGGGCTCGAACGTTGACCACGACGTGAGTGACATGCCGAAGCTCATGATCATCGGCACGAAGTACATGAGGCCAATGCCGATCACGGTCGGGGCGATGAAGAGCCACGGCCAGATGCCGTCGCTCATGCTTCCGCGGCGCTTCTTCTTCCGCGGGGGCCGCTGGCTCGCCTCGTGAATTTCTTCAGAGGCGGCGCCAGCGGCAGCGTTCGAAGCGTCGATCGAGCTCACTCGCTCTCCTTTGCGAGAACCTCGTTCATGGCCTTGGCGAGCTCGGTGCAGCCTTCCTCGGCAGTGAGTTCACCGGTGAAGACCTTCGTGAGGTATTCGCCTTCGAGCTCCTGCCAGTCGGGGCAGTTCTTCGAGATCGGGAACGCCACGCCGTTGTTCTCGGCCTGGTCGATGAACACCTGGAGGTTGAGCTCCGGGTGGGCGCTGACGTAACCATCCTGAGTGCCGTTGAGGGCCGGGTTCGCGGCACCGGATTCGGCGCTGATCTTTGCGGCCTCTTCACCGGCGAGGAAGGCGACGAGGGCCTGAGCGGCAGGCATATTCTTGGTGAAGGCAGAGATGCAGTTACCGATGCCGTGCACGGCGGTCTTAGGAATGTCGCCGCCGGGCAGCGTCGCGACGGTCACGTCATCCTTGGTCGATGCCTTGAGCATCGCCGGCACGCGCCAATTGCCCGACCACTGCATCGCACACTTGCCACTCTCGAACATGGCGTAGGCGGAGTTCTCGGCGAGATAGTCAAGGTCGGGGGACGCGCCGATCTCGATCAGATCGCGCCAGAACTTCACGCCCTCAATGGTCTTGGGATCGTCATAGCCGGACTTCTTCTTATCCTCCGAAATCACGTAGCCACCCGTGATAGCGATCGAGTGGTAGTAGGACGCCGTGCGCGAGAACACCTCGGCGCAGCCCCAGACATCGTCGGGAAGCTTCTCGCCGAGTTCGACGGCTTTTTCCTTGTAGGTGTCGAGCGTCCAGGTCTCGTCGGGGTAGGCGACACCGGCCTGGTCGAAGAGCTTCTTGTTGTACCAAATGGCGACGGTGTCGAAGTCTTTCGGCGCAGCGAACGGCTCACCGTCGACGCTGTACATGTCAGCGAGCGCCTCAGGATAATTCTTCGGATCGAACAGGCCGGCATCCTGGAGGCCCTTGAGCGAGGCGAGCTGGCCGTTCTCGGCGTAGGAGCGGAAGTTCGGGCCGGTCATCCAGAACACGTCGGGAAGAGCTTTCGAGGACACCTGCGTGCGCAGCTTCCCGAAGTACTCCTTCCACGGGGTCATCTGGAGGCTGACCTTGACGTTCGGGTACTTCTCATTGAACGCCTTGATCATCTCTTCCAGCATGTCCTGCTGGTTGACGTCCCAAAAGGCGTAGGAAATGCTGCCTTCGACCTTTTCGGGGTCGTCGCCGATTTCGTTCTTCGTACCCTCACTCGAAGTGTTTCCGGTTCCGGCACCGCCGCATCCAGCTGCGGCGGCCGCGAAGGCAGCGCCGCTTGCGGCGAGAAGAGACCGACGAGCAATGGTGGATGTCGTCATGATGTGCTCCTTGGGTCGTGGGAGAAAAGAGGGATCAACAGTCAACTGGCATGTGTGCGGGTTGAGTGGATAGTGGTGTCGGTCGGAAGGTCGGGGGCGGTCAGGGTCAGGGGCGCGGGCAGCTGCCAGTGGGCGAGTGCGGGTGCACTCGGGTTCGTGAACGCGGTGTAAAGGGCTCCGACGGCTGTTGAATAACGGCCGTGCGCTGAGCGCTTGATCCGCGGCAAGAAGGGCACCGTGAGGCGTTCCTTCAGGTTGGTCGCGAGAAAATCCGCGAGGGGCGCGGAGGTCTCGCTCAGAGCGCCCGCGAGAACGAGCACCTCTGGATCGAGGATCGCGACGAGACGCGACAGGGGGTCGGCGAGGGCCTCGAGATACTCGTGCACGCTCGCGAGGGATTCGGCGTCGCCCGCGTGGGCGCGCTCGGCAGTCTCAAGAGGACTCCTGCCCTCCGGCCATTTCCAGTCACCGCATACAGACCCAGGAGTCCACTGGGTGCCCACCGCCGTCGTCATTTCGCCAGCAACACCATTGGCACCTTCGAAAAGCTCGCCGTTGAGGGTCACAGCGGTCGACACACGGCGACCGAGCCATACCGTCACCTGAGACGAATCCACCGTGCCGGCACCGAGACGCGCTTCCCCGAGCGCGGCCGCCTTGACGTCGTTACTCACAAAAAGCGGCACGTTTATGAGGGATTCAATTTCACGGTGAAAATCCCAATCATTAAGGTAGGGCAGCACACGCGAAAGCTTCACCTTTTGGGACTTGACGATGCCGGGAACCGCGAGCCCAACACCCGCTATCGAGGCGCCCTCGCTCACGATCCGAACCACGTCATCGAGGTCACGGAGGAAGGTGTCGCGCGAAGGCTCGCGCACGCGATCCGCTTCGTAGCGTGCCAGGATGCGACCGGCGCGGTCAGTAGCAATCGCACGAATCGCATGCGCGCCAATGTCCACGCCAATCATTCGGTCGCGCGGCACGAACGTGTATGTTCGCCCAGGTCGCCCCGCTTTTCCGGTCGGGCGCAAGTCCGAAGTGACAACGTGGGCTGTCTCGAGTGAGCGCAGAGCAGCATCGATCGTGGGCCGCGAAAGATCGGTGCGGCTCGCGATCGCGCTCGCCGTAAGCGAGCGGTGATCGCGAAGCAATATAAGGCACTGCTCTTCGGGAGAAACGAGGAGCGCGGGGGTGCGCTGGTCAGCCGGCACCGCACGCGCTGCGGATGCCGCACTTCGCGCTCGCGCCATGGTTACCCTCCTCGAATTCGCACCTGCCGCGTTCGCACCAGGAGTTTTTAAAGACGATTTAAATAAACCAATGGCGTGACTTTTCCTCAAGGCAGGAAACGAAATGTCAGCACCTGTTCACCCATAATTCAGACGCACGTCCCCGCATGACAACCTGTGGCCGGAACCGGCGGCTCACGTCCCTCGAGCAGCAAGAAGCCCCGAGCGCATCCGCTCGGGGCTTCCTTAGGCGTTGACGCGCATGCTACAGAAGAGAATTCCCCTTCTCGATGTAGCTCGCCATTTCCTCTTCGGGCACCATGTTGCCGCCTGTGATCCACGACAGGTGCGTGGCGTTCGCGAGCTTTTCCTCGTCGACACCAATCCGCTCACGGTACTCGGCATTCGCCAACACGTGCGTGGGGCCAAGGAGGCTCGTCGCGCTCGACGGCTCCATCTTCAGCCCTTCGGCGCTGTCTGCCTCAGCGACGAGACGGTACATCTCGTCATCATCGACCGTATAGAAGCCGTCGATAAGCCGCCCCATCGCCTGCCCCACAAAACCAGAAGGGCGGCCGCACGCGAGGCCATCAGCCGCTGTGACGTTGTCAATCCCGAAGTCCTGCACGGCGAGCGCCTCGTGCGCACCCGTGTGCACACCCAGCAGCATTGACGGGCAGTGCGTGGGCTCGGTGAAGATACAGCGCACAGCATCTCCGAACTCGACCTTGAGGCCAAAAGCGACACCACCGGGGCCGCCGCCCACCCCACAGGGGAGGTACACGAACAGCGGATGGTCAGCGTCGACTTGCACCTCCATCGCCTGTAGCTGCCCCGCGAGCCGATGACCCGACACCGCGTAGCCGAGGAACAAGCTCTTGGAATTCTCATCGTCAACGAAGTAAATCGTTTCGTCACTTTCCGCCTGCTTGCGACCTGCCGCCACAGCAATCGAATAATCCGATTCGTACTCCACGACCTCAACGCCGTGCGAGCGAAGGCGGTCCTTCTTCCACTGGCGAGCGTCGGAAGACATGTGCACACTTGCTTTGAAACCAAGTTTCGCGCTCATGATCCCGATCGACAGGCCGAGGTTGCCGGTAGAACCAACCGCCACGCGGTAGCGGCCGAACACCTCGCGTGCCTCATCAGAATCAAGCACGCTGTAGTCGCTGTCGAGCGTGATGAGCTCATGTTTGAGGGCGATCTCTTCGGCGTGCTTGAGCACCTCGTAGATGCCGCCACGCGCCTTGATCGAGCCAGAAATCGGGAGGTGCGAATCGAGCTTCGCCCACATAGAACCGGGCATCTGCACGCCCTTGCGCTCACCGATCACGGAGGCAAGGTTCGGGACCGCGGCAATCGGGGATTCGATAATGCCCGCCGACACCGAAGTTTCGGGAAACACCGAGCGGATGTAGGGCGCGAAGCGCTTGAGCCGGGCTGAGGCATCGCGGATATCCGCCTCGGTCAGGCCCACGTCGGCGATCCCCTCCTCCGCGGTCCCTGCGATTTCCGGATTGAACCACGAAAGCTCGCGCATCGCGGCCAACTCGCTAATGAGCGGGAACTCGTCGATCCAGGCAGCGCGTGTGCGCCCGGCAATCGTGTCAGTCATATCAGTCATGTCAGTCATATCTGTCTCCTTGAACAGTTCGGTCTTATGGACAGTTGTCTCGCGAGGATTAGAAGGGAATGCTGAGGGCCAGAACCGCCCCTAGAGCGACGACCGAGCTGATCGTCGTCCCGAGCGTGAGGGTCTTGAAAGCATCAGCGACGCTGATCTGCATGTACTCCTTGTACATCCAGAACAGTGAATCGGTGACCTGGGTGAGGCCAATCGCGCCGGCGCCGATCGCGAGCGCAAGAATTTCCGGGGAAAGATCGGGGTTCGCGGCAAGCATAGGGAGCACAATGCCTGCGGCACTGATCATGGCGACGGTTGCCGAGCCCACGGCGAAGTGCAGCAAGAGGGCAACGAGCCACGCGACGATCACGGGGCTCACCGGTAGCTGCCCGAGCGAATCCGCGAGAGCTTCCGCGATACCCGAAGCTTCAAGTACCGCGTTAAAGCCGCCTCCCGCACCGATGATAAGGAGTACGCCACCGATCGGACCGAATGCCGAATCGGTGATCTCCGAGATACTCGTGAGCTTCATGCCGCGGCTGAGGCCAAGGGAAACATACGAGAAGAGAACCGAGATGAGAAGCGCGGTGATGGGGTTCCCCACGAAGGAGACCACTCCCCCGAGCGTCGAAGAATCGTCGATGAAGATCAGCAGCACCGTGCGGCCCACCATGATGATGAGCAGAAGAAGAATCGTGAGGAGCGTGATCCAGAACCCCGGGAGCGAATGCTCCGCTTCTGCGTCGGTAAGTCGCGATTCGACAACCGCCGCATCGGCCGACGAGACACCAGTAGCGTTACCGGGAATGGTGGGCTCACCGGGGCCACTTGCAACGGTCGCACGAACGTCGAGAGCGGGAAGCACGAACCGCGCGAAGATCGGGCCCGCAACGAGCGCCGAGGCAGTCGCCACCACGAGGCCGAGCATAATGACCATACCCACGTCTGCCCCGAGAGTACCCGCGATTGCCGTTGCCGCCGGGTGAGGCGGAAGAATACAGTGCACCGTCATAAGTGAGATCGCGAGGGGAACACCCACGATGACGCGCGAGATTCCCGCTTTCTTCGCCACCACGAATACGAGCGGCACGAGCAGCACGAAGCCCACTTCGACGAACACCGGAATGCCAGCGAGAAGCCCCAGAACCGCCATGGCAAGCGGTGCTCGCTTCTCACCGAAAGCCTGCACAAGCGACGTCGCGAGGCGCTCTGCGCCTCCGGTCACTTCGAGCATCTTGCCGAGCACCGCACCAAAACCGATGATGAGTACAAGGAAGCCAAGCGTGCCTCCCACACCGCCCTCGATCACATCGGCAATGTCGGAAAGCTTCACGCCAGTCACGAGCGCCACCGCGAGAGCCGCGATCACAAGCGCAAGCGAACCGTGCATCTTAAATTTGACGATAAGAACAACGATCAGAGCAATCGCCGCAAGCAACACGGCAACGAGTGCACCTGTAGACATCACACGCCTCCATTGGCGGTATCGGGGCAACTGGCCGGCACCCTCACCGCTGGGAGCGGTTCCGGTGCTTCTACCGTATCGTTCGTCACATGGACGAGCGCTGCCCCTAAGTCCTTATAAACCCCAGGTCAGGGGCTATGTGCGCGAGAGTACAGGCCCAGAGGCGAGCATTTTTACCAGCGCTCGGGGTATCCGATATGCGCGGGCGCTACCACCTGTTGCCGGGCAGAAGCTCGCCGCGCCGCGACAATCGACATGCCCGTGACGGCCACGATGATGAGTCCAAGCCCAGTGAGTGCGCACATAACAGCCGGCACGAAAACGTCGTGCGCGGCCGCATCGAGCACGCGCTGCACCAGCGGCCCACCAACGGTAGACCCGGTGAGAGATTCGGGCGCCCAAAGACTGTTGCTGTAGAGAACGGCTATCCACGTGAGCGCCGAGAGAACTACCGCGATACCAAGAAGCACGAGTGTGCGCAGCCGCACGTTCGAGATAGCCAGGGCGCCTAGACCAGCAGCGACTCCCACAACCGTTAAGAGCGTGGCGTTCACTGCGCAGGCCTCCAGGACCTCGAACCAACCGGAATCGAATGTTCCCAGGGTCACGACCGTTGGCCCTACATCGGGGAGATCGAACGGGAGAATAGACTGCACGGGGGCAAGGAGGGCATCCCACACGGGAGTGAGGTCGGCGTGCACCGTCACGGTCGTGGCGCCGCTCGTGAGCTGATCGTGCATGTCCCCCATCGTTCCGGTCCACATGTGCCCGTAGGCTTCAGTCTCTGTCACGACCCCGATTTGACTCAGAATCGTGTCCTGAACCGTAGAGCGCAGGCCCGCGGGAATGGGAAGCCCTGCACCAACCTGGTTCATCGCCTCGTTCGCGAGGTCCTTTTGCAGATCGAGGTCATGCGCGAGGGGGCTCGTGAGCGATAAGAAGCCGTCCCTATCGACAATGCGGTCGCGTACCCACGCCGCGGGAACGCTCACGGTCGTGGCCACAAACGAAATAAGCACGAGGAGCACGGCCCCGATTTCACGCACGATAGTCATAGCCTCACCCTACCGAAACGCGGTCGGCGGTTAAATAAGGAAGCCACCTCGGAATGAACCGAGATGGCCGCCTCGAAAGAATGAGGGTCAGTCAACGATGCGGTGGTACGACCAGTTAGCCTTCCACATCTTGCGGAGGCTTGTGTCTTTACGCGAGTTTCCCGCGTCGAGAATCATGCCGTTACCGGCGTAGATGCCCACGTGGCCGGGGTAATACACGAGATCGCCTGGGCGGGCCTGCGACTTCGAGATGCGCTTACCCATGCGAGCCTGAGCGCCCGCGCTGTGCGGAAGGTTGATGCCGTGCTGGCGGTACACCCATGAAGTGAAGCCCGAGCAGTCCCAGCCGGAGCGCGAGCTGCCGCCAAACACGTAGCGAACGCCAATGCCACTCTTCGCGGTGGCGAAGATCGAGCTGCCTGCGACCGCGGGGCTTGCAGCCTCTTCGGTCTCCTCATCGTGCGTCTCGCCCTCGTCCTGGGCGCGCGAATCTTGCTCGTCTTGATTACGATCATCGCGGTTCGAACGCTCGTTGTTCCGGTTCGAGCGCTCCTCATCGCGGTTCGAGCGCCCCTCATCGCGGTTCGAGCGCTCCTCATCGCGGTTCGAGCGCTCATCTTCACGGTTGCGCGAGTCTTCGTCGCGAGTGTTCTCCTCCGCGTCCGCGTCGTGGCTGTCTGCTTCTTCGACCGCAACAACGGGCGCCTTGGGCTTGAGAGTCGCAGCTTCGGCAGAGAATACACCAAAGGCGGCATCATCGTGCTTCTGCGCGGCCGGGATGGTCACGGCGGGGGCGGTGACGGGCGCGATAATGTTCGCCGACTCCGCAGCCGCATCGGCCTGGGTAGTGCCGTCGGCGAGAGCGCCGGTGGTGCCGGTGAGAACGAAGGTCGCAGCGAAAGCAACGCCAGCGGTGCCACGGGTTGCGCGGGCCACGGGCGTGACGGGGCGCATCTGGCGGCGATGGGTCTTCGCGGAACGATTCGACACTTGGGGACCTTCCATGTTCTCGGCCTTGCGGCTCCTGCCTAAGCTTTCGGGCTTCCCGGAGCAGGAGTGAAAATCCGGGAGCGGGGGCGCGGGTCATCCGCAACCGAGTAAAACTCTACGGAATGAAAAGCCTCCGCCAGAGAGATCTGACGGAGGCTGTGACAAGTCTTTGACTACCCTTTACCTAGACCGGGTGAGGTCACACTAAATCGACCCCAATGTGTCCCGCATCAGAAGGCGTGAGCGAGATCGACTCCCCCGCGACCGCTTCGAGAACGATCGCGTCCGCGTCGGCATAAACACGCACGTCAGCGCCGGGAACTATCCCATGGTTCTCCAAATCCGCCAAGAACGTCACGTCCGATTGAATGACCTCACCGATCGAGGCGACTCTTACGCGGCGCTCTCCCCCGCTCAGGTCACAGTCCACAAGCCTTTGACCCGCACTTTGCCGAACATTCGAGCCATTGACGCCCTCGGCCACCCCGGGGTGGATGTCTTCGAGCCCGCAGCCCAATTCGGCGAGGCCCGGGATCGGGTTGCCGTACGGATCACGGTACGGGGGCTTCAAAAGAGAGGCGATCTTCCGCTCCACGTCGAGGCTCATGACGTGTTCCCATCGGCACGCCTCCTCGTGCACCTTCGAATACTCGAGCCCAATGACGTCGATCAAATGGCGCTCGGCAAGTCGATGCTTACGCATGACCCCCGTAGCGATTCGTTCACCTTCGAGGCTGAGGTGGATCACGCGCGCATCGTCAAGAAAGAGCAGCCCATCGCGTTCCATCCGCGCGACCGTTTGCGAAACAGTGGGGCCCGATTGGTGAAGGCGCTCCGCGATCCGTGCCCGCATCGGTGTAATCCCGAGTTCGAGGAGTTCAAACACCGTTTTGAGGTACATCTCCGTCGTGTCGATCAGGTCAGTCACGGTGCTCCTTCGAGTGGGTACAGGGGGCGCGCGGGTGTGGGTGGCGCTGCTCGATTCTATAAGTCCCTCTCCGACGTTTGCCTCGCAAGCGTCGGACTCACCTTCGTGTAAGCGCTCTCCCCCTGCCAAAAAGCCGAGCGAAGCGCGGTGCGAGCTCAAACATCCTTAGTGATGATCCTCGAGATCAGCGTCAGGGCTCCCGCGGTGAGAGCAAAGAACGATCCGGTTGCCGCGATGGCACCAACAACCATTCCGCCTTTGGACGCGCGCCGAACGGCAAGCACGAGAGCCCATGCCGCAAGCACGAGCCCCAGAAGCGACAGCGCGACGCCAATGCTGATGAGGGCCATGCCCTTGAGAATTCCAAAGGCGCCACCGATGATTGCGAAGATGATCGCGACGATTCCAAAGACGAGCGTCCGGGTCGTGGCGCGAGGGGATGCGGGCTCGGGCACGGTCGTGGCACTACCCCCTCTCGCTTCTAAGGGCGACTCGTGTTGTGTGCTGTTCACGGCAATCGCCACTGCACGTTGTGTTCCACGACGTCCTCGTCGTCGTTGGTAAAGGTGAGAATCTTTTCGCCCTGCCCCATGACCTCATCGGGAAAGCACACGAAACCGGATGTCGACTCGCCTTCTTGCAAAATCTCGGGGATGAGTTGGCCCGGCACGATCATGGGGCGCGAACGCACCCCCTGGTGCGTGCTGCTTGTCAGCCAAAACATCGCCGCGTTCGCATCACCCTCGTTGCTCTTCGAGGTGATTTCCACGGTGATGCACTGGGAGGGTCCCGCATCTGTAGGCTGTTCAGGGTGGAAGCCGTTGTCCACGACCGTCACGGTCACCTTGCCAGCATCGACCGGAGTTCCGGGCGTGCCTTGCTGAAGGGGCGCGGGCGGTGGCGGTGGCGGGTAGATTTCCTCGTCACCTCCGCCAAGCGTGATGCCGTACTGCATCCCGGTGGGACTAGGTGAGGGCGTGATCGCTGCCGTTTCGGGTGTTTCCTCGCTACCGGCTTCGGCACTCGCCCCCTGGCTCGTGAAAAGAACATAGGCGAACACGCCGAGAACCGCGAGAATCGCGACACTCACCATGAGATTGCCGCCAATCAGTAGTCCGGTGAGAGCAGGATTTCGCGGGGGTTTTGGGGGCTGCTGGCTCATGCCAGGTTCGAGTGGCGGTGCGCTCATGCGGCCATCATAATCGCCGCACACACAAAAAGGTATGGCGCGTCACAAGATTTCGTTGAGCGACGGCACGAGAATCGCCCCGCACCATGCTCCTCAACAGAGCAGGCACGGGGCGATGTCGCGTGAATGTTGAGCTGATCGCTACAGCATGGCGATGAGGCCAATGATGATCGAGACGATGCCGATCAGAATCGAAATCACCGAAAGCACGGCAGCAATGATGCCAATTACCTTGCCGCTTCCGCCCTTGAAGCCGCGTGCCGCGCCCCAGATACCGAGCACGAGACCCACGATGCCGAGCGGGATCGAGAGCGCGTAGACGAGCATGATCGGCACGAACGTAAGGCCGATGCCGATGAGGGCGAGCACGATGCCGATGATGGCAAGCACGGTGCCGCTCTTCTTCGGGGCAGTGTCAACGGCAGGCGCCTGCGGCTGGTTGTAGCTCGCGGGGGTCGCGTAGCCGTTGTTCGCACTCTGGGCAGAGTAGGCGCTCTGTGCGCTTGGGGCGCTCTGCGCGAACGGGTTGGCACTCGAATTTTGCGCGCTGTAGCCACCCTGCGGGGCAGACTGGTGAGGGCCGGAATTCATCGCACTGTAGCCGCCCTGCGGGGCCTGCTGACCCTGCTGGCCGTAGCTCGACCCGCCGTAGCCCTGACCGTACTCTTGACCGTAGCTCTGCTGCTGGGTCTGTTCTCCGTAGCTCTGCTGGCCATAATTCTGACCGTAGCCCTGCGCCTCGTTCGACGAGCCGTAGCTGGGGGCTCCGCTCGCGGTGCCGTAACCCTGCGCCTCGTTCGAGGAGCCGTAGCTGGGGGCGCCGCTCGCGGTGCCGTAACCCGGGGCCTCATTCGAGGAACCGTAGCTCGGGGCACCGTAACTGGGAGCGCCGTAGCTCTGAGCCTCGGGAGCTGCACCTTCGTGGCCGGGAGCGCCGTAAGAGGCATTCTGCGGCGCCTGCTCATTCGACTGCTGAGCAACATTCTGTTCGCCGCTGAATGAAGGCGCACCGTATGCGCCGTATTGCGTGGCCTCTTCGCGAGGCTGCTCAGCCTGCTCAGGCTGCTCGACGTGCGCAGGTTCGCTTTGAGCGCGGTCGTTCTGCGGGGCGTCGCTTCCTGCCGAGTCACTCTGGGAAGTGCTCTGCTCCGGCGCGCCGTAGGTCGGTGCCGCGGGAGCCGATTCCTCTGCTTTACCGTACTGAGCCGGCTGGAACGTCGAACCGTACGACTGCACGCCACTATCGTGCGAAGTCGCTTCGGGATTCTGCAAAGCTTCAGGGGACTTTCGGTCTCCCTCAGCCTCAGCATTCTGCGAGGCGAACGGTCCAACCTCGTGCACAACGCCGCCCTCGGGCGTCGCAGCGGCGGACTCGTCGTGCGAAGGGGCGAGCGCTTCCTGCGCCTGCCAATTCGGCGCCGATGGCTGCTCCTGCTGGGCGTTCTCGACGCTCGGCGGATTCTCGGGGTTCTCGGGCTTTGGGTAGCCCTGGGGGTTGTTGACGGGATCGTTGCCGTAAGGAGTACTCATGCCCCCATCCTAAAAGCGGTTTCCTTAGAAACCTTTGGCAACGAGTGGGCCGGGGTGCCGTCGGATCTCAGGCCTTCCCCACCGGCATGGTGAACAGAAACGAATACGAGATCAGCCCGAAGAACACGAGCGGGAACGACGCGGCGATCGCGGCAAACGAGAGGAGGGCGCTTCCGCCCAGTCGCTGCGAAAGGCGAACGCTCACAAACGCGAGCACGAGCGCGAGAACCGCGAGGGGCAGTGTTCCAAGGCCCATGCGCGCGAGCGGTTCGAAAAACGAGCACACGGCGCAGACAACACCGAGAAAGCTCAGCACGAGCGAGAGCGCGGCGAGGCCGAGACCCGTGCCAAAGAGATATTTGAGGAACGCGCCGCTACGAGAGGTGCGCGCGGGCGTGAGGTCCCAATTCGAAGCGCCCTCAAGCATCGAGGGATTGAAGCGTGGGGCCTCGCTCGGCGTTTTCCTGGTGGGTCCTGATGTACTCATGCGGCAAGGTTACTGAGTGTGCCGGCACCGTGGGGCGCGCAGATTGTCGCAATTTCGAGACAGCGACCGCGACGTAGGCCTCGCGAGCAAGCGACGTCGAGCTTCGCCTATCCGTGACGGGAGGGGACGCCCGCTAGATGTACTGACCGGAGATGTTGATCGAGTCAGGCAGTGGTGAGCCAGTCTTGAATGTCCTCTGGTTTGTGGATTAGGAGGTCGCGCCGTCCGGGGCGGCGTTCGATCCACCCTCGGTCGATGAGGGCGCGCATGAGCGCGGCTCCGAGTCCTCCAGCGAGGTGGTGGCGTTGCTCGGTCCAGTCCGTACACACCTTCAGCAGGGGACGACGCCCAGCCTGCACCACGGCGAGGTCAATACCGATCCGGGCGAAGTGCTGGGCAGCGTGGGGACCCAGCACGTAGCCGGTGGCCGTCGGGCCGGCGATGGCATCGAGCGGACCCCGAACGGTGCCCTGGATGCCGTCGGTGCGGCGCAGTGTCTCGACCTCGACCAGGCCCGCCAGGATGTCGGTGCCCAGACTGCCGGCCAGGTGGTCGTAGCAGCTGCGCGCCACCCGCAACCGGTCCCACTGGCTGGCCTGGCGTAGCCCCGTGACGCCAGGGGTGGACGCCAGAGGGATCAACGACTCCAGGACCACCGCGACGTGGGGGCCTGCGAGCCGGTAGCGACGCACCCGTCCCTCGGGCTCGACGACGAGCAGTCCTGCCCCCGCCAGGCGGGACAGGTGCTCGCTGGCGGTGGAGGTGCGCACCCCTGCCACCTGGGCCAGGCGCGTCACGGGGCGGGCGTTGCCGTCGAGCAGTTCGAGCATCATCGCGGCGCGTGACCGATCGGCGAAGTGCGCGGCCACCGAGGCGATGTCTGGCTGTGGGTCCATGGCACCCATTCTCACCCCGTCACACTTCGACCGCCACCGAAGCGTCCATACCTCATCGTGGTAGACATGAACCTCTCTCCTGATGCCCCCGCCTCACGCCGGGGTGGTGCCCGCCGCAACGGCGGGACATTCCTGCTCGTAGTGTTGTGCATCCCCATGTTCCTGGTGCTGCTGGATGTGTTGGCCATGAACGTGGCGATGCCTACGGTCGGCCGCACCTTCCATGTGCCCGTGGCGCGCTGGGCCCAGGTCGTGGATGCCTACACCGTGCCCCTCGCCCTCGCGCTGCTGCCCGCCGGGTGGTTGGTCGACCGCATCGGGCCACGTCGCGCCCTGCTGGTCGGCATCACCGTGTTCACCGCCGCGTCGTTGCTCGGAGGGCTGGCCGGGACATGGCTCGTGGTCCTGATGGCCCGCTGGGGTCAGGGGTTGGCTGCTGCCGTGATGCTGCCGGCCGGGTTGGCCGCCCTGAGCCAGGCATGGCCCGAGCCCGGTGAGCGAGCCAAGGCCTTGGGGGCCTGGTCGAGCATCAGCGCCGTGGCGACCGCGCTGGGACCCGCCGTGGGCGGTCTACTCGTCGCCGCGCTGTCATGGCGGGCCGTGTTCTGGATCAATGTGCCCCTCGGCCTCTTCGCCGCGTGGGGGACCGGGCGCCAGCTGCATGCGGCTCGCCCTGCGGTCCTGCACGCCGGCCCGCCCGCCGCCGCTGGTCGAGGTGAGATGGCCAAGCGTGCGCTGGTCGGGTCCGTGATCGCGGCCGCGATGATGACCTCGGGCGCGAACGGCACTCTCCAGGCCGTCACGGTCCACTTGCAGTCCGGGCTCGGGATGGGTGCCGGGCCGACTGGACTGCTGCTGTTGCTCGCCACAGCGCCATTCGTCGTGCTCGGCCCCCTCTCGGGGAGGGCTGTCGTCCGCCTCGGCCGACGCCGCGTCGCTGCCCTGGGATTCGGCGTCGGCGCCGTGGGACTCGCGACGCTGGGCCGGCTGCCGGGAACCATGGGGCTCGCCCCAGGGCTGCTGGGCATCGGGGTCGGCCTCGGGTTGATGACCTCCGCCATCGTGGGCGAAAGCCTGTCCGCCTGGCCTGGCCGCCCAGGAGTGGCCAGCGGGCTCAACAACGCCCTCCGACAGACAGGAACCAGCCTCGGCGTGGCCCTCGGAGGCTGGGCAGCCGGATGGTGGAGCGGAACGCCGCTGCTCGTGAGAACCGGAGCCGCAGCAGGACTTTGGTGGGTCGGAGCAGCCGTCCTGGTCTTGGTCACTTTCACCCGCTCCCGCAGGTCGAGGAAGAACCCGCGATGAGCCACCCCAACGCTGCCCTCACACCCCGCCACCGACTGATCGTCGCCCGGCTCGTGGTCGACCAGGGCTGGCCGGTCAGCGAAGTCGCAGCCCGATTCCAGGTCTCCTGGCCCACCGTGAAGCGCTAGGCCGACCGCTACCGCACCGGCCAGTCCATGCAGGACCGCTCCTCACGGCCCCACCGGTCGCCGAACAAGACCAGCCAAGCCACGACCAGGCGTTGCATCCAGCTCCGCCTGCGCCTGCGCGAAGGACCGGTCCAGCTCGCGTGCCGGCTCGGGATCGCCCCGTCGACGGTCCATCGGATCCTGGTCGACGCGCACCTGAACCGGCTTTCCCATGTCGACCGCGCCACGGGAGAGCCCGTTCGCTGTTACGAGCACGACCATCCCGGGGCGATGCTGCACGCCGATGTGAAGAAGCTCAGCAACATCCCTGACGGCGGGGGCTGGCGCTACGTCGGCCGACAACAAGACGACCGCAACCGCGCTGCCACCCCGGACAAGCCTCGCAACAAGTGGCGGGACCCGTTGATGGGAAAGGCGTACGTCCACACCGTCATCGATGACCACTCCCGTGTCGCCTACGCCGAGATCCATGACGACGAAACCGCCCTCACCGCCACTGCCGTGCTGGTCCGGGCTGTCGAGTGGTTCAACCAGCGTGGCGTCACCGTCGAGAGGGTGTTGTCCGACAATGGAGGCGCCTACCGCTCACACCTGTGGCGAGACACCTGCCATGAGCTCGGGATCAAGCACAAGCGCACCAGGCCCTATCGGCCGCAGACCAACGGGAAGATCGAGAGATTCCACCGCACCCTGGCCGACGGTTGGGCCTACGCCCGCTGCTACACCTCTGAAGCCGAGCGCCGCGGTGAGCTCGAGGGCTGGCTGTACTACTACAACCACCACAGGCCCCACACCGCCTGCGGCAACCAGCCACCCTTCACGCGATTAACGAACGTCCCCGATCAGTACAGCTAGATGTATGAGGTCATGAGGTTGTTGACTCGTGTCGGTGTCGCAGAGGCGGGCGGTTGCCCGTCGTGAGCGCCGTGGGGACGGTGATAGTTGTAGTGCCGGTTCCACACTTCGAGCGCGGTAGCGCGTTCGTCTTCTGAGCGCCAGGTGCGAGCGTAGAGAAACTCTTCGGCGAGGATCCGGTTGTAGCGCTCGACTTTGCCGTTGTGTCGGGGCGTGTATGGGGTGATGCGCTGGTGTCGGCTGGTCCCGACTGCGTCGCGGAAAGCTGCGGATCGGTAGCAGGAGCCGTTGTCGGTTACGACGCGCTCGATCCCGGCGATGCCGTGCTCGGCGAACCAAGCTCTTGCACGCCCGAGGAACGCGACGGCAGTGACGGCTTTCTCATCCGGCAACGCTTCGGTGTACGCGAGTCGGGTGTGCCCGTCGATGGCCGAATGCAGATAGACGTACCCCGTCTTCGTGCCTCGGGTCTTCTTACGTGCAACAGCTTTAGCCTTCTCGCTGCCTTTGCCGTGCACGCGCCACCCGCCGCCATCGGGGATGCGACCGACCTTCTTCACGTCCAGGTGCACCATGTGGCCGGGACGTTTGGTGGTGATGTGTTGCGGTTCCCGGTTCGTCTCGCCGTTGGGGTCAATAAACTTGCGCTGGTTCAGGCCCAGCTGCGCGAGGAGCCGGGTGATGGTGCGCCGGCTGACCGGTGTTCCCGCTTGCTTGAGCTCGAATGCGATACGCGACGCCGACCATTTATGTTCTCGTCGCATTGACTCGATCTGCTTCACGAGGCGGCCAGGCGTTGCAGAGGGCTGCCGGATCGGCGACGACGAGCGGTCCATTAGGCCGACCTTCCCGAATCGTTTGTATCGGTTGACCCATTTCGAGGCGGTCGCACGGGAGACCCCCATCTCGGCGGCAACATGAGAAATGGGTCGAGTCCGACAGCGCGCGACGAGTCGACGACGACCTTCGACCGTCAGGGGCGCGTTTGCGTGCGTCACTTGACCACCTCGCTCTCGACGGGTGCAATCAGCCGAAGAAGCGGAACTGCGAGCAGTAGTGCCGTGGTGGTCACGAGCACGGCTACCCAAACGGGTCCGAGCGCGCCCGGCATAACGCTGAGTGCGGCAGAGGCGAGCACGGGACCGGCTGCCGCGCCCACGTTGAGTGCCGCTGTCGCGTATGACCCCGCCATGGTGGGCGCACCCGCCGCGGCATAAAGCACTCGCGTGATCAGCGTGCTCCCGACGGCGAACCCCACCACACCCTGAGCGAAAACGAGCCCGAGCAGGGCGACGGGGTTCGTTGCGAAGAGCGCCAGCGCGACCCACCCGAGCACCAGAACGCTGCCACCGCCCACGATGACGATGCGGGGTCGGGCATCCGAGAGCCGTCCCGCAACGGTGACGCCGATGAAGGAGCCGACGCCGAAGAACACAAGCGCCACCGGCACCCACCACTGGGTCAGGCCGGCGGTGTCCGTAACGATCGGCGCGAGAAAGGTCAGCGTGGCGAATGTGCCGGCATTCACAAGGGCAGCGAGCAGCATCGTTAGGACGAGGCGCGGAGAGGACAGCTGCGCCAGCTCCACGCGCAACGAGGTCGAGGACGACTCCTCCTTTGACGAGTCGTCGGCTTTAGTGGTGAAGCCCGCAGCGATGCCGATCGCAGCGGGGATGCAGAGAAGTGCGATCGCCCAGAACGTCGACTGCCAGCCAAGTGCCGTACCAAGTAGCGTACCCGCGGGGACGCCTGCGACGGTGGCGACGGTGGTACCCGCCAGCAGAACCGCCACGGCCCGACCTTTGGCATCGGGTGCTACGAGTTTTGTTGCCGCACCCAACGCGACCGCCAAGAAGCCTGCATTAACGATCGCCGCGATCACGCGCGTGATAAACAGAACAGTGAAGTGCGGGGTGAGAGCCCCGATGATATGGGTCAGCGCGAAACCGATCACGCAACCCAGGAGTGTCGCTTTTACAGGGAGGCGACGAGTGAACGCGGCCATCACAGGTGCACCGATTACCATCCCTGCGGCGAACGCCGACGTCAGGAGACCAGCGGTCCCCACGGAAAGGCCGAAGTATCTGGAAATGTCGGGCACGAGGCCGGCGAGCATGAATTCGGAAGTACCCATGGCAAAGACCACCAGGGCAAGAAGATAAAGAGCGAAAGGCATCGAGATAGCTCCGAAGCGAGAGTACGAACAAGAGAACGTCTCGTCACCACGGTCAGCGCCCAAAGGACACCCGAATGACATGCTGCACGTAGCGGGCAGCAGGGAGCTAGGGGCTCAGCTGAGGTGAGGGGCTGACGGCGTGACCGAAAGCCCCTGAGTGTCCGATTCAGGGCTCGACATACGACTCATCGTAGCCGCTTACGTCGCCACCCACAAAGCACGTCAACAACCTCATGGCCAGCAACAACTAGAGGGCCTCTCGTACGAGCCTCGCGGTCTCACTCGGGCTCGTTCCCACGCGCACGCCTGCGGCCTCGAGCGCCGCCTTCTTCGCGCGCGCCGTGCCGCTTGAGCCGCTCACAATTGCGCCCGCGTGCCCCATTGTTTTGCCTTCGGGGGCGGTAAAGCCGGCGATGTAGCCAACGACGGGTTTCGTGACCTTCGCGCGGATGAATTCGGCGGCGCGCTCCTCGGCGTCTCCCCCGATTTCACCGATCATCACGATGAGCTCGGTCGCGGGATCGGCCTCAAAAGCCTCGAGGGCGTCGATATGGGTCGTGCCCACGACCGGGTCGCCGCCGATACCGATCGCGGTCGTGAAGCCGATGTCGGAAAGTTCGTGCATCATCTGATACGTGAGGGTGCCCGATTTCGAGACGAGCCCGATTGGGCCCCGGCCCGTGATGTGATCGGGGATGATCCCTGCATTGGACAGCCCCGGCGAAACGATCCCCGGGCAGTTCGGCCCGATGATACGCGTGCGGCCGCTCGCCTTCGCGCGCGCATGAAACTCGACCGTGTCCAGAACCGGGATGCCCTCCGTGATGACGACGACGAGTGGCATGCCCGCCTCGATCGCCTCGATCACGGCCCCCTTCGCAAATCTGGGTGGCACGAACACCACGGACACGTTTGCGCCGGTTTCGCGCATCGCCTCGGCCACCGTGCCAAAAACGGGGGTCCGACGGTTGCCGAGGTCCACGTCGCTCCCGGCTTTCTTCGGGTTGACCCCACCCACGATCTGGGCGCCGGCGGCGCTCATGCGGCGCGCGTGCTTGAGCCCTTCGCTTCCGGTGATGCCCTGCACGATGATGCGGGAGTGGTCGTCAAGAAAAATCGCCATGGTAGCCCTACTTTCCAGCGGCGAGCGCGGCGGCTTGCCTCGCGGCGTCGTCCATTGAATCCGCGATGTGCACGAGTGGGTGCTTCGCGCGGCGAAGAACCTCGCGCCCCTCCTCCACGGCGTTGCCGTCGAGCCTCACGACGATCGGTTTCGTCGCGCGGTCACCGAGCTTCTCGAGGGCGCCCACGATGCCGAGGGCGACTTGATCGCACGCGGTAATCCCGCCAAACACGTTGATAAATACGCTTTTCACCTGAGGGTCGGCGAGGACCAACCCGAGGCCGTCAGCCATGACGCTCGCCGAGGCACCGCCGCCGATATCAAGGAAGTTCGCGGGGTGAATCCCACCAAAGTCACGGCCCGCGTAGGCGACAACATCGAGAGACGACATCACGAGACCCGCACCGTTGCCCACAACGCCGACTTCGCCATCGAGCTTCACGTAATTGAGGCCGAGGCGCCGCGCTTCCTCCTCGAGAGGGTCGGCATTTTCTTCCGCGGCGAAAGCGGCGAAGCTTTCGTGGCGGAAGAGAGCGTTATCGTCGATGGAAACCTTGCCGTCGAGCGCGAGGATCTCTCCCCCCGCGGTTCTCACGAGAGGGTTGACTTCGACGAGGGTCGCGTCTTCGTCGCGATACACCTCCCACAGCCGCTCGAGAACCCGGGCGATGGCGCCGACCTGCTCGACATCGAAGCCCGCAGCTTCGAGAAGATCGCGCGCAGCTTCCGCTGTGAGGCCCTCGAGAGGGTCAATCTCCACGCGGGCAAGTGCCTCGGGGCGCTCTTTCGCCAGCTGTTCGATCTCTACGCCGCCCTCCTTCGAGCACAGAGCCGTGAGGCCGTGCGAGGAACGGTCCAGAAGGATAGAGAAGTAGTACTCCTCGGCGATCTCGGCGCCCTCGGCAACGAGCACGGAATGAACCGTGTGGCCCTTGATGTCCATGCCGAGGATCGCGCGTGCGGCCTCTTCGGCTTCGACTGGTGTGCGCACGACCTTAACGCCGCCGGCCTTACCGCGACCGCCGACCTTGACCTGGGCCTTGACGACAAGCACCGGTGTACCGAGTTTGTCGGCGGCGGCGCGCGCCTCAGCCGGGGTCCTCGCGAGAATTCCGGGAAGAACGGGGACGCCATGGCGCGCAAACACATCGCGCGCTTGATGTTCGAGAAGATCCACGCGGGTGTCCCTCCATGAGAAGTAGCGTTCTTCCAAGGGTATCGGCACCTCGGCGTCGCCCGCGGAAGGGCAAAAGCGCGTGCCGATCACAGTGAGCCAGATCTTCACAGTGCGGGTGGCCGTTACGATGGAGCAATGACGAGTCCCCGCCCCAAGCGCAAAACTCTCCGCCAGCGCATCATGGACCACCTCTTTTTCTCCGTCGTGGTCATGACGCTCTTTTTCGTGGTCCTCTCACTCATGGGAATCAAGGCGAAGTTCGCGAGCCTCGTCCTGTCGATCCTGCTCACGCTCGCGCTCAACGTGGGGCTCTCCTACTACTACGAGTGGCGCCGCGACCGCGAGCGCGCCGCCATCCGCGAAGGCCGCGCGAATCCGCGCGAGAGCCGCGATGGCGATATTCGCATGAAGGATGAGAAGTAATGGCCGATTGGAAGACCTACGCGAAAGCCGTGCGCAATACGGCGCGCAAGCAGGCTCCCGGCGCGAAGCGTGCCGTGCAGCGGGAGGCCCGCGCCTACGCGAGCGGCGCACAGAAAGTGTGGGAGGCGAAAGCTGCCGATAACGTGCGCCGCGGCGCTGAAAGCGCGAAGAACTCCGCGAGCGAATCTGCCAAAACGATGCGCGCAGCCGCAAAGGTCGCGGGTCGCCGGTATCGCCGCGCGAATATGACGAAGCGCCTTCTCGCCGCCCTGCGCGACACGTCGATCATCGCGCTTTCGCTCGGTGCGATCTGGTTCGTGTTCTCGAGGATCATCCCGATCCCCGTCACGTGGATGCTCGTTCTCCTTGCGGTTCTCGTGCTCTTGCGCATCATTGCCGCGCTCACGCAGGACGCGTACGAAGAAACCGACCTGGACGATCCCGAGGGGATTGCTGGCGAGGATCTCCCGGAGGGTGCGAAGGTCAAGAAGTTTAAGTCCTGACCAACCTCGCTGTGCGCCGATAGCATGAACGGGGCGTTTTTCGCGCCCCGTTCGTCGTCCCCCAGCGCGAAAGGCCGCACGTGCACTCGAGAGATGCTCGCCCCGAAGGTTTCACCCGTCGAAGCTGGCATAGGAAGGCCTCGAAACCCGTCTCCTACTGGATGATCGCGCTCGTCATCGCCGTCGCAGCGCACCCGCTCATCCCGCAGTTCCGGTGGCTTCTTGTGCACATGGTGACCCTCGGCCTCGTCACCACGTCGATCATGGTGTGGGGTCAGCATTTCACGGAGGCTCTTCTCAAGACCCGCCTTGGTGAGGAAACTCGGCCGAAGCAAGTGGCGCGCATTTGGGCTCTCACCGCCTCGATCATCCTCACGATGGCGGGCATGCTCGCGAATCTCCCGCTCCTCACGGTGCTGGGCGCCATCGGCGTGAGCGCCATGATCCTGTGGTACGCCTTCGCTCTTGGTGCGCAGCTTAAGGCGGCCCTCGCTCCACGCTTCGCGTTCGTGGTACGGGCGTACCTCATTGCCGCGTGCCTCCTCCCCTTCGGCGCAGCGCTCGGCGCGATCCTCGCGTTCTCCCCCGGCGAGCCGTGGCAAGGGCGCCTGCTTCTCGCGCATCAGATCGTGAATATTCTCGGCTTCGTGGGCGTCACGGTTTCGGCAACGCTGCTCACGCTATGGCCCACGGTCTTACGCACGAAGCTCGATACGGCGAAAGCCACGCGAGCCTCGCGTTTCCTCATCGTCATGGTGATCGGCACGCTCATCGCGATGCTCGGTGCTCTCGTGGACAATGTTCTCGTGGGGCTCGCGGGTCTCACCCTCTACATTCTCGGCCAGGTCGTCATCGGCCTGCTCCTCGTGGCGCTCGCGCGGCAATCATCCCGCCAGGTGCGCCGCGAGCCACTTGCCCTGTTCCCCGTGCTCTCGATCGGTGCGGGCGCACTCTGGTTCCTCGGCACGTGCGTGGCGCTGTGGGGGCTGTGGTTCAGCTCGATCGGCAGTTCCGACGGTTCCCCGGTCACCTCGCCCCTCAACTTTTCGCTCACCGCGGCACGCCTTCATGACCTGAGCGTCCCCTTCGTCGCGGGTTTCCTCCTCCAAGTGCTCCTCGGCGCGATGAGTTACCTTTTGCCGGCCTCGATGGGTGGAGGCCCGCGTGCTCTCAAGGCTGGCCTCGCCGTCATGAGTCGCTGGGCAGTTTTCCGCGTCGTTGCGCTCAATCTCGCGCTTGGCATGTTTGCGTTCGCGAGCATCTCGGGCATGGTTGGCGAGGCGCTCTTTGATGCTCTCACGTTCGGCACGTTCGCACCGAGCCAATTCGGCTCGGTCACGCGGGTTCTGGTTTCCGCGGTGGCGTTTCTCGTGCTCGCCTCTTTCATCGTCCTCATGCTCCGCATGGTCAAGGTGAATCTGCGCGAGCGCCTCGAATTCAAGGAGCGCTCGGCCCAGCTCGGAATGCCCGGCATAGGTGCTCCCGCAAACCCGCAGCAGTCGGGGACGAGCGGCTCGGCCCCGGCTGCCATTGCCTCCGGCGTGAGCTCCACTCCCGCTCTGGCGCATGAAGGTGAGGCTCGCCGTGAGCCGGCAACACTCGGCCGGCGCCACCTCACGAGCGCACTCGCAGGCGCGGGAACGGTCTTTTCCCTCGCCGCGGTCGGGCGTGCCTTCGACGGCACGCTCGCGGGCGCGACCGCCGTCGGAATCCCCTCCCAAGGCGCCGGCTCCGAGCACGGTGCAGGCCCGGCCATCGCTCCCACCGGCCGCACGACCCGCCTCACGGTCGAAGCCAACGCCGAAATGCGTTTCGTGCCGAATACGCTCGAGGTGCCCGCGGGCGATCGGCTTGAGATCGAGGTGCACAACGTCGATCCCGCGAACACCCACGATCTCGTTCTCGATACCGGTGCCCACACGGAGCGCCTGCATCCAGGTGACACGGTCGTGCTCGAGGCCGGAGTGGTCACCGCGCCCATCGAGGGGTGGTGCTCAATCGTTGGCCACCGCGCGATGGGCATGACCCTCACCATCACCCCAACCGGCGCACGCACGAGCGGAAGTCACAGCAGTGACGGTGGCGCGGCAGGCGTCGGAACGGATCCCCTTGCCCGAGTGAGCGCCGATCTCACCTCCGCACCCGGCTCCTCCCGCACGCGGCGCGATCCGGTGATGCCCGCCGTCCCCTCCCCGGCCACGCCGCAAAAACTCGCCTTCACCGTCACCGAGGAAAACCTCGAGATCGCGCCCGGCATCGCGATGGAGTCGATGGTGTACAACGGCGAGGTGATGGGGCCCGTGATCACCTCCCCCCTTGGCGGAAAAATCGAATTAACCCTCACCAACAGCGGCGACATGGGGCACTCGATCGACTTCCACGCGGGCACCGTTGCACCTAATCGCTACATGCGCACGATCGCACCTGGTGAAAGCCTCACCTACCCCTTCACCACTGACTACGCGGGCGCGTGGCTCTACCACTGCTCGACCGCGCCCATGACGATGCACCTCTCCGGCGGCATGTATGGAATCCTCATCGTCCCGCCGCAGGGACTCGCGCCGGCCGATCGCGAATACGTACTCGTGCAATCCGAGCACTACCTCGCCCCGGAGGCCAGCACCGGCGCGGATGGAAGCCCGGCTCAGGGGCCCGACGGTTGCGCGCTTCACGCCATTTCCTCGGAGAAAATCTTCGCCGAGCGCCCCGACTTCACCGTGTTCAACGGGCACGCGAACCAGTACGTGCACGAGCCGCTCGAAGCGAAAGTCGGCGAGCGCGTGCGCATCTGGGTACTCGCCGCGGGACCGAGCCGAGGGATTGCCTTCCACGTGGTGGGAACGGTGTTCGACACGGTGTTCAAGGAAGGCGAGTATCTCCTGCGCCCCGACAACACGACGGGCGGCGGGGCACAAGCCCTCGATCTCGGCAGCTGCCAGGGCGGCTTCGTTGAAATGGTGTTCCACGAGGAAGGCACGTACAAGGCCGTCAATCACCAGTTCGTGGACCTCGAACGCGGCGCCCTCGCACTCATTCACGTGACAGCCTGAACGCCGGGCACCGGTGGTCCCTGCCCGTGCGCGGCGGTGCGTGGCAGGCTGGAAGTACCGACCACCACCGCAAAGGAGCACCCATGAAAGCCCTCATCCTCAACGCCTCGATCTACGGGCACTCCGGCCGATACGCCGAGATGGTCGCGAGCGCCCTCACGGATGCGGGCTGGGACGTGCACACCCTCACCACCAAAGGATTCACCGTCGAGGCGGCAACAACGACGCTCGGAGGTGAACCCGACCTCGTCGTGTACGCGGGCGGCAATTATGCGGGCAAGCTCCACGACGTCAAAGCCTTTGTGAACGCCGCGCACGCCTTCACGAACGCACGCCTCGTGCTGCTCTCCGTAGCCTGGGCTGACCCGAGCCGCACCGAGGACGTCGAGAAGGTGCATCGCGCGAACCTCCCGAGCGACGTGTATGAGCGCACCGAACGCTTTCACGCGCGCGGCGGCCTCGCCCACTCCAAGGTGTCTTTCGCCCACAAGGCTGCCCTCACGGGCGTGCACGCCTTCATGAAGGCGACGCCCGCGAGCAAACGCCACGCGAACGACCAGGAAATGCTCGACACGTGGGGCACGGACACCGACTTCGTCAAGCGCGAGAACATCGAGCCGTTGCTCAAAGCGCTCCTCGGCTGACCCTCCAGGCGCGAGGCTAGCGCCGCCGCACCGACACACACAAAGAAGGCTCCGCGCCCACCCGATACGGGTGTGCACGGAGCCTCGCGATCACACGCGGAAGGTTACAGTGCCTTCGAGATCGCCTCGACCGACGTCTTCGCATCGCCGAGCAGCATGTCCGTGTTCTCGTTGAAAAACAGCGGGTTTTGCACGCCCGCGTAGCCGGCACCCATCGAACGCTTAAACACGACCACGTGCTTCGCCTCCCACACCTTCAGCACGGGCATGCCCGCGATCGGGCTGCCCGGCTCCTCGGCAATCGGATTCACCGTGTCATTCGCGCCAATCACGAGCACGACATCAACGTCGCCGAAGTCGTCATTCACCTCGTCCATTTCCAGCACGATGTCGTAGGGAACTTTCGCCTCGGCAAGAAGCACGTTCATGTGCCCGGGCAAGCGGCCTGCCACCGGGTGAATACCAAACGTGACATCCACGCCATGCTCGCGGAGCTTCTTCGTCAGTTCCGCGACGGGGTACTGCGCCTGTGCCACAGCCATCCCGTAGCCGGGAGTGATCATGACCGTCGAGGCGACCTTGAGAAGCTCGGCCGTCTCCTCAGGCGTGATCTCGGTGTGCTGACCGTAATCACGCTCGACGGTGGAGGCGCCACCGTCGGAACCAAACCCGCCGAGAATCACCGAAATGAACGAGCGGTTCATCGCCTTGCACATGATGTAGCTCAGGTACGCACCGGACGAGCCGACGAGCGCACCCGTGATGATGAGCAGGTTGTTGCCGAGCATGAAGCCCGCAGCCGCCGCGGCCCAACCCGAGTAGCTGTTGAGCATCGAGACGACGACCGGCATGTCGCCACCGCCGATCGCCGCCACAAGGTGGAAGCCAAGGAAGAGCGCAAGGATCGTGAGCAGGAGAATCGAGGCCCAACCGGCAAAGCCCTCGCCGCCACTCGCCATGAACACGATCGCGAGAACGAGCGAGAGAACGAGAACGCCGAGGTTGATCCAGTTGCGGCCCGGAAGCATGAGCGGCGCGCCTTTGATCTTCGCCGAAAGCTTGAGGTACGCCACGATCGAGCCCGTGAACGTCACGGCGCCGATGAAAATACCGAGCGCCACCTCGCCCAGATGGAAGGTCTCCATCGCGGGCGAAATACCGTACGGATGCAGGAAGCTATTGAAGCCGATCAGCACCGCCGAAAGGCCCACAAACGAGTGGAGCATGGCGATGAGTTCGGGCATGCCCGTCATCTCCACCTTTTTCGCGAGCGGAATGCCGACGCCAGCGCCGATACCCATCGCGAGAATGATCAGGATGAGCGTGACGATCGGGCCATTGAAGTGCTCGGGATCCACCTGCGAGTTCGCGAGCGCACGCGCAATCGTGGCCACAAGCGCAATGGCCATACCGGCCGCACCAAAAATGTTGCCGCGCTTCGCGCTCTTTTGTGCGCTGAGCCCCACGAGCGCGAGGATGAAGAGAATGGCCGCGGCAATGTACGCGAGGGTCGTGAGCCTCAGCGTCCAATCAATCAGCTGCATGTCCATCGATCAGCCCTCCCTCGAAAACATGGAGAGCATGCGGTGCGTGACCGTGAACCCGCCAAAAATGTTGATGCTCGCGATCACGATCGCAATGAACGACAGGATCGCCACGGCAATATTCGCGCTGCCCACCTGCAAAATCGCGCCCACGAGAATGATCCCGGAAATCGCGTTCGTCTCGCTCATGAGCGGCGTGTGCAGCGAATGCGTGACCGACGTGATCACGTAGTAGCCCACCACGATCGCGAGCATGAGCACCATGTACTGCTCCGCCACCTGGAAGGGGCTCGCAAGCACAAGCGCCACTCCGAGGATTCCGCCGATGATCGCCGCGATAGTTCCCGCGTGGGTTTTCTTCGCTTCGGGCGCTCCGGCGGGAGCCGGTGCCGCTTCGGGTGCGGGTGCAGGCGCCGCTGACACCTTCACGGGAGGCGGTGGCCACAGCACATCCGCCTCACCATCGTGCGCGAACGTCACCGTGATGCCGCGAACGATCGTGTCCTCGAAATCAAGCATCATCACGCCATCCTTCTGGGGCGTCACGAGCTTCATGAGATTCACGATGTTCTGGCCATACAGCTGGCTCGCTTGGCCGGGGAGCCGGCCCGCGAGATCGGTGTGGCCCACGATCGTCACGCCATTGTCGGTCTGGTAGACCTCGCCGGGTTTTGTGAGTTCACAGTTACCGCCGTTCGCGGCGGCCATATCCACGATCACCGAGCCGGGCTTCATGTTCTGTACATCCGCGGCGGTGAGAAGCACCGGCGCCTTGCGGCCCGGGATGTTCGCGGTCGTAATGACGATGTCCGCCTCGGCTGACTGCTGCGAATAGAGCTCCGCGGCCGCCTTCGCTTGGTCCGCCGTCATCTCCTTCGCGTAGCCATCCTCCGACTTCTCCGTCTTCGCCGGGATCGCCACGAACTCCGCGCCCATCGACTCGACCTGCTCGGCAGCCTCGGGGCGAAGATCGGTAGCCTTCACGATCGCGCCCATCGAATTGGCCGTGCCAATCGCGGCGAGACCCGCAACGCCAGCACCAATCACGTACACGTTCGCGGGCGGCACCTTGCCGGCCGCCGTCACCTGGCCCGTGAAGAGACGCCCAAAATTGCTCGCGGCCTCGATGACCGCGCGATAGCCGGCGATGTTCGCCATCGAACTGAGCACGTCCATCGATTGCGCACGCGAAATACGCGGCACCGCATCCATCGCGAGCGCCGTGAGTCGATGCTCTTTCAGTTCGTCAATGAGCTCCGGGTTGCGCCCTGGGGCCATGCGGGAAATGAGCACGGCACCGGGAAGCATCTTTTCGCGCGTCTCCCGCGGCGGCGTGTCAAGGGTCGTGACGATATCGGATTGCCACACCTCCTCCCCTACGATCTCGGCGCCAGCGTCGGCGTAGGCGGCATCGAGGTAAGAGGCGCGCTCTCCAGCGCCGCGCTCCACCACGACCTCGTAGCCAAGCTTGAGAAGCTTGCGAACGGTGTCGGGCGTGGCGGCAACGAGCGGCTGATCCTCGAGGGTTTCTCTCGGGATTCCGATTCGCAATGTCACTCCTTAGTGAAAGGTGGCCCATGGGGCGCATGTGGCCTGCTACGAATCTACCCCGTGTGCGCAAGGCGTACGGCCCGAAACTCTCGAGGGTCGAGAAAAACTGCGCCTCACTCCTGAGAGACGGGTACCCGGGCGGTCGCCGGGCCCCTCTCGCTCAGAGCTTCGTGATCGGCGCATAGCGCACGAGAAGGCGCTTTTTGCCATGAGGATCGCGGAATTGGACCTCGACCTGGAGCTTCTCCCCTACACCGCTTGCGGAGATCACGGTGCCCATACCGAAGCTGTCGTGGGTGACCCGATCGCCGACCTCGAGATTCGGAATCTCGCTCGCCGTTTTCGCCTTCTTGCCCGAGCCGAAGCTCGGCCTCGATACGTCGCGTCGGCCACCGCCCACGCCGAGACCCGTGACGGATGGGCCGCGCTTGCTCGAGCCGCCAAAACCTCGGGAGCGACCGGAGGCGCCCCAACCGTCGGAACCAAAACCGCCACCAACATCCGCGTACGCGCGCGCATTGCCCGCGCGCGCCACGTGCACGAGAGCCTCGGGGATCTCTTCAAGGAAGCGGGAGGCGGGGAAGAATTGCGGCGAACCCCACGCTGCACGCACGCTTGCACGCGTGAGGAACAGGCGCTCCCTCGCGCGGGTAATGCCCACGTACGCGAGGCGCCGCTCCTCCTCGAGCTCCTTCGGATCGGCGAGGGTGCGCTGATGCGGGAACGTGCCATCCTCCATGCCGGTAAGGAACACGATCGGGAACTCGAGGCCCTTCGCGGTGTGGAGAGTCATGAGGGTGACGAATTGATCCTCGCCCTCGGGGATCTGATCGGAATCAGCAACGAGGGAAACTTTTTCGAGGAACTGATCAACGAGCGAGCCGGTGGAGGCATCGTTTTCTATCCCCGCTTCGTCATCGAACTCGGACGCCGCGGCCTCGGCAGCGGCGAGATCCGCTTCGAAATCGGCGGCGACGCTCACGAGTTCCGCAAGGTTCTCGAGGCGGGATTCGTCTTGAGGATCGTCGCTACTTTGAAGGGAGGCATAGTAGCCACTCTCGGTCAGGATCGATTCGAGTACCTCGCTTGGGCCCTCTCCCTTTTCCACCTGCTCGCGCCCACGGGACATGAGGGCCACGAACTTCTCGATCGCACCGAGGGAACGCGTCGCAATTCCCGGGGCCTCGCTCGCGCGTTCAAGGGCCTCGCCAAAGCTGATGCGCTCCTGGTCAGCAAGAACGGAGATGGCTGCCTCGGCCCGCTCCCCGATACCGCGCTTCGGCGTGTTGAGAATGCGGCGAAGGTTGATCTCATCCGCAGGGTTCGTGAGCACCCGCAGATACGCGATCGCGTCTTTGATTTCCCGTCGCTCGTAGAAGCGCGTGCCACCCACAACCTTGTACGGGAGTCCCACGCGGATGAGCTGATCTTCGAGCGCGCGCGATTGCGCATTCGCGCGGTAAAACACGGCGATGTCCCCGGCCTTCGCACCCCCGTCGATCAAGGCGTCGATCTGGCGAGTGATGTAGCGGGCCTCGCCCTGCTCGTCGTCGGCAACATACAGCGTGATCTGCTGGCCATCGCCCTGGTCAGTCCACAGCTTCTTAGGCCGCCTGCCCTGGTTTTCCTTGATGACCGCGTTGGCGGCACTCAGGATCGTTTGCGTGGAGCGATAGTTTTGCTCGAGCACGATCGTGCGGGCGCTCGGGAAGTCTTCTTCGAACTCGATGATGTTGCGGATCGTCGCGCCGCGGAACGCGTAGATCGACTGGTCCGAATCGCCCACGACAGTGAGGTCAGCGCCAGGGTCATCGCCCACGAGTTCGCGCACGAGCCTGTATTGCGCGGTATTCGTGTCCTGATACTCATCCACGAGAACGTGCCGGAACCTGCGGCGATACCCTTCGCGAATCGCCGGATTTTCGGCGAGCAGCCGCACGGTCAGCGCGATCAGGTCGTCAAAGTCCACGGCGTTCGCCGTGCGAAGCCGCTCCTGGTACTGCGTGTAGATTTGTGCGATCGTGCGTTCGGCGGGATTTTTCGCGTTCTCTGCCTGGGCCGCATACTCCTCGGGCGTCACGAGCTCATTCTTCAGCGAAGAAATTTTCGACTGGAAAGCACGCGGCGGATGCTGCTTCGAATCGAGCCCCAGATCCTTCGCGATGTTCGTGATGAGCCGCTTCGAATCGGCGGAGTCGTAAATCGAGAAGGTCGACTTGAGCCCCGCTGCCGCGGCATCACGCCGCAAAATGCGCACGCACGCCGAGTGGAAGGTCGAGACCCACATGTAGCGAGCCGCAGGCCCGATGAGGGCCTCGACCCTCTCCTTCATTTCCGAGGCAGCCTTATTCGTGAAGGTAATCGCGAGAATCTCACCGGGAAGCGCTTCGCCGCTGCGCAGAAGGTGCGCGATGCGGCGCGTGAGCACGCGAGTTTTACCGGAACCGGCGCCGGCCACGATCAAGAGCGGGGAGCCGCGGTGCTCAACGGCGTCGCGCTGCGGCGGATTGAGGCCCTCAACGATCTCCTCGAGTGCTCCCTCGTCACGACCGCCCCACGCCGCGAAGTTTTCGTGGCACACGGGCTCGGGCTCTTCGGGAACCGGCTCAAAGCGTGGGCTCGGCTCGTCACCGTGCGGTTCCGACGCCTCCTCGCCAAACGCCGTCTCCCAATCCTCCGGCGGGGCATCCTCGGAAAAATCCCACTCATCGGGAGGCGGGCAGGCGTCAGACTCTCCCCGCGCACTCCCACTGGCAGCCGAGCGTTCCGCCTCGGCGTCACTCACCGGGCTCCCAACACCCGGACCGCCATCGCTACCGCCGCCCCTGCCGTTCTTGCCGTTCCCGCTCTCACCGAGCGCACGGAAGGATTCCGGAAGCGGGAAATCATCGAAAAGCGAGGACATTCATGAACCTTCATTAGCGGTGTGGGTCGGGCGGCGAGTCAGGCGAGTTGAACCCTACCCCGCTCCGGCCGGGGCGATGCGGACGGTTTGCCAGTTACATGAACACGCCGATGGCGATATTCACGACGATACCCACGGGGATCGCGAACCACACGGGCGCGGGCGTTGCCTCGCGCTTCTTGATCGCGATGAACGCGCACACCGCCACAATGATCGACAGCACGAGTTTGATGCCGATCGCCATGTGGTTGATACCCATGCCACCCGTGATCGCGATAATGGCCGCGATTAGGCCGAACACGGGAGCAGCGGCGGCCATGTGCGCCATGCCGGGAAGCGGCTGGCGATTCTTCACAGCGGCGATCCACATGCCGAACGCGCCGGCCCAGCAAAGGACGTGCAAGAACACGAAAATCATCATGAGTGTGTACATGCCTCCACTCTACGAAAGGGGTGAGACATTTAAACTCAAGGCCGCCCGCGATGGTCAGCCGCATCACGTCACCGGCGCACGGCTTTCTGCAAGAATGGTCCGCGATGAACGAGTCCTCCACCCCCACTCCACTCACCGCGCGGCAGAAACGCCGCCACGCGCTGCTCGCCGCACTCTCCGTCGTGATCGCCGCGATCGTGATCGTATGGCTCATTCCGCGCGCTGTGGACACGTCGTGGCCGCACATTTTCGCGTCATTCGACGGGATCAGCTGGTGGTGGATTCTCTTTCTCATCGCCGTCGCGCTCGTCGTTCTCGCGATCGATTCCGTGGGTTTTTCCGCGTGCTTCCGCGGAGTGAGCCTCAGAGCCGCCGCGGAAACCAACGCTGTCGCGCAAGCGGTCACCGTCGTCGTGCCCATGGGCTCGACCATTTCTCTCGGACTCATCTACGCGCGCCTCAAACGCGCCGGCCTCCGGGCTAAGACGATCGCTTCGGGCACGATGCTCGCGTCGATCGCCGACGTTCTCGCGCAGATTCTCTTGCCGATCCTTGCCGTCGCCCTCGTGGCACTTTCCCCGCTCGACATTCCGCTGTGGGGGCGCGTTGCCCTGCTCATTGCCGCCGCGCTGGCCCTCGGTCTCACGAGTATCGCTCTCGGATTCGTCTCGAGCGAAAAGCTCCTGCGGAAGGTTCTCGAGCGCGTGCAAAAGATCGTGGATGCCTTCAACGAGGGCTTCGGCGGTCAAAGCCGAGACCTCGTGACTCCCGCTCTCGACACACGCGCGATGGCGGTCGCCGACGCCCACGGCTCTCGCGTCGTGATCCTTGGCGCACCTACCCTTGCACGCCTCGCGCAAGGTGTGGCCTTCATCGCGTGGTGCACGCTCGGCTACGGGTTCGAGATCAGCCCGCTGGTGCTTTTCGGGATCTATGCGCTCAGCCGACTCCTCTCGCTCATTCCCCTCACGCCGGGCGGAATCGGCGTGATTGACGTGGGAGTGGCGTGGGCACTCGTCCACTGCGGCGCTCCGAACGCCGCGGCCGTCTCATGCGCGCTGGCGTTCACGTTGAGTCAGGTACTCACGCCTGCCCTCGCCGGGGCACTTGCCATCCCGCTCGGCGTTCGCGATGCGCACGCCGATGCCGAAGCCCGGCAGGGCTAAAGCCCGCGAGAATCCATGAATGTCGCGAGCGCCGAAAAGAACAGCTTCCTCGGGGCCTCGAAGGCCAGTGCCATGTCGTGCGTCGCACCCGGAATCCGGGCAATCGTGAGATCACTCCCCGCATTGTGCGCGTTCGACACCTGGTGCTCAACGTTCAAGATCGCATCGCTCGTGTAGGCGCGTCGCGTGAACACCGGCCCGAGCGCCGATCGCGTTGAGGCGGTCATGAAGATCGGCTCGTGAATATCGAGCCCGCGCGCGAGTTGGGACTGGGCGCGCGCCACGGCCGCGAGCGTGCACGCCGGCATCGGGAACGACTCGAACGGTTTATACGGCACATGCCAATCCCACTGCCCGCCGAAATTCGCGTGGAGCGTGCGGGCATAAAAATCAGGCATCCCCGGCACCACCGTGTGCAACGGGCGCGCGCGTGCGAGCATCTCAAGCTCGGGCAGCAGTACGCGCCTCACAGTGGGCCCGCCGTGCAACTCGAGCCACGGGGAATTCAGCAGCAGGGCCGACGCTTGCCCGGGGTGCCTTGCCGCCCACGTCACCGCGGTAAGGCCACCCGTCGAATGTGCATAGATCACCGGTTTTTTCGGGTCGAGACCGCGCCCTCGCACATCGGCGCTCGCCATCTCGATCGTGTCGCCGATTTCCTCCTCGTAGTCGGCGAGATCACCGATTGCGGTGGCCACATCACCATCGCGCAGGGAGCGGCCATTGCGACGCAGGTCGATCGCCCAGAAATCGTACCCGCGATCATTGAAGAAGCGGGCGACGTGCGGGTGGAAGAAGTAATCGGACCACCCGTGCAGGTAGAGCGCGATCGCCCCCGTCGCGAGGTCTTCCGGGGCGCGACGCGCGATCGTCGTGAAGCCGCACGGCCCGAAAGAGTCCTCGCCAAGGTCGTGGTGGGCGATCTCGAAGCCGTCGCTGAGAAGCGCCGAGTCATCGACGGGCGGGTACGTACGGTCATGGCGGGCAGGCATCGCTGAGGGCTTCTTTCGTTGGTTCTCGCACTCGAGGGCGCATCTCTGCGCTCGTCGTTCCGCCCGTCGCACTGGGCCTTCTGGGGTGTGACGTGATCCCGCACGGGCGTGCCTCTACTTTAAGTCCCAGGCGCCGCAGTGTAACCTAGAGTCCGAAACTTACTCTCCAGGGGCGAAAATCGCCCGCATGTTCGACGCACAGGGGGTCGTACCTATGGGTCGTGGCCGTCAGAAAGCCAAGCAGGCCAAGATTGCTCGGGACCTCAAGTACTACAGCCCGCCTACTGATCTCAATGCGCTCCAGCGCGAATTGAGCGGGAAAAAGAACGAGTCCGCGTCGTGGGACGAAGACGACCGCTACGAAGACAAGTGGGCGAGCGAATACGACGATTGGGACGACGAGGACGAGGAGTCCTAACCCGCCCTTCTCTTTTGTAGATTGACGCCGCTACACGAACATCATTCGCGTGAATGACCGCCGTGCAGTGGCGTCAATTTTTTGATGCCGAGGGGAGGCGAGAGGCAACGACGGGCGCGCGATCCGCGCCACCCCACCCGCCCCACCCAACTGGATTGCATAGGGTTTGTGGGGGTTTCACGAGCACACCAAACCCCCACAACCCCTATGCAATTCGGGGATCGGATTTTTTCAGGCCGTCACGAGCACGGGACCGCCGTGAGCCCCCTTCGCCCCCTGCACGAGCACGTCATTCTCACCACGCGGCTTCGGCAACGTTTCGCGCCGGGCAACCTCGCCGATCACCCGCGAGCGCACGCCCTCGGCCTCGAAGAGTCGCACGATCTCATCCGCACTCTCGGCGCTCGCGACCGCGACCATGCCAAGTCCCATGTTGAGAGTCGCCTCGAGATCCGCGAGCGGCACACTCCCCCACTTACCAATCATGTGGAACACCGCGCCCGGCTCCCACGAGGCACGCCTTACGTGCGCGCCGCAGTCGGTGGGGATCACGCGGGCAAGGTTGGCAGCAAGCCCGCCGCCCGTCACGTGCGAGAGTGCGTGAAGTTTTCCGACGCCTGCCTGCTCAAGCACGCGCAAAATCTGCGCGCTGTAGATGTGAGTCGGGGTGAGGAGTTCCTCGCCGAGAGATTTCCCGAACTCCTCGATGTGCTGCTCGAGGCTCAGTCCGGCGCGATCCACGACGGCGCGTACGAGGGAATACCCATTGGAGTGGAGCCCGCTCGAGTCCATGCCGATGAGCACGTCGCCAGCGCCTACGCGCTCGGCGCCGAGCATGCGGGAGGCCTCGACGACGCCGACGGCGGCACCCGCCACGTCGTAGTCGTGCTCACCCATGAGACCGGGGTGTTCAGCGGTTTCGCCACCCACGAGCGCCGTTTCCGCGAGGACGCAGCCTTCGGCAATGCCGCGCACGATGTCGGCAATCCGCTCCGGGTGCACCTTGCCGCACGCGATGTAATCGGTCATGGCGAGGGGCTTCGCGCCGCTCACGACGATGTCGTCCACGACCATTGCCACGAGATCCTGCCCGATTGTGTCGTGGATGTCGAGGGCCTGCGCGATCGCAATCTTCGTGCCTACGCCGTCGGTGCTCGAGGCGAGCAGGGGACGCTCATAGTTCTTGAGTTCGCTCACGTCGATGAGGCCCGCGAAGCCGCCCACGCCATCAACGACGCTCGTGCCGTGCGTCTTTTTCACGGCAGCTTTCATGAGTTCGACGGCGCGGTCGCCCGCGTCGGTGTCGACTCCGGCCGCGGCGTAGGTGAGGCCTTGGTCTTCGCGTGCGTCAGTCATTTCTGAACCTCCTTGTCGGCCATGCCCAGCAGTTCGCGGCCTTCGGAATCGGGGGCGGGCAGAGGGATCGGGTATTCACCCGTGAAGCATGCGGAGCACAGTTCGCGTGGCACCTGGCGCGTGGCGCGCACCATGCCGTCGAAGCTGATGTATCCGAGGGAGTCAGCGCCGATAGAGCGGCAGATTTCTTCCGTATCGAGACCGTTGGCAATGAGCTGGGCTCGGTCGGCGAAGTCGATGCCGTAGTAGCAGGGCCATTTGACAGGCGGCGAGCTGATGCGCACGTGCACCTCGCTCGCACCGGCCTCGCGCAGCATCCGCACAACGGCCCGTTGCGTGTTGCCGCGCACGATCGAGTCGTCGATCACCACGAGCCGTTTGCCTTCGATGACCTCGCGCAGCGGATTGAGCTTGAGGCGAATACCGAGCTGTCGCAGCGTTTGCGTGGGTTGAATGAAGGTGCGGCCCACGTAGGCGTTTTTGACCATGCCCTGGCCGTAAGGAATACCGGATTCTTGCGCGTAGCCGATCGCGGCGGGCGTACCCGATTCGGGCGTGGGGATCACGAGGTCGGCTTCAACGGGGTGTTCGCGCGCGAGTTCGCGGCCCATCTCGATGCGGGATTCGTTGACGCTTTGCCCATTGAGGTTCGTGTCGGGGCGCGAAAGGTAGACGTACTCGAACACGCAGCTCTTGCGCGCGGGTTCACATACTTGCTCGCAGCGCAGGCCGTCCTCGTCGATCGCAATGAGCTCACCCGGGGCGACCTCGCGCACGAAACTCGCGCCGCAAATGTCGAGCGCGGCAGTTTCGGAGGCCACCACCCACCCGTTCGCGAGGCGGCCGAGCACGAGCGGGCGGATACCCTGCGGATCCCGTGCCGCGTACAGGGTTTTTTCGTTCATGAGCACGAAGCAGTAGGCGCCGCGGATGCGGCCCATGAGGTCTTTGATGTTGTCCTCGAGGCTGCCTTCGTGGTTGAGCAGCGCCGTCACGATCGCCGTGTCGGTCGTGTTGCCCTGTTTGAGTTCGCCAATCTTCGAGTCGCCGTGGCGTTCATGGAGAAGTTCGAGCAGCTCGAGTGTATTCACGAGGTTGCCGTTATGGGCGAGGGCGATCGTACCGTCGGGGCGCGGGCCAAGCGTTGGCTGAGCGTTCACCCAGTGGCTCGCGCCGGTCGTCGAGTAGCGCGTGTGGCCCACGGCCATGTGTCCCTGGAGGGTTTTGAGGTTGCCTTCGTCGAACACTTGGGACACGAGGCCCATGTCCTTGTATACGAGGATTTGCTCGCCGTTCGAGGTCGCGATGCCCGCGGATTCTTGCCCGCGGTGTTGAAGCGCGTACAGCCCGAAATAGGTGAGTGTGGCAACGTCTTCCCCTGGCGCGAACACGCCAAAAACGCCGCACTCGTCCTGCGGGCGGCGATCGTCGGGAAGGAGGTCGTGAGTGAGTCGTCCGTTCGCGGGTAGCACCAACCCAGTCTAATACGGCTCACGCCTCACGTGAATTGCAGAGGGGTTGTGGGGGTTTTGCCACGAGTTCGCCACGAAGTTGCCACGAAGCTGCCATCAGGCCCGACCAATTGCATAGAAGTTGCGGGGGTTTGATCCGCTCCCGAAACCCCCACAACCCCTATGGAATCCAGGTAGGTACTCTATTTCGCGCGAGCGCGCTCGAGCACCCAATCGATGATCACAGCAACGAGGGCAAGGCCCACTCCCACAAAAAGTACGCCGTAAAGCGCCGCAATCACGAGCGGCGCAAATTCGAATACGCCCCTGAACATCCCCCACACGAGTCCCGAGACCGCGCCGATCACGAGGGCAAGAACAACCCATCCGCCAAGGTTCATGCGGCGCTCGCGGCGCACGAAAAGAGCGGTGGGCTGAGGCGATTCGGGGCTCTCGGGCGAATCAGAGCCCTGGGGAGCGCAGACGGCTTCGCTTTTCTCGTGCTCTTCGGGCGTGTTCTCGCTCATCACGTGTTAGTTCTCCTCGGTCGTAGTGGAGCGCCCGGAGCTTTCTCCAGCGGCGATTCTCCTGGCGATCGGCACGGGCAGGATTTCGGATAGGTCGCTACGCTCGCCCGAGGCACTCACGCCGCCACCTTTCGCGCGGCCCTCCGCCCAGGTCAGTTCGCCGGTGGCGAGGCGCATCCAGGTCGCGGCATTCATCTCGACGACCGCGGGCGGCGTGCCGCGCGTGTGGCTCGTGCCTTGGATGATTTGCACGGCGCCAAACGGTGGTACTCGCACTTCAACGGCACCGCCGGGGTAGTCCTCGGCGAGCACCTGGAGGGTGAAGCGCACCGCGAGCGCGAGGGTTGCCCGCGGCGTGTTTTCGCGGCTCTCGCACCAGGCACGGATCGCGGCCACGCCGTCAGAAATCGAGATCGCCTTACGCGCAGGCACCGTCGGACTCCTCCCCCGCGAGGCGTGCCTCGCCGGGAATGAGCGAGTGCACCGCGATCGTGTCATCGCGGTCCGGGCCGACGCCGATCGCCGAAATGCGACACCCTGCGAGCTCCTCGAGCCGGCGCACGTAGTTTTGTGCCTCGATCGGCAGCTGCTCGAACGTGCGAGCCTTCGAGATGTCCTCGCTCCACCCGGGCATCGTCTCGTATACGGGCTTCGCGTGGTGGAACTCGGTTTGCGTCATGGGCATGTCTCGGTGGATTTCGCCATCGATCTCGTAGGCGGTGCAGATCGGCACCTCGTCGAGACCCGTGAGAATGTCGAGCTTCGTGAGCACGAGATCGGTGAAGCCATTGATGCGCACGGCGTGGCGAATCATGAGGGCGTCGTACCAGCCGCAACGGCGCGGGCGCCCCGTATTGACGCCCACTTCGTGGCCCTTCTGCTGAAGGTATTCGCCCCATTTATCGAAGAGTTCCGTGGGGAACGGGCCAGCGCCCACGCGCGTCGTGTACGCCTTGACGATGCCGATCGCGCGATCGATGCGCGTCGGACCGATACCGGAACCCGTGCACGCGCCACCCGCGGTGGGGTTCGAGCTCGTCACGAACGGGTACGTGCCGTGGTCCACGTCGAGGTAGGTCGCTTGGCCGCCCTCCATGAGCACGAGCTCACCTCGGTCGAGCGCCGAGTTCAGCATCTCGGTCGTGTCCACGACCATGGGGCGGATCCGCTCGGCGTAGCGCAAAAGGCCCGCCACGATCTCCTCAACTTCCACGGCCCGACGGTTGTAGAGCTTCACGAGCACACCGTTCTTTTGGCGAAGCGAGCCCTCAACCTTTTGGCGAAGGATCGACTCATCGAAGAGGTCCTGCACGCGGATACCGAGGCGGCCTACTTTGTCCATGTAGGCGGGGCCGATGCCGCGGCCGGTCGTGCCAATCGCGCGCTTGCCGAGGAATCGCTCGGTGACGCGGTCCATCGTCTGGTGGAAGGGGGCGACGATGTGCGCATTCGCGGAGATGCGCAGGTGCGAGGTGTCAACGCCGCGCGATTCAAGCGCGTCGATCTCCTCAAAGAGCGCATCGAGGTTCACGACCACGCCGTTGCCGATCACGGGTGTGGCGTTCGGGGAAAGAATCCCGGCAGGAAGGAGCTTGAGCTCGAACTTTTCACCGTGCACAACGACCGTGTGGCCCGCGTTGTTGCCACCGTTGGGCTTGACGACGTAATCGACGCGGTCGCCGAGAAGGTCGGTTGCCTTTCCCTTTCCTTCATCGCCCCACTGGGCTCCAACGATCACGATCGCGGGCATGACATCTCCTTCGGCGCGTCATCCTGGCGCGCGGTAGCGAAACAGCAAAGACCTATTTTACGCGGGACGAGCGCGGAGGTTAAGGGGCGAGGGTTGTGGCACCACTCAGGCTCGGGTCCGATTCGGCGATGAAGTCTTTGAGTCGCTCTACCTCGCCCGTCTCGCCAATGGCCTCGGCGGCACGCACGAGGTGGAGGAGGCACAGGAGGAAGCCGCGGTTGGGTTCGTGCGAGGCGGGAACCGCGCCCTGGCCTCGCCAGCCGGCGCGACGCAGTGCATCGAGACCGCGATGGTAGCCGACTCGTGCGAACGCGTAGGCCTCGATCACATCGCCGTCAGCACTCGCTTCTTCTGCAAGGAGTGCCCACGCGAGCGGCGAGGTGGGGTGATCGGCAGCGACCTTCTTCGGGTCGTCGCCGTCGCGCTCGCGTACGGGGCGGTCGAGCTCATCGGGGAGGTGAGTGGGCTCGGGGCCGAGGAGGTTACCTCCAAGTTCCGGGCGGGGGCGTGAAGTCGTGTTGTCGCTCATACCTCCACTCTACAAAGAGCGCGTGTCACACACCCTGCACGCCTCACCCTTCAGAAGGGCTCCGCCGTAACCTGCAACAATGGGGGCATGACTGAGACCCTTGACGGTTCCGAGCTTCTCACGGGGCCCCAGGCCGGAGGTGTGCTCGAGGCAGCCGTCACGAACGCTGGTGGCGAACTCGTTGAATGGACACTCGACCACGTCGATCACCGGCCCTCGCGCTCCACGAAAGCCATGTTCCGCACGAAGGTGCGCTGGGTAGAGATCGACGGCCCCGAGGCGGAGCCGCGCGACGAGCTGTTCGGCGTAAGCGCTCATATCGGCGAGCAAGAAAAGAACGTGCTCGCCCCCGAGCAGTCGCTCGTGATGACCGACGGCGACATGAACGTGCGCGTGTGGCGTTACCCGCACGACCCGTGGCTGCCGATGCTCCCGCAGGTGTGCTACCCGGACGTTCTCCATGAAACTCTCGCGCAGCTTGGAGTGGCAACGGGGTATGCGGAAGGCACGCCCGTACCCGTGGAAGTCGTGAGCTATCGTCCCGGTCGCCGCGCCGTGCTCAAGGCCGCCCTTGCCGACCGCAATGTGTTCCTCAAGGTGTTTCAGCCGCACACGACCTCGAGCGTCGTGAATCTCCACCACACACTGCTCGATGCGGGCGTGCCCGTTCCCGCCGTGCTCGGCGCGACCGATGGTCTCGTTGTCCTCGCCGAGCTTCCCGGCACGGTGCTCGCGAAGGCCGTGATCGACGACGGTGCGCAGGCGTGCCACGCCGAGGATCTGGTCGCGATGCTCGATCGCCTGCCCGCTTCCCTCATGAACCAGCCCGTGCGACCGCCGTGGACCGATTCCGCAGAGTTTTACGCGGGTGTGGTCGCTTCGAGCCTCCCCTCGCTCAAGGACCGCCTCGACGTGCTCGTGTACCGCATCGAACTCGGCCTCGCCGATGTGGAACGACGCATTGGACTCGAACCCACCGAGGTTGTCCACGGAGATTTCTACGAGGCGCAAGTGTTCGTGGACAATTCTCGCGTGGTCGGCGTGCTCGACATCGATGGTGTGGGTCCGGGCCGCCGCGCCGACGACCTCGCGTGCCTGTGCGCCCACCTCTCGGTGCTCGGCGACTACGCCAATCAGGGGCGCCTCACCCTCGACATCCACGAGCGCGTCGCCGAAGCAATCCGCACGTGGTACCCCGTTTTTGCGGGCCGCGTGGACCCGCAGGAGCTCGCGCTGCGCGCCGCCGGCGTGGTGCTCTCCCTCGCCACCGGCCCGCACCGCCAGCAGGAAAACGACTGGGAACGCGCCACGGAGGCGATGGTGCGCGTGGCCGAAACGTGGGTGCAGGTCGCCGAATATGGCCCGCACTACGTGGGGCCCATGCCGGGTGGGCTCATTTCCGGTTCCGACGCCACCTCGCCCCGCGACGCTGCTGAGGTTCACGAGGGGCAGCAGGCCTCCGGTATGGCCGACACGGGAGAATCCGTAAGCGAGTTCGAGCCTCCACAGGCTACCGAGCGCTCCCCCATCGTGGTGCCGTCGATCCCGAGCGCCGACACGTCGTTCGCGCACGGCGCCGCTCACTTTGAGCAAGATCCCACGATTCCACTACCGCCCATCCCCGAGCTTTCCGATCACCAGATGGAGATCGCCCTCGATGGCGCGAACGAACACTCTCACGAGCACTTCGGCCGTGCCGGAATCTCGATGTCGCCTCCCACTCCCGTGTATGCGCCGGGCATGCGGCGACACCCGCGTGTGCGCCCCGCGCGCCACACGATGATGGAATCGATGGCGGCGGCGCAACCGTCGGAACCTCGCCCGCGCAATACTCACCGTGCCGATACGGCGGAGCCCGCACCCAAAAACGCCACGCCCGCACCCGAGGACCCACAGGAAGGAGTGCGCTGATGCGCGCAATCGTGCAAAAGGTGACCGGAGCGAGGGTGGAGATCCTCGATGATTCTTCCGCGACACCACCCCGCATGGGCGGCGAGTTTGAAGGTGAGGGGCTCGTGGTGTTGCTCGGCATCACGCACGAGGATGGCGACTCGGCCGTGGAAACCATGGCTCGGAAGATCTGCGAGTTGCGCATTCTCGACGACGAAAAATCCGCGCTCGAGAAGAACGCGCCCGTGATGATCATTTCCCAGTTCACGCTTTATGCGGACGTGCGCAAGGGCCGCCGCCCGAGTTGGAACAAAGCTGCTCCCGGGCCCGTCGCGGAGCCGCTCGTGCAGCAAGTGATCGACAAGGTCCGCGAGCGCGGCCTCACCGTGCACGAAGGCGAATTCGGCGCGCACATGCAGCTGAGTTTCACGAACGATGGTCCTATGACGATACTCATCGAGACCGAGTAGGGTGGAGGCATGACGTACACACTGGTACTGCTCCGCCACGGCGAGAGCGAATGGAATCAAAAGAATCTCTTCACCGGTTGGGTTGACGTGCCCCTTTCTGAAAAGGGCCGCGGCGAAGCCACCCACGGTGGTGAACTCATCAAGGAATCGGGCATTCTCCCGGACGTCGTGCACACGTCGCTTCTGCGCCGCGCGATCATGACCGCGAACCTCGCGCTTGATGCCGCTGATCGCCACTGGATCCCCGTGAAGCGCGACTGGCGCCTCAACGAGCGCCACTACGGCGCGCTCCAGGGCCTCGACAAGGCTGAGACCCGCGACAAGTACGGCGACGAGCAGTTCATGCTGTGGCGCCGCTCGTTCGACGTTCCGCCGCCTGCGATTGAGGCCGGTAGCGAGTTCAGCCAGGACAGCGACCCCCGCTACGAGGGCACCGAGGTGCCGAAGGCCGAGTGCCTCAAGGACGTCATCGCGCGCTTCCTCCCCTACTGGGAAGAGGGCATCAAGCCTGATCTCGCCGCCGGTAAGACCGTTCTCGTGGCCGCGCACGGCAACTCGCTGCGCGCGCTCGTGAAGTATCTCGACGACATCTCGGACGAGGACATCGTTGGCCTCAACATTCCGACTGGGCAGCCTCTCGTCTACGAGCTCGACGAAAACTTCAAGCCCGTCACGAAGGGCGGCCGCTACCTCGATGAGGAAGCCGCACGCAAGGCCGCCGAGGCCGTCGCCAACCAGGGCAAGAAGTAACCCCTCCCCCTTCGAATTCCATAGGGGTTGTGGGGGTTTGGGCGTGAGGCCCGCCCCGTAATCGCTCGGGTTCCGACGGTTGCCCCACAACCAGCGCCCCGGAGATCCACACGGATCGCCGGGGCTTTCTCTTTAATTCCGGTTGCTTCCCGGCTTCTCCTCCTCCCTCAGATTGCATAGGGGTTGTGGGGGTTTGACCGACGGCGTCCGGGCATAAAGAGTGGCCCCCGCTCCCGAAGGAGCAAGGGCCACTCTCAGCTATATGAGGGTGCCGCTACGGGCGATTCCTCACTGCTCGTTCTTACGGCGGCGCGTCACGAGCGCCACACCACCCGCGATGAGGGAGGCGGCAGCAGCCATGAGGCCGCCGGTCTCCGCACCGGTACGCGGCAGGTGCCCGTTGTTGCTGTGCGACGGCTTCGCGGGAACCACCTTCACCGGCTCCTGCTTGCCCCCCGCGGGCGCCTCCGGGCCATTGTGGGTCGTCGGATCGGTGCCCTGAGCGATTTCCTTGCCATCGTGCACGTCGTCACCATCGGTGTCGGCGCTGTTCGGATCCGTGGGGCGGTTGCCGAACTTGTCGTTCTTGGCCCCCGAAACCTCGTCACCGTCGTTGATGCCGTCACCGTCGGTGTCAGCCTTCGTCGGATCGGTCGGTTTGTTGCCGAAGTCCTTGTTCTTCTCACCCGAAACTTCGTCACCGTCATTGAGGCCGTCACCATCGGTATCAGCCTTGTTCGGATCGGTGCCGTGCTCCTTCTCCTTGGCATCGGTCAGGCCATCACCATCGGAGTCCTTATCGCCCTCCGCAGGAGTATCAGCCTTGTTCGGGTCGGTGCCGTTGGTGATCTCGTCACCATCGTTCACACCGTCACCATCGGTGTCAGCCTTCTTCGGATCAGTCGGGTCACCCTTACCGTCACCGTCGAAGTCCTTGTTCTTCTCACCCGAAACTTCGTCACCGTCATTGAGGCCGTCACCATCGGTATCAGCCTTGTTCGGATCCGTGCCGTGCTCCTTCTCCTTGGCATCGGTCAGGCCGTCACCATCGGTATCAGCCTTGTTCGGGTCGGTGCCGTTGGTGATCTCGTCACCATCGTTCACACCGTCACCATCGGTGTCAGCCTTCTTCGGATCGGTCGGTTTGTTGCCGAAGTCCTTGTTCTTCTCACCCGAGACCTCGTCACCGTCATTGAGGCCGTCACCATCGGTATCAGCCTTGTTCGGATCGGTGCCGAGTTCCTTCTCCTTGGCATCGGTCAGGCCATCACCATCGGAGTCCTTATCGCCCTCCGCAGGAGTATCAGCCTTGTTCGGGTCGGTGCCGTTGGTGATCTCGTCACCATCGTTCACACCGTCACCATCGGTGTCAGCCTTCTTCGGATCGGTCGGTTTGTTGCCGAAGTCCTTGTTCTTCTCACCCGAGACCTCGTCACCGTCATTGAGGCCGTCACCATCGGTATCAGCCTTGTTCGGATCGGTGCCGAGTTCCTTCTCCTTGGCATCGGTCAGGCCATCACCATCGGAGTCCTTATCGCCCTCCGCAGGAGTATCAGCCTTGTTCGGGTCGGTGCCGTTGGTGATCTCGTCACCATCGTTCACACCGTCACCATCGGTGTCAGCCTTCTTCGGATCGGTCGGTTTGTTGCCGAAGTCCTTGTTCTTCTCACCCGAGACCTCGTCACCGTCATTGAGGCCGTCACCATCGGTATCAGCCTTGTTCGGATCCGTGCCGAGTTCCTTCTCCTTGGCATCGGTCAGGCCGTCACCATCGGTATCAGCCTTGTTCGGGTCGGTGCCGTTGGTGATCTCGTCACCATCGTTCACACCGTCACCATCGGTGTCAGCCTTCTTCGGATCGGTCGGTTTGTTGCCGAAGTCCTTGTTCTTCTCACCCGAGACCTCGTCACCGTCATTGAGGCCGTCACCATCGGTATCAGCCTTCTTCGGATCGGTCGGTTTGTTGCCGAAGTCCTTGTTCTTCTCACCCGAGACCTCGTCACCGTCATTGAGGCCGTCACCATCGGTATCAGCCTTGTTCGGATCGGTGCCGAGTTCCTTCTCCTTGGCATCGGTCAGGCCATCACCATCGGAGTCCTTATCGCCCTCCGCAGGAGTATCAGCCTTGTTCGGGTCGGTGCCGTTGGTGATCTCGTCACCATCGTTCACACCGTCACCATCGGTGTCAGCCTTCTTCGGATCAGTCGGGTCACCCTTACCGTCACCGTCGAAGTCCTTGTTCTTCTCACCCGAGACCTCGTCACCGTCATTGAGGCCGTCACCATCGGTATCAGCCTTGTTCGGATCGGTGCCGAGTTCCTTCTCCTTGGCATCGGTCAGGCCATCACCATCGGAGTCCTTATCGCCCTCCGCAGGAGTATCAGCCTTGTTCGGGTCGGTGCCGTTGGTGATCTCGTCACCATCGTTCACACCGTCACCATCGGTGTCAGCCTTCTTCGGATCGGTCGGTTTGTTGCCGAAGTCCTTGTTCTTCTCACCCGAGACCTCGTCACCGTCATTGAGGCCGTCACCATCGGTATCAGCCTTGTTCGGATCGGTGCCGAGTTCCTTCTCCTTGGCATCGGTCAGGCCGTCACCATCGGTATCAGCCTTGTTCGGGTCGGTGCCGTTGGTGATCTCGTCACCATCGTTCACACCGTCACCGTCGGTGTCAGCCTTCGTCGGATCGGTCGGTTTGTTGCCGAAGTCCTTGTTCTTCTCACCCGAAACTTCGTCACCGTCATTGAGGCCGTCACCATCGGTATCAGCCTTGTTCGGATCGGTGCCGTGCTCCTTCTCCTTGGCATCGGTCAGGCCATCACCATCGGAGTCCTTATCGCCCTCCGCAGGAGTATCAGCCTTGTTCGGGTCGGTGCCGTTGGTGATCTCGTCACCATCGTTCACACCGTCACCATCGGTGTCAGCCTTCTTCGGATCAGTCGGGTCACCCTTACCGTCACCGTCGAAGTCCTTGTTCTTCTCACCCGAAACTTCGTCACCGTCATTGAGGCCGTCACCATCGGTATCAGCCTTGTTCGGATCCGTGCCGTGCTCCTTCTCCTTGGCATCGGTCAGGCCGTCACCATCGGTATCAGCCTTGTTCGGGTCGGTGCCGTTGGTGATCTCGTCACCATCGTTCACACCGTCACCATCGGTGTCAGCCTTCTTCGGATCGGTCGGTTTGTTGCCGAAGTCCTTGTTCTTCTCACCCGAGACCTCGTCACCGTCATTGAGGCCGTCACCATCGGTATCAGCCTTGTTCGGATCGGTGCCGAGTTCCTTCTCCTTGGCATCGGTCAGGCCATCACCATCGGAGTCCTTATCGCCCTCCGCAGGAGTATCAGCCTTGTTCGGGTCGGTGCCGTTGGTGATCTCGTCACCATCGTTCACACCGTCACCATCGGTGTCAGCCTTCTTCGGATCGGTCGGTTTGTTGCCGAAGTCCTTGTTCTTCTCACCCGAGACCTCGTCACCGTCATTGAGGCCGTCACCATCGGTATCAGCCTTGTTCGGATCGGTGCCGAGTTCCTTCTCCTTGGCATCGGTCAGGCCATCACCATCGGAGTCCTTATCGCCCTCCGCAGGAGTATCAGCCTTGTTCGGGTCGGTGCCGTTGGTGATCTCGTCACCATCGTTCACACCGTCACCATCGGTGTCAGCCTTCTTCGGATCAGTCGGGTCACCCTTACCGTCACCGTCGAAGTCCTTGTTCTTCTCACCCGAAACCTCGTCACCGTCATTGACGCCGTCACCATCGGTATCAGCCTTGTTCGGATCCGTGCCAAGCTCCTTCTCCTTGGCATCGCTCAGACCGTCACCGTCGGTGTCCTTGTCTTGGTTTTCGACAGTTACGGTGATGGTGTCGATGACTTTGCCGTCAGGAGCGACAACGGGCACGGTGATCGTGTCGCCAGGCTTCGCCGTGTCGTTCGGCGTCACCGTGATGCTGCCATCGTCGTTAAGCGTGGCGGTTCCGGGACCTTCCACGGTGCCGATCTTGGTGCCGTCGACTACCGGGCCACCGTCGTTCTTGATGGTAACTGCGGTCTTCTCGGGGGTCTTGGCACTGTCAGCCCAGCGTGGATCGTTGTCGACGATGAACGAATCGGCGGCTACTGCGTTGGTATCGGCGTAGAGGGTTGCACGCACAATTTCACCGGAGGGCATACCCTCCGGAACGGTGAAGGTGCATTTTTCGGCCTCAGTCATGCTCGTGAGGTTGTCACAAGTCTTGAGGACCTTACCCTTGGAGTCGGTCCACACAATCTTGTTCTTGAGCGGGGAGAGCGCCACACCGTCGAGCTTGATCTCAGCAGTGTCCCCCACCTTCGCCGGGTTGGCGATGGTGTCGAAGTTCGGAATGTCGAGCTTCATCTGGGTCGTGGGGATGATGGCGAAGTTCACGTTGTAGGTGTTGCCGAGACCGCCCTTGAGGGACGCTGCCTGGGCAGCCCAGTTGGTCTTCTCGTTGCTGCGGTACTCCGGGTTGATCCACGACGAATAGGTTTGGAGCTTCTCACCCTTGTCATTCTCGACAAACATGTAGAAGCCCTTGTCCTTCGTGACTGCACCTTGCGCGATCGCACCTTTGGGCACGCGGACCGTGTAGCGGCCGTTGGCGTCCGTAGTGGCGTAGCGCGTAAACGCGATGTACTCGGGGTGGTCAGTGAGAAGCCTCTTGGTCGCGGCCGCCTTCTTCGAGTCGTCGAGGCTTGCCACTTGGTCGTTATAGGCAGCGATGCCTTCGTCGGTGAGCTTCGAGATAACGACGCGGTAGCCCTTGGCGTCCGGATCGGCATCACCGTTGTTCACGGGGCCGGTCGCCGAGTTGGCACGGTCACCGGCGCCCGTCTCAAGCCACACCTGACCGGAAATCGAGGACTTATCCGCTTCGGTGAAACCGGTCACGAGGGCCGGATTGGCGATCGGACCTGCCGTGTCCTCTACCCACTCACTGCGCGGGCGGGTCATGTAGCCCTCGGCGCGCTCAGCCATGAGAACGCCGGTCTTCTGCATGTTGGTGCCGATAAGCGGGAACTGGCCCAGGTTAGAGTCGGTAACCGAGTTCACAAACGAGCCGGGGAAGAAGCCACCATTTTGGCGGATCATCGTCACGGTGTTGCCAGTTTCGGGATCCTTGTATTCGGGGATCCAAAGACGGTAGTACTGACCGGCAGATGCGGTGTAGGCGTGGCGTTTGCCGGAGTGATCCTTCCAGCCCGCCACGACCTTACCCTTGGCGTCCTTTTCAAGCTCGCCCTTCTCGTTGACGCGAAGGTCGAACGCGTAGGAGCCACCTGCAACGCCGTCACCGTTGGTATCAACCGCGCTCGTGGTCTTCGCCGTGTAGACGGGCGACACCGCTCCATCCTTGTCGAACCAGCGCAGGTACACGGTGGTGCCGTCGGGAACGGGGAAGTTGTTGCTCTGGAACGTCGACGGGTTGCCGTTGTTGTTGACAACCTGGGCCGTACCAGAAAGAACACCACGCGCGTTGGTGGTGTCGACCGTCTTGCTGATGTAACCGCTCTCGATGGCGTCGGCGTTGATCGGAGTGAGCGGCGAGGTCGAATCTGCGGCGGAAGCAGCGGACACAAACGGCGTGTCGAACGCGCCAGCGCCAGCCACGCTCGCGGTGCCGAGAATCGCGCCGACGGCGAGAGCTGCGGCCCCGCGGCGCCACAGCGGCGTTGTTGCGGCGGTCGCACGGTGGGTGTTCCGCGCACGGAAAGCATCAAAAACCATGAGTGTTCCTATCAATAAGCATTGAGGGGTTACGGAGCGCTCAAGCGCATGAACATACGCAAGGGCGCTCCATGAATGAAACACTAACACCGCGCTCACAGTTGAGTAAGCCACCATAATTCCGGTCCATAACTTACCGCTTCCTCATCTCCCCCAATCCGCAACTCTCGCCCACACCCATGAACAGGTGTGACGCGGCTTTTCCCACCCGTCCGTAAGCTACTACTGAGTTATTGGGGCTATTCCACATTCACAGCCTCCGGCACAGTCGTTACAAGATTGTTATGCCAGTGTTAGGCAAGCCATGACCACTCATGCGCCAGGCCCTCACACGCGCCCAACGGTCCTTAAAAACTGACGCCCCCAACGCCAGGCATGTCATTGGAGGAATGCCGGGGGTGAGGGGCGTCAATCAGAGATGGCGAGAGGGCTAACGCCGGCGGCGCTTCTTCGTGGTCCCGAACAGCGAACGCGTAATCTCACGCCCAAGCACCGTCCCCGCCGAACGGAAGAAGCTCTTCACCGCACTATTGCTCGCGATCTTCTCCACGAAACCGGGCTCGTTTTTCGCGGGCGTCGAGTCGGCAGCGTCATTCTCGCTCGCCCTGGGCTTCTCGGTTCCGACGGTTGCCGGGGAAGCGTCGGACTCCTTCTCGCCCACCTGACCACCTTCCGCGCGAGCCTTGAGGATCTCGTAGGCGCTCTCGCGGTCCACGACGTTCCCGTACTGGCCTGCGAGGGTGCTCGCGGCGACGATCCGGTCCACCTCCGCCTCGGGCGCGGGATCCATCGAGGATTCGGGGGCGCGCATCGCGGTGTAGGCGACGGGGCTCGGGGCGCCCTTTTCGTTCATGACGGTCACGACCGCTTCGCCGGTCCCAAGCGAGGTGAGGAGCTTTTCGAGGTCGTATTCGGTCGTGGGGTAGGTGGCAACGGCCTTTTTGATGGCCTTCGCGTCGTCGGGGGTGAAGGCGCGCAGCGCATGCTGAACGCGGTTGCCGAGCTGCGCGAGCACATCGGCGGGAATGTCTTTGGGCGATTGGGTGATGAAGAAGACGCCCACGCCCTTGGAGCGAATAAGCCGAACCGTTTGAATGACCTGGTCAATGAACGCGTTCGAGGCGCCCTTGAAGAGGAGGTGCGCTTCGTCAAGGAAGAACACCAGTTTCGGCTGCGGAAGATCGCCCACTTCGGGCAGTACCTGATACAGCTCGGCAAGCATCCACATCATGAAGGTCGAAAAGAGCTCCGGTCGTTCGGCAACGCCCGGAAGTTCAAGGCACGAGATCATCCCGCGGCCGTCGGAATCCTTCCGCAGGAAGTCCTCGACGTTGAACGCGGGCTCGCCAAAGAAGGCATCGGCGCCGGAGTTTTCGAACTGGGTGAGGTTGCGCAGAATGACGCCGGCGGTCGCGGTGGAAATCCCACCGATGCTCTTGAGCTCATCCTTGCCGTCGGTCGTGAGGTATTGAATGAGGGCGCGCAGATCCTTGAGGTCGAGGAGCGCGAGACCGCTCTGGTCGGCGTAGTGGAAGATGAGGGAGAGCGAGGATTCTTGCGTGTCGTTGAGGCCAAGAACCTTCGAAAGGAGTACCGGGCCGAATTCCGTGACCGTCGTGCGGATCGGCACTCCTTTGCCATGGCCACCGAGTGAGAAAAATTCGGTGGTACCGGCACGGGAGACCCATTCTTGGCCGCGGGCTTTCGCGCGCGCGGTAAGTTTTTCCGACGCCTGCCCAGCAACGGCGATTCCGGAAAGGTCACCCTTCATATCCGCCACGAAAACGGGGGTTCCTGCCGCCGCAATTTGCTCCGCAATGAGCTGAAGAGTTTTCGTTTTACCGGTACCGGTGGCGCCCGCGATCAAACCGTGCCGGTTCAGCATTCCGAGCGGCATGTAGAGCGGGGCCTTAGGATTCGGTTCACCGCTCTCGACCACCGCACCGAGGTGGATGCGCGGCTCAGCAAAGTTGTAGGCGGCAACGAGGTCGCTCGTCGCAGGCGCGTTGTGGGGCTGGGCGGTGTCGGCCATGGTGCGAAACTCCTTGCGGTTGCGATCTACAGGTCGAGGCATCCCGATTCGTCAAGATCGTAGAAGATCGGCAGAGCCTCGGCGAGATCCACATTTCGATTGACAGCAATAGCGTAGACGCTCCGCAAGGTCGCCACGGCCCGCGAAACGTGAATCGCCGCGGCATCGCGCGCGCGTTCCGCTCCGAGGGTCGGCGAAAGACGCTGCGCGAGAACATCCCTGAGCTGCATGCTCACCTCTTTGTTGCGGTTAGCGACGATCTGAATCAGCTGCGGCTCACGCATCATCACGTGCTTCTTGAGGTTGCGGCTCTCGCTGCGCATCGACGCGTCCTTGACATGCGCCTCGATCAGAACACGCATGGAATCACGCGCGGCCTCCTCAGCGGGCCTCTCCTCGAGCATGCCCACAAACGTCCTCACGTTCTCGGTATCCACACCGAGCACGACCGCCTCTTTCGTGCCCCAATAGTTGAACAGCGTGCGCGGTGAAACGCCCGCCCGCTCGGCGATCTGATCAACCGTGACCTGCGCAAAACCGTGCTCGGCCACGAGCTCAAGCGCCGCGAGGTGCATCGCCTCGCGCGATTCGCGTTTCTTCCGCTCGCGTAAGCCCTCGTGGCACGCTGGAGCGTCCAACGGTTTCCCGTTGTCAGTTGCGGCCGTATCGCTCACGTCGATCACCTTTTCATCGTAGGGAGGGAGGGCGGGGCCGCCCGAGCAATTTCGGCCCGGGCGGCCCCACGCAGTTCCTCACGTGTTAGTTGGTGCTGCGCAGCTCGGTGTGGCGGATGAACAGCGAGAGCACGAGGGCGACAATCGCGAACGGGGCAGCCGTCATGAACACGACGTGCATGGCATCGCCCATGCCGTGACGGATCGCCTCGACAATCGGGGCGGGGATCCCCTTGAGCTTCGACGGATCAAGGATCGCGGAGGCGCCACCGCCGGAGTCCCCACCGAATTTGCCCATGGCTGCGGCAGCCTGCGGCGGGAGCTGCGCCTGAATCTTCGGCATGAGATTAGCGCTCATGACGGAGCCGAGAACGGCGGTGCCGATTGTCGAGCCAACATTGCGGAAGAACTGCACGGCTGACGTGGCGACGCCGAGTTCTTCACGGGGCACAGCGTTCTGCACGATGAGGGTGTAGGTCTGCATGCACATCCCGAGCCCCATACCGATCACGATCATGACGAGCGTGAGATGAAGCTGCGTGGACTGCCAGTCGAGGCGGGCGAGCAGGAGGTAGCCGGCGCTCATGATGATGCCGCCCGCGACGAGCAGACCCTTGTACCGGCCCCACTTTGTGATCAGGATGCCCACGACGATCGAGGTGATGATCATGGCAAGGTTGAGCGGAATGAGGATTGCGCCCGAATTCGTGGCGGAGACACCAAGCACGCCCTGCGCGAACACGGGGATGTAAATAATGCCGCCAAACATGGCGACCGCGATCGCGAAGCTTGCGAGGATCGAGAGGGAGACCTGCGAGTCAGCAAGCATGTGCAGCGGGATAAGGGGGTTCTCGGCGCGCATTTCGATCAGCACAAACGCGGCGAGGAACAGCGCCGCCACCACGAACATCGTCATGATGACCGCGGAGTCCCAGTCGTAGGTGTTGCCGCCCCACGACACGGCGAGCAGGCCGATCACGAGGCCCGGCGTGAGCGTGAGCGCCCCGATGAGGTCGAACTTTCCGGCACGCCCCATGTGCGGCAGGCGCATGAACTTCGCGAGGAACACGAGGGCAACGACACCGAGCGGAAGCGTGAGATAGAAAAGGTAGCGCCAACCGAAATTGTCCGTCACCCAGCCGCCAAACAGCGGGCCCGCGATCGAGGACACGCCGAACACGGCGCCCATGATGCCCTGGTATTTGCCGCGCTGGCGCGGCGGAATGATGTCACCAATGATCGTTTGGCTCAGCGGCATGATCGTGCCCATGCCGAGCCCCTGCACGGCGCGGGAGACGACGAGGAACCAGAAGTTCGTGGCCATGCCCGACATTGCCGAGCCGATCATGAACACGACGAGGCCCGCAATGTAGAACTTTTTGCGGCCGTACATGTCCGAGAGTTTGCCGACGACGGGCACCGCGACGGCCGACACAAGCATCGCCGCGGTCGCGATCCAGCTGTAGTGCTCCATGCCTCCGAGCTCGGCGACGATGCGCGGCATCGCGGGGCCGACGATCGTCTGCGAGATCGCGGCAACGAACATGCCGAGCATGAGGCCTAAGAACACGAGTTTGCCGTCGCGGTCAAGGCCGGTGAACTCTACCGGTGCGTCGCCTCGCTCCACGCGGGTCTGGACTGATGTAGACATGATCCCCTTTTCGCCAGTGCACCACCACACAAAACGTGCAGCGACTGCAAATCTTTACCGCCTGCGAGATTATCGTCTATGCCGGCCTCGACCAAGGGGCGCGCGGTGGAACGTGACGGAGGGATCATGGTGGCGCCCCTTACCGCCGACTAGCACCAGCCGAAATTAGCCAACACTGATGCACCTACGGCGACAACCTCCCTTGACGCACCGGCGCACTCCCCTTGAGCCGGCGTAGCACACGTGCTACGTTTGCCGCATGAGCGAAGCACTCGGAATTGACCGTACCCTTCCGCAGCGTGAGCTAAGGAATCAATCCGCGCGCGTGCTACGCGCAGTCGCTGCGGGCGAATCTTTCGTCGTCACGAATCGCGGCGAAGCTGTCGCTCGTCTCGTGCCCATCGACGAACAGGAACCTCGCCTTCCGATCACGCGGCCCGCCTCGAGAATCGGCGGTTGGAGCGACCTCGTCGATTCCCACGTCACGTCCTTTCCGAGCGGTCGCGCGCAGCGAGCATTAGATGACGTGCGGGCGGAACGACTATGACTGTCGCGCCGCGAATCTATGTTGATACTTCCGCGTTGGCGAAGCTACTCCTCGGCGAACCGGATTCCTCCGCGCTCAGTTCTTGGCTCGACGCTTCACAGACCGAACTCGTTTCGAGCGACCTGCTCGAAACTGAGCTGAGGCGGATCGCCGTTCGCGAAGGCGTCGAGCAAAAAGTCGCCACGGCAATCCTCGCCGGGGTTTCACTCGCCACTTTGGATCGCACAGCCTTTCGGAGCGCAGGCCTCTTGCCCGGGAAGCATCTTCGAACCCTCGATGCCCTCCATCTCGAAAGCGCTCTCCGCTTGGGTGCAGCCGCCATGCTGACATACGATCACCGCCTCGCGGAAGCTTGCGAAAGCGTCGGCCTCGAGACCATCGCCCCCTCATAGTCGCCGAGCCCGCACATCTTCCCGTCGAAATTCGGGAGGGCTCGGCACCCAGCCCGCCGCCATTAAACGACAAGACTCGGTCCCGAGCCTCATCGGCCCGGGCCCGAGTCCCGCACGACGCAGATCGCGAGAAGCTAGGCGCGGTCAGCGCGGCGGCGCGCGACGAGCACGCCACCTGCAGCGACCATCGCGAAGGCCACCCCCGCAACACCAAGCGACTCAGCACCCGTACGCGGAAGCGCCGACACACGCGAACCGCGCGAGGTAGCCGAACCGGAAACATCCTGGCCCCTGCCGCCAGCAGGCGCCGGAACGCCCTCGGTATCGCCGGGAGCGGAGGTACCGTCGGAATCATCCTGGCCGGACCCATCCGCCGGGGCCTCTTCGGTACCGTTCCCGGTATCGGGCGCTACAGCGCTCTGATCGAACGCGAGAACAACATAGCCGGTCGTGGCGCCGGCCTTGATCGTGTAAACGTACGAACCAGCCTCGGTGTAGTTCGGGATCGTGATGGTGAACGTGGCCTTGCCGGTCTCGTTGCCATCAAGCGTGTTGTCCACAGGACCACGGCCAAGCTCGTTGCCCTTCTCGTCATACATGATGGCCTCAGTCGGCTTGTCCTCGTCAGCGGTCATGGACAGCGAGCTGAGGCTGATCTCAACCTTGTCGCCAGCCTTGAACGACTCTGCTGAGGCCGCAAAGCCAATGCCGCGCTGCCCCTGATCGACCTTGTAAGGCGAGACCTTCTGGAGCCATGCATTGAACGCGTCGAGGTCAACTTCGGTCGAATCGATGCGGTTCTTGCCCTCACCGAATACGGACGAGAGGAGGTAGGAAGTCGTGGCGACCGTGTAGGTTGTCTTCGCCTCGACCGGCTTACCGTCGAGGCGCACATCCATCACCTTCGAGCCCTCGGGGGAGGTGGGGTTGTAGGTGTAGGAAAGGTTGCGGCTGAAGCCTGCATTCTTGACACGTGGTTTGCCGGAGTCGTCGGTACCGAACTGGGCTTCCACGAGACCGACCAGCTGCGCGCCCGTGATCTCGACCGTGCCGAGGGTGTTGCCGAAAGGCTGCACCGTTCCCGATTCGACAACGGTGATCTTGCCGTCCTGGTTCGGATCAAGGTCAGCACGGGTACCGCCGGCGTTCTGGTAGCCGAGATCGGCGCCCTGCTTCTGGCCCTTGCCCCACGCAAGAAAACCGTCGGCAATCATGTTCACGGCCGTGGATTCGGCGCCCGAGGAGCGGGCCGTAAGGGCCTTGCCCTCGATTTCGGCGAGGGTTTTGTTGGTCTTCTCCGCGTAGGCGGCGGCCTTCGAGTAGATGTCCATGGCCTTCTGATTGGTGGGCGCGTCGGGGGTCTGCTCGATGTCGGCAACCTCGCTCATGGATGCCTCCACACTCACCTCACCGTCCGCAGCGACGGTAATGTCGAAGCGGCCAAGGAGCTTGCCGAAGTTCGCCGGTTGAATCACGGGAGCCCCGCTCGCCGTTGTGAGTTCCGCTTTGCGGTGGCTGTGGCCACCCACCGCGGCATCGACGTTCTCACCGACCTTGGCGGCGATCTCGGCATCGTCGTGTACAAGCGCAATAACGACGTCGGCTTCGCCGTTGGACTCGTCGCCGTCCTTCAGCTGCGCCGCGTACTTATCAACAGCCGCAACCGGGTCCGTGACGGCGAGGCCCTGGTTCGTGAAGGAAGCCACCGCGATGCCCTTCGGGGACGAGATCGGCGCGGTGCCGATGAAACCGACCTTCACGCCCGAGTCCGTGTCGATAATCGTGTACGGCGGGATCGCTTCGGGATCGGCACCGGTAAGGTTCGCGGCAAGATACGGGAAACTCGATTCTTTGTTCAGGCGGGCACCAACGGCCATGTCTTCTTTGTAGCCCTTGTCGAACTCGTGGTTGCCGGCCGAGGACACCTGAAGGCCCATCGCGTTGAGCGCCTCAATGGTGGGTTCGTCCTTCTGCACCGACGAGATGTAGGCGCTGCCGCCCACCGAGTCGCCGTTGGATGCAACGATCGTGTCGCCCGGGTTTTCGGCCTTGATCTGTTCGATCTGGTAGGCGAGGTTCGGGACTCGTTCAAGGTGGCCGTGGAGGTCGGTGAAGGCTGCAACGGTGACAGTCTTCGAACCGTCATCGTTCACGGTCGCGAGCGCGGGTGCGGTCGCGGAAAGGGCAAGGGCGCTGGCTGTGGCCAGGCTCGCGCCTGTCAGCAGGGCACGGCGGGGGAAAAGGCGCATGAATGATCCTCACGGAGATGGGGGCATGGAGTGGGGGAAGCACCCCAAGGCTACTCACCCGGGTTTGCCATTCGGGGTGGGTCCGGTGACGGCTTGGTGAACGTGCGCGTTTTCCCCTGGGCATACGAAAGTGGCGGGGGCTCGGGATCTCTCCCGCTCCCCCGCCACTTGTGTGCGGTGAGCGACGAGGCCTCACAGCCTCATCGGCGCTTCATCAGCGCTGCGAACGCGACTTCCTGCGCAGTGCCAGGACACCCACGCCGCCAAGGACGAGCAGCGCTGCGATGCCTGCCGTCGCGGCGATCTCTGCGCCAGTACGGGGCAGCGGCAGAGGCGACGTGCTCGGCTTCTCGGGCGTACCAGGCTTCTCGGGCGTAGCAGGCTGATCGGGCGTGCCCGGCTTATCAGGCGTACCAGGCTCATCAGGCGTACCAGGCTCAACGCTCGGTCCATCAGTCGGGCCCTCACCCGGTGCAGGCGTCGGGTCATCCGACGGATCCTCACCCGGAGCCGGCGTCGGATCTTCACCCGGAGCAGGCGTCGGATCTTCACCCGGAGCAGGCGTCGGGTCCTCACCCGGAGCAGGCGTCGGATCTTCACCCGGAGCAGGCGTCGGGTCCTCACCCGGAGCAGGCGTCGGGTCCTCACCCGGAGCAGGCGTCGGGTCCTCACCCGGAGCAGGCGTCGGATCCTCACCCGGAGCAGGCGTCGGATCCTCACCCGGAGCAGGCGTCGGATCCTCACCCGGAGCAGGCGTCGGATCCTCACCCGGAGCAGGCGTCGGATCTTCACCCGGAGCAGGCGTCGGGTCCTCACCCGGCGTCGGGTTATCCGTCGGATCGTCCGTCGGAGCCGGGTTCGGGTTATCGCAGTCGCACTTAGTGCCGATGCGAATGATCTGCTTGACCGGCTCCTTCGTGCGCTCGGTGGTCACCTCGGGGTCGCCGGAAGGCTTGCCGTCGACGATCTTCTGCGTCGAGGTCACAACCTCAACACCGTTCTCGCCCTTCTGGTCGATGACCTGCGTACCGGACTCGAGGGTGTCATCGGTGATGATCTCCGTCTCGAACGGAATCGGGCGATCAATCTTCGTCACCACTGAGGTGTCCTTCGCGCGCGGACCGTATTCAACGATGCGCGGCTTCGGGTCCTTGGTCGTGACGTCGGAGCGGGTCGACACGTTGGGGATGCCGCCCTCTTCGATCGTGGCATCGAACTTGACCGTGATGGTCTTTTCGCCGAACTCACCTTCCTGCACAACCTTGACTTCGCCGGGGGCGAGGTCGGGGTTGGGTCGCATGATGGTCTCGTAGCCGACGGCGGTCGTCCACGTGAGCTCATCGGTAGCCTTGCCAGGCTTCGTGCCGACGGTGATCACCTGGTCAACGGGCTGCTCGGTGACCTCTTCGGTGAGCTTCGGCTCGCCAGGAACCGAGTTCACGATCTCTCGCGTGATCGTGACGGTCTTCTTACCCGGCTTACCCTCGGTGGTCACCTTGGACTCGCCAGCAGGCATGTTCGGGTCGTAAACGACCTTCACGCCGAAGGGAACCTCGGTCTCGAAGGACTCGGTGTTCGTGCCAGTCGTCTTGGTACCGATGCGCAGCTTGCGCGGAGTCGGCTCCTTGGTGACGTTCTCGGTCGTTTCCGGATCGCCAACGGCAACGCCGTTCTCCAGCTTCCAGACCTTGGTGACTTCCTTCTCACCGAAAGCGCCAGGCTGATCCTCGACAACCTTACCGGCTTCGAGGTTCGGGTCGGATTCGACGATCGTCTCGAACGGTAGCTGCTCGGTGTGCTTATCGGTCAGCTCCGTCTGTGCCGGGGCGGTTCCAACCTCGATGATCTGCTTGGTCGGCTCGCTGACGGTCTCAGTCGAGTCATCTGTGGTGATCTCACCGTTGTCGGAAGTCACCGTGATGGTGTGCTTGACCTCACCCGGCTTGCCCTCCTGGACAACCTTCGTCTCGCCGGCCTTGAGCTCAGGGTTCTCGCGAACCTCGACCGTGAACGGGGTGCTTTCGGTCCACTCTACGGTCTTGGAGGTGGTGTCACCCTTAGTGCCGACCTTGATGATCTTCTTGACCGGCTCAGCAATGCGCTCGGTGGACGTCGTCGTACCCGTGACCTTCGAGTTTTCAATGGTCTGGGTGGTAGTCACCTTATCCTTGCCCGGCTTGCCCTCCTGGACAGTCTCCTGGGTACCGGCCGGCAGGGAGTCATCGAACTGAATCTCGGTCTCGAACGGAACTTCAACCTCGGACTCAATGGTGTTCGTGCCCTCAGTCTTGGTACCCACGCGGATCACCGCGTTCGTCGGCTCCTTCGTGCGCTCGGTGGTCACCTCGGGGTCGCCCGAAGGCTTGCCGTCGACGATCTTCTGCGTCGAGGTGACAACCTCGGTGCCGTTCTCGCCCTGCTTGTCGACAACCTGCTTGCCGGCCTCGAGTTTGTCGTCGAAGACGATCGTGGTCTCGAACGGCACCGGCTTCTCCGTCTTGGTCACGACGGTGGTGTCTTCGGCTGCCGGGCCGTATTCGATGATCTCCTTGACCGGGTCCTTGGTCTGCTTTTCTTCAGGGGTGACAGTTGCCTGGTCGCCCTTGGCAGTGAAGTCAGCAGTGTAGGTCTTCTCCCCAGGCACGCCCTTCTGGACGACCTTGATCTCACCCGGCTTCAGCTCCGGGTTCGGGCGGGTTTCGACCTCGAACGGAACCTGGGCAGTCCAGATGACCTTCTCGGACGCCTCGGAAGGCTTGGTGCCGACCTTGATGACCTGGTCGACGGGCTCTTCGGTGACCTTCTCCTCCACGGTGGCTTCGCCATCGGGCTGAGAGTTGGTGACCTTCTGGGTCACCGTGGTGGTCTTCTTACCTGGCTTGCCCTCGGTCACAACCTCAGACGTACCGGCAGGCATGTTCGGATCGAACTCGATCTTCACACCGAACGGGACCTCGGACTCGACGGTCTTCTTGGTCTCACCGGCGGTCTTCGTACCTACGCGAATGATCTGCTCGGTTGGTTCCTTGGTGCGCTCAGTTGTCACGGTCGGTTCACCCGAAGGCTTGCCGTCCACGAGCTTCTGAGTCGAGGTCTCTACCTCGGTGCCGAGCTCGCCCTGCTGGTCGATAACCTGCTCACCCTCGGCGAGGGTGCCATCGAAAACGACCTTCGTCGGGAAAGGAATCGGCTTCTCAGTCTTTGTCACGAGCTCGCTGGGGGCCAGGCCCGGACCGTGCTCGATGATGCGTGGCTTCGGCTCCTTAGTGGTTTCCTCTTCGGCCACCTGAGCGTCGCCACCCTCGGCGGTGAACTTGGCGGTGTAGGTCTTCTCGCCGTTCTCACCTTCCTGGACTACCCGGGTTTCACCAGGCTTCAGCTCCGGGTTCTCGCGAACCTCAGTCGGAAAGGGGATCGGAACCTTCCAGGTCACTTCCTTGGCGCTTGCAGCGGGCTTCGTGCCGATGACGACGACTTCGTTCACCGGAGCCTTCGTCTGCTCCCAGCTGCCGTCCTTGTTCTGCTTCTCCGAGCCCGGCTCGCCCTTGGTCTCAACCTTGTACTCGCCGGCAGGGATGGTGTCGTCGTACTTGTATTCGACCTTGAACGGCACCTCGCGGGTGGGAACGTCAATAACGTTCACCACAGCGTAAGCGGTGTCGGTAGAGCCGTCCTCGTAAGTCACAGTAACCGGAATCTTGACCTGATCACCTGGCTTCGCGTCTGCGGGAGCGGTCGCGGTGACCTGGCCGTTGTCGTCAATGATGACCTTCCAACCGGCAGGCACATCACCCAGCTTGTATGGGTTTTCCTTCGCGACGTTGACGTTGTCCGGCTTATCCAGAGCAACCGGCAACTTAGCGGTCTCGCCCGGGTACACGGTCTCTACGGGATAAGAAGGTTCAGCTTCCCAGTTATTAGACAGCTTCACCACGGTGGTGACGGGCACCTTCGGGGTGGAGCCGTCGGGGCGATTCACCGTGACGGAGACGGTCTTCTTGTCGCCCGGCTTCGCATCAGCAGGCGGCGTAGCGGTGACGTCACCAGTCTTGGGATCGATCGTGTACTTCCAGCCGTCGACCTCCTGCTCGGTGACGGGCTGACCGTCCTTGATGCCGAAGGAGAACGTGGAGCCCTTGGGCGCGCCGTCGATCTTGTGCGTTGCCGCGGTGTTCGGGCTTGTCGATTCCACGGAGTAGCTCGGGATAGCACCGTCCGCGATGACCGCGATCGTGCCGGTCACCTTCTGCGGTTTCACGCCATCGGCGTAGTGCGCGAGCACGGGGACGTCGAGGGTGTCGCCCTCTTCGGCGCTCGCGGGGATGGTGGAGGTGAGCTCGCCGGTGTTTTCGTCGATCGTGACGGTCCAGTCACCATTCGTGTAGGTGAGGCTGCCATCTTCAAAGGTGTAGCGGTTCGGGGCAGCGTCATCCGTGCTACCGGTCAGCCCCTCCTCGGGAACACTCACGGGCAGGGAAACCTTGTCACCGTTCGTACCGGTCACCGTCGGGTACTCCGGCACCTTGATGTTCTCCACAACCTGGAACTGCACCTTGATCTCGTCGGTGGTCTGGTCCGGGTAGGTTGCGGTGACCTTCGGGGTAATGACGGTACCGGAAGGCACCGTGTCGTCGGCCTTCGCCGTGACGTTCCCCGTCTCGTCCACCGTCACGGTCCAACCGCTCGGAACGGTCGAGGGATCAACCTCGAATTTCGCCGGCGCGACTGCCTTCTTACCCTTCATGACGGGTTTCGTGGTGATCTGCGAGGTGAGCGACGTGTTCGGCGCCCCCTTCGTCATGCCGGGGTTTACGAGATCCGTGACCTGCGTGTTGTTCGGGTCAATCACGACGAGCAGCGGGATGACGTCCTTCGACCCATTGGAATACGTGACAACCACGCGCGGCTGGGCGAACGTGCCCGGGACGGGGTTCTCAGGGGCGGTCACGGTCACGTTATGCGTGGCGGGGTCAAGTGCAACGTCCCACCCGTCGTAGACGTACGTCTCGTCAAGCGCGACCGTGGCCTCCTGGCCGCCGTCCCCCTTCTTCTTGATGAGGTCAGCGATCTTGTCGGGAACCTGCGTGAAGGTCACCGACTGGCGAGCTTCGGCGAGCGGGCCCTTCGGTCCCTCGACGCCGGAGATGATGGTTGCGTCAGCCTTGTCATACCCCGGATCGTGGTACATCGTGTCATCAAGCGAGAACGGCTTGCTGTCGATCACGTTTGGCGTGTTGTAGCGCTTCAGCGAATTGGACTCTTCAGAGACGACGGCAAACGCTCGGCCGTTATCGCGCTGGAGAGCCGCGTCCTCAAGCTGCTTCACCGTGCGCGGCTTCGCGATCACCGAGAAGTTCACGTTCTGCTGGCCGGCGATCTCGCGCTGCTCCTTCATCTGATCGGCATTGTCCGCATCGCGGTATGCAGGCCACGTGTAGAAAATATCGCCGTTCTCATCCACGCGCAGGAGCTTTTCGCCGCCGCCCGAGGCTGCGGTGTCGCTCGTGCCGAGGAACTTTCCGGTGCCATCATTCGCTTCGACGACGATGCGGGAGAGCGAATCGTCAGCGCCCTCTGCGGGCTTCGGCACGTTGATGTGCCCCACCTTGGTTTCTTCGCCGGGAACGATCACGTGCTTCGTGATGTCCTCCCACGTCACCGTGATCGGGTTACAGTCCACGTTTTCGCTCGGCCACGGGTTCACAGTTGCGCTGACGTCTGGGTAACGGAACAACTGGGTATCGCTATGCGGATTGTCTTGGGAATACCGGGCAGCCCAGAGGTACCTTACGGGCTCCTCTGCGGTCGCCTCCGCATATTGCGCGATCTTCTCAGGCGACAGCTCCGGAGCTATCGTCGCCGTCCAGGGTTGACGACCGATTTTAGCGACGGACAAGACCTCGTCGGCCTTGTCCGTTGGGGGTTCGAAGCCCTTGAGAGGGTTCTGGTCGTTGGGCCCCAGGGCGGGATATTCACCTTTGACCGCGTATTCACCGGCTTTAGCGTTTGTGCCACGCACAACCCAGTCATTGAAGGTGCGATCCTTTGAACCATCGAAGGAGAGCTGCACCCCGAACGACCTTTTGTCGGCGCTAACTTTGCCGGGCTCGTGGATATCCCACGAGAAGCCCGCCTGGCTACCTTCACCTGAAGCGCCTTTAAGCGTACAGGAACCCGCCGGCAGGTCCGAGGCCTTCTGAGCGTCCTCTTCCACGACGCCTTCGCCGTTGGCGCCGCGGATGCCTCCGGTGAGTGTCGCGGCGGCCGCGGGCTGCGGCGCGAAAATACTGTGGGGAAATGCGCCGAGCGCGCCTACCGCGAGCGCGACAGCCGAAAGCGCAGCAACACCGGCGCGCGGCCTCAGCCTGCGGGGTGCCGTACTACGAGAAGAAGCCATTCTTCAATCCTTCTTAGTTGGGGAAAATGCCGCGCTCAGGGGGAATGAGCGCGACGGATGCAGTGCATCATCACTTGGGATCTCTCCGCCAACGCCACCGGGCGGCGTAGGCGCAGAAATCACCTCGTTACCACCCTTGAGCCTAACGCACACCCGTACTCCGCGCTAGACCCCATTTCCCTCTCGTGAGCAATTCCAAAAATCGCCACCTACCAGGCCTTTCGTTTCACATTTCGCCACGAGGATGAGCAGTGGGAGCACATCTCACCTTTTATTTTTTCATCACATTCGCCTCAGTGAGATCCGCACGGCGCGCCTCGACGTCGACTCCCACGATTTCACCCGTGGCGCGCGCGCTCTCGAGCACCGTCTCAAACATGCGATCCCACCGGGGCTTCTCGGGAAGCGAGCATGCAAAAGATTCAGAGACTCCGACGGCTCTCACCTGCTGAAACACCAGGCTCCGCGCATACCGCGGCGCGCCCGCCTCGCGCCACAAATCCGAAGCGACTTCCACGATTCGCGGCGCATACGGGGCGAGCAGTGGAGTAAGAGTCGTGCGGAGCTCCACGTCAACGCCGGCGCGCGCAAGTGCGAGAAACGAGCGCCGCGAGTTTTCCCAGGATCGGGCGGGCCCCCGCCCGGCGGCGGGAATTCCGACGGTTGCCTCGAAAACCTCGGGCGGAGCTTTAAGGTCGAAACCCACCCAATCCACGAGGGGGCCGCCCGCGGCATTCACGAGTGCTTCGATGCGTGTAGGGAACGCGCCTCCCGTGTGAAGACCGGCGCGAAAGCCGAGGTCGCGAACCTCCTCGAGCGCGGGGATGAGCGCGTGCTGCATTGTGGCTTCCCCTCCGGAAAACACGACACCGTCGAGAAGGCCACGCCGCCTGGCCAGCAGGTCGCGAACCTCGCTCCACGACACCGTGCCCGGCGTGCGCGGATCGAGAATCGCCCGATTGTGGCAATAGCTGCACCTCCACGGGCAGCCCTGGAGAAACAGGGTCGCCGCGAGCGTGCCGGGCCAATCCACGGTTGAAAGGGGCACGAGGCCCGCGATTCGCAGATCCTCCGCCGCAGGCGGGGTGGAGCGTGCGCTCATGCAGTCACGACGGTTGCCGAGCGAGCGTCGGAACCCGTGATTTTCCCGTGGTTTCCGGCCGCGCTTTCCGTGAAGAATGTACGCTCTTCGAATTCGCCCTTTTTCCCGATATTGAACGAGCTTACCGGCCGGTGATAACCCATGACACGCGTCCATACTTCGCATACGTCGCCGCATGTGGGGCACTCGTGGTGTTCACCCTTGAGGTAGCCGTGGCTCGGGCAGATCGAGAAGGTCGGAGTAATCGTGAGATACGGAAGATGGAAGTTCGAGAGGGCGCGCTTCACGAGCTGTTTCGCGGCCTCGGGCGAACTCATTTGCTCATTCATGTATAGGTGCAGCACGGTGCCGCCGGTGTATTTGGTTTGCAGCTCGTCCTGCCATTCGAGTGCCTCGAACGGATCCTCGGTGGCGCCCACGGGAATCTGCGAGGAATTCGTGTAATACGGATTTTCATCCGTGCCGGCCTGGAGAATACCGGGGAAGCGTTCACGATCGGCTTTCGCTAGGCGATACGTTGCACCTTCCGCCGGAGTGGCCTCGAGGTTATAGAGGTTCCCCGTCTCCTCCTGGAACTGCACCATCTTTTCGCGAATATGGTCGAGGATGCGCACGCACATCGCACGCCCCGCATCCGTCACGAGGTTCTCGGTGTCGCCCGTAAAATTGCGCACCATTTCGTTCATACCGTTCACGCCGAGCGTCGAGAAGTGGTTGCCGAGGTGGCCCATGTAGCGCTTCGTATACGGGTAGAGTCCGCGATCGATGAGCTCCTGCACGGTCGCGCGGCGCTTTTCGAGCGTGTCTTTCCCGAGTTCGAGGAGGCGATCGAGAGCGTTCACGAGCGCGCGCTCATCTCCCTTGTGAAGGTAGCCGAGGCGCGCCATATTCATCGTGACCACGCCGATCGAGCCAGTCAGCTCGGCGCTGCCGAATAGACCGTTGCCGCGCTTGAGGAGTTCGCGAAGATCGAGCTGAAGGCGGCAGCACATCGAGCGAATCTGCCCGGGGTCAAGCTCCGAGTTGATGAAGTTTTGGAAGTACGGGAGGCCGTATTTCGCCGTCATCATGAAGAGGCGCTCGGTGTTCGGTGCATCCCAGTCAAAATCGCGCGTGATGTTGTAGGTGGGAATGGGGAAGGTAAACACGCGACCATTGGCGTCCCCCTCGGTCATCACGTCGATGTAGGCGCGATTGATGAGATCCATTTCCTCTTGCAGTTCGCCGTACGTAAAATCGCACACCTCGCCACCTACAAGCGGGTATTGCTCCTTGAGGTCCTCGGGGCAGTTCCAATCAAAGGTGAGATTCGTGAACGGACACTGGCTTCCCCAGCGGCTCGGCACATTGAGGTTATAAATGAGCTCTTGCATGTTTTGACGAATCTCGTCGTAGCTCATGTCGTCGAGTCTCACGAATGGCGCCATGTACGTATCGAATGAACTAAACGCTTGCGCGCCAGCCCACTCGTTTTGCAGCGTGCCGAGGAAGTTCACGATTTGCCCGCATGCGCTCGAGAAATGCTTCGGCGGGGCCGAAGCGATCGCCCCCGGCACACCATTGAATCCCTCTTGAAGAAGGGTTCGCAGCGACCAGCCCGCGCAGTAGCCCGTGAGCATGTCGAGGTCATGAATATAGATGTCCCCCTCACGGTGCGCTCGGCCCGCCTCCTCACTGAAAACCTCGTCGAGCCAGTAGTTCGCCACGAGCTTGCCCGCAGAATTGAGCACTAGCCCGCCCACGCTGTAGCCCTGATTCGCGTTCGCATTCACGCGCCAATCGGCGCGAGCAAGATAATCGTTGATTGTGGAAATCGGGTCCACAAGGGTGCGCTCAGGTTTCTGGCGTGCGGGCATGGTGCGCTCCTATCGCAAAAAGGGTGGTGTGGCTGTATGCGCCGATGGGGCCGCGGTGGCGCCGCTCTCGACTGCCCACCCAGATTCCCCCGGAGACGGAACATCTTGTGGTGCGACACGCGGTGGCCACAATATGTAGTGGTTTCAGTGACGGTGTCAGCGGCACAGATCGGGACGAGCGTCCCGGAGGTGGGTCGTCGCGCATCCAGATTCATGAAAGTGGTGAATAACCGCGTTAGATGATTGCTTTTCGACGCGAGGCGGCGATTTTTCACCACTTTCGTGATCGCAGATCTCGGGAAGCAAGCATCAGCAGGTGCCGATTCCAGCGGAGGCTGGGTGAGCTGGGTTGACGCAATAGGTGGCGCAGAGTCCCCGAACTTCCACGGAGTAGGCCGATAGACTTGTCGAGGAGCGCCGGCCCCTCCCAGCAAAGGACCTTCCCGTGGCACTTTTCGGCAGAAAAAAGACTTCCTCGCCAGCGAATTCTCCCGAGAGCGCCCGCACGAAAAAGGAGCGCGTGCAAGACGCGCAAGCGTCGGACCCACAACCCACGACACCCCCCGCAGCCGAGGTCACCCCACAGGGGGCGCCGCCCGGAACCGCGCCCGCGCCGCGCACCCAGCTCCCACCCGAAGAGCGCCAAACGCACGCCGCTCCCCTGCCCGCACACGAGCGCGGCTCCATGGCCGCACCACCTCAGGCCACCGACGAGCAGACGCCAAGCCGCCACCTCACGACCAGCTTCGACCTGCGTCTTGCCCGCTATGGCGACGATCTTCGGCGCGGCCTCACCATGATCTACGGCGAAAAAGCCAACGACACCTTCGAACGCGTCCTCGGCATCGTCGCGAAGGCGATGGTGGAACGCAGCGAGGACCTGCGCACCCTCGACGAGCAGCGCCTCCTCTCCCCCGATTGGCTGCAGGACCCGCGCCAGCTCGCTTACGTGGCCTACGCCGATCGCTTCGCGGGAAACCTGCGCGGCGTGGAACAGCACCTCGATTACCTCGAGACCCTCGGCGTCACGCACCTCCACCTCATGCCGCTGCTCGAACCACGCGAGGGCAATTCCGACGGCGGTTACGCGGTCAAGGATTACGGCAAGGTGCGCGCTGATCTTGGCACAATGGACGACCTCGAATCCCTCGCCTCGGCGCTGCATAAGAAAGGGATGAGCCTCGAGCTCGACCTCGTTCTCAACCACGTGGCGAAAGAACACGAATGGGCCGAGCGCGCGAGGGCCGGCGAGGACAAATACCTCAAGTACTTCCTGACATTCCCCGATCGCACCGAACCCGACGAATGGGAAAAATCCCTTCCGGAGATTTTCCCCGACTTCGCGCCGGGCAACTTCACGTTCGACGAAACGTTGCAGCGTTGGGTGTGGACCACCTTCAACGACTTCCAGTGGGACCTCAATTGGGCAAACCCCGATGTGTTCTGCGAATTCGTGGAGATCATCTGCGCCCTCGCCAACCGTGGCGTTGACCTGCTGCGGCTCGACGCGATCGCCTTCACGTGGAAGCGCAAAGGAACCGATTCGCAGAACCTGCCGGAGGTACATTTCCTCACGCGCGCCTTGCGCGCGGCGGCCCGCATTGCCGCTCCCGCACTCGCGCTCAAAGCCGAAGCGATCGTGGGCCCCCAAGACCTCGTGGGCTACCTCGGCGTGGGCGAACACGCCGGCAAGCTCTCCGACATGACCTACCACAACAGCTACATGGTGCAGCTGTGGAGCGCCCTCGCCTCACGCGACACCACTCTCTTGCGCGTGGCGCTCGCGAAGTTCCCGCCGAAACCGGCGAACACGACATGGGGAAGCTATGTGCGCTGCCACGATGACATTGGCTGGGCCGTCACCGATGCCGACGCCGCCGAGGCCGGCCTCGACGGATTCGCGCACCGCGCTTTTCTCTCCGAGTTCTACTCCGGCACCTTCCCCGGCAGCTTCGCCGAGGGCCTCGTGTTCCAGCACAACCCCACAACCGGCGATAAGCGCATAAGCGGCTCCCTCGCCTCGCTCGCAGGGCTCGAAAAAGCGCTGAAATCGGGGCGCGAGAGCGACATCGCCCTCGCGATCGACCGCATCACCCTCCTACACGCCGCCATGCTTGGCTTCGGCGGGCAGCCACTGCTTTATATGGGCGATGAGCTCGGCATGCTGAATGACCCCCACTGGGCATGCGACCCCGCCCACGCCGATGACAACCGCTGGGTGCACCGCCCCCGCATGGACTGGGAACTCGCGCGGGAGGCGCTCGCGCAGGTCGACGAAGGTCAAGGCTCGAGTGCGAGCGCGGAGCTGGGTTCGGGTTCGGCTTCCCATCCGACGCCTGCCGCCGCACAAGTGCTCTCCCGTTTCGTGCACCTCGTCAGCGTGAGAAAGGGCCTGCCGCAGCTCCATGCGAGCGTGTCCTCCACAGCGGTGGCGGCGCCAGATGCGCGGCTCCTCGTTCTTCATCGCGACCACCCGCTCAGCGAAATGCTCGAGGTCTTCAATATGAGTGAGTACCCGGTGCCGCTCAATCCGACGTTCCTCCGGGAGTTCGTGGGGTCAACGCCGCGCGAAGCGATCGCCGGCGTCGAATGGGACCTCGACGTGGACCAGGTCATGATTCAGCCCTATGCCACATTGTGGTTCCTTGGGCCGGAGCGGACAGCCCCGCAAAAGTAGTGCCTCTTTCCGCTACACGCACCTCAGGGCAAAGAACCCTGACTCCGCCCCAAGATTCGGAGCATCGCCCCGCGCACACGCACACTGCTGCCCCAGCACAAAGGAGCGACACTTCGGGAGGCAACGTCGACGGCATCCCATCGCTGGAGATCCAACGAAAACTGAGAAGCCATCGAAAGGCGGCAAAAAGGGCGCCAATTACTTGCAGCGGAAAACACTTTAATAACGAACCAGTTCGTCGACATCCGTCATAACTATGGTCTACCAAGCGGTCCGCACTTGCATATTTGTCGCTTGCGGTGCGCTGAAAACATCACACCTGCGACCCAAAGTCGCGCCGCGCGCCCCTCCGCCGCCGCCAAGGGGGTCGCCAAGTCGTGCCCTTAACCACAATGTTGCGCAGGCCATGTCGACAAACCCAAACCCCTGATCGACCCATTACCCCGCACCTTTACCACCTAAACTCAAAGGCGCCCTGAATGCCGAGTCTCACCCCTCTCGCCTACTACACGAACACTTAGCGTACGCAAATCGCGACGCCCCTCACGTGAACATTCCGTCAACCACCGAAAGAAGGGACTTAACTCCCTAGAAAAAGATCGCCGTGAAGGTGTAGCGTCAAAGAGTCGGACAGAGTTGTGCCGACGAGATTTTCTCCAATGCAAGGAAAGTGAAAATGCTCAGCAGGACTATCGGAGTCAGTGCCGCACTTCTCGGCTCTGACACCACGATCCACCCGATCCCCGGCTATGAACTCACCGCACTCCAGGGCGGCGACCTCGCGAACATCTCCGCGATCATCCTCGATCAGGACGATATCGACGCGGGCAAGGTTGCCGAGATCAACGATTACGGCTTTGGCATTCCCGTCTTCGCTGCCGTGAAGAGCACCAAAGACACGACCAACCTCGAAGGTCTCCACGGCGTTATCGCCCTCGACGACCTCCAGGGCGACTACTTCGCTCGCCAGGTTGCTGCTGCCGCCGACAAGTTCGAGGACGAGGTTCTTCCCCCGTTCTTCGGTGCACTCACGAAGTACTACAACCGCGGCTTCTCGCCGTTCGACTGCCCCGGTCACCAGGGCGGCCAGTTCTTCCGCCAGCACCCGGCCGGCCGCCGCTTCTTCGACTTCTACGGCGAAGAGCTCTTCCGCACCGACCTTTGTAACGCTGACGTCGCCATGGGTGACCTCCTCATCCACGACGGCCCGCCCGTTCAGGCAACCGAAGCTGCCGCTCGCATCTTCAACGCCGACAACACCTGGTTCATCCTCAACGGCACCTCGTCGTCGAACAAGGTTGCCATCAACGCTGTTGTGGGCCCGGACGACCTCGTGCTGTTCGACCGTAACAACCACAAGTCGAACATCCACGGCGGCCTCATCATGGCCGGCGGCAAGCCCGTCTACCTCGAGACCGCACGTAACGCGTTCGGCCTCATCGGCGGCATCGACGAGCACTGCTTCGAAGAGGACTACATCCGTGAGCGCCTCGAGAAGGTTGCCCCCGAGCGTGCAAAGGAAGAGCGTCCGTTCCGCCTCGCGATCATCCAGCTCGGCACCTACGACGGCACGATCTACAACGCCCGCCAGGTTGTCGACAAGATCGGTCACCTCTGTGACTACATCCTGTTCGACTCCGCATGGGTTGGCTACGAGCAGTGGATCGACATCATGAAGGAAGGCTCGCCGATGCTCCTCGAGCTCGACGAGAACGACCCCGGCATCCTCGTGACCCAGTCCGTGCACAAGCAGCAGGCTGGCTTCTCGCAGGCCTCGCAGATCCACAAGAAGGACTCGCACATCAAGGGCCAGGATCGGTACGTGAACTTTGACCAGTTCAACAACTCGTACATGATGCACGCCTCGACGAGCCCCTACTACCCGCTGTTCGCCTCGCTCGACATCAACGCCAAGATGCACGAGAACGGCGCCGGCGAGAAGCTGTGGGACGAAGCCCTCAAGAACTCGATTGAGGCTCGTAAGCTCATCCTCGGCAACCTCAAGATGCTCAAGCCGTTCGTCCCCACCGAGGTTGACGGCAAGCCTTGGGAGTCGTACGACACCGAAACCATCGCCTCGAACCGTAAGTTCTTCGAGTTCCACCCGGGCGAGCAGTGGCACGGCTTCGACAGCTACGTTGAAGGCCAGTACTTCGTTGACCCGATGAAGCTCCTGCTCACCACGCCGGGCCTCATCAACAAGACCGGTGGCTTCGAGTACGAAGACTTCGGCATCCCGGCCAACATTCTCGCGAACTACCTGCGTACGCAGGGCATCGTCCCCGAGAAGTGCGACCTCAACTCGATCCTGTTCCTCCTCACCCCGGCGGACACGATCCAGAAGTACTCGAACCTCGTCGCAGCGCTCCGCCGCTTCGAAGAGGCCGTCGAGAACGACGTCCCGCTGCAGGACGTTCTCCCGGAGATCTACGCTGCGCACGAGGACCGCTACCGCGGTTACACGATCCGCCAGCTCTGCCAGGAGATGCACGACTTCTACAAGAACCGCACGGTTGCGCAGCTCCAGAAGGACATGTTCCGCGAGGAGAACTTCCCGAAGGTCGAAATGACCCCGCAGGAAGCAAACGTCGAGTTCATCCGCGGCAACGTCGACTACCTGCCGATCGAAGAGTGCAAGGGCCGCGTTGCGGCCGAGGGCGCTCTTCCCTACCCCCCGGGTGTCGTCGTGGTTGTTCCCGGTGAGGTCTGGGGCGGCCCGCAGTACGACTACTTCATGGCACTTGAAGAGGGCATCAACCAGCTGCCCGGTTTCGCTCCTGAGCTCCAGGGCGTTCACATGGTGACCGAAGAAGACGGCCGCCAGCGTGCCTACGGGTACGTCATCCGCAACAAGTAAAGGCTGCCGGACCAAGTCCGGTATGCGATAGGGCGAAGAGCGTCCGCGTGGTTTTTCCAAATCGCCACGCGGACGCTCTTCTTTTGATTCACCGTTTCAAAAGCATTCGAAAGTCAGAATCGCGCTCCACACTAGAACTAGGCGTCTATTTTTATACTCTTCATTCGCCTAGATGTCGCTACGCATAAGTAACCATGGATGCGACTTTACGACGTAAGACAGGTAACACGATTGCATGAATTTACTGTTACACTGAGCGTGTTCCTTACCTAGGAACAAAGTCACAACATCAAGAGAGAGAGATCATCGTGTCTGAGCTCAATGCTGGCCCCAACGCGGGCGTCGAGACCCAAACTACCGCTGACCAACGCGCGGTGCGCATGGGTAAGCGGGCCGACATGCTCAAGCAGGAAGAGCGACTGCCTTACCCCGTCGGTGTGGAAAACACCACGACGATCCAGGCCGTCCTCGAAAAGCACGGCGATCTCGAGGGCTCCGAGGTCAAGAGCGGCGACATCGTCGGCATTTCCGGCCGCGTCATTCACGTGCGTAAGACGGGCAAGCTCGTCTTCGCCGTTCTGCAGGCGGGCGATCATTCGCGACTGCAAGCGATGCTCGTTGAAAATGCAGTGGGCGAGCAAGCCTTTGAAGATTTCAACCGTCTTGTTGATATTGGCGACCACATCTTCGTTCATGGTGAAATTGGCACCTCGCGAACTGGCGAGCTTTCCATCTACGCTGATCGTTGGGAAATGGCATCCAAGTCCCTTCGCCCACTGCCCAACCTCCACACCGACCTCAGCGACGAGATGCGAATGCGTCGCCGATATGTCGACCTCATCGTCAATCCCGAGGCCCAGCGCATTGCACGCCTGCGCACCCGCGTCATCCAGGCTCTTCGCGACACTTTCCGTGAACGCAACTACATCGAGCTTGAAACTCCGATGCTTCAGGTTGTGCCCTCGGGCGCGTCCGCGCGCTCTTTTGATACGCACATGAACGCGTTCGATATGCAGGTTTCTCTCCGAATCGCACCTGAGCTCTTCCTGAAGCGTGCGGTCGTGGGGGGCCTCGATCGAGTATTCGAGATCAACCGCAACTTCCGAAACGAGGGCGCGGACTCGACCCACTCTCCCGAGTTCACCATGCTCGAATGCTACGAGGCGTATGCCGACTACAACGTCATGGCCAACCTCGCTCAGGAACTTATCCAGAATGCTGCCATTGCAGCAACAGGATCGACTTTGGTCACCCTTGACGATGGCACCGAGTTCGATCTGGGCGGCGAGTGGAAGCGCATCGATCTCTACGAAAGCATCTCCCACTATGCCGGCGAAGAGATCACCCCTGAGACTTCGGCGGAGCACCTCCGCGAACTCGCCCGCAAGTTCGAAGTGGATGTCGACGAAGAAACACTCGGTCACGGAAAGCTTGTGGAAGAGATTTGGGAACACCTCATCCCTGCCGAAGAGCTGTACAACCCCGTGTTTGTCATGAACTACCCTGTTGAAACTAGCCCGCTTACGCGCGACCACCGTGATCGCCCCGGAGTTGTTGAAAAGTGGGATCTTTACATCCGCGGGTCTGAAATTGGCACCGCCTATTCCGAGCTCGCCGATCCCGTCATCCAAAGGGAGCGGTTCGTTCAGCAGGCTCAACTTGCCGCCGGCGGCGATGAAGATGCTATGCGTTACGACGAAGACTTCTGCGATGCGATGGAATTCGGGTTCCCGCCGTCAGGCGGCATGGGTATCGGCATTGACCGTGTTCTGCAGACCATCACCGGTTTGGGGATCCGTGAAACAATTCTTTTCCCGCTCATCAAGCCGATCGAGAACTAGGGCAACAAACGGGTAAAGAGCCGAGTCTTGATGACCAACTAGCTCTCTGCCCGAACAGCACCGGGCCACCGCGGGTAGACCATACGCGCCCCTACGGTGGCCCGGTTACCACTTATCAGAGGATAATCTGCGCCCCTTCCAAACTCGTTTGGGCGACCGTAAACTCGACTCGCAACCAGAATTGAGAAACTCAGACCTTATTGATATGATGGATCAATCGCGCCATTAGCTCAGTTGGTTAGAGCAACTGACTCTTAATCAGTGGGTCCGGGGTTCGAATCCCTGATGGCGCACAACCAATCCCCATCGGTCTTCCGGTGGGGATTCTCCATTTCTACGCGCCTACCACTCACTGCCGAGGCGAGGACTAAACACCTAAAATCACTTCTCACGACATCACAACATACCTCACGGCGCTCTCGCGGCAGGAGTGCCCACGTTTCTCTCCTCGTCGGTGCCGACATCAATCAATGTTGCCGCCGCATGCTCTTCAGATCGCCCCAACAAGACAAAACTTCACTCGCAAACCTTCAAGGGCTTTCCGATCGACTTCTCCCCACGCGTCTGTCCCTCGTTAGGAACAAGACATGGGTTAGACGCCTTCCTGTCAATGACAGCCAAAATTGCACCCGAGTGGTAGAGAAGCGACGATGCTTATCTTCTCGTCGCACTCCCCCCTTCACGACCCGTGGGGAAGTGCATAAGAGGCTTAAGTAAACCCGGTGTGAAAGCACCAGGCATCAGGATCGACCGAAACGCCTTATCGAGATCCAAAAGACTGGAACTAGTTCGTCAAAGAGGCGGCGTTGCTAACACCATTGGGCGAGGACGAATATCTCTCAAAGGCCGAGCCGCCTAAACACAGCCCAATAACGCTTTCTCCATACTCGTGCTGCAACTTACCTGCCCGCATACGGCGCAACCCAACCGGCATTACCTCTGTGAGGCTTGAATAGACGTCTGGGAACAGCACAAAAACACAAGGTGCTAAGACAAGTGCGGTAGTGCATTGATTTCCAATAGGCAAATGGACCCAAGGCACATAAAACCGTCCCACCTGCAGGAGCAATTAGCAGGTGGGACGGTAGTCGCTAACGGGGATTACAGCTCAAACTACAAACCAGAGCCAGAGCTGAAACCGTTCCGAGAGGCCAACTCAAGCCGATGCTGGATTGAGCCCAGACGGGGATTGCTTAGCCTTCTCAATCTCTTCGTGAACCTTGTCATTGTCGCTCTGTCGACCGTCAAGCAGCCGCGGAGCGAGGACACCGAACAGGGTCCAGCCGAAGAACGTGACGAGCGCGCCACCCATCATGGCCTGCTCCCCAGCGGTGAACAGCGAGTAAAGCGAGTACAGAGCTGCGATAAACGCAAGAACGTTGACAACACGTGCCTTGCTGGACGGAACTCCCGAACGCTTCTGCAGAATCTTGACTGCACCCATCGAAAGGAGGTAGGGAATCAAGTTCGTGATAACCGCAAGGTTGACCAGAACCTCGAACTGTTCAGCAAGGCTCGGGCTCATCGTAAAGAACGAGAGGAGGGTCTGAAGACCCGTAATGATGCACATGCCGATAATCGGCGCACCAGCCTTGGTGACATGGTTGAAGATCTTGGGGAGTTGCCCAACCTTCGCCATCGAACGCGCCACCTCGGCGATGGTGAACTGCCACCCGAGCAGCGAGCCAAAGCAAGCGATGACCATGAGGGCAGTGATGATGCGACCAACGGTCGGGTTGAACATGTGAGCGAAGGCCAGACCGAACGGGCCGTTCGATGCAGCGAGTTCCTCGTGGTTCACGATACCCGCGACAACGTTAGTCGAAAGGATGTACATGACTGCGGCACCGAGGGTACCGCCCATAACAGCAATCGGAACGTTCTTTTCGGGGTTCTCGACAGCGTCAGAGTTAGCCGATGCGGACTCGAGCCCCAGGAAGGCCCACAGTGTCATGGCGATCGACGACGAAACAGCCTTGAAGAAGCCAAGGTCATGCGGGTTCCAAGCAGCGGTCCAAGTCGACGGCGAGAACCAGAACCAACCAATGATGCAGATGCCGAGAACCGGGGCAATAACGCCCCACACGGTAATTGAACCGATCTTGCCGGTAATGCTGGCACCGCCGAAGTTAAGAACGGTCGCGAGCCACATCGTGGCGATGGCGAGGCCACCCACAATCAGAGGACCGTTGCTCATGCCTGACGTATCAATATCGAAGAGCGTAAGGCCGTAGCCAACAGCCGAGATAGCGATAGCAATGTTGGCAATGCCGAGCGAGAGAATGTAGGTGTAGTTGGCCATGAACGAGCCGGACTTACCGAAAGCGTATTCGGCATAGCCGCCCATCCCACCAGCGTTTCGGCTGTAACGACCAAGCTTGGCAAAACAGTACGCAAGAATTGTCGCACCGCCGGCGGTAACAATCCAAGAAAGGATCGAGATTGTGCCGATTTGAGCAAGCTTCGTAGGAAGCATAATAATGCCGGAGCCCATCATGTTAACCATCGTGAGGATGGTCAACTGCACAACTCCCATTTTCTTTTGAACTGGTTTATCGTTCATGTTTCAAATCTCCATAGTCAGGGGTGGGGCCGGGGGCCTCCGCGGCCCCACCCCTTTGAAAAATTATTTAGTTTTTGACTACGTAGGCGTAAGCTCGCGTCGAGCCGTCGTCTTCGTTCACCATGTGCACACCCTGGAGCTCCGGCGCGAAGCCGGGAAGCACATTGATGCCCTCTTCAAGTGTGAGGAAGTACTTGAGTTGGGCACCACCCCACACCTCACCGGGCACAACACAGATAATGCCCGGAGGGTAAGGTAGCGCGCCCTCAGTTGCAATTCGGCCCTCAGCCTCGCTGAGCGGGATGAGCTCGACGTTTCCGGCAATGAGCGCAGTGTTCGCATCGCGCGCACTGATTTCACTCTTTGGCAGCGTCTCTTCTCGGAACATTGCCCGCTGAAGCTTCGCAACTTCGCGCTCTTTATAGAAGTCGTGCATCTCCTGGCAGAGCTGGCGAATAGTGTACCCGCGGTAACGCTTTTCATTTTCAGCGTAAACTCGCGGAAGCACCTCGGCCAACGGTACATCCTCTTCCAGCATTTGTTCAAACTGAACAAGCGCAGCTACCAATTCCTGCATCTTCGGAAGGGTTTCCGCTGGAGTGATAAGGAAGAGAATAGTGTTAAGGTCACACTTTTCGGGGATGATTCCAAGCGTACGCAGGTAGTTCGCGAGGATATTGACAGGGACACCGAAGTCTTCGTACTCGTAACCGTCCTCAGTGTTACGAACACCCGGAGTGGTCAAAAGGAACTTCATCGGGTCAATGAAGTACTGACCTTCCTCATACGACGGGAATCCGTGCCAAGTTTCTCCCGGCTTGAACTCGAAGTATTCACGGCTTGCCATGATCTCTTCGGTCGGGGTGTCTTCCCACTTCACACCGTTGACGGTCGGCGGCAGGAACGGACGAATGTACTTGCACTCCTTCAGAATCATCTTGCGCGCTTCGATCGAAACACGAAGTGCCTCTTCCCAGAGCTTCTCACCCGAGCCACCAGCGTGAATGCGTGCGTTAACGTCCAGCGAAGCGTACATTGGATAGAACGGGCTGGTCGAAGCATGCATCATGTAAGCGTTGTTAAAGCGATCGGAATCGCAGTAACGAGCCTGGTCTTTGATGTGGTTGTCCTTTTTGTGGATCTGCGAAGCCTGAGAGAAGCCCGCCATACCCTTGTGGACCGACTGGGTAACGATGATGCCAGGATCATTTTCGTTGAGTTCAAGAAGCATCGGCGACGACTGCTTCATGATCGGGATCCACTGTTCGTAGCCAACCCACGCGGAGTCGAACAGCACGTAGTCACAAAGGTGCCCGATTTGATCGATGACGCGGCGAGCGTTGTAGATCGTGCCGTCGTACGTACCAAGCTGGAACACCGCGAGGCGAACGGGGCGTTCAGCCTTGGCGCGCTCCGGGTCAACCTTCGCTACACGCTCACGAATGTAGTCTTCGTCGAAGCAATGCGCGTCGATACCGCCGATCAAACCGAACGCATTGCGTTCAGTCTCAAGGTAGACAGGCTTGGCATCCGCCATAACGAGGCTGCCATGGTGGATCGACTTGTGGTTGTTGCGGTCGAACAGTACGACGTCTCCAGGCGCGAGGAGGGCGTTCAAGACAACCTTGTTCGAGGAGGAAGTGCCGTTGAGAACGAACCAAGTGTCGTCAGCGTGGAAAACCTCGGCTGCACGGTCAAGCGCTTCCTCAGGGGCGCCTTCGTGGATCAGGAGGTCGCCAAGCGCAACGTCCGAGCTGGAAAGGTCGGTGCGGAAGAGATTCTCGCCATAGAATTCAAAAAACCGGCGACCTGTTGGGTGCCGGCGGAAGTACTGGCCGCCATGGTGGCCAGGGCTCGGGAAGTTCGAGTTGCCGAGATCGCGGTAGTCCACCAGGGCCTCAAAGAAGGGGGGCAGGATCTCGCGGTCGTAGCGGCGCGCGAACTTTTCGACTTTACGTGCGTAATATTCGCTCTGAATACGGTCTTTGGTGATCACGTCATCGATTTCACCTTTGCCAATGAGGTCTTTACGCTCGGCCGACACGCACGCAATAACCGGGAGACCCCAGCCAAGCTCCTCGACCTCTTTACCCTTGCCGTCTTGGACGTCCTCTTCGGAAAGAACGACCACAGCAGCATCGGTGAGATCGCTTTCGCTGAGAGCCACAACCTGGCGCTCGGTTGGGAACCAACGTTTATAACTTTCAGCGAGCGCGTCGCTGACAACTACGTTTCCGTTTTTCACTTCAATCCCTCGGCAGAGCCGGGGCCCTTTCTGACGATACGGATTTGTTTCATTGTTCAACCTTTCACCTAGATGGCTAACCCGCCCGGGTTCTAGGCCTCAAGGTCTAATGAAATCCTCACACAGATGACACCGGAGCACCAGGACGCTGGTCCCGCGAGTTGGACGAAGTTGACAACCCGTCCCTTGGGGACGCCTCACTTTCGCCAATCTGCACCCACCGCCCCCTAAAGCCCACAGTCACCCCGCATCGTCCACCGCACCGATCTGAGAGCGCCCCAACCGCCGTGTGACACTGAACTCTTCAGTGGTTCGCGACACACCCACAACGATGTTCCCCACACCGACGGGCCGCGCGGTCACTCGTTCAGATATACTGGATCCATAAACTAAAGATTTAAGACGGTGTATAGAGATGTCGTGGAGAGCGCGCTGGGCTGCCCTAGCTGTCGTTCTGTTGCCAGTTTTCCTCATCAGTATCGATGTCACGGTTTTGAGCATCTCGCTCCCGGGCATCTCGCAGGATCTCCATCCGTCGGCCAACGAACTTCTATGGATCGTCGATTCATACTCGTTTGTGCTCGCGTGCCTGCTCATCCTCATGGGCAAGTTTGGTGACAGCTTCGGGCGTCTTCGTTTATTGATCTGGGGTTCCGTGATTTTTGGCGCGGCCTCGGTGATGTCGGGATTCAGCACGTCGGCCGTCATGCTCATCATTGGCCGCGCCCTTCAGGGCTTCGGCGGGGCGACCCTCATGCCGTCGACCCTCGGCATAATTCGCCATATTTTCCAGAAGCGATCGGAGAGGCGCCTCGCGCTCGCGCTGTGGTCGGCGGCGTTCTCGAGCGGTAGCGCAATCGGGCCGCTGCTCGGCGGCATCTTGATCGAGGTAGCGAACTGGCGGTACGTGTTTTTCATTAACGTGCCGATCGTCATCGCGTTCGTCGTGCTCGCGAAGCTCTTCGTTCCGGAATCGGATCGCGAGGAGTCCGAAAGGATCGATCTCCTCTCCCCCGTTGTGCTGATCGCCTCAATTTTTGCGCTCGTGCTGAGCTTCAAACTTCTCATCGAGGACTTTGCTCTTTGGCAGGTGGGACTGCTGGTCGTGGGGGCCTTCGGCCTCGCACTTTTCTGGCGCCGCCAGTACCGGGTCGAGAACCCGATTCTTGATGTGGATGTGGTCTCGGAGCCAACGTTCCGTTCGGCAACGCTCATTAACGGCATCGCGTACTTCATCACGATTGGCACGTTGTTCTTCTTCCCGCAGTACCTCATGGTGGTCTCGGGGCTCTCGCCGATCGAGGCTGGCCTGTGGGCATTGCCGATGGTGGTCGCAACGATCCTCGGTGCTCTTATTTCCCCGATTTTCGCCAGAAGGTTCCGGTCGAATCAGCTCGTTGCGCTTGGGCTTCTCACGTGTGGGCTTGGCTGCCTCACGGTGCCGCTACTCGTGACGGTGCATTTCGACCCGTTCTTCTACTTCCTGTGCACCTTCCTCATCGGTCTCGGCATCGGGTTCGCGGAACCGCTCACGAACGACACGATTTTGTCGTCGGCTCCCGATAAGGAAGCCGGTTCCGTATCGGCGATCTCCGAGACGGCATACGAGCTTGGCGGCGCTCTCGGCACCGCGGTTCTCGGTGGCGTGGGCATGCTCGCGTATCGGCTTTCGCTGTCCGCACGAGAGTCGGGGCTAGGGGTTTCGGATCAGGTGCTCGCGGAAGCGAAGCAAACGATTGGTTCGGCTGCGGTGCTTGCCGAGCCGGGAAATTCCACGAACCCGGATCTCGCATGGACCCTTGCGAAGGCTTCGTTCGTGGATGGGCAGAATGCGGCGATGTATCTCGCGGGTCTCGCGGCTTTCGCCGCCGCGATTATCGCGCTTCGCGGCATGCGCGCTGAACTCCATTTGAAGCTCCAGGACAAGCTCGGCACGAAACCGCCCCAGAAGTCCCCTGACCTGCAGTAAAGGACTTTTCAACACAGTTTTGGTGCAGGTCTTTGCTCTAGGCTGCGGCCATGGCTATCGTCGATAAACCCACCCCTGCTGATTACCCCGCTATCGCCGTTATTGCCCGGGATCTTTTGCGCGCCTCGGATCCCTCAGAGGCATTCGATGGCACCGACCTCATCAACACTATTGAGGCGGGCCATCCGGCAATGGTGATCCGCGAACACCGCAGCACCGAGGAAGATCCGGCCCCGGTGGTGGCATTCGCAATGGTGCACGATCACGCTCGCGGCCGCATCGATGCGAAGTGGGCTGTGCGCCGCGGCGATGAGTTTTACATTGCGCACGCGGCGCGCTGCCTCGAATGGGTGGAGAAGCAAGCCCGAGCGCTCGGTGAAAAGCGCGGCGAAGAGGGCTTTGTGATTGTCACGGAAGTTGGCCCCTCCGATACCATTCGCGCGGAGGCTCTCACCGACGCCGGTTTTGCGAAGGCGCGCACGTGGGTGGTCATGGACCAGGATATTCCGGCACGCATGCGGGAAATTCACGATCGGGAGTCCGACGCCGCCCGGGCACCCCGCGTGGCTGAGAATGTGCGCGTGCGCACCCTCGCCCAGGAGGAAGATCGCCGAGCCGCGCACACGGCTCTTGAGCACGCTTTCGAGGATCACTTCAACCACTTTGAGGAAAACTTTGACGAATGGTGCGAGCGCACGAACCTCTATGCACACCACGAATGGGATCGTGACCTCCTCGCGGAGCTCGTTCCCGAGGACGGCTCCGAGCCCGTGGTGATCGGAACGCTCATGACCTCATGGCTGCCCGAGTCGAACACGGCCCATGTCGAGTACCTCGGCGTGACGCGTGAGGGGCGCGGTAAGGGGGCGGCGCATGCCCTTCTCGACGCGTTCTATGCGCTTGCGACCGAGCACGGCTTCGCGAGGGGCGAGTTGTTCGTTGATGCCGATTCCCCCACGGGTGCCAACCTCGCTTACGAGAAGATGCATTGGCGCCCGGACTTCCGCAAAGAAACGTGGCACAAGGAGATTACTCTCTAGGCCGGTAGCGCACTCAGCTCGGCCGCATAGAAGAGCGGGCCCTCCCCATCTTGAACTGCTCCCCATTAGTTGGACTGAGAAATCAGTTACCGACTAGTGGGGAGTAGTTTTCTTTGAGAGCACGAAGTTCGCTGAGTGAGCATCAGCGCGAGCAGCTGGTTGAACTGTTTGAGCAAGGCATGGGCTCTCAAGCCGCTGCGAATGCTCTTGGTGTCTCCAAATACGCCGTCCGTAAGTTCTATCGTCGGTTTAAGCTGCATGGCAGGCTATGTCTTGTGGAGAAACCGACTAAGCAGCAGTATTCGTTCGACATCAAGAAGGAAGTTGCCGAGCGCCACCTTGCTGGTGAGACAGCGATGGATCTTGCGCGCGAATTTGGACTGTCATCAGAGCAGTTAGTCAGAGCGTGGTCGTGGAAATGGCGCAAAGGTGGCGATGAGGCACTAATGCCGAAGCCGAAGGGCAGGCCCAAAGGCTCGGTCGCGCCGAAGCCGCTCTCGGAGGAAGAGAAGCTGCGTCGCCAGATCGCACGGTTGGAAGCGGAAAACGCCTATCTAAAAAAATTGCGGGACTTGAGGAATCAGGGACGCGCCTGAAAGTCCAGGCGATTGTCATCCTCAAGTCACAGCATCCTCTGCAATACCTTTTGGATGCGGCAGATATGCCGAGATCGACGTTCTTCTACCACCAGAAACGCCTCAGCGAGCCGGATAAGCACGCTGCGCTCAAAGACGCGATCCGGGAAAGCTTCGAGCGTAACAAGTATCGCTACGGCTACCGGCGAGTGCTACTTGACCTGCGCAACCAGGGGTGGGTGGTCAACCACAAGCTCGTCTACAAACTCATGTGCGAGATGGGGCTTCGAGCGAAAGTCCGCCAGCGCAGGCCATATGTGTCCTACAGCGGGACGAGCAGCCACATTGCCGACAACACGCTTGACCGCAAGTTCACCCCAGATAAGCCCAATACCGTCTTTGCCAGCGACGTCACCGAGTTCAGGGTCGCAGGCCGCAAGGTCTACCTGTCACCGGTGATGGATCTGTTCGACCGTTCAATCGTTGCCCACACCGTGGCTACATCGCCGTCGACAGCGTTCACCGCCGATTCGTTAGCTAAGACGATTAACACGTGTGCGCCTGAACCTGGGTGGATGATCCACACCGATCAAGGTTTCCAGTACCAGCATTCGACCTGGCGCAACCTCATTCATGACAACGGTGGTGTTCAGTCGATGTCGCGTAAAGCCAACTGTTACGACAACGCGGTCATGGAGAATTTCTTCGGGCACTTGAAAACCGAGATGTACCACGGAGAAGTCTTCGACACCGTCGCAAAGTTCAACCAGGCGATCGACGAGTACATCCAGTGGTACAACACCGAACGCATCCAACAACGACTCAAGGGCCTGACCCCGATGCAATATCGAAATCAGACCCTTGAAGCCCTAACCGCCTAGAATTAAACCAGTCCAACTTTCGGGGGCCAGTTCATCTGGGGCGGGCCCGCTCTTTTCTTGGGTTTACTCCCACTCGATCGTGCCTGGCGGCTTGCTCGTCACGTCGAGGGTCACGCGGTTGATGTCGTCGACTTCGTTCGTGATGCGCGTCGAGATCTTTGAAAGCACGTCGTAGGGAACTTTCGCCCAGTCGGCGGTCATCGCGTCGTCAGACGTCACGGGGCGCAGCACAATCGGGTGACCGTAGGTGCGGTGGTCGCCCTGGACGCCCACGGAGCGCACGTCGGCAAGAAGCACGACGGGGCACTGCCAAATGTCGCGGTCGAGGCCAGCGAGGGTAAGTTCTTCGCGCGCGATGGCATCGGCGGCACGGAGCGTGTCGAGGCGATCCTTCGTCACCTCGCCGATGATGCGAATGCCAAGGCCCGGGCCGGGGAACGGCTGGCGCCACACGATCTCGTCGGGAAGGCCAAGCTGCGAGCCAACGGCGCGCACCTCGTCCTTGAAAAGCTGGCGAAGCGGCTCCACAAGTTCGAAGGTCAGATCGTCGGGGAGACCGCCCACGTTGTGGTGGCTCTTGATGTTGGAGGTGCCATCGCCGCCACCCGACTCGACAACGTCGGGGTAGAGCGTGCCCTGCACGAGGAAGGCCTTGCGGCGCGCCTCGCCGCCATCAACAACTCCCTGTTCACGCAGGATATCTTCCTGCGCCTGCTCGAACACGCGGATGAATTCGCGGCCGATGATCTTGCGCTTTTGCTCTGGGTCGGTAACGCCCGCGAGCGCGGTGAGGAAGCGTTCCTCGGCATCGACCACGACAAGCTTTGCGCCACCCGTAGAGCCGCTGAAGGCACGCTCGATCTCTTCGGATTCGCGAAGGCGCATGAGGCCGTGGTTGACGTACACGCACGTGAGGCGGTCGCCGATCGCACGCTGCACGAGGGCCGCGGCAACGGCGGAGTCGACGCCGCCGCTCAGGGCGCAAATGGCGGTGCCGTCTTCGCCGATCTGGTTGCGGATCAGCTCGACCTGTTCGTCGATGACGTTGGACATCGTCCATTCGGGCGTGATGCCGGCGCCGCGGTAGAGGAAGTTCTCGAGGATTTCTTGGCCGCGCTCCGAGTGCTTGACTTCGGGGTGCCACTGGACGCCGAAGATGCGCCGTTCGCGGTTTTCGAAAGCCGCAACGGGTGAGCCCGCGGAAACAGCGATCACGTCGAAACCGTCGGGTGCTTTGTGCACGCTGTCGCCGTGGCTCATCCACACGTTCTGGTGGAGATCCTGGCCCGCAAGCAGAACGGAATCGCCCTGGATTTCAGTGAGCAGGGTCGCGCCGTATTCGCGCGTGCCCGTGGGGGCAACCTTTCCACCGAGAGCCTGCGCAATAGCTTGGAAGCCGTAGCACAGGCCGAGAACGGGGATGCCCGCCTCGAGGAGCGCGGGGTCGAGCTTCGGGGCGCCATCGGCGTACACGGAGCTGGGGCCGCCGGAGAGAATCAGCGCTTTCGGGTTCTTCGCGAGGATCTCGCTCGCGCTCATCGAGTTCGGGACGACCTCGGAGTAAATGTTCGCCTCGCGCACGCGGCGCGCGATGAGCTGCGCGTACTGCGCACCAAAATCGACGACGAGGACCGGGTCTTGCTGGGTGCTGAGCTGGTTGTCGTTCATCACGCTCTCCATCCTAATGTGCGTACTACTGGCCCGCCGCATCGCCAAGCGTGGGGCGCTCGGCGAGATCGCGCTCAACCTTCGCGTGAGTCCAGCGCTCGCCGAAGAAGCTCAGCACGGGGATTACGCCGAAAAACATCAGAAGGAGCATCCGCTCCAGGCCCCAGCGCATCTTGCTCCACAGGTCAAACGCGAGCACGACGTAGATCATGTAGATGAGCCCGTGGATGGGGCTCCACGTTTTCGAGATCGTTGCCCACAGGTCGCTTTGGCCTCCGTACACGAGGTAGCGCATGATCATGATCGCGACGAGAATCAGCAGCGCGACGCCTTCCACGATCGAGGCCACCCGAAAGCGGGCGAATGACGTGCGGATCTGAGTTTCATCGAGCGGCTTGCGAGCCACGGGGCCTCCTTGCGGCACTGACAGGGACGGGAAGGTGGCGGCTACTCCTGGCTTTCGCCGGCGAGCCGCGCTTCGAGTTCGAGCCTACGCTCAGCTTGCTCATCGAGGTACGTCGCGCGCACGCTTCGCCACCAGATATAGAGGAAAAACACGCCAAAGAGGATCCATTGGAGCATGTAGCCGAAATTTTGGAGGTTGAGACCACTCGCAAATTCTGATTGAGCGGCGGGAAGCGGCCCGAGATTCTGCCACGCGTCCGCCTGGGCGGCGTCGGACTCCCCCGACCCGGCCATGTACTCGCGCGCCTCACTCGTGATCGCCCCGTACCCGGCCAGCATGGGCCCCTCCCACACGTTCACGAGCAGGGTGGAGGAAAGGGTTCCGACGGTTGCCGCGCCCCCATCGCCTTCGTGAGACACGGTGCCGCTTGCCTCCTCGGAGGCCTCGAGCCTCACGACAATTGTGCGTGGACCGGCGGGGGGTTCAGGAAGGCTGTCCCACTCGCTCGAGGGTGCGGCGGTGTAACCGCGCGCCACCGGAATGGACGTGCCGTTCAGGGGGCCATCGGTGATGCGCGCGTTGGTCACGACGACGGCGACCTTGCGCCCATCGATTTCCCGTTCGGGAACGAAAACCTGCTCGCCAGGCACGAACTCCCCGGTGAACGACGCGAGGCGACCTTGGGTCTCATTCGTGACGGGTTTGTGCCGCTCCATGAGCGTCTCGAGCGGGGCGGGCGCCGCGGTTGCCGTTTCGTCATGGGCATCGAGTGCGCGCGTGGCCCGTTCGAACTGCCAGTTCGCGAGGAGCCCGCACACGAGGGTCGCTGCCGCCATGAGGGCGAACAGGCCCAGGAATTTGGGGCGAAGAGCGACGCGGAGCATTCTTTAAGTGTAGGCGTGAGATTGAGCGAATGGGCCCTCAGTTCCCGGGCAGCGTCCAACCGGTAGACCTATCCTAGAAGACGTGTCTCACAGTGTGTATGTAACCTCGTCAGAAGGACGCTCCGGCAAGTCCACCGTTGCCCTCGGCCTCCTTGAAGCCCTCGTCGCCACGTCGGAAACCGTCGCCGTGTTCAGGCCGATCATCGATTCGCGCCACGACCGTGACTCCGCCGTTGAGCTGCTCACCTCGCACCCAGGCGTTAGTCAGACTTACGAGGAAGCGCTTGGCGTCACCTACGACCTCGTGAACTCCAATCCTGAGAAGGCGCAAGAAGAGATCATGCGTCGCTATCAGGAGCTGCGCGAGAAGTATCAAGCGGTGCTCGTGCTCGGCTCGGATTACAACGGCCTCGCGAACCCCACCGAAGTGGCCTTCAACGCCACCGTGGCCGCGAATATCGGCGCCCCCGTTGTCCTCGTGGTCAGTTCGCGCCGCCGCGACCCGCAGCAGGCCGCAACCGTGGCCCAGATCGCTTTCCACGAGTTCGCACAGAACCACGCGACCCCCGTCGCCGTCGTCATCAACCGCGCCGAGCCGGAGAACCTCCCCCAGACCCGCGAGGAGATCGCCAAGGCCCTCCCCGAGGGCGTCATTACCGCGGCTCTTCCCGAATCGGACATCGTGTACTCGCCGAGCGTGAACGCGATCAAGGACGCCGTCAACGGCACGGTCGTTCAGGGGGAGCCGGAGCTTCTCGAGCGCGTGGCACTCGACATCGTCGTAGCCGCGATGGGTCTTCCGAATGTGCTCAAAAACCTCCACGAGTCGAGCACCGTGATTGCCCCCGGCGATCGCTACGATCTCATCCAGGGCATCCTCATGTCGCAGCAGTCGGGGACGTTCCCTTCGCTCAGCTCGCTCGTGCTCACTGGCGGCTACGACCTCCCCGAGGAAATCAAGGCCCTCGGCACGGGAGATCTGCCCATCATCGTGACCGAAGAAAACACGTTCGAGGCCGCCGTTGCCGCGAGCAACATCGACGGCAAGCTCACCTCGACCCCGCAAAAGGTCGACGCTGCCCGCCGACTCGTCGCCGAAAACTTCTCGATGAACGAGCTCATCTCCGCCCTCGACCTCGCCAAGAGCGACGTCGTGACCCCGATGATGTTCCAGTTCGAACTCATCGCGCGCGCCCAGGGCGAGAAGAAAACCATCGTGCTTCCCGAGGGCGATGAGCCCCGCATCATCGCCGCGGCCGAGGTCATCCTCAACCGCGGTGTCGCCAACCTCGTGCTTCTCGGCGACGAAAACGTGATTCGCCAGAAGGCCACGCAGCTCGGCCACGACATCACCGAGGCCCGCATCGTCTCGCCACACGACGAAGAACTCGTCGAGAAGTTCGCCGAAGAGTTCGCGCGCCTGCGCGCAAAGAAGGGCGTGACACTCGACCAGGCACGCGACACCGTCCAGGACGTCTCCTACTTCGGCACGATGATGGTCCACATGGGCTACGCCGACGGCATGGTCTCCGGCGCGGTCAACTCGACTGCCCACACGATCCGCCCGGCACTCCAGATCATCAAAACGAAGCCCGACGCGAAGGTCGTCTCCTCCGTGTTCCTCATGGCGCTCGAGGATCGCGTTCTCGTATACGGCGACTGCGCCGTGAACCCTGATCCGACCGCCGAGCAGCTCGCTGACATCGCCGCCCAGTCTGCCGCGACGGCCGCACAGTTCGGCGTGGACCCGCGCATCGCCATGCTCTCGTATTCCACGGGCACGAGTGGCTCGGGTGCCGACGTTGACAAGGTCCGCGAAGCGACCGCGCTCGTCAAGGAAAACCACCCCGACCTCAACGTGGAAGGCCCCATCCAGTACGACGCCGCTGTGGACGCCTCGGTCGCCAAGACCAAGCTTCCCGATTCGGCAGTCGCAGGACGCGCGACCGTGTTTGTGTTCCCCGACCTCAACACGGGTAACAACACCTACAAGGCCGTGCAGCGCTCCGCGGGCGCGATTGCGATCGGCCCGGTTCTTCAGGGACTCAACAAGCCCGTGAATGACCTTTCGCGCGGCGCCCTCGTCGAGGACATCATCAACACCGTCGTGATCACCGCGATCCAGGCGCAAAACCAGAACTGACGGGCGAGACGCCCCCTCTTGACTACGAACGGAGAAACCGTGACCAACAGCAATGTTCTCGTGATCAACTCGGGTTCGAGCTCGATCAAGTTCCAGCTCATCGACCCCGTTGAAAACCACGTGACCGCCTCCGGCATCGTTGAGCGCATCACGCTGCCCACTGGCAACGCCTCGATCGAAGCCGGCGACAAGGAAGAAACGTGGGAGGGGGCGATTCCCGACCACGTCAAAGGCATGCAGGTCGTGGAGGAACTCTTCGCGAAGGTGGGCGTTGAACTCACCGAGGAAACCGTGAGCGCCGTTGGCCACCGCGTGGTCCAGGGCGGCGCCGTGTTCCCCGAAGCTACCCTCGTGACCGACGAGGTTCGCGACCAGATCCACGAGCTCGGTGCCCTCGCTCCCCTGCACAACTACGCGGCGGTGGACGGCATCAACGGTGCCCGTGCGCTCCTGCCGAACCTCCCCCACGTCGTCGTGTTCGATACGTCGTTCTTCACGCAGCTTCCGCCTGAGGCATACACGTATGCGATCAACAAGGAGGTCGCCGAGCAGTACAAAATCCGCCGCTACGGCGCTCACGGCACCTCCCACGAGTTCATTTCCTCGCGAGTGCCGGGCTTCCTCGGCCGCGAAGGCGAGGATCTCCGCCAGATCGTCCTTCACCTCGGCAACGGCGCTTCTGCCTCCGCCGTCAAGAACGGCAAGCCCGTTGACACCTCGATGGGTCTCACTCCGCTCGAGGGGCTCGTCATGGGCACCCGCTCGGGCGACATCGACCCGTCGGTGTACGCGCTCCTCAGCCGCCAGGCCGGCATGGATCCCGCCGAGGTCGACACGCTGCTCAACAAGAAGTCGGGCCTCATGGGCCAGCTCGGAATGAGCGACTTCCGCGACATCACCGCCGCCGTGGAATCCGGCGACGAGAACGCGAAGCTCACGCTCGGCATGTGGGCCCACCGCGTCAAGAAGTACGTGGGTGCCTACGCTTTCATCCTCGGCGGCCTCGACGTCATCACGTTCACCGCGGGCATCGGCGAGAATGCCTCGCTCGCCCGCTCGAGCGCCCTCGAAGGCCTCGAGGAGTTCGGCATCATTCTTGACGAAGAAGCGAACGCGCAGCGCAAGAAGGAGCCGTGGATCATCTCGGCGCCCGAATCGAAGGTCACCGTGCTCGTGTACCCCACGAACGAGGAGCTCGCGATCGCGCAGCAGACTCTCGAAGTCGCGCGCGGCTAACAGCCTCCACACGGCTCACATTGCCGTACAAAAATGGGGCTCGCCACCAACGGCGAGCCCCATTTTTCTTTCGAGGATTAGCGGGTCGTCACGACCTCGACCTTCTGGAATTCCTTGAGGTCCGTGTAGCCCGTGGTCGCCATCGCGTGGCGCAGCGCGCCCACAAGATTCGTGGTGCCATCGGCCGAGAGACCCGGGCCAAAGAGAATCTGCTCGAGCGGCGCCACCTGGCCAACCTCGACGCGGTGACCGCGCGGCATCGTGGGGTGGTGCGCTTCGCTCCCCCAGTGGAAGCCGCGACCGGGAGCTTCGGTGGCGCGTGCAAGCGCAGCACCGACCATGAGGCCGTCGGCCCCGCACGCGATGGCTTTCACGATGTCGCCACTGCGACCCAGGCCGCCGTCGGCAATCACGTGCACGTACCGGCCGCCCGACTCGTCCATGTAATCCCTGCGCGCTGCGGCGACATCCGCGACAGCAGAGGCGAGCGGTACCGAAATGCCGAGGGTCTCCCACGTCGTTTGGCTCGCGCCGCCGCCGAAGCCCACGAGAACCCCCGCCGCGCCCGTGCGCATGAGGTGCAGTGCCGCCGTGTAGGTGGCGCAGCCGCCCACGATCACGGGAACATCGAGCTCGTAGATGAAGCGCTTGAGGTTGAGCGGCTCGCGATTACCCGAGACGTGCTCGGCGCTCACGGTCGTGCCGCGAATGAAGAAGATGTCCACGCCCGCATCCACGACACTCTTCCAGTGCTCCTGAGTGCGCTGCGGAGAGAGGGATCCCGCCGCCACAACGCCGGCTTCGCGAAGCTGCGTGATGCGCTCGCGGATAAGGCCCGGCTTGATGGGCTCCGCATAGATTTCACGGATGCGGCCGTGCACGTCGCCAGGATCAAGGTGCGCGATCTCCTCGAGAAGCGGCTCGGGATTCTCGTAGCGGGTCCACAGGCCCTCGAGATCGAGCACGCCAAGCCCGCCGAACTGGCCGAGCTGGATCGCCGTTTCGGGGCTCATCACGGAATCCATGGGGGCCGCGAAAATCGGGATGTCGAAGTGGTAGGCATCCACTTGCCACGAGGTCGAGACGTCCTCGGGATCCCGCGTGCGGCGGGAGGGCACCACGGCTACATCATCGAGGCCGTAGGTGCGGCGGCCCCGCTTATTGCGTCCAATTTCGATTTCGTTTTGCACGGTTTCCAGTCTACAGAGGCCACACGGGATTGACGTCGGGTGTTTTGCCCTGGCGCTTCAGGTACTCGATGAAGTTTTCCGCCCACGCGCGATGCAATTCGATTTGCTTCTTGTGGAGTTCGGCGAGGTCGCTCTCGGCGATCACCGTGTGCTTCTTCGCCATCGCCCGCAGCACATCGAGGGTCATGGACACATCGACATCGGCCGTATGCATATTGCCTTCCGGCTCCTCCACGCCGTACACCTCCATGAGGGTCGAGAGGTTGCGCTTGCCCTTGCGGTAGCGATCAAGCCCGCGATCGAGAACGAGCGGATCCACCACCGGCGCGATCGCACGGCCAAGACGATCCTCGAGCGTGGGAAGGTTATTGCGGCGAAGTTCCGCTTCGATGATCGAAAGATCGAATCCGCCGTTGAACGCGACGATCGGTGCGCCCTGTTCGAGGCATTCGACGATGCGGAGTGCGATTTCTTCGAGCGCGGGCGTAGGCTCCATGCCGTAGGCGCGCGCGTGCTCACTCGAGATGCCGTGCACGCGCGAGGCCTGCTCGGGGATCTCCATGCCCGGGTTGATGAGCCACGTGGCGATCGTTTCCCCCTCGCGGCCCGGCCCCGTGGAGAACACGAGCGCCGCGGTCACGATGCGATCATTCGCCGTATCCGTGCCCGTCGTTTCCGTATCAAAGCCCAGCATCGGGCCGTCAATCCAACTCATGTCACAAGCCTACGCGGGGGTGAGACATTTAAACTCCACGCACCTACGATGGAGATACCCCCGCGAGGAAGTCCCCGCCGTTCGCCATTGGAGAGCCGTGCTCGAACTCCACAACATCACGAAGTCTTACACCACCGGATCCTTCACGCAGGTCGCCCTCGCGGGCGTGAACGTTGCCTTCCGCGACAATGAATTCGTGGCGATCCTCGGGCAGTCCGGCTCCGGAAAGACCACGATGCTCAACGTCGTTGGAGGCCTCGATCACTTCGATTCCGGTGACCTCGTGATCGACGGGATTTCCACGAAAAACTTCAAAGACCGCGACTGGGATCGCTACCGCAATAACCGCATCGGTTTCGTGTTCCAGAGCTACAACCTCATCCCCCACCAGAGCGTCCTCGCGAACGTTGAGCTCGCTCTCACGCTCTCAGGCGTCGGCCGCTCTGCGCGCCGCGAGCGCGCGCTCGACGCCCTCACCAAAGTGGGCCTTCGCGATCACGTTCACAAAAAACCAAGCCAACTTTCGGGCGGGCAGATGCAGCGCGTCGCGATCGCGCGCGCCCTCATCAACGACCCCGAGATCCTCCTCGCCGACGAACCCACGGGCGCACTCGACTCCGAAACCTCCGTTCAGGTCATGGATCTTCTTCGGGAGGTCGCGAGCGACCGCCTCGTCATCATGGTGACCCACAACCCCGAACTCGCCCACGAGTACGCCACGCGCGTCGTGGAATTCGCCGACGGTCAGGTCGTGGGCGATTCCGCTCCATTCGATCCGGCCCTTGAGGAAACGCGCGCGGCGAAGCCCACGCGCAACACGCGAATGGGGCCTCTCACGGCGCTCATGCTGAGCTTCAACAACCTCATGACGAAAAAAGGCCGTACGCTCATGACCTCGTTCGCGGGCTCGATCGGCATTATCGGCATTGCCGCGATTCTCGCGCTCGCCAACGGCGTCAACAGCTACATCGATAAAACCGAGGAAAACGCGCTCGCGAACTACCCGCTCAGCATCCAAAAAACGGGGGTCTCGATGGAATCGGGACTCGCGAATGCCGAGCCCAAGGGCGAAGAAAAAGCGAACACGGTGCGCGCCGTGGAGATGTACACGCGCTCGATGAATTCGACGAGCACTAACGATCTCGCCTCCCTCAAGAAGTATTTCGACGCTAACGGCGGAGGGATCAACTCCTACGTCAAGGCGATCGAATACTCGTATGCGGCCGAACCTCAGATCTATGCGCTCGGCACCGACAAACCGGTGCAGGTGCACCCCGAGCAGGCGTTCTCCCAGTATGCGGGCGGCTTTTCCATGAGCCCCGCGAGCTCCATGTTCTCCATGAACGCCTTTAGGCAGCTACCCGCGAACACCGATCTTTACACGTCGAAATACCGGGTTCTCAGCGGGCACTGGCCCAAGAATTCTCGCGAACTCGTGCTCGTTCTCGACGAAAACGGTGAGATGCCCGATCTTTACGAATACACGTTCGGGCTCAAAGATCACGCGAAACTCGACGAGATGATGGAGAACATGCAGGCGGGCCGGGCCACGGGAGATTCCGACGGTTCCTCGGGTGAGAAAGCCTCCACAAAGCCAGGCGAATACGCCTTCGATCAGATCATTGGCACCGAATTTTCTCGCGTGAATGCCTTCGAGACCTACACCCACAACGACGACACGGGCACGTGGATCGACCGCAGCAACGACGCCGACTTTATGCGCGAAAAAATCGACAAGGGCGAGCGCCTCAGGGTCGTGGGGATCGTGCGCCCGAACGAGGGTGAGGACATGGGCGCGCTCCAGCAGGGTATCTCCTATCTCCCCGCCCTCACGGACGAGGTCATCACCGAAGCTGCCCAGTCCGAGATCGTCCACGAGCAGCGGGCGCATCCCGATGTCGACGTTTTCACCGGAAAGACATTCGACGAACTCAAAAACGACGATCAGGGCGACGACTTCGATATGAGCTCCCTGTTTACGGTCGACCAAGAGAAGATCCGCGGCGCATTCCAGATCGACGAGTCGAAGCTCCAGATGGACCTCGGCGGGCTCGACCTCAGTTCAATGCCTCAGCCGAACCTCGACCCCGGCTCCTTCGACATGAGCGACCTTGACCTCTCGAGTCTCGATCCGAGCGCGGCAGCCGTCGGAAGCCCGAACGTGGACGTGGGGGATCTCGACCTTGCCGATCTCACGGCCCGCTACCCTCAGCTCGCCGATATCGACCTCCCGGGCGTCCTTGCGAAAGCACTTGAAGGCGAGGTGATTCAGCCGGGTGCCGGCGAGTACCTCAGCGGCGAAGCGGGTGCGCTCATCCAGGGTTTCCAGACATATTACGCGGCCCATGCCGATTCCGACGGTGACCAGATTCCCGACAGGGACACGGCCGAAGTAGTGCTCGAGTATCTCCAAACCGACGAGGTCCGCGCGAAGATCGAGGAGATTTCGAACTCCGATCGGGTCGTCAATCGGGAGCTTCTCGAGCAGCAGCTTTCCGATGCTCTCGGTGAGGACCCGGCGCTCCAGGAGATTTCCTCGGCGGTGAGCAGCGATCTTTCGAACGCCATCGCCGAACAGCTTTCCACGCAGCTCGGCGGCGCCCTCGCAAGCCAAATTCAACAGGCCATTGGCGGGTATTTGACGAACGCCATCGGCGCGATGATGCAGCAGTACATGACCGCGCTGCAAAGTGAAATCGAGAGCCAGATCAATGGCGCGATGTCCCAGATGGGCGAGAACTTCGCGAAGGCCATGAGCGTCGACCCGGAGAAATTCGCCGACGCGTTCGAGATGAACATGGACGAAGAAGAGCTCGCGGCGTTCATGTCGACCATGGTGTCGACGCGCGCGGCAAGTTACGAGGACAATCTCGAAAAGCTCGGCTGGGCTGACCGCACGAGTCCCGATCAAGTCGATATTTACCCTGCGAGTTTCAAGGACAAGGACAAGGTCAAGGCCATTCTCGACTCCTACAATGCACAGGCCAAAGCGCGGGGCGAGAAGAACAAGGAGATCGTCTACACCGACATGGTGGGCATGCTCATGAGCTCGGTCACGAGCATCATCAACGTCATCACGTGGATGCTCATCGCGTTCGTGTCGATCTCGCTCGTGGTCTCCTCGATCATGATCGCCATCATCACCTATATTTCCGTGCTCGAGCGGCGCAAGGAAATTGGCATCCTGCGTGCGGTGGGGGCGTCAAAGGCCGACGTTCGCCACGTATTCAATGCGGAAACCGTGATCGAGGGGCTTCTCGCGGGTCTTATCGGCGTTGGCGTCACGCTTCTGCTGTGTATTCCGGCGAACATCATCGTCGAGCAAAAATTCGACGTGGAGAACATTGCGAGCCTGCCGCCCGTTGCGGGCGTCATTCTCGTGGCGATCTCGGTGCTGCTCACCGTGCTCGCGGGCGTGATCCCCTCGGGTAGGGCGGCGAGGCAGGACCCGGTCGAAGCGCTCCGTTCCGAGTAGCCCTTGGGCGAGCCCATACCATCGGGGCGGCACTGCCTCACCCCAGCCCGGCTTCGACTGCCACCCCCGGCTTCCACCTGTCACCCCCCCGGCTTCCACCTGCCACCCCCCGGTATCCACCTGTCACCCCAGCCGATCCTGGAAGTGGTGAAAAACGGCGTTAGACCCTGGAATTTCTCCGTGTGGCGGCGATTTTTCACCACTTCAGAGAAACAGCTTCACCACTTTAGGGTCGCAGCGGGAGAAAAATCAGAAGGGGCGAAGGCACCACAAGCCTTCGCCCCCGCACCACCGAAGCCCTAGCGTGCGCGGTAGTTCGGCGCCTCCACAATCTGCGCCATATCGTGCGGGTGCGACTCCTTGAGTCCCGCCGCCGTGATGCGCACAAACTTGCCGCGCTCCTTGAGCTCGGGAATCGTGTGCGCGCCCACGTAGAACATCGACTGCGCGAGGCCACCCGTAAGCTGGTGCACGACGGTGCCGAGAGCGCCCTTATAGGCGACCGTGCCTTCGATGCCCTCGGGCACAATCTTGTCGTCGGTCTCCACGTCGGCCTGGAAGTAGCGGTCCTTCGAGAACGACTTCTTGCCGCGCGAGGCCATCGCACCGAGCGAGCCCATTCCGCGGTAGCTCTTGAACTGCTTGCCGTTCATGAGGATCACTTCGCCGGGCGATTCGGCGGTGCCCGCGAGGAGCGAGCCGAGCATCACGGTATCGGCGCCGGCCACAAGGGCCTTCGCGATATCGCCCGAGTACTGCAGGCCACCATCGCCAATGAGGGGAACACCCGCGCTCTTGCATGCCTTCGACGCCTCGTAGATGGCGGTGACCTGCGGAACACCCACGCCCGCGACGACGCGAGTCGTGCAGATCGACCCCGGGCCCACGCCCACCTTGACGGCGTCAACGCCCGCATCGATAAGCGCCTGGGCGCCCTCGCGCGTCGCCACGTTGCCGCCAATGATCTGCACGCCGTCAAAAGCCTTATCGCTCTTGAGACGCCGGATCATGTCGAGGGCGAGACGCGCGTGGCCGTTCGCGGTATCCACCACGAGCACGTCCACACCCGCATCGCGCAGTGCACCCGCACGTTCGTAGGAATCCCCAAAGAAGCCCACGCCCGCACCGATCAGGAGGCGCCCCTCGGCGTCCTTCGAGGCATTCGGGAACTGCTCGCTCTTGACGAAGTCCTTCACGGTGATGAGGCCCGTGAGCTTGCCGCTTTCGTCCACGAGGGGCAAGCGCTCGCGCTTGTGCTTGCGCAGCAGTGCCGTTGCGTCTTCACGGCTCACGTCGGTAGGCGCGGTGTACACCTCGCGCGTCATGACGTCCGAAACCTTCGTGCTGGCCCACTCGGCAACGGGAATGAAGCGCAGGTCGCGGTTTGTGCAGATGCCGAGAAGCATGCCGTCCTCATCCACAACGGGCAGACCCGAAACGCGGTAGTTGCCGCACGTCGCATCGAAGTCCTCGAGCGTCGCGTCCGGCCCGATCGTCACGGGGTTCGGCACGCGGCCCGTCTGGGTGCGCTTGACGAGGTCGACCTGGTGGGCCTGATCCTCGATCGAAAGGTTGCGGTGAAGAATGCCAATACCGCCGAGGCGCGCCATGGCGATCGCCATGCGAGCTTCGGTCACGGTGTCCATCGCAGCGGAAGCGAGGGGCACCCTCAAGTTGATCTCGCGCGTCAGCCGCGCGGTCGTGTCTACATCGCTCGGGATGACGTCCGTCTCCCCGGGAAGAAGCAGCACGTCGTCATAGGTCAGGCCAACAAAACCGAAGGGATCATTCGTCATGCTCCAACCTTAGCGCCGTCGCCTTGCCAGTTCCTTCCTGCGCGCATCAAATGCTTCAAGAAACACGTGCGGATCCTCAAACTCCTCGCGCCAGGTCATCGCGTACCGTTTCGCGAGGGCGCGATTTTGCCAAGACTTTCGGGCGGCACGATCGCGTGCAAGTAACTCCCGCCGCGAGGGGCTCGCCGCACCGCACACATGCCGCTCAAACTCGGCGATCCCCTCGTAACTGCGATCGTCCCAGCCGCTATAGGGGATAAGCAGGCGTCGGCCTTCCTCCCCCGCTTCGAGCACCGTGACACCCTGCGGACGAAAATCCGGGACCACCGCCCGCACATGCGCGGCGTCACACCACTGCCGCCCCCTGTGCACGCGCCCCGACTCCCGGTTCCACCAGGTCGTGCGGTGCGTGAGAAGAAGCACCGCAAGCATGAGAAGCGCGAGCAGCACCCACCCCGCAGCCCATGCTGCGGGAAGAGCAGCCCACCACGGCCACCACAACTCGCGATGCACATACAGCCCCGTGACCGGCAAGAACACCGCGGAAAGCAGCGGCGCGCCCCACCTGAGCCACGGCACGAGGCGCGCGGCAAAAGTGGGTCCAAGCGCCACGTCAGTACCCCTCACGCGCGCGGTGATCTGCTCACTCATCGCTCTCCGCCTCCCGTGGCCACCACTCGAAGCAGCGCTCCGCCCCCGTCACCGGATCATGAAACGCCATAAGCACACTCCACAGCGCGAGCGGCTCACTCACCTCCCTGCGGTAACGCTCCCCCGTGAGCGGATCGGGCGCAGGTGCGGGATACAGTTCATCCCCCACGATGGGCAGGCCCACGTGGGCGAGGTGCACACGCAACTGGTGGGTGCGGCCCGTGTGCGGAGTCAGGCTCAGCAAAGTCCGACGGCTGCCAGCCTCCCGCCGCAGCATTCGCACACTCGTCCACGCCTCTTTTCCCTCGGAATCGATGTGCGCCCAAAGATCACCGTGCCTCTTCACTATGGGCTCACGAATCTCAAGCGGGCCGCGCTCGAGACTGGCAAGCGTCGGAAAATCCCCCTCCACCCACGCCACGTAACGCTTTCGGACTTCCCCGCGCGCAAAAAGCTGCTGGTAAGCGCCACGCTCCTCGGGAATCTTCGACAGCACAAGGATCCCACCGGTTTGTTTATCGAGCCGGTGAATCGGCGAGAGCTCAGGGAGAGCATGCGCCACCCGCAGCCGCACGAGCGCACTGCGGCGCACATGCTCGCCGCGCGGAATACTCGCCATGTCGCGCGGCTTCGCGACCACAAGCAGATGCTCATCTTCGAACACCACGGGAATCTCGCGCGGCTCAACCTCCTCGGGGGCGAGCTCTCTGTGAAAGAACACCTCGCGCGCACGCGTCACCGCCTCGGTCTCGCCCCACGGCTCACCGAGCTGATCCACGAACTCCCCCGCGGTGAAACGCTCACCGAGGTCACGCGCCTCCACCGAACCGAGCGCCGGGAACCGCTCGAGCAAAACCTCCCCCACGGGCCGACCTACTTCACGCGGCGTTGCCACCACCCGCACGGCATCGAGCCCACCCCGTTGCGGCAGGGGCGGGCGAGTAAAACGCTTAGTACGGCGGGCAGGCATGGTTCCATTGTGCCAAGGAACCGGTGGCCTCAGATCCCCCAGATCATGAACGTCAAAACGTTATGTGCTGCATAAAACGCGACGATCGCGAGCACAGAAAGATTCGGGTGGCGATCGATGAATGAGAGCGAGCCCGGCATCATACGCGCGAGTTCACCCGGCCGTGCGTGGTCAATGTTTTCGACCTTCACGCCGCGCTCCTCCGCTTCCCGCACGAGAATCGACTGCGCGCGCGTGCCATAGAACGCGCCTGAAAGGTTCGCCACGCGGCTCGTGTGTGAACGCATGATGAGGGCGGCATCGAAAGCATCAACCTCGGTTTCCACGGGGTCGCGAGGTTCTTTCCCACGGTAGATATCTCGCACGAGCCAAATCCCGGAAAGCGCACTCCACTTCGCCGAACGAGGAATGCGGAAAAGACCGCGCACCTTGAGGCGATCCTCGTAGAGCACAACGCACTGCGTGAGGATCCGGAGCAGGGCAACGATGGCAAGAGCCACGACCGCGAACCACCCGTACAGCGGAAGGGTGAACCAGTGGTCATGGAAGAGGCGCGGATCGCTCCACAAGCTCTGCCCGATGAAACTAATGCCCACGAGGAACTCGAGCAGCACCGTAAACACGATCGCTGCGAGGAGGGCGGCACTCATGGCCGCGGGGCTCGGCCGCATCACGATTTTGTGGGGCTTCCCACCCTTGCGAGTCATCGGCTCCTCGGCCGATGGCACGCGATTCGACGTGCTTCGCGAGGGTGATTGAGACACAGCGCTCATGCAGTCCCCTCTCCCTCTCGCAAGTATCGGCAGGTCAGGCTTTGGCGTGCGCGGGCGCGCTCGGCACACTTCGAGTGCGCTTCGCCAAGAATACGCCCCGCTCCTCGAAAAAGCTCAAGAAGCGGGGCGAGTGAGATGAGGTCCGACGGTTGCTTACTCGTCGTCGTCCTCACGCTTGTCAACGACAAGGGTCTCGGTCGTGAGAACGAGGCCAGCAATCGAGGCGGCGTGGCGCAGGGCGCTGCGCGTCACCTTGACCGGGTCGATGATGCCGGCGTCAACGAGGTCGACGTATTCGCCGGTTGCGGCGTTGAGGCCGGTGCCCACCGGGGACTCCTTGACCTTCTCCACGACGACGTAGCCTTCTTCGCCGGCGTTTTCGGCGATCCAGCGAAGCGGCTCGGCGACGGCCTTGGCGACGGCGCGAACGCCGACGGCCTCGTCGCCCTCGAGCCCGAGGTCATCAGCGAGAACGGTCGCGGCCTGGACGATGGCCGAGCCACCGCCAGCAACGATGCCCTCGTCGATCGCGGCGCGCGTTGCCGCAACCGCATCCTCGATGCGCATCTTCTTTTCCTTGAGCTCAACCTCGGTGTGAGCGCCAACCTTGATCACGGACACGCCACCCGAGAGCTTCGCGAGGCGCTCCTGGAGCTTCTCGCGGTCCCACTCGGAATCGGTGTTCTCGATCTCGGCCTTGATCTGCTGAACGCGATCGGAGACGGCTTCCACATCACCGGCGCCACCCACGATGGTCGTGTTGTCCTTCGTGATGACGACGCGCTGAGCGGTGCCGAGCTGGCTGAGCTCGGTCGTCTTGAGGTCGAGGCCCAGATCGGGCGTAATGACCTCGGCGCCCGTGAGGATCGCGATGTCCTGCATCATGGCCTTGCGGCGGTCGCCGAAGGCGGGGGCCTTGACGGCGGCACCCTTGAAGGAACCGCGCAGCTTCGAGACCACGAGCGTCGCGAGGGCCTCGCCCTCGACGTCCTCAGCGATCACGAAGAGGGGCTTACCCGATTCGACAACCTTCTCGAGCACGGGCAGGAACTCCTGCACGTTCGAGATCTTGCCCTGGTTGATGAGCACGTAGGCGTCTTCGAGAACGACTTCCTGGCGGTCGGCGTCGGTCACGAAGTGCGGGGAAATGAAGCCCTTATCGAACTGCATACCCTCGGTGAAGTCGAGCTCGAGCGCCGTGGTCGAGGACTCCTCGACCGTGATGACGCCATCCTTGCCAACCTTGTCGAAAGCCTCCGCGAGGAGTTCGCCGATCTCGGCATCCTGCGAGGAAACGGTCGCGACAGACGCGGTCTGTTCCTTCGAGTCAATATCGATCGCAATCTCGCCGAGCTTTTCGCTGAGTGCCTCGACGGCCTTCTCCATGCCGCGCTTGAGCGCTGCGGGAGCCGCGCCCGAGGCGACGTTGCGCAGGCCCTCGTGCACGAGTGCCTGAGCGAGAACCGTCGCGGTGGTCGTGCCGTCGCCGGCAACGTCGTTGGTCTTGGTCGCCACTTCCTTCGCGAGCTGGGCACCGAGATCCTCGTACGGATCCTCGAGCTCAACCTCGCGGGCGATTGTCACGCCGTCGTTGGTGATGGTGGGGGCGCCCCACTTCTTGTCGAGGACGACATTGCGGCCCTTGGGGCCAAGCGTCACCTTGACGGTGTCCGCGAGCTTGTCAACGCCGCGCTCAAGCGCGCGGCGCGCATCCTCGTCGTAAATGATTTCTTTAGCCACGATGAGCCTTTCAGCCTTCGATGATTGCGAGAACGTCGCGCTGGCTCAGAACGAGGTACTCCTCGGAGCCGTACTTGAGCTCGGTGCCGCCGTACTTCGAGAAGACGACCTTGTCACCGACCTTGACGTCCATGGGGATACGTGCACCCTTGTCGTCGAAACGGCCTTCGCCCACGGCGACGACCTCGCCCTCCTGGGGCTTTTCCTTAGCGGTATCGGGGATGATCAGGCCCGAAGCAGTCACCTGCTCGGCTTCGAGCGGGCGGACGACGACACGGTCCTCGAGGGGCTTAATGGAGACCGACATGCGACCTCACTCCTTCTTTTATCAATGTGAAGTTGACGGGTGTGCCTCGGTGGGATGCTCGTCGTCGCGGTGCCGAGCAACCCGGCGCACCATTTGGCACTCTCGCGCTGAGACTGCCAACGGGTTCCACACTAGTGTGCCGGTTAGCACTCGTCAAAGCTGAGTGCTAGCTTCACGTGCACCCCAAACCCCCACAACCCCTCTGCAATCCGGGAGTGGGTGCAATCCAAACCCCCACAACCCCTATGCAATCCGAGAAGGTGGGATCCGGGACAGAACGGGGCGTTGGTCCCGAACATCAATGTTTCCCGCACCACATATCCGGCATATCGGAATCGACGTTCCGTATCACACGTATCGCCCTAGCGCGAGCGCGCGTCCACTTCATAAGATTGAAGCACGTGAGAATGCAGCGGTGGAGCGCCCTCTACCGCCACTTTTCGCGCCTAATTCCAAACAAACGGTAGTGAGGAACACACAAAAATGACCGTCATCCGCTCGATCTTCAAGACCTTCGAAAACCTCGCTGATCACATGGTGGGGCAAGACGTCGAACGTCACAACACGGTGGACAAGAACCGACTCGGTGGCGACTTCGCCGCCATTGCCCAGGCCCGCAGCACCCAAGGCCTCACCACTCTCGGCCTCGGTCGCTAAAAACTTCAGCCTCATCTACCGAACGCCCCGCGCGCCGCTCACCCGAGCGATGCAGCGCAGGGCGTTTTTCATACCCCGCACCAGGCGTCAAGCACGGCGCTCAGCCAATCGCGGCAACCCACTCGTGGGAACCGTCGGAAAAGTACTGATCCTTCCAGATCGGCACGCGCGCCTTCACCTCATCCACGAGATCCGCACACGCCTCGAAGGCACGGGCTCGGTGCGGCGCCGCAACCGCCGCCACAAGCGCGGAGTCGCCCACCTCAAGAGCGCCGTGACGGTGGCTCGCGGCGACGAGAACATCGGGGTAGCGCTCACCGATTGTGCGCACGACCTCCCTCATGACGTCGCCGGCACTCGGATGCGCTTCATAGGCGAGGCGCTCCACCCCACGCCCCTCGTCGTGGTCACGCACGAGACCGTCGAAAGTGACGAGGGCGCCACATCGCCTGTCCTCCACAAGCCGAACCATCTCGGCGACCGCAATCGGCTCGCCGCTCACACTCGCGTGGCGCACGCGTTCCTCGACACCACCGAGGTGCGGATCGCGCTCATCCTGCGCGGGCTTCGCACCTTCACTCATTCATGCCCTCCTCCATCGCGCTGGCGAAGCACGTGCTCGAGAATTGGCTCGAGCACAGCCATGCCATCTTTCACGCCGCCGCGTGAGCCCGGAAGATTCACCACGAGCGTGCGACCAGCAAAACCGGCAAGCCCCCTACTGACAACCGCGTACGGCGTCGATTCAGAGCCCTTGAGGCGCAGTGCTTCGGCGATCCCGGGGATCTCCCGCGTGAGGTGCGGGCGCGTTTCTTCCGGCGTGACGTCGCTCGGCGTGAGGCCCGTGCCGCCCGTCGTGATCGCGAGATCCACCCCGGACGATATGGCCTCACCGAGGGCGCGGCCAACGTCGGACCCATCCGGGACCACCGTGACCCCGCACCCGCGAAACCCGCACCGCTCAAGCCAAGCCGAAAGGTCTGGCCCCGTGAGGTCCTCGTATTCGCCGCGGGCCGCGCGCGTTGAAGCAACGATCACGCATGCCGACCATCCATGCTCCCCCACGAGGCTCACGCTGCGCCGCCTTTCTCACCGCTCGCGACCTCGCGGTCCCAATCGCCGCTCTTCCCGCCTGACTTCGCAAGCACCTTGACATCGCCGATGACCGCGAGGTGGTCAACAGCCTTAATCATGTCGTAGACCGTAAGTGCGGCGACGCTCGCAGCCGTGAGTGCCTCCATCTCGACCCCCGTTTTGCCTTCGGTTTTCACACGCGCGTTCACTTCGAGAATCTCGGGCGCGCGGCGCGAAAAATCGATCGTCACCTTCGTGATCGGGAGCGGGTGGCACAGGGGGATGAGCTCGTGCGTGCGCTTTGCCGCCATGATGCCCGCGACACGTGCGACGCTGAGTGCCTCCCCCTTCGGAAGGTCGCCCGTGAGGATGCGATCGATCACGTCGCTGCGGCTCGTGAGGGTCGCGCTCGCGCTCGCTTCTCGGGTTGTCACGGCTTTGCCGGAAACATCGACCATGTGGCTCGAACCGTCGGCGCGCACGTGCGTGAGATCCGCATTGGCGTCGGTGTTGTTGCGTGTCATCGAAGAATCATCACCTCGTGAATATCGCCGTCGGCCACGTGCGTGACCTCCGCAGGAATGAGCACGAGCGCGTCGCTCAGGGCAAGCGCGCCCAGTAGATGCGAGCTCGCTCCGCCCACGAGCTTCACGGTTGAATCGGTGTTGAGGCGCGCGCGGCGCACTTGCACGAGGCCCTCGGGGGATACTTCTCTTTCACCGGTTTGCGTGCGCACGGGCAGCGACATGCGGGGGCGGGCCGGGGCACCGAGAGCATCGCGCACGAACATCTCGAGACTCACGAACGCCGAAACGGGATTGCCGGGAAGGGCAATCCACGCGACCTCGCCGTGGGCTGACGCGAGCACACCAAGCCCTTGCGGGCCCCCCGGCTGCATCGCCACTTTGTCGAAGGCGAGGCGTAGCGGCGAACGGGGCATCTCGGCGGCCTGTCTGATCGGCTCGAGAGCGCCGGCACTCACGCCACCGCTCGACACAACGAGGTGCGCATTCGCGGCCTCACACGCCGCGCGTACCTCGTCGAGAAGCGCTCGCGGATCATCCGGTACGCGCAGCCTGGCACACACCTCGATTCCGGCTTCCTCGAGTGCAGCGCCGATGAGCGGCGAATTCGCATCGAAAATACGCCACTGATCGACAGCGTCATCACCTCGATCGCGCAGTTCACTCCCGGTTGAAACGACAACGGCGCGCAAAGGTTCGCGCACCTCCACTTCGGCTACACCCACCGATGCCAGGTGACCGATGAGACGCGGCGTGAGCAGCTGACCTGCGCGCGCCACGACATCGCCGCACTCGGTATCACTTCCAGCGTGCCGCACGAAACGCCCCTCGGTGCGGTGCTCGGGGGCAAGGCAAAACGTGAGGTCCGACGGTAGCCGGCAAGCGTCGGCCCCCTCGCGTGTGAGCTGTGAAAAACGCCGAACGTCCGTGGCCTCAACCGGGATCACGGCGTTCGCGCCCGCGGGGATCGGGGCGCCCGTCATGATGGGGCGCGCCGTGCCTGGCGCGAGATTTGAGGGCGCTTCGCCCGCCGCGATGGGCGGACCGAGCGGAAGACTGATCGAGGCCCCATCCGGGGCGTTCGCGAGGCTCGCAACGTGCAGCGCGAAGCCATCCATCTGCGAATTCGCCACGGGTGGGACGTTCACGGGCGAGGTCACGTCGCGCGCGAGGACTCGGTCGCGGGCGCTCTCGATTCCGACGGTTGCCACGCCCGGCGCATTCGGGGAATCCAGCACCGCGCCCACGAGCTCACGAAGGCTCCGCCGATGTTCGGCGAGCGGGATGCGACCAGGCGCGAGGCGCGACTCGTGCTCCACAGTGCTGTTCCTTCCTCGTGTGGCCAGGGCCTCTAGGGTAGCGTGCGAAAGTCCCCTAAGCTGGTGTGACACCTCTTTCGCGAGACCCAAAGGAGAGCATGTCGATCGACCTCGGGATGCCGAAGCCCCGCGCCATGGACCCCGTCGAGGAAGTCCCCTCGACCGAGGGCCGCCCCGCGACGGGCGCGCTCATCGACACCTACGGCCGCACGGCGAGCGACCTTCGCATCTCGCTGACCGATTTTTGCAACCTCCGCTGCACGTACTGCATGCCCGAGGCCGGTCTGCAGTTCCTAAAGAAACCACAGCTCATGAGCGTTGACGAGGTCGCACGGTTTGTGCGCATCGGCGTGGAGAAGCTCGGCATCCGCGAGGTACGTTTCACGGGCGGCGAGCCGCTCACGCGCGCCGATCTCCCCGACATCATCGAGTCGGTGGCAGGGCTTTCGCCACGACCAGACATCTCCCTTACAACAAACGCCATTGGTCTCGAGAAGCGAGCCGAAACACTCGTGGCCGCCGGCTTGGACCGCCTCAACATTTCCCTCGATTCGGCGCACTCCGAAACGTTTGAAGCAATGACCCGCCGCCCGTTCCTCCACCGCGTTTTGCAGGGCATCGATGCCGCACGCGACGCAGGGCTGAGCCCCATCAAGATCAACGCGGTTCTCCAGCCCGGTGCCAATGAACACGAAGCCGCCGAGCTCCTCGCGTGGTGCCTCGAGCGGGGACTCGAGCTTCGATTCATCGAATACATGCCTCTCGATGGCGCGGGTCGCTGGACCCGCGAACGCATGGTCACGGCGAGCGATGTGTGGCAGCTTCTCAGCCCCTACTACGTGATGCACCCCGTGCGCGAAGCACGTGGCGGCGCCCCCGCCGAGAAATTCGACGTGTGGCCTAGGCCCGCCGTTGCGGCCCCCGGTGCTCCGGGCACGATCGCGGGAGAGCTCAAGGCACGCGGCATCGATCCTGCGAACACGGATGCGGTGCGCAGCATTCTGCCCCCTGCCCCAGGTAAACCATTTGCGGAAGCCGGCGAAAGGCCGCACGAGCAGGCGCTGGGAACCGTCGGAATCATTGCCTCCGTGACGAGGCCCTTCTGTGCGGATTGCACCCGCACCCGCCTCACCGCTGAGGGTCGCGTGCGCACGTGCCTGTTCTCGCACAGCGAGACCGACCTGCTTGGCCTCATGCGCCAAGGCGCGAGCGACGAGGCCATCGCCGAGCGGTGGCGCGCCGCCCAATGGGGCAAACAGGCAGGCCACGGCATGGATCGCAGCGATTTCGTGCAGCCCGAGCGGCCCATGAGCGCCATCGGAGGATAGAAACATGAGTGAAAGGAGCGGCGCGATGACGAGTGCCAACGTTCGCTTTTTTGCCGGCGCGGCCCACGCTTTTGGCACGAGCCAGCACACGGTCGAATTCGAGGGGACAACTCTCGGAGACTTGCTCGAGGCCTTGAGCGCGGGAGCCGTCGAGTCGGCAGGGCCCGATTCCGCTACGGTGCTCAGGCGATGCAGTTTCCTCGTGAACACGGTGAGCGAGAACGACCCCTCGGCAGTGCTTGGGCCTGGAGAGGACGGCACGCTGCGCGTCGACGTGCTGCCACCCTTCGCGGGAGGCTAAGGGCGAAGCGTCACCGAAGCCACGTAGCCGCCCGCCATATTCGCCACGCTAATTCCAAGGGCCGCCAGCTCTGCCTGCGCCGCCGCCGATCGAGCACCGCCCGCGCAGTGCAGGATCGCACCGTGAAGATCACCTACCTCGCTCAAAGGCCCGACGCCTGCCCGCTCCCCTCGCGCAAACTCCATGAGCTGGGTCTTTGGGATGTTGACGGCGTGAGGCAGCATGCCCTCCGCTGCCTCCGACTCTTCGCGGATGTCAATGAGGAGTCGGCCGGTCGCTGCCTCCCGCAGTGCCTCCGCTGGCGAAAGAACCTCCGCCCGCACCGGCGCGGCCCCGGAGGCTTCTACTGCGGGGAAGCCGCACGTCTCAACGAGGTCCTCGATTTCGGTGACGGGCGCACGGCCCGCGCGCCGCGCGACATCAAGCCGCGTCCAGTCACCGGTCAGGGCACTATAGAGCTGGATTCGCCCATAGAGCGGGGACCCGAGTCCCGTAAGCACCTTGAGGGCTTCCATCGCCATCGTCGAGCCAATCACGCCCACGAGCGGGCCGAGCACCCCGGCCTCACTGCAACTTGGAACCTCGCCGGGCTCCGGCGGTCGCGGATGCACGTCGCGGTAGGTCACGCCTCGACCTTCGTCGCCAAAGAACACGGCGACCTGCCCGTCGAAAGCAAGGATGGAACCCCAGATCAGGGGCACATTAAGGATCTCGCACGCGTCGGACACAAGGTAACGCGTAGGAAAATTATCGGTCCCATCAAGCACGAGATCATGCCCGGCTAGGGTCGCGAGCGCATTCGCCGGTGTGAGCACTTCGGGCACCTCGCGCACGTGGACGGCCTGATTGAGTGCGTGAACAGCGTGAGCGGCGGAGGCGACTTTTGGCGTTCCGACGGCCGCCTCAGAATGAATAACCTGCCGCTGAAGGTTGGAACTATCCACTAAATCGGCATCGATAACGGTCAGCGAACCGACGCCAGCGGCGGCAAGATATTGGAGGATTGGCGACCCAAGCCCACCCGCACCCACGACGGCAACCTTGGCCGACCTGAGCTTTCGCTGACTCTCGGGCGTGAAGCCAGGGAGAAGAAGGTGCCGGGAGTAGCGCCGATACTCCGCCCCACTCAACTCGCCCTTCGCCTCGCCTGATGCATAATTAACCATAGTTTGTAGTCTCACAGTTTGACCTGAACCCAGGCGCCGTAGAAAAATTCTTCACAATGGGGCGGTGAACCAGCTCACATGGGGTACAGTTCAACCGTTCCATGAATAGTTCATGACCTTTCCGTGACGCCACTGTTCACGATACGTTCAGAGGCCCAACGAATTGCGGATTGGACTACCCTGGGGCACCACGCGTCCAACCGGGCGCACCCGACCCCGCCGCCTTCGGGCGCCGAACCACTATAAGGACAGCGCACGTGACCCTTATGACCACTCCCCTTCGCGATCCTCGCGCCGCCTACGCGTGCCTCGTTCAGGATCCTTGGGATGTCAACGAGCGTTTCACCGCTCTGATCGGAGCACTCTCGTGACAAAGTATCTTCTTCGCCGCTTCGCGAACTACGCGATCCTCACCGTCGTGGCTACCGTCTTCGCCTACATTGCGGCTGGCAGCTTCTTCTATCCGCGCCGCCGTTGGCTCGGGCAGAACCCTCCGATCCCCGAGGCCTCGATTGACGCGGCACTCAACGAATTGAACATGAACGACAAGGTGCCGATCCTCCAGCGCACCTGGACGTGGCTCTCCAACATCGTCGTCAAGCCGTGGAGCCAGAAGCTTGGCAAGGACATTTCTGGCCAGTGGGTCATCGACCAGATGGCGATGCGCGCCGGGGTGTCGCTGCGCCTGCTCATTGCCGGTGCGCTCCTCGGCGCACTCATCGGCGTCGCTCTCGGCGTGTGGGGTGCGGTTCGCCAGTACAAGCTTTCGGATCAGGTCGTCTCTTACGCTTCGTACATTCTTATTTCGACCCCGACCTTCGTGGGTGGCCTCCTGTTGATGGTTGTCGCCACGAAACTCAACCAGGCCCTCGGAACGCAGTTGATTCGCTTCAGCGGTTCGTATTCGCCGACCTATCACGCTCAAGGAGGCATGACAGCCTTCCTCGATAGCGTCAATCACTTGATTTTGCCGACCATCGTTCTCGCGGCTTTCGGTGCGGCGAGCTACTCGCGCTACCAGCGCTCGATCATGCTCGACGTTCTTGGCAGCGACTTCATTCGCACGGCCCGCGCGAAGGGCGCCACCCGTAACCATGCTCTCGTGAAGCACGGTGTGCGCGTAGCGCTCATCCCCATGTCCACATACTTCGCGTACTCCTTCGGCACGCTCGTCGCTGGCGCGGCGTTCCTCGAGATGATCTTCTCGTGGGCCGGCATGGGTGAGTACGGCATTAAGGCAGTTCAGCAATCCGACGTCAACGCCCTCGCGGGCAACGTGTGCTTCACGTCGATCGTGATTCTGTTCTCCTCGATGCTTTCCGAAGTTCTTTACGCGGCGCTCGATCCGCGAGTGAGGGTGTGACGCCATGAGCTCCAGCAACCCAATTCCCCCCGTCAACGACGCCACGGAACTTCCGGAGGCTGTTCCCGCAACCGAAGAGCTCGCGGAAACCACTTCGAGCACCCCGAACGATAAGCGACAGCGCAAGGCCGAAAAGAAGCGCCAAAAGCCTCTGTCCCGTTGGGCACTCGTGTGGCGCCGCCTCAAGCGCAAGCCGAACTTCTGGATCGGCGCGATCGTTCTTGGCGCCATCGTGCTCTTCGCGATTTTTGGCAACATTCCGAACGTGTATGAGCTCGGCGAGACCGACTCGTACAGCTACAACTCACCCCCGAGCGGCCAGCACTGGTTTGGTACCGATGCGATCGGCGTGGATCTCTACGCTTCGATGGTCGAGGCACTGCGCAAGTCGCTTCTCATTGGCCTTCTGGCCGCGCCCGCGGCAACGCTTATTGCAGCGTTCGTGGGTTCGCTCGCCGGCTACATCGGTGGCAAGCTCGAGACCTTCGTGAACTGGGTCATCAACCTTTTGCTCGTGCTGCCCGTGTTCTACGTGCTCATGATTATTTCGCCGCTTCTGTCCAACGTGAGCTGGATCGTCATCGTCGTGGCGATCGCGGGTTTCGGCTGGATGGTCATGGCGCAGATCGTGAAGAACCAGACCAAGTCCCTCAAAGACCGCGAATACGTGAAGGCCGCGCGCTACATGGGCGTGGGAACCACCACGATCCTCGCGCGCCACATCATCCCGAACGTGGCGTCGCTGCTCATCATCGACGCGGCGCTCGGCGTGAGCGGTGCGATCCTGGCCGAAACCTCACTGAGCTTCTTCGGTCTCGGTATTCAGCCGCCCGACGTCTCGCTGGGAACTCTCATCGCGAATGGCCAGAACGCGGTTCTTACCCGCTGGTGGCTCTTCGTGATTCCCGCAGCCTTCCTTGTCGCCCTGCTCACCGCCGTGAACCTTCTTGGCGACGCTCTTCGCGACGCAATCGATCCCACGAGCGAGGTCAACCGTGCCTGAACCACTTCTTTCCGTCAAAGACCTCACGGTCACCTTCCCGAACGCCGCCGGCGATGTTCGCGCCGTGCGTGGCGTGAACTATGACGTCAACGAGGGCGAGTTCCTCGGCATCGTTGGTGAATCAGGCTCGGGTAAGTCCGTGAGCTCGATGGCCGTCATGGGCCTCCTGCCCTCCTCGGCGAAAATTACGGGCGAGATCACCTATCGCGGTGAGTCGCTCCTGCGTAAGAGCGATCGCCAGCTCTCCGACCTTCGCGGTCGCGAGATCTCGATGATCTTCCAGGACCCGTTGAGTGCCCTCACGCCCGTGTACACGATCGGGCAGCAAATCGAGGAGGCGCTCACGCTTCACCACTCGAATATGAGTTCGCAGGCACTGCGTGCGCGCTCAATCGAGCTTCTGAAGATCGTGGGTATCCCCGCCGCCGAACGACGCGTCAAGGCTTTCCCCCACGAATTCTCGGGCGGTATGCGCCAGCGCGCCATGATCGCCATCGCGATGGCGAACGACCCGAAGCTCATCATCGCCGACGAGCCCACGACCGCTCTTGACGTGACGATTCAGGCGCAGATCCTCGAGGTTCTTCAAAAGGCCAAGGAAGTCACGGGGGCTGCCGTCGTGCTCATTACGCACGACCTTGGCGTTGTGGCGGGCAATGTTGACCGCGTCGCGGTCATGTACGCCGGCAAGCTCGTGGAAAAAGGCGGCGTCGACGAGATCTTCGCCGAGCCCCACATGCCCTACACGATGGGCTTGCTCCGCTCGGTTCCGAACATGCTCACGGCCGGCAAGGATCGTCTTGTGCCCCTCGAGGGCCGCCCGCCGAGCCTCGCCAACCTCAAGCCTGGCTGCCCGTTCGCAGACCGCTGCCCCGCAGCCATCGATATCTGCCGCACGGAGGAGCCGGAGCTCACGACCCATGTTGGCGATGCGAGCCGTGAGGTCGCGTGCCACCGCGCAAAGGAGATCGCGGCGGGAACCCTGAAGCCGTCGGATATTTTCCCCCGCCCCCCGCACGTGGAGCGCGCCATCAAGGATCACTCGGCCGAAAAGCCGATCGTGAAGGCCACCGAGATTCAGCGCCACTTCCCGCTCTATAAGGGCGCCGTGTTCCGCCGCCAGGTGGGCGTCGTTAAGGCCGTGGATAACGTGTCCTTCGAGATCAAGCCGGGCCAGACCCTCGGCCTCGTGGGCGAATCCGGTTCGGGTAAGTCCACAACGAGCCTCGAGATCCTTGAGCTTATTGCGCCGCAGCACGGCACTCTCGAGGTGAGCGGCGTCGACGTGTCGACCCTCAAGAACAAGAAGGACCGCCTCGCCCTGCGAAAAGACGTGCAGATCGTCTTCCAGGATCCGATGGCCGCGGTCGACCCGCGCATGCCCGTGGGCGACATCATCGCCGAGCCCCTTACCGTGCACAAGGTGCCGAAGGATGAACGCTACAAGCGCGTCTACGAGCTCCTTGAACGCGTAGGCCTCGACCCGGAGATGGCCGATCGCTACCCCCACGAATTTTCCGGTGGCCAGCGCCAGCGCATCGGCATTGCGCGTGCGCTCATCACCGAACCTAAGCTTCTCGTGCTCGATGAACCCGTCTCTGCCCTGGACGTCTCCGTTCAGGCTGGCGTGATCAACCTGCTCGAGGATCTCCGCGATGAACTCGGTTTGAGCTACCTGTTCGTGGCTCACGACCTCGCCATTGTGCGCGAGATCGCCGACAACATTGCGGTCATGTATCTGGGTCGCATCGTTGAATACGGCCCCGTCAAGGATGTCTTTGAGAACCCGAAGCATCCCTACACGCGTGCTCTCATGTCCGCGGTTCCCGTCCCGGATCCGAAGCTTGAGCGCGCCCGTACGCGAGTTCTTCTTGAAGGGGATCAACCAAGCCCCACTGAAGAGATCATCGGCTGCAATTTTGCTTCGCGCTGCCCCCTGATCGGGATGCTGAGCGAAGAGCAGCAGAACCTGTGCCGAACTGCGGACCCCGAGGGCACGCAGGTCGGAGCCTCCCGCGTGGAATGCCATCATGCCGAGGAGACCTGGCGTCTAGTGGACGACCAGTAAAAACCCTTTGCCGCGAGCCACAACCCCCTTTTCCCTTAAAACGGGCCGCGGCTTCCCACAGGAAGTGAGAGAACCATGAAGATCACGAGTACTCGCCGACTTTTCCTCCAAGGCACGGCTATCACCGGTGTGGCCGCGGCCGTGGCCGGTTGCTCGCAGAAGAGCGCCGAGGAGCAGAAGGAAGCCAACAAGAAAAAGAATGATGCCGCTGCGAAGGAAGCAGAGAAGCTTCCCTCGACCGCGTGGGAGCGACTCGATTATGAGCAGGTTGCCGACGGTGGCACGCTCATGATCGGCATCGGTCAGATGCCCGCCAACTGGAACCCCAGCCACATCGACGGCAATGAAGTGTCGACGAGGCAGGTCTCGGAATGGAAGGGCTTTGGCGCCAATATCAAGGCGGACGAGAAGGGCGCGATGAGCCCGAATCCCGACTACGTCGAGTCGGCTGAAATCACGAGCGAGGATCCCCAGATCATCACCGTGAAGTTCAACAAGAAGGCCGTGTGGGACAACGACGGCTCTCCCGTGACGGTGAACGATCTCATCGCCGAGTGGAAGGCCTGCAACGGCGAAAACGAGGAGTTTTCAACCGTCACCACGCAGGGCTGGGATTCGATCAAGGAGATCCGCGCGAAGGACGACTTCACCGCGGAAATCGAGTACAAGACTGCCTTCCCCGACTGGTTGAGCTTCACCTATCCTTCGGGCCCGAAGGCGCTTTTCGAGACGCCTCAGGCCTTCAACACCGGCTATGTGAACGACCCGGTCCCCGGCTGTGGCCCGTTCACGATCACGAACATCGACCGCAACGGCGGCGTTGTCACGTTGGAACGCAATGACAAGTGGTGGGGCCGTGCCCCGAAGCTTGAGAAGGTGATTTTCAAGGTCACGACTCAGCAGAACATGCCGCAGTCGTTCGCGAACGGCGAGATCGACATGATCGACATCGCCGATGGTGACACGCTTGGTCAGGCGAAGGGCCGCAAGGGAGCTCAGATCCAACGCTCCAACGGTCTCACGTGGACTCACCTCACCATGAACGTGAATGGTGGTGACGGCGTGCTCGAAGACGTCGAGGTGCGCAAGGCAATCTTCGCCGCCGTGGATCGCAACGCGGTGGGCCGTTCCGTCGTTGAGCCGCTCGAGGCGCCCGTTGTTCTCAAGGACAACTACGTCTACATGCCTGGCCAGGAGGGCTACGAAGATTCGTTCGGTGGCGAGCTTTCGGGCGATCCTGAGACCGACAAGGCAAAGAAGATCCTCGAGGACGCCGGTTACGAGCTCAAGGGCGACGTGTACGAGAAGGACGGCAAGCAGCTCAAGTTCTCGGTCGTGATCCCCGCGGAGACGAAGTCGAACGAGGATCGCGCACGCCAGGTGATGACGAACCTCAACCAGGCCGGCTTCAAGGTTGATCTCAAGACGGTTCCGAGCGATAAGTACTTCACGGACTACGTTCTCAAGCAGAACTTCGATTTCGTGACGTTCTCGTGGGTTGGCACGCTTCTCGCGGAGCTGTCGAGTTCGAACACGTACCTGCCGGATTCGAACCAGAACTACACCGGCTTCAAGGATGAGAAGCTCAACGAAATCAACAAGCGCCTCCAGACCGAGCTGGATAAGGATAAGCGCCGCGAGATCGCGAACGAGTACTCGAAGCAGGTCGCTTCGGGCTACACGGTTCTCCCGTTCTATGCGACGCCGAACATCACCGGCCTGAAGGAAGGCCTCGTGAATATTGGCTCCGCGCAGTTTGAGACCGTGGACCACACGGCGGTGGGCTACAAGAAGGGCATGGAGGGCTAAAGCCTTCGTCGCGCTGACGCGCCACCACGAGCTGACCCCGCTTTTGTGCACACGCGCAAAAGCGGGGTCACTTTTGTTCATCTCCAATGTTCGTTGCCCCACAAATACCCGTCTCAACAGGCCTTATGTCCGAAATACCGATGAAACGTGGATAACATTAACGTGGAATTACCCCCTCTCGAGAAAGGCCATCATGGCTTTCACTAGCACCCGTCGTCTCTTCCTCCAGGGCACCGCGCTCACCGGCGCTGCCGCAGCCCTCACGGCGTGCTCGCAAAAGAGCGCGGAGGAACAGGCGCAGCAGGCCAACGCCGCCAACGACAAGGCTGTCGAGGAGCAGATGAAGCTGCCCTCGACCGCGTGGGAGCGCGTTGACTACGATCAGGTCGCCGATGGCGGCACGTTCACGGTGTCGATCTCTCAGGTCCCCGCGAACTGGAATCAAAACCATATCGATGGCAACGAGGTTTCTCTCTCCGCGATCATGGAGACCGTGTGCCCCCAAACGCCGCTTAAGGCGTCGGAGAACGGCGAGGTTGAGCTTGACACCGATTACCTCACCTCGGCGGAGCTCACGAGCGAGGATCCGCAGATCGTCACCGTGAAGTTTAACGAGAAGGCCGTGTGGAGCGACGGCACGCCCGTGACGGTCGATGACCTCATCTCTCAGCAGAAAGCCCAAAACGGGGAAAACGACAAGTACCAGACCGCTTCGACGACCGGCTGGAGCTCGATCAAGGAGATCCGCAAGATCAGCGATTTCGAGGCGGAGATCGAGTATGCGGAGACGTTCCCGTTCTGGAACATCTACCTCTACCCGAGCCTGCCGAAGGCGGTCACGGCAACGCCCGAGGCTTTTAACGGCCTGTCGACTGAGCCGACTCTCACGCGCGGCCCGTTCGCGATTGACAACATCGACGCGACCGGCGGCGTGATCACCGTCAAGCGCAACGACAAGTGGTGGGGCCGCGCCCCGAAGCTCGAGTCGATCGTCTTTAAGGTGACGACCCAGCAGAACCAGGCGCAGGCGTTCGTGAACGGCGAGCTCGACTACATCGATATTTCCGATGGCGATACCTACGGTCAGGCGAAGGGCCGTAAGGATGCCGTGATTCAGAAGTCGAACGGCCTTGCGTGGGCTCACCTCACGCTCAACGTGGGCGGCGCTGACGGCGCGCTCGGTGACGCGAAGGTTCGCGAGGCGATTTTCCGCGGCATCGACCGCAACGCCGTGGCTCGTGCGGTCATGGAGCCGCTCGAGTCGCCCGTGATCCTCGTGAACAACTACATTTACATGCCGGGCCAGGAGGGCTACGAAGATTCCTTCGGCGACCTGAAGTTCGATCCGGAGGCGTCCGCGAAGCTCCTCGAAGAAGCCGGCTACAAGAAGAATGGCGATGTGTACGAGAAGGACGGCAAGCCGCTCGCGTTCTCGATCATCATTCCGGCGGAGACGAAGTCGAGCGAGGACCGTGCACGCCAGATCATGACGAACCTCAACGCCGTAGGCTTCAAGGTCGATCTGCAGACGGTTCCGAGCGACAAGTACTTTGACGACTACGTGATCCCGGGCCGCTTCGCTGCGGTCTCGTTCGGGTGGCGCGGCACGCTCTTTGCGGAGCAGTCGGGAACGAACGTGTTCCTCAAGGATTCGGGTCAGAACTTCACGGGCTTTGCGCCGGAGAGCCTCGAGGAGCTCAACAAGGAGCTTCACTCGGAGCTTGACCCGAGCAAGCGCGTGGAGATCGCCAACAAGTTCTCGAAGGAGCAGTTTGGCGCGTTTACGGTGCTTCCATTCTACGCTTCTCCCACGATCATTGGCCTCACCGAGGGCTTCGTGAACGTTGGCGCTGCGCAGTTTGAGACGACTGACTGGACGGCCGTGGGCAAGAAGGCCTGATCGGTTTTCCGGCTTCGGGCCGGGTTCCGCTCTCCCCGAGTGTTCGGGGTGGGGGCGGGGCCCGGCCCGTTTCGTTAACGCGGAGTTTTGAGGTCCGACGCTAGAGGGCCGACGTGAGAATCCCGAGAATGAGGAACGCGGCGGGGATTGCGAGGGGGATGATCCTCAGTTTGGTGTGGAGAACACCCGTTCCCGGGCCGGCGTCGGAATCTTTTTCGTGCCTGACCTGCCATGCTTCCCACGCGTGGACGAGCACGCGTGACGGCGAGCGTTCTCGGTCATTGCGGAGGCGTTCGGCGGGGCCTACGTGTCCGCGGTCGGCATAGCGGTCGCGGCCCGAGATGCGTACGTGCGCGTCAGCGGGTTTGTCGCGGCCAATGCCCGGGGCGTTCCATGCGGTGACCGTGCGGGTGGTGCCGCTTTCGGTGCGCGCGCGAATCGAGACCATGACGCCGAGGCCGATGTGGTCGATCGCGGCGTAGGGGGCGCTGTATTCGTGAAAAACGTTGCGCACGACCACGCCGGCGGGGTACACGAGGGTGGCGGGCGAGAAGAGGATGAGCCACACGAGGAAGGCGGCGAGGCCGAGCCACGGACCGAACTGGAGCACGGTGTCCCAGCGGTTCTTGATGATCGCATCGACGAGGAGAAAAGCGATTACTGCCCACGTCACCGTGGGGATCCACAGCGCGCTTGCGGGCCGAAGTGTGAGTGGTTTTTCGCCGTTCGTGTCGAATCCGGGGGTCACTTGTCGCCTTCGACGGGATCGCCGATGTACTCGCGCACGAAACGCTTGACCTGATCGTGAGCGTCGGCCCAACTTTCGGCCTTGCCGGAACCCACGAGGTAGCCCACCACCATCGAGGCGAATGGGCCCGCGGGGCGCACGACGGTGTGGGCGGCGACGCCCGTAAGGGAGAGGATGAGGTCACGGTCAGCTTCGGTAAAGGGCGGTTCGAAGCCCGCGTCGTTCGCGGAGGCGTCAATGAAGCGCTGGAGGGCTTCGATCATTTTCGGGTCATCGGCCTTGGGGCTCATGAGTGTCTCTCCTTTACAACGGTTTTGCGCCCATTATTGCCTATCGGGCGTTATTGCCTATCGGGCGCGGAGGCTCCCGGCGAGCGAGAGGACGCGCACACGGTCTTTTTCGAGGATGAGGAGGGCATTGGCCTCGGCAAAGGGGCGAAGGCGCGACCCCTCGCATTCGGTCGCGATGAGGCTTCCGTTTTCGATGGCGAGGTGGGCGGGTTTCACGGTTGCGCCTGGTTTGAGGGGTTTCGCTTCGCGGCGCACGTTGTCCTGCGGGAGGGTGATCGGCCTCGAGGGTGAGCCGAGAAGGGGTGCGACGAACAGGTGGAACGCGGTGAAGGCGCCGACGGGTGTTCCGGGAAGGTGCACCATGGGGATCGCGTCGCCGCTCTCGTCGGGGTCGAGAGGCAAGCGCCCCACCCCCTGCGGCCCGCCCGGGCGCATCGCGAGGTGTTCGAACCTCGAACAGTTGAGTCCCCTGTGCTCGCCGAAGCCTTCGCCGAACGCGGCCTTCACGACGTCGCGCGCCCCGGAACCCACCCCTCCCGTCGTCACGATGAGATCGTGGCGAGGGGCGATCGACCGCGCGAGAGCGATGAGTTCTGCGGGATCATCCCCCACGTGGTGGATGCTCGCCTCTGCACCGAGCCTTGCGCACGAGGCGTGAAGCATGGGCCCGTTCGATTCGAGCACGGCGCCCGGGCGTGCACCCGCACCTGCCCGCAGGTCGGTCACGAGTTCATCGCCCGTCATAACAATCGCGACCTTGCGTGGCCTCGTGAGCTTCGCGTGTGTCACGCCCACCGAAAGCGCGATGCCGATGATCTGGGGTGTCACAAAATCCCCCTTGCGTGCGAGGAGGTCCCCCGCGGGAATTTCCTCGCCGACCTTGCGCACGTGCCGTCCGGGCGTGAAAGCCTTCGCTGCCTCGGCTTTGGGGATCGTCAGCGCAATGCGGGCGGGAGCTTCGGCGGCGGTGGGGTCGGCGTCAGTGAACTCGACCGGGATCACGGTGTCGAGATCATCGGGCATGAGCCCGCCCGTCATGATGCGTGCGGCAGTTCCCGGGCGGCGGTTGCCGACGGCTGCTCGGCCCGCAGAAATGTCACACGTGACCTCGAGGTGCGCGGGGCATGCGTCGGAATCCCCCTCCCCGAGACCGAGTTCTCGCGCGCTTACCGCGAAACCATCCATCGCGCTCATGCGGAAGTCCGGCGCGGGGCGGCGGGCGGTGAGCGGCTCGGCGAGCCTTCGGCCAAGAGCCCCCTCGAGTGGGGCTTCCTCCGTGCGGTCGGGGGCAAGCGCGGCGAGGCCAAGAACCGTGGCGCGCCATTCGTCGAGGCTTACATGCATAACCAGGGCTTTCCTCCTGAGGCAGTCATTGTTCACCAACGTACACGCCCGCGACACGCCACGCACTTACCGCCCCATGTGTGAGGTGAGCCGCACGTACCCTACAATGAGGGCAACACCCGGAGTAACGAAGCCCGGGCCCGAATGCATCGATGCTTTCGAAACGCAGTGGAAGGATCCCCATGTTTAAACCCACCCGTCGTTCAGTTCTCGCTGCCTCCGCGGTTGGTGCCGCCGCCGCGGGTCTCGCTGCATGTTCCAATGATTCCTCCGGCGGCGCCGGTGGCGCGGCGAAGGCTGATTTTGAGGAGCGCGGCCCGATTAGCGTCGTGCGCGGCAAGGACAACACCGGTAAGTTCCAGGAATTCATCAAGCAGTGGAACGACAAGCACCCCGACGAAAAAGTCACGCTCATCGAGCTTCCCGAATCGGCAGATGAGCAGCGCTCGCAGCTCATCAACAACGCCCAGGCGAAGTCGGATGCCTACACGGTTCTTGGCCTCGACGTTGTGTGGACGGCCGAGTTCGCGGCCCAGCAGTGGGTCGTTGAGCTTCCCGAGGAGAAGTTCGACCTCGATAAGCTCCTCCCCTCGACCGTCGAGACCGGCAAGTACTTCGATAAGCTCTACGCCGTTCCTTACACGACAAACGCCGAGCTGCTTTACTACCGCAAGGACCTCCTCGAGGCTGCCGGCTCGAACGAGCCGCCCAAGACCTTCGAAGAGATGTACCAGCTGATCGAGGCGATGCGCGGCACCGAAGAGGGCAAGGACACGCTCGGTTTTGGCTCGCAGTACTCGAAGTACGAGGGTCTCACGGTGCAGCTCACGGGTCTTTCGAAGTCCGCGGGTAAGGACCTTTTTGGGGCGGACGGCAAACCGCAGGCGAACTCCAACGAGGCGAAGGCCGGCCTCCAGGCGGTCAAGGACGGTTTCGACAAGAACTACATCCCGAAGGAAGCCCTCACCTACAAGGAAGAAGAAAGCCGCCAGGCCTTCCAGGATGGTCGCCTCGCTTTCCTTCAGAACTGGCCTTACGTGTGGAACCTCGCGAATGCTGAGGACGGCTCGTCGAAAATCAATGGCAAGTTCGATGTATGCCCCATCCCGGGTATCGGCGGGAGCGAAGGCGCGACCGCGCTTGGCGGTCTCAACTACGGCATCTCGGCGTTCGCGAAGAACAAGGGCACGGCGATCGACTTCATCGCATTCCTCGCCAGCGAGGAGCAGCAGAAGGCCCAAGCCCTCGCAACCGGCGAAGCGCCCGCGCACTCCGCCGTTTACGACGACCCCGAAGTGCTCGAGATGTACCCGTACTACCAGACCCTCAAGGCGGCCGTCGATGCCGGCACCGCCCGCCCGCAGGTCGTCAAGTACGGTGACGTGACCCAGGCGATCCAGGAAGCAGCCTACGACGTGTTGTCCGGATCCAAGGAGGTCAACGCTTCGCTCGACGCCCTCCAAAAGACCCTCGAGGAACTCCAGGCCTAACGCCTCTCCACGAACCGGGTCCGCAGCGGCCGCCACGCGCTCGCTGCGGACCCGGCATTCTTTTCAGCCACAGGACGGAATATCCGCATGTCACGCTCAAGAACCTCGAAGGGCGAGGGCCGCCTCGCCTATGTACTTCTGTTACCCACTCTGCTTCTTCTCGCGATCGTCGTCGGCTTTCCGCTCGTGCTGTCCGTGTGGCAGTCGTTCTTCGTCGCAGGCGGCGGCATCGATCCCGAAACAGGCTTCATCAAGCAGGGCGACACGTTCGTGGGATTGCAAAATTACATGGACGCGTTCACCTCTGTTGGGGCGGGCGCGGGGTTCTGGAATGCCTTCTGGAACACCACGCTGTTCACGATCATTGGCGTCAGCATCGAGACTGTCCTCGGCGTCGCGATGGCGCTCATCATGGCGCGCGCGATGCGGGCAACGGGTCTCATTCGCGCGTCGATTCTCGTGCCGTGGGCGATCCCCACGGTGGTGTCGGCGCTCATGTGGCAACTCATTTTTGATGCGAACGGTATCGCGAACAAGCTCATTCAGCATCAAGTGCTGTGGACCACCGAAGGGTGGCACGCAAAAGCTGCGGTGCTCATCGCCGATATTTGGAAAACAGCTCCCTACATTGGTCTTTTGACCCTCGCGGGCCTCCAAACGATCGATGAGCAGGTTTACGAGGCAGCGAAAGTCGATGGCGCGAATCGCTGGCAGACCTTCTGGCGGATCACGCTTCCCATGATTCGCCCCGTGCTCGTGGTGGCCGTGCTGTTCCGCATGCTCGATGCGATGCGCATGTTCGACCTCCCCTACGTGCTCCTCGGCAGGCTCGAATCCGGGCAAACTCTCTCGATGCTCGCGCAGGACGCCGCAACGAAAACGAACTACGGTATGGCGTCCTCGTATTCGATCGTGCTGTTCTGCTACATCTGCCTCGTGGCCTTCGTGTTCATCAAGCTCCTCGGCGCGGATGTGCTCGGTGAGAGCGCCGAGAAAAAACCCAAAAAGAAGAAACGAGCGAGCTTGCTCGCCAGTAAAAACGCCACCGTGACCGAGGGGAGCATGCCGTGAGCACTGCCGCTACCCATACCGCATCAACGACCACCGCCGAAACACCGCGCACGCCCGTCACGCCCAAGAAAAAGAAGGGCAATGTGTGGGCGAAAATCACCGTGGGCCTCGGCGTCGCCTTCATCCTCGTGTACTGCCTCGCGCCGTTCTACTGGATGCTCGTGAGCTCGCTGCGCCTTCCCACAATGGGCCGCTCGACCGACCTCATCCCGAACCCGATCTCGTTCGAGAACTTCGCTGCCGTATTCGACCCGGCGAATAATTTCGGGAGGGCGCTCCTCAACTCGCTCATCGTCGCGGGCGGCACGACTCTGCTCGTGCTCGTGCTCGGCACCGCGGGTGCCTACGCCCTCGCGCGCCTCAACTTCTGGGGCAAGGTACTCGTGATGTTCGCGATCGTCTCGACCTCGATGTTCCCCGTGATCACACTTATCGTGCCGCTTCTCAAGCTGTTCAGCGGCGGCTACGATTGGGCACCGATCAACTGGATCAACACCTACCAGGCAATGATCCTGCCAACGATCAGCTTCGCGCTCCCGCTCGCCGTGTGGAATCTCAACGCGTTTTTCCGCCAGCTCCCCGTGGAACTCGAACAGGCCGCAATGGTCGATGGCACGACCCGCCTCGGGGCGTTTACGCGCATCATCCTCCCGCTTGCCGCGCCAGGCATTTTCACGACGGCGATCATCACGTTCATCGCCGCGTGGAACGAGTTCCTCATCGCCCTCACGATGGTGAACGATCCCGCGATGCAAACCGCGAACGTCGCCATTTCGAAGTTCTCGGGCATCTCGCAGTTCGACACCCCGTATGGCACGAAGATGGCGGCGGGCGTGATCGTCACGGTTCCGCTCATCATCATGGTGCTCGTGTTCCAGCGTCGCATCGTGGGCGGCCTCAGCGCGGGTTCGCTCAAGTAGTCCGTCGCGTAGCCTTGAGGGCATGAGTTCTTCCGGTCTTTCGCAACTGCTCACGCCCGAGGGCATGGCCCTCCTCGATACTCTTCCCGAGTACACCGAGGAGGGCTCTCTTGCGCTCTCCGAGCGCTTGCGCGGCGAGGGACACTCCCCCGACCTTGTCGCAGCGGTCCTCACCCAATCTCGACTCCGCGCGAAGGCTCGCGACAAGTTTGGCGATTTCGCCTCGCGCATGCTGTTCACGGCGCATGGACTCGAGCAGGCCACGCGCCTCGAGGTGGCCGCGCATCACGCCGCGCGTTTTCGCGACGCGGGCCTCGAGAGCGTGGCGGATCTGGGCTGCGGCCTGGGAGGGGACACGATCGCGAAGGCTGGGCTCGGCCTCACCGTTCTTGGCCTCGAGTGCGACGAAGAAACGGCGGCCCTCGCGACCGTGAATGTGCGCCCCTTCCCGAATGCGCGCATCGAACTCGGCCGCGCCGAAGATTTCGATTTCTCGCGCGTGGATGCCGCGTGGTTCGACCCAGCTCGCCGAGAAACCCGCCGCGGCCGCACGGCCCGCATGCACGATCCCGAGGAGGCCGCACCCCCTTTGTCGTTCGTGCGTGCGGCTGCCGAGCAGATCGGCGCTGTGGGGGCGAAACTCGCACCCGCGATCGACCACGAGCATCTAGTCGAGGGCACCGAGACGCAGTGGGTGAGCTGGCGCGGCCAGGTTCTCGAGGCGTGCATGTACTTCGGCCCGCTCGCGCGGCGCGTCGGGAACGGGAAACTCGCGGTGCCGGGCGAGGCCACCGTCGGACCTTCGGGCGCCCTCCCCGAGGGCGCCGTCATCGCCCGCTCCGCCCTCGTGCTCGGCTCCGACGCTCGCCCTGCCCAACTCGTCCCCGATTCTCTTGACGAAGCCGAGCTGCGCAACCCGCCCGTGGGCGAGATCGGAGAGTACGTGTGGGAACCCGACGGCGCCGTGATCCGCGCGGGGCTGCTCGGGACTCTCGCGCGGAAGCTCGGCGCGCACACGATCGAGGAATCGATTGCCTACCTCAGCAGCGATGAGGCTGCCGAGCCGGCACTTGCCTCACCCCTCGCACGCGCGTTTCGAGTGCGCGAGGTCGTGCCGTTCACGGTCAAGAAGATCGCGGCGCGACTGCGCGAACTCGAGGTGGGCACTCTCGAGGTGAAAAAGCGCGGCATGGATATCGATCCGGCGCGCCTGAGGAAGGACCTCAAGCTTGACCGTCGAGCTCCGGGCTCGGCGACGCTCATCGCCACGCGAGCCGGGGGAAGCCGCGTGGCCATCATCGCCACGCCCTGCTCATCCCCGACAAGAAGCTGAGGCGCGCCACTGGGCCGGGCAGGCCTTAGACCGACCGGAGCACGCGATCCACAAAGTCCGGATACTCGAGCAGCTCAGGTTCGAGGAGCTCGAGAAGGGCGCGCTCCACGCGGGCGTCGCCAGCCTTCGCCACGGCCTCATCGATCGCGCTTTGCTGTGCATCGGGCGAGGCGACACCATCGCGCTGACGGCGAATCCAGCCGGCGATCGCAGGCACGGCGCCTTTTGCGCCGCGCCCCGCCTCAAGTTCCTTGAGGGCGATCGGCAGGATGCGAATGCGCAGCTTCGCGAGCGAATCGTTGCCGATCTGCGAGAGCAAGTGCTTGATGTGGGGGTTCTCGAAGCGTTCGAGAAGAGCTTCGCGGTAGGCGCCAGCCTCGACAAAATCGGGCAGGTAACGCGAGGCCTCGTCCCACAGTGCCTCCACTTCGGCGCGCACCTCACTGTCGCCAATCGCCTCGGCAACGGTCTCATAGCCGCGGTTCACGGCAGCGTTCGCGAGGAGCGTGTGAGCGCCGTTGAGGAGCCACAGCTTGCGATTCTCGTACGGCTCGAGGTCGTCCGTGAAGATCGCCCCGGCCTTTTCCCACTCGGGCCGATCGCCCACAAACTCGCCCTCGATGATCCACGAGGCGAAAGGTTCGGTCACCACGGGCGAGGCGTCTTCGAAGCCCGTGAGTTTCTCGGCTGCCTCGCGGTCGTCGTCGGTGGCCTTAGGCGTGATGCGGTCGATCGAGGTCGAGGTCACCGACACGTTCTCTTTGATCCACGCCGCGGCCTCGGCGCCGAGGCACGCTGCGTATTCATCGATCACGCCGCGCGTGAGCGGGCCGTTGCCGGGGAGGTTGTCACACGGCACGATGGTGATCGCGCCGGTGCCCGCGCGGCGGCGCGCCTCAAGGCCGAATACGAGACGTGCAAGTGCGGTTTCGAGCTGGGGAAGGCAAGCGTCGGACTCCCCCTCCCCCGCACCCGAGCCCTCGCCCACCTGCGCGAGTGCCTTCACATCTGCCTGCACGGCGCTGTTCGAGCGGTCGAGCGATCCTTTCGCATCCGTGCCGTAGCCGGCCTCGGTGACGGTGAGCGTCACGAGCGAGACGTCGGGCGAGCGTAGGTCTGCGCACAGACCTTCGAGGTCGCTTGCCGCGTGCGCCTCGGAAATGACCGACATGACCTGCGCGTCATCCCCCTCCGCGCCGCGCACGATGAGCGTGTACAGGCAGTCCTGGGCCGAGAGTTCCTCTGCGGCGCGGGGGCTGCGGCCCGTGTAGGCGGAGATCCCCCACGCCCCTTCGGGATCCACTTCGCTCGTGTACCACGCCTGGTGAGCGCGGAAGAACGCACCGAGGCCCAGGTGGACGATGCGCACGTTACGGCGCTCAAGGCCACCCTTCGCACAAATATCAGCGTCGCGGCTGAGAACAGTCATCACTTTTCTCCCTTCGAAAGCACGCTCTCGAGCTTGAACACGCGCGTCGGCTGATCGATCGTGAGTTCCCGAATGATCCGAAGCGCGCTCGCCTTCGAAAGCCGCCCCTCCATGACATAGCGGGCAAGGAACGCCGAGTCGCAGCGGCGCGCCATATCGTGGCGCGTGGGAATCGAGAGAAACGCGCGCGTATCGTCAATGAAGCCCGAGCCGCGCGTGAAGCCCGCGGTCTCGGTGATCGCCGAGCGGAAACGCATGATCGCGTCGGGCGCGTCGATGAACCACCACGGCGCACCGATGAACACGCTCGGGTAGAAACCGGCGAGCGGGGCAACCTCGCGCGAGTACATTGTCTCGTCAATCCCGAAAAGCACGAGGTGGAAGCCCTCCTCAAGCCCCACCTTTTCGAGAAGCGGGCGAATGTTGCGCGTGTATTCGATTCCTTCGGGAATGTCGTGGCCCGTATCGGGACCGAACCGCTCGAACGTCGCCGATGAGTGGTTACGGAACACACTCGGGTGGAGGGTCATCACCAGTCCATCCTCGGCGCTCATTTCGGCGCAGCGCACGAGCATCGCGCCCGTGAAGTCGCGCTTTTCGGCATCGGTCGCGGTGCCGTCAACGGCCTTGATGAGGAGCGCCTCGAGCGCGTCGTCGTCGAGGTCGATCGTGTACGGGGTCGGCACGCCGTGGTCGGCGGAGATCGCCCCCGCTTTGATGAAGCGCTCGCGCGAAGCCTTGAGTGCGCGCAGGTAATCCGCGAGGGAGCGCGGGTCGCCACCCACGCTGTCCGCGAGCGCGGTCACGGCCTCGGTGAAGCCGGGCTTGTTCGGGTCGAGGAAGCGGTCGGGGCGCCAGGTGGGAACGACGCGCCCGTACAGCTCGCCGGCTTCGTGGAGTCGCGCGAGCTCGGCGTGGGCCTCGAGGTCGTCGAGGGGGTCGTCGGTCGTCGCGAGGAAGGCGATCTTGAAACGCTCGAAAAGGGCGCGCGGGCGGAATTCTTCGGTCGCGAGCTTCGCGGCGATCTGATCGTAGAGCCTGTCGGCGCTTTCCTCGCTCGGTTCCTCGCTGATGTCAAAGAGGGACACGAATTCGTCGGTGAGCCAGTACCCGCTCGCGGTGCCCTCGAGCACGTGCCAGTTGGCGCAGAGGATTCGCCAGGCCTCGCGCGGGTCAACGGGCTCGGCGGTGCCCACCACGCCCACGGTCGCGAGGTCCACGCCGTTCGCGTGAAGCATGCGAAACACGTAGTGGTCGAACGTGAGGAAAAGGTTCGTGGGGTCGGGGAAGGGTTCGTTGTCGAGGAGAAGCCGCGGATCCACGTGCCCATGCGGCGAGAGAATCGGAAGATCCTTGACCTCGCCGTAGATTTCGCGCGCGAGGGCGCGCGTATCGGGATCGGCCGGGAAGAGGCGGTCCGGGTTGAGGTCGAGTGTCACGGTCACTTTTTCCCTTTCGTTCGAGGTGCGGGGCCGACGGAGCCTCGCATGAGTAGCTGCGTGGGGTAGGTATCGGTTCCAGGTTCACGCTCGCCGCTGAGTGCGGCGTGAACGTGGCGGATGGCGGCGGCGCCCATGTCTTCGAGCGGCGCGGCAATGGTGGTGAGAGGTGGGGCCGTAAAGTCGGAGCCGAAAATATCGTCGATTCCGGTGATCGAGAGGTCGCCCGGAACGCTGAGGCGAGCGTCGCGCGCGGCGGTGAGCAAACCGATCGCCATGATGTCGTTGTAGGCGAGTACGGCACTCGCGCCGGTGGCGCGCACGGCTTCGAGCGCCGCGGAGCCGGCTTTGCGGGTGGGGCGGTTCGGGCCGAGCCTCACGGCCTCGAGGCCCCGCTCACCTGCGGCGGCTTCGATGACGCTCCAGCGCCTCGCGTCCGTCCACGAACTCTCGGGACCGGCGAGGTAGCAAAGGCGTTCATGTCCCTCGGCGGCGAGGGTCCGTACGAGTTCTCGCAGGGCCGGCTCATGATCGGCAAGGACCGAAAAAGCCGACGGTGACTCGCGATTGATCGTGACCACGGGATTGAGAGCCGCGATTTTTGCGATCGCTTCGTCGTCGAGGCGGGAGCTTGCGAGCACGAAGGCATCCACCGACGGAGCGAGCGAGTGGGCGCGCGAAGCTTCCTTCACGTGGTCCTCGCGAAATTCTGAGGTCACGAGCACATAGCCATGCTTTTCTGCTTCGCGTTCGGCGCCACGGACGATCTCGAACGAGACGGGGTTCGTAATGTCGGCAACGAGGAGAGCAATCGTGCCGGTGCGCCCCGTGGGCAGGGCACGCGCGGCGGGGTTCGCGCGGTAGCCGAGTTCCGCGGCGGCGCGCTTGATGCGTTCTTCTGTCGCTTTACTGACCCGGCCGGGCTTGTGAAGGGCGCGCGAGGCGGTCGAGGGGCTCACGCCCACGTGTTTCGCGATGTCGTAGATCGTGACACGGCGCGCAGGGGTGCGGGGCGGCGTTGCGGAGTGTTCGTTCGGCATTGTGGGCTTTCGGCGACGTCCTTGTCTTCTCTCGTCGTGTCGAGACTACCCCCGAGTTCACCGCGACGGCAACCGGTTGCACAATTCTCCGATGTGTGCGACCCTGATCACGTCAGGAATCAACGACGCCGCCGCGACAAGGGGTCCCGCAGATGCGACACGCCACCACTCTCCTCTCCTGCACACAGGAAGGAGCCACCGTCACCCTCCACACGGATGCCGCCCCCATCCGCCTCCTTGCCCTCACGCCCGAGATTCTTCGCATCCGCGCGGGCTTCACCGATGACGGCGCGTTCCGCGAAGCGTCCTACAGCCTCGTGACCACGGCGTGGAGCGACGAGCTCGATGACTACATGGGCGATAAACGCACCCGAATCGAACCCTCCCCCCTCACTCTCGATGACAACCCCGACTCCCCCACCGTCACGGTGCAAGGCGAACGCTTGCGGGTCGAAATCGACCGGGAACCCTTCCGCCTGAGGGTTTTCGATTCCGACGGCACCCTGCTTCACGCCGATCTGATCGATCGCGGGTACCGACTGGACCGCAATCAACGGCGCATCCACACGAGCGAGATCGCCCCGGGCGACCACTTCTATGGTTTCGGCGAAAAAACCGGCGAGTTCAACAAGGCGAAATCGTTCATGACGATGCGGGCCCAGGACTGCCTCGGTTACGACGCCGAGAAGGCCGATTCCCTCTATAAGCACATCCCGTTCTACATCAAGGCGAACGAGGTGAGCGGAGCAGCCGTCGGATACTTCTACCACAACACGTTCGCGTGCGATTTTGACATGGGCCGCTCCCACTCGAACTACTGGCCCGCCCACTCGACCTACCGCACTGACGGCGGAGATCTCGACCTTTTCCTCATCGCAGGCCCGAGCGTGCGCGAGGTCGTCACGCGCTACACGCTCCTCACGGGCACCTCGGCGATGTTGCCCGCCGCCGCGCTCGGCTACCTCGGCAGCTCGATGTACTACCCCGAGCTGCCGAAGGATGCCGACGACGCAATTCTCAACTTCTACGAGCACGCCGCGCTCGAGAAAATCCCGATGGACGGCTTCCAACTGTCCTCCGGCTTCTGCCAGCAGGAAACCGAGGCGGGCCTCAAGCGATGCGTGCTCACGTGGAACACCGAACGCTTTAAGGACCCCACAAACTTTTTTGCCGAGTCAGAAAAACGAGGGATCGTCGTCTCGCCGAACGTGAAGCCGGGCGTTTTGAACGTCCACCCGCGCATGCCCGAGCTGATCGAGGACGGCGTATTCGTGCGCTCCTCTGACTCCGATGAGCCCGCGCCGGCGCGCTGGTGGGGCGGCCCCGGGCATCTCGTGGACTTCACGAACCCCAAAGCCCGCGATCGCTGGGAAAAAGATCTCACCGAGAACATGCTCGACTACGGCACGGCGTCGATCTGGAACGACAATTGCGAGTACGACTCGATTGTGGATGAGGACGCCCGCTGCGACTTCGACGGCTACGGCGCGCCACTCGCCGAGGCCCGCTCGATCATGGCGAACATTATGTGCTCGCTGACCGCCGACGCGATCGGAAAAACCCACCCCAATAAGAGGCCCTTCATCGTGTGCCGCGCGGGTTACGCGGGCATCCAGCGTTTCGCGCAAACATGGTCGGGCGACAACCACACGTGCTGGGAGACCCTCAAGGCGAACATCGCGACGATGCTCGGCATGAGCCTGTCCGGCGTTGCCAATCAAGGTGGCGACATCGGCGGTTTCCACGGCCCCGCCCCCGAGGGTGAGCTTTTCGTGCGCTGGGTTCAAAACGGCATCTTCCAGCCGCGCTTCTCGATCCACTCCGTGAACTCCGACAACTCGGTGACCGAGCCGTGGATGTACCCAAGCCTTACACCTCTCGTGCGCGAGGCGATTCAGCTTCGCTACCGTCTGTTCCCGTACTTGTACTCGCTCATGGAGCGCGCGCACCGCACGGGGCTCCCAATCGCTGAACCGCTCGTGAGCGCTTTCCAGCACGATCCCGCGGTGTGGGACGAAGACGTGAACTACATGCTCGGCGACTCACTGTTGATCGCGAACGTGGTGGAGAAAGGCGCCGAAACGAAAACCTTCGCCCTCCCCGAGGGCGAAGTGTTCTACGACTTCGCGACCCGCGAGCGCTACGAAGGCGGGAACACCTACGACATTCCCGTCACGCTCGCCTCGATCCCCACGTTCGTGCGCGAAGGTGGCATCGTCCCGCTTTCGCGCGAGAACCTCATGAGCGTTTCGAGGGAGCAGGTCGACTCCCTCACGCTCGTGACCGCGCCGGGCCGCGACGGCGAATTCACGCTGTACGAGGACGACGGCACCACGATGGACTACACGCGCGGCGTCTTCTGCGCGACAACCGTGACCATGACCGCCGGTGACCGAGTGCTCTACACCTTCACGAAGGAAGGCGACCTCGACACCCGCATCACCACGCTCGAACTCCAGGCCATTTCCCCTGGCCAGGCACCCTTCTGGGTGAGCATCGACGGCGAGCATATCCCGCACGCCCTACATCCGAGCGACTTCGACTCGCAGGCCACGGTGTGGCTCTACGATCTCGAAACCTCCACCGTCCGCATCAAAACCCCATGGGACTCGAACGAACACACGATCGTGATCTCGTTCGAGCAATTCGACATGATCGGCATGTAACTGCCCCTCCCCTACACCGTTGCAAGGAGGCAACATGGCTCGTCGCATGACACGACGATCGGCGCTCGGCCTCGGGGCCGCCGCGCTGTCCGCCGCTGCATTTGCCGGATGCTCGTCCGGCAAGTTCACGAAGGACGGCAAGGTCAAACTGCGCATGGCCCACACGCTGGGCGACAAACACCCCACCTCGAAGGCCCTCCAGATTTTTGTGGACGAGGTCGAGAGCCGTTCAAACGGCGAGATCAGCATCGAGGTTTTCGGCAACGGCGTTCTCGGCAGCGAGACCGAGTCGATCGAGCAGCTGAGCCGCGGTGTCGTGGACATCGTGCGCTGCGCGGCGCCGTCGATCGCCCCGTACTCCTCGGGCTACAACGCCTTTGGTTTGCCGTTCCTGTTCGACGACGAAAAGCACTACTATCGCGCGATGGACTCGGGCGACATGCGCTCCTTCTTCGATTCGAGCACCGAAGACGGCTTTCGCACCCTCACCTACTACACGTCGGGCGCACGCTCGTTCTACACGGTCGATACGGCGATCGAAACACCCGACGACCTGCGCGGCTTCAAGATCCGCGTGCAGAACTTCCGCTCGCAAACAGAGCTCATTAGCAAGCTCGGTGGCACGCCGCTCATTCTTCCGTTCGGCGAAATCTACACTGGCCTCCAGACGGGCCTCGTGGACGGCGCCGAATCGAACGAGACCGCCCTCACCGACTCCGCTCACGGCGAAGTCGCGAAGGTGTTCACCTACACCGAGCACACGATGATCCCCGACGTCCTCTCTTTCAGTGAGGCGACGTGGAAACTCCTCGAGGAGGATCACCACACCGTGCTCACCGAAGCGGCGGTCGCTTCCACCGAGCAACACAAAACCATCTGGAGTGAGGCAATCGCCCAGTCCATCACGGATGCGGAAGCCATGGGCGTCACGTTCGTGAAAAATGTGGACCGCGAGCCGTTCCGCGAACTCACCTCGGGGATCGTTCCCGAGTTCGTTGACCACTACGACGGCGTCAGCACCGTGCTCGACGCCATCGACAACGCACGCAAGGGGGCGTAAAGGTCATGTACGACACCATGCTCAAGCTCAAAAAGGGCATCACCGTGTGCCTGTTCGTGATCGCAGGCATCCTGCTTGCCGCGATGGCGCTGCTCGTGATCATCCAGGTGTTCACGCGCTACGTCCTTTCCGATCCTGCCGATTGGACCGAGGAGCTCGTCACCGTTTCGCTCATGTGGGCCTGCTTCCTGTGCGGCGCCTACGCTTTCGTCAACCGCAAGCACATGGCTCTCGTGTTCTTCCGCGACCGCCTCCCCGAGGCTGGAAAGCGCATCGTCATGATCCTCGTCGACGCACTCGCGCTCGCCTTCGCGGCGATCGTGATCGTGTGGGGCGGCACGCAGCTCACCCTCGTGTCGCTCGATGCCCCGTCCGCGATCCTCCAGATTCCCCGTGGCCTCTCCTATGGCGCGGCCCCCGTCGGCGGCATTTTCATGGTGCTCGCCCAGATCATCAACCTGTGGGAGGACTTCACGGGTGAAACCCTCCCCGACACCGACCTTGGCGCCGACGACGAGACGCTCGTGGCCGAAGCCGCCGCAGATATCCCCACCGAGACTAAGGAGGCCCGCGCATGAGCACCATGACGGTCACCCTGCTCCTGTTTGGCACCTTCTTCCTCCTGCTCGCCGTGGGCGTACCGATCGCGATCGGTATTTCCGTTGCCGCGTTCGCGAGCATCCTCATGATTCTGCCGCCTGACCAGGCCATCTTCGTTGTCATGCAGAAGATGAACACGGGCCTCGAGTCGTTCACGCTGCTCGCAATCCCACTGTTCATTCTTGCGGGCAACATCATGAACAACGGCGGTATCGCCAAGCGCCTCATCGCGCTCGCGGAACTCGTGACGGGCCGAGTGCCCGGCTCACTCGTGCACACGAACATCGTGGGCAACATGCTTTTCGGTGCGCTTTCGGGTTCGGCCGTTGCCGCCGCGGCGGCTATCGGCGGCACGATGAGCAAACAGCAGCGCGAGCGCGGTTACGACCCCGCGTTCACCGCAGCAGCAAACATTGCTTCGGCTCCCTCGGGCCTGCTTATTCCCCCGACCACGGCGTTCATCGTGTATTCGATGATCGCGGGCGGCACGTCGATCGCGGCGCTGTTCATGGCGGGCGCGGTTCCCGGCATTCTCATGGGCCTCACCGTGATCGCGGTCGCGCTCGTGCACGCGATCCGCAAGAAGTACCCAACCTCGGGCGCCGTGAGCCTCTCGCAGGCCGGCAAGACGATCCTCGACGCGATCCCGGCGCTCCTGCTCATCATCGTCGTCGTGGGCGGCATCGTTGCGGGTATCTTCACCGCGACCGAGGGCGCGGGCATCGCCGTCGCGTACTGCCTCATCCTTGCGCTCCTCTACCGGAGCCTCACGTGGGCCGACATCAAGGCGATCATGGGCCGTACGATCGCGACGACCGGCGTGATCCTCCTGCTCATTGCCGCGAGCTCCGCGATGAGCTGGGTCATGGCCTACACGGGCATGCCGCAGGCCATTAGCGACCTGCTCCTCGGCGTTTCCGATAACCCGATCGTGATTCTCCTGCTCATCAACGTCGTCCTCATTGTCGTGGGCACGTTCATGGACATCACGCCCGCGATCCTCATCTTCACGCCGATCTTCCTCCCCATCGCGGAGGGCATCGGCGTGGACCCGGTCCACTTCGGCGTGATGCTCGTGTTCAACATGTGCATCGGCACGATGACCCCGCCCGTTGGCTCCGTGCTCTTCATCGGTACGAGCCTTGCGGGCACGACGATCGAGAAGGTCATCCCGAGGCTCCTGCCGTACCTTGCGGCGCTGTTCCTCATGCTGCTCGTCGTCACGTTCGTGCCCACGCTGTCCTTGTGGCTGCCGGGCGCAATGGGGCTTTTGTAAGCTGCCGGCCAGTCGGCAGCGTGTGAAATCAAAGGAGATTGATCGTCATGGCACCAGTGCACCCTTTTGCAGGGGTGGATGGGCTTCACCGCTCCCCTTCCCGCGTCATATCGCGACGGTCCGTTCTCGGCCTTGCCACGGCCGCCGGGGCGGTCACTGCGCTCGCGGCGTGTGGAGGGGCGGAGGGCAGCGTGAGCACCGATCACGTCTTGTCCGTGTCCCTCAACCAAACGGAAACACACCCGAGTTACATCGCACTCGCGAAATTTGGTGAGCTTCTCAGAGAGGCCACGAACGGCCGTTGGGGCGCGCGCGTGTACCCAAATGAAAGTCTCGGTGCGCAGCAGGAAGTGGTCCAGCTCGTCGCGGATGGCGCCGTCGATATGGCAGTCATTTCGAGTCCACAAATGGAGAACCTCTCACTGCGCTTCCGCCCTCTGAACCTTCCGGGTGTCTTCACCGATAGCGACCACCAGGCAGCGGTGCTCAAGGACGAGTCAATTGTGGGTGAGCTTTTCGAGTCACTCGTCGAATCGAAGAACCTGAGGGTTATCGGCGGGTTGACGCAGGGCTCACGGCACATGTACACGAAGGCACCCGTGTCTTCACCCGACGATCTCGCGGGGAAGAAGATCCGCGTGCAGGAGTCGGATGTGTTCATTTCACTCATGCGCGCGATGAGTGCCTCTCCCACGCCTATGGCCTACGGCGAGGTGTACACCGCTCTTCAGGCTGGCGTACTCGATGGCGCGGAGAACAACGAGATTAGCTACGTGACGCAGCGGCACTACGAGGTCGCGAAGCACTTCACTCTCACGAACCACCTCGTCGGCCTCGACTACGTCGTCGCGGGTGAGAACACGCTCAAGAAAATGCGCGCGGACGATCGCGAAGCGTTCCTCGACTGTTTTACGAAGGCGCAGGACTACTTCGTTGAGTTGTGGAAATCGGAGACCGATAAGGCGATCGACGCGATGAAGGAGGCCGGCTCGACGATTCACGAGATTGACCCTTCGGTGTTCGGCCCGGCAATCGATTCGGTCGCCGAGCAGTTCCTCACGACTCCCGAAGACGAGGAGCTTTACACGAAAGTCCGCGAACACGAATCGGCGAAGGGAGATTCAAAATGAGTACCGCATCCGTCTCTACGCAGGTCACCGCGCAGGTGTCCTCACTTCGTCGCGGCATCATCGAGACCCTCAAGTGGGTCAGCGTCGTAATTTTCGCGGTTCTCGTTCTCGTCGTGTTGTGGCAGGTGTTCGCACGCCAGGTCCTCAGCCAGCCCTCAACCTGGTCCACGACCGTCGCACAGTACATGCTCGTGTGGCTCACACTGTTCTCGATGGCGTTCGTGTTCGCGGAGCGTGGCCACGTCGCCGTCGATATCGTGTCGCGTCTCGCGCCCCCAGCGGTGCAGAAGATTCTCGCGATCCTCGTTGAGCTCGCCGTTGCGCTGTTCGCAGGTCTCGGTCTCGTGTGGGGCGGCATCCGCGGTGTTGCGCTCACGTGGGGCCAATCGATCCCGGGCCTGTCACTCACGATCGGCCACATGTACCTCGCGCTTCCCGTGTGCGGCGCAATCGTGTTCGTCGTGGCCATCCTGGACCTCATCGATGCCGCACGATTTGGCGTTCTCCCCTCACTCGAGCCACAGGCTTCCGACGTCATCCCCGCCCCCGCGATTCCTCGTCAGAGCGCGGATGCGGGCCCCCATTCACGTCACCGAGAATCCGGTGAAAAGACTGACTCGACGGAGGTGTAGCCCGTGGATCCCGCAATGCTTGCCGGTTCTATTCTTGTCATCGGCATCGCTCTTCTCATTCTCATTGGCGCACCGATTGCCGTCGCGATTGGCCTGCCCTCGGTCATCGCGCTCATTGCGGTTCTCGACGCGGATTCCGCGGTTTTTGTCGCGGCGCAGCGAATGTTCACGGGCTCAAGCTCGTTCACGCTTCTCGCCATTCCGTTCTTCGTGCTCGCCGGCAACCTCATGAACAGTGGCGGCATTGCGACGCGCCTCATTGACGCGGCGAAGGTGCTCGTGGGGCGCCTCCCCGGTTCGCTTGCGCATACGAATGTCGTGGCTAACGCACTTTTCGGTTCGGTGTCGGGCGCCGCGGTCGCTTCGGCAGCAGCCGTTGGCACGACGATGAACCCGCGCCAGCGCCGGGAGGGTTACGACCCCGCGTTCGCGGCAGCAGTCAATGTGGCCTCGGCACCGTCGGGCATGCTGATCCCACCGTCGAACACTCTCATCGTGTACTCGCTCGTGTCGTCGACCTCGGTCGCCGCACTGTTTGTCGCGGGCTACGGCCCAGGCCTTGTGTGGGTCCTCGCGTGTGTGGCGGTTGTGCTGCTCGCGGCACGCAGGCGCACCGAGCTTCGCGGCACCACCGAACGCATTCCCCTCGCAGTAGCCGCCATGACGCTGGTGAAGGCCGTGCCGGCAATCCTCATGATCGTCATCGTCGTGGGTGGTCTTCTCGCGGGGATATTTACGGCAACGGAATCGGCCGTGATCGCTGTCGCGTACTGCTTCATTCTCGGCCTCGTGTATCGCGAGCTACACCTCAAAGACATGCCCGGGATCCTCGCGGCCTCGGCGCGCACGACCGCCGTGGTCATGCTCCTTGTCTCGGTGTCCTCAGCTCTTGGTTGGGCCCTCAGCTACGCGACGATCCCGGAAACCGTTGCCCACGCACTCTTGTCGCTCGCCGATTCAAAGATTCTCATTCTTCTCATCATGATGGCGGTTCTTCTCGTGGTGGGGACCTTCATGGACCCCACTCCCGCGATTTTGATTTTCACGCCGATCTTCCTTCCCATCGCGGAGCAGCTCGGTGTGGATCCGATCCACTTCGGTCTCATGCTCACGTTCAACCTGTGTATCGGCACGATCACCCCACCCGTGGGCAACGTGTTGTTCGTGGGCGCGAAGGTGGGTGGAGTACGCGTGGAGCCCGTGATTCGCGCACTCGTGCCGTTCTTTATCGCGCTCATGATCGGGCTTTTGCTCGTGATGTTCATTCCGCAGATCACGTTGTTCCTGCCGGGTGTGTTCGGAGTGCTCACCTAGCGAGTGCGCACACTCGCTACTCGGTATCGCGGGGCGCCCACCGTGCAATTTGCGCGGCGAGGTGCCCCGCACCGTATCCGTTGTCGATATTGACCACGCCGATGCCTGGCGCGCACGCCGAGAGCATTGTGAGGGCCGCACTCACTCCCCCGGCTGCGACGCCGTAGCCAACCGACGTGGGCAGCGCGACGACGGGGCACGCGACCTGCCCTGCAATCACCGTGGGGAGCGCACCGTCCATGCCCGCGACGGCGACGATGCATGCGGATTCCCGCAGCTCGGGCAGGCGCTCGAGCAGCCGGTGCAGCCCCGCAATTCCAATGTCGGGGATGAGTCGGGTGGGCCGGCCGAGGTAGCGCGCTGTCAGTTCCGCCTCGCGCGCAACGGGAAGATCGCTCGTGCCGGCACACGCCACGGTCACGAGCCCGCCCGTAGGGTCCGGTTCCGACGCTGGCCACGCCCCCATCGACGCTTCTTCGTCGTAAGCCATGCCGGGCAACTCTTCACGGATCGTGGCGGCTTTTTCGGTGTCGAGGCGGGTGAAGAGCGTGGGAAGCGCGGGCTCGCTGCCCGACCGTTCAGCGTGCTCACGAATCGCGCGAGCGATCCTCGCGACCTGCTTCGTGCTCTTCGCGTCGCACAGGATCGCCTCGGGGGCACCCCGCCTTGCGGCACGATCAAAGTCGAGGTTGGCGATGCTGGCGAGGGAAGCGTCGAGCCCCTTCCCCGAACCTGCGCCTGCGCCCGCGCCACGCCCCGCGCTCACAGCGTTCCCTTCGCGTTCATGATGCTGAGCGTGAACGCGCCCGATTGGAGGCCGGCGAGGTCGAGGGTGACGTTGCGGAACCCCGCCTTCCTTCCGACGTTCACGAGCGCCGCGCGGGTCTCGGGTTCGACGGCGCGCGGAAGCTCGCCCTGAGGTACCTCGATGCGCGCGATGCGGCCGTGGTGGCGCACGCGACAGTCGCTAAAGCCCAGGTCAAACACGGCATCCTCGAGATCTTCTACCTGGCGGAGCTTCTCGGGCGTGACCTTCTCGCCGTGGGGAATGCGCGAAGCGAGGCACGGCGCGGCCGGTTTATCAGCAACGGGAACGCCGAGGGCTCGCGCAACCTCGCGCACATCGCTCTTCGTGAGGCCCGCGCTCGCGAGGGGGCGGAGCACCGCGTGGTTCGTCGCGGCGCCCGCACCGGGGCGATCGGGGCGCTTCGCATCGTCGGCATTCTCACCGTAGGCCACGGCATCGAGGTCAAGTTCGTCAAGCACCTCGTCCTCGATGCGCGTGAAAAGCTCGTCCTTGCAGAAGAAGCAGCGGTCCACGTCGTTCGCGATGTATTCGGGACGCTCACCCTCGTGAGTCTGGATCTCCTGAACGGGCACGCCGATCGCTTTCGCGACCTCGTGGGCGGTTTGCCGTTCGCGCCGCGCAAGCGAGGGCGACACCCCGAGGAGGGCTACGACGCGCTCGGCGCCGAGCGCCCGCACCGCGAGCGCCGCGAGGGTCGCCGAGTCCACCCCACCCGAGTAAGCGATTCCCACGCGCTCATGTTCGGTGAGCTCGCGCATGGCGGCATCCGCGCGCACGGCGAGGTCTCCGGTGAGCTTAGGCACCGTCGTGAGCGAAGCGCTCACAGTGGCTGCCGCTCACTCGCGAGGCGGTGCAAAACCTCACCCGCGTGATCCACGACGAGGGTGTCGGGATCATGACGCAGCGCCTCAAGGTCGAGAGAGGCGGGATCAACGTACTCGACGTTGTACTCCGCGCACACCTCCGGCGAGATCTGCGTGGCAAACGCGCGGCGCACGCGGTTCTTCTCCTCGCCGGTTTCGGCATCGTAGGTGCCGAGGCCCGTGACGTGGGTGGAGTGGGCGAGCTCGCCCCACGGGTGGTTTTTGAAGCGATCCCACTGTTTCGTGAAGTACTCGATGTTGTGGTAGCCGATGTCGCGAAGGCCCGGATGCATGGCGGCGACCTCCGTGATGTGCGGGGCATAGATGATCACCTGGCCACCGTCGGCACATACCGGCTCGAGCTTGTAAAAGCCCTTCGCCCCCGTCCAAATGTCTTCGTACATCTCCGGCATGATCGCGACGATCCGCTTGTACGGCTTTTCGACGTAGCGAATGTGCGTGTGGGCCGAGATCTGTGCGCAGGCCGCCCACGCGCTCTCGGGGCTTCCGAAGCTCATCGCGTGCAGGTCGCTGCTCGCGGAGCGCACGACCATCGCGAGGCAGTATTTCTCGGTCTCGATGCGGGCGCTTGCCGCGTCGATGAGCTCACGCACGGGCGTGAGGCCAAGCGCGCCGATGATGCGGCTCGCCGTGATGAGCGCGCCCACCCAGTGGGAGATGTCGATGACGTCGTGCACGGAGCAGCCGGGGAAGAAGTACTTGTTGCCCCCCGAAAAGCCCACCACCTCATGCGGGAACACGGGGCCCACGATGAGGTTGACGTCCGCTTCGACGACGTGACGGTTGATGTTCACGCGCATCGGGACATCGCTCAGAAGCCCGCCCGTGAGTTCCGCGATCGTTTCGGCGCTGATCTCGCCGAGGTCCGCGATCTCAGCCTCGTTGTCCCATTCGTGGTTGCGAATCTCGAAAGCCGGGTAAGTCTCGCGGAGCTTGCCGGGGCCCGTGCCAAGCATCCGCTCGATGTGCTCTTCGCTCATCGCGGCGTGCGTGCCAAGCGCGATGAGCACTGTCACGTGGGAGGCGCGGTCCTTGAGCGCGTCGTGGACGGCGGGCATCACGCGCGGAAGCGGTACTGACCGGGTGCCGTCGGGAATGATCACGCACACGCGCTTGCCGTCGAGGTCGGTGTTCGCGAGCTGTTCCTCCACAAAACTTGCGATCTGCTCGTCGGTGAGGGTGTCGTTGGGGCCACCAATGCGAGCGGCGGCGCTCACTAGCGAGGCGGGAATGGGCTTCACGTGACTTACTCGTTCGCTCATGGTGTCCATTATCGCGCGGATTACAATCGGTTGCCATGGGACACAGTGAACACCTCAACGACGACACCTCCCCCCATACGATCGCGTGGATCGATGCGACGGCCGGCATTGCGGGCGACATGCTCCTCGGCGCCCTCGTCGATGCGGGCGCTAACCTCGAGCAGGTCCAAGCCGTGATCGATGCCCTTATCCCCGGCGCCGTGAAGCTCTCCTCTCGTGTCGTGGACCGCTGCGGGCAGCGCGGCGTCAAGGTCGACGTTGAAATGCTCGTCGAGAACCCGCCCCACCGCACGTGGGCATCGATCCGCGAGATGCTCGAGGGTGCGCGCGGCTCGATTCCCGACGCCACGATTGACCTTGGTTTGCGCGTTTTTGGTCTTCTCGCGCGCGCCGAGGGCCGTGCCCACGGCATCGATCCCGAGGATGTGCACTTCCACGAGGTCGGCGCGCTCGATTCGATCGCCGACGTGATCGGGTCGTGCGAGGCCTGGCGTCAGCTCGGAGTCGGGGGCGCGACGGGCAGCACGATCGCGGTCGGCTCGGGACGCATTCGCGCCGCGCACGGGGACATTCCGGTGCCGGTTCCGGCCACGGCTTATCTGGCGGAAGGATGGCCGACGGTTGCCGGCGACCTGCTGCCGCCACGCGCGCACGGGCACTCCCACGATCATGCGCACGGGCACTCTCACGACCACCACCATGAACACTCGCTTCCCGAGCACGCCGCGGGCGGCCCCCACGCGGCTGCGCCCCCATCAGGCGTCGCTCCAGGCATCGGTGAGCTCGCGACCCCCACGGGCGTAGCCCTCATGCGCGGTCTCGCGGAAAGCTACGGCCCCATGCCGGGCATGGTCACGCACGCGGTTGGTATTGGGGCGGGCACGAAAGACACACCCGGTCGACCGAATGTTGTGCGGGTCTTCCTCGGGGAGCGCTACCCTCATGCGTGACGCCCACGACACTCCCGAGCAGGTCATCCAACTCGAGGCGAATGTTGACGACGCCGACCCCCGCCTGTGGCCCGGCATCATCGACGCTATGCTCGAGGCCGGCGCGCTCGACTGCTGGCTCACCCCGATCATCATGAAGCACGGCCGTCCCGCGGTCACCGTGCACGCACTTTCCCGCGAGGGCGAGGAAATTCGCCTCGCCGACCTCCTCCTCGATCTCACCGGTTCCCTCGGTGTGCGCTACGCGCCTCTCCACAGGCGAATCCTCACCAGGCGGTTCGAAAGAATCGAGGTTGAGGGCGTGGAGGTGGCCTTCAAGATCGCTCTGCGTTCCGACGGTTCCGTGGCAACCGTCGGACCTGAATTTCGAGACGTGCAGGCCCTCGCCCAAAAATTGGGCATCACCGAACGCGAAGCGCTGCGGCGCGCCCGGGACGCCTACTCCTCTTAGAGTGCGCCTTCAAGGGAACACGCGACCCCGTTGAAACCGTGATTGCAGTAGCCACCCGGATTCTTTGCAAGGTACTGCTGATGCTCCGGCTCGGCGTAGTAGTACTTACCCGCCCCAGCCTCACTCAGCGGCGCCACCACCGTGGTGATGCTGCCGCGACCCGCGGCGTTGAGCGCCTCCTGATATGACTCGAGGGACGCACGCACGATTCGCTCCTGAGCGGGATCGATCCAAAAGATCGCGCTTCGGTACTGCGTGCCGATGTCGTTACCCTGGCGATTCTCGGTCGTGGGGTCGTGCTGCTGCCAGAACTCGGTGAGAACGCGCGCGAGCGCTTCCTCATCTTCGTACACGACCTTCACAGCCTCCGCGTGCGCCGTTTTCGCGGAACACACTTCCTCGTACGTGGGGTGGGGCGTGTACCCGCCCGCATACACGGCCGCCGTGGTCCACACGCCGGGAATCTGCCACATGAGGCGTTCGATACCCCAGAAGCACCCGCCCGCGAGGATCAGCTCGCGTGCTCCTTCCGGCGCGCCCTCGCCGAGCATGTCCGTGCCGAGCACGAGATGATCGCGGGACAGCGGGAACGGGTAATCGTCACGGCCGGCAAGCGCGTCTTCGGGCTTCACCATGATCTTTTTGTGCGCGTTCATGAACTCGAGAAAAGGAAGCATGAGGTGAACCTACGCGCCTGGACTGGACGGCCCATGGGCGAGGCGCTCCCCCGTTCTCGCTTCTCTAGAGCAGCACGATGGCCTGTGCGAAAAGGATCTTCGCGATCATTCCCGCCGCAAACATCGCCGAATAGCCGGGGTCAGTGCGCTCATCATCCACAAAAGTTTTCACGTGATTGAGCAGTACGGGCTGGCCCACAAAACCCGCGATGGCACCCGCGGTGCGTGCCGCGCTGAGCCCAAGCGCGGCCCCGACTCCCCACAGCCCAAGTAGGGCAATTCCAAGGGTGAGCAGGGTCGCGATACCCACGAGCAGGCCCGTCACGGAGAAGGCAGTCCCGGCGAAGGCTTGGCCGCTTTTGAGTCCGACGGTGGTCAGGAACATGAAGAGGCCAAATTGCCTAATGGTGAGGTTCGCGCTCGTGGGGAGGGTCCACACGATCGGGCCGGTGCGACCCATGTACCCGAGTACGAGGCCCACCACAAGGGGGCCCGCGGCGCTTCCCAGGGCGAGGCTCGCACCGCCCACCGAAAGGGACAGGAACCCTACGATAATGCCGATCGCGACACCAAGCCCGAGGCTCAAGAAATCAACCTCGGTAATGCGCATTTCGGAGTCGCCGAAGAACTCCGTGAGCTCCTTGCGGCGGTCCTGCGGCATGACGACGCGCACGCGGTCACCGAGCTGAAGCGTCATTTCGGCGTGGGCGAGCATGTCGGTGTCGCCGCGGCGCACGCGCGTGATGATCGATTCGAAGCGCGTGGGAATGTGCAGGTCCGCAACGGTACGGCCCGCGAGTTGCGGGTTCGAGACCACGAAACGGCGGAAGTTCACCTTCGTGCGGTCGTTCGCGAGGTGCGTTTCGCTTTCACGGCCGAGGAGGGCGGCGGCCTTATGAACGGCATCGGGCACGCCCACCATGAGCACGCGGTCGCCCTCGTGCAGGGTTTCCGAAGGATGCGCAACGCGGATTTCCTCGCCCCTTTGCAGGTAAGAGACGCGCAGGTCGCCGCCCGCCTTGCCGGGAACGGAAGCGATGCCGGGGATCTTACTGATCTTCATCGTGTTCTCGACTTCGACGGTGATGTCGAGAAGGTCCGTTGCCGAGACGGAGGAGGGGTCGTTCTTGCCGCTCATCTTGGAGCGCGCGATCTTCGGGATGAGCAGCATGCCGAGAATGACGGCGAGCGGGTAGGCGATCGCGAAGCCCACGGAGGGGTTGGTGTCGCCAGGCACGATCTGGTTGGCGCTGCTGAGCGCGGGCGTCGCCGCACCCGAACCCGCGAACATGCCGGCGGCCATGGGGCTACCAAACCCGAAGAGGTAACCGGTGAGGAGCGAAAGCGCGGCCTGAACCCCGAGGAGAAGAATGCCGCCCACGAGGAGGGAACCTTGCGCGCGCATTTGCCGGAAGAAGGAAGCGCCCGAGGCGATACCGATCGTGTACACGAAGAGTGCGAGGCCCAGTGATTCGACAAGGTCGAGGCCGCTGCCGAGACGCGGGTCGAGAGCGCCGATCGCGAGCCCCACAAAGAGCGCACCGGCTGGGCCGAAGCGGAGGGGACCGAAGGGAATCGCACCCACGAGGGTGCCAAGCGCCATCGTGACAACGAGTGTCAGAAGGGGGGAGCTCACGAGCAGGTCGATCATATTTCCCACAATAGGCACTGCTGGCCGTGTGCGCCCGCTCTTGCCCTTCTCCCCCACCCTCAAGGTGTAGACAACCACGTTATCCAGCCTGATTCGGTGGTGCCTTTGCGGTTTTCTTCACCTTCGGTTGCGCACATGCGTGCACGTGCACGGTCCGACGGTTGCCTGGGTAGCGTCGGAGCCGGATGCGCTCATGACGCACCAGGGGTGTCCACTACTCGGGGACACCCCTGACCCACCGTGCCCCTCGGCGGCGTCGACGAACTGCTGGCCGATCGCCGACTGCGCCATCACGTCAGGCGCAGGTCTGTGACACAGGTGGCACCGTCGTCGGTGGTGGAAAACTCCGTGGTGCCGGTATGCCCCTGGTGGCTGACCTCAATCAGGCCGGTGACATCATCGGGAAGCCAGAAGCCAATAAACCCGTTGTCGAAGGTGGTTGTCGCCTCGTCCACCAGCACCTCACCGGTCGCCTCATCGGTGATCTTGACCTGGATATCCTCATTGGCGAGTTCCCCCTGGCAGGTCGTGAGGCTGTGGTAGAAGCAGTCGTGGGTGGAGGTCAGATAGGGTGCGATCGAGACATACGTTTGATTGTCGGGAAGATCGACCACGACTTCCTGGTCATCGCTCGAGAGCAGCAGTTCATCGACACGCACCGAGGCGATCAGATCCGTGGGACGCTCAGTGACCTTCTGCCGGTCGAGGTGATCAATGATCTCCACCCCGTCCATGGCGGCCAGGCCATGGGTATTCAAGAATGCATCCTGGGACACCGTCCCGTCGGCGGTGGGTTCCGGGTCGGCGGCCGAACACCCCGCGAGGGCGAGGGCAAGGGCGACGGTTGCGATCGCTGCTCGTTTTTTCACGTCAATCTCCTTGGATCGTGGTAAGACCGTGAGAAGACACCGCCTCAAGGCCGATGCCATACCTTTATCTTGCACGGGTGCCTGACGAACTAGAAATCAAAAACCCTGCTCACAGCCTTATAACAGGGCGAAAAGGGGGTGAATTCGGTGGGCTGGGTCACCACCGAGACACCACCCCACAGCCGTGGGCGATGCCCTTCTACCCACCCCGGGTATGCGATGCAGGCAGTGAAATCCCTGGTGGCGCCTGCTGAACCAACCAGGGGAGGCGATGCCACCGGCCCGGGGTGGGGCACAGGGGTGACGGCGGTCGAAGGGTGATGTTTGAAGATTTGATGAAGATTTCCCCGCTGGGCACTAAGCGAGGGTGGTATTCCCTCCTGGCCGGAGCGATGCTGGGGTCTATGGCTAACCGCACACCGACCACCGCCACGCCCCCGAGGCGGGTGCTGGTCGTCGATGATGAACAACCCCTGGCTCAGATGGTGGCCTCCTACCTCATCCGGGCCGGTTTCGATACCCGCCAGGCGCACACCGGCACCCAGGCCGTGGACGAGGCCCGTCGCTTTTCCCCCGATGTTGTGGTGCTGGATCTGGGGCTGCCCGAACTCGACGGCCTGGAGGTGTGTCGACGGATCCGCACCTTCTCGGACTGCTACATCCTCATGCTCACCGCGCGTGGCAGCGAGGACGACAAGATCAACGGTTTGACCCTGGGGGCGGATGACTACATCACCAAACCTTTTAGCATCCGGGAACTGGTGACCCGGGTGCATGCGGTGCTGCGCCGCCCGCGCACCAGCACCACCCCACCGCAGGTGACCACCCCCTTGATCGTTGGTGACCTCATCCTTGACCCCGTCGCCCATCGGGTGCAGGTGGGGGAGACAACCGTGGAGCTCACCCGGACGGAGTTCGAGCTGCTGGTTGCCCTGGCCCTGCGCCCCGGCCAGGTGCTGACCCGCCGCGACCTGGTCACCGAGGTCTGGGACACCACGTGGGTCGGTGATGAACGCATCGTCGATGTCCATATCGGCAACTTGCGTCGCAAGCTCGGCACCGACACCCGGGGCCGGGGGTTTATCGACACCGTGCGTGGCGTGGGCTACCGGGTGGGGCAGCCATGAATCACGGACCCGGCCTGACCTTCCGCTTCCTGGCCGCCCAGGTGTTGGTCGTGGTGATTGGCCTGCTGGTGGCCGCGGCCGTGGCCACGATGGTGGGCCCGACCCTGTTCCATGATCATATGTTGATGACCGGCCCGGAGGACCCCTCGCTGGAGCTGTTCCATGCCGAGCAGGCCTACCGGGACGCCAACTTGATCACTCTGGCTGTCGCCCTGCCCACCGCCTTAATCAGCGCCCTGCTGGCTAGCCAGTGGTTATCGCGTCGCCTGCGCACCTCCCTGCAGGATCTCACCCGCGCCGCTACCAGCCTGACGGCCGGCAACTCCCGTATCCGCGTGCCCGCCGGAGAAGCAGGCCCCGAGGTCACCACCCTGGCGCATGCCTTCAACACCATGGCCGACCGGCTGGAACACACCGAACAGGTCCGCCGCCAGATGCTCTCTGATCTGGCCCACGAAATGGGCACCCCCTTATCGGTGCTCACGGTCTACCTCGATGGTCTCCAGGACGGGGTCGTGGACTGGAATAATGCCACCCACACGATCATGGCTGACCAACTCACCCGCCTGACCCGGTTGATGGAAGACATCGACGATGTCTCCCGGGCCCAGGAACACCGGATCGATTTGGACCTGGCAGAGGAAGGGCTCGGGGATCTGCTTCATACCGCCGCTGCTGCCGCGGGGGAAGCTTATGCTGACAAAGGCGTCGACTTACAGGTCGAGACCATTACGGACACCGCCCGGGTGCTCGTGGACCGGCAACGCTTCGGCCAGGTGATGAGCAATCTCCTGTCGAACGCGCTACGGCACACTCCGACCGGCGGGCAGGTCCGGATCAGCGTCCACCGACAGGGGGCGTCCACCGCACTCATCCACGTCGCCGATGACGGCGAGGGCATCCCACCTGACCAGCTCGGACACATCTTCGAACGCTTCTACCGGGGGGATGCCGCCCGCAGCCGGGACGACGGCGGGGCCGGTATCGGTCTGACCATCTCCAAGGCATTGATCGAGGCCCACGGCGGCACTCTCACCGCCACCTCCCCCGGACCCGGTCACGGAGCGGTGTTTACCCTCCGCCTCCCGCTGTCCCCTCCCGACAGCGAGGAGGCTGCGCGGTGACCACACCCTGCCCCGCGTGAGGGCCGTGCCCTCCACCCCTTGAAAGTATACCCCCGGGGGGTATACACTCGAGAGCGGCATCGCCGCATCCCACCGACCCGTAGGAGCTTTCCCATGATCACCTCCCCGCCCCGCCTCTTGCCGATGACCTCCCACGGCTGCAGCTGTTGCGGACCTGCCTCACGTGCCGACACCGCCTCCATCCCTGCCGCCAGCGATTCGTCAGCAGGAGAGTCCTCCCCTAGCTACCAGGTCACCGGCCTGACCTGCGGGCACTGCGCGAAAAGCGTGACCCAGGCCCTTCAGGCCCTCCCCCAGGTCAACGACGTCCAGATTGATCTCGCTGCTGGTGGTGTTTCCACCGTCACGGTCACCGGTGTCGTACCTCCGGAGATGGTTCGCCGGGCCATCGAGGAAGCCGGCTACACCGTCTTGTCCTGATCAGTTTTACCCATCATCTCGACCCGACCGGGTTGAGCGGAAGGAACGTCATGAGCACTCCCCACCATTCCAGCGATCACCATGGTGATCACCCCGCTCCGGAGACAGACCACACCTACCACCCGGATCACGCCAGCCACGAGCACCACGCAGATGCCGACACCCACGGCCAGGCGATGCCCCACGATCACCCGCACTCCGCCCTGGACGAAGACCACCACGTTCATGGTCACGGCGAACACGCCGGACACAGCACCGCAATGTTTCGCGACCGCTTCTGGTGGTCGCTGATTCTGTCCATTCCCGTCGTTATTTTCAGCCCCATGGTCGCCCACCTGCTCGGCTACCACCTCCCGGCATTCCCCGGATCCACCTGGATCCCCCCGGTGCTGGGCACGATCATCTTCGTCTACGGCGGAACGCCTTTCCTCAAGGGCGGATGGAAAGAACTGAAATCCCGCCAACCCGGGATGATGCTCTTGATCGCCATGGCCATCACCGTGGCGTTTGTCGCCTCCTGGATCACCACTCTGGGGCTGGGCGGTTTTGAGCTGGACTTCTGGTGGGAGCTGGCCCTGCTGGTGACCATCATGCTGCTGGGCCACTGGCTGGAAATGTCCGCTCTCGGGGCCGCGTCCTCCGCACTTGACGCGCTGGCTGCCCTGCTGCCGGATGAGGCCGAGAAAGTCATCGACGGGACCACCCGCACCGTGGCCATCTCGGAGCTGGTCGTCGACGACGTCGTGCTGGTGAGGGCCGGTGCCCGGGTGCCGGCCGACGGAACCATCGTCGACGGCGCCGCCGAATTCGATGAGGCGATGATCACCGGCGAATCCCGTCCCGTCTTCCGCGACACCGGTGACAAGGTGGTCGCCGGTACCGTGGCCACCGACAACACCGTCCGCATCCGGGTGGAGGCTACCGGCGGGGACACCGCCCTGGCCGGGATCCAACGCATGGTTGCCGACGCCCAGGAGTCCTCCTCCCGGGCCCAGGCCCTAGCGGATCGGGCGGCGGCGTTGTTGTTCTGGTTCGCGCTGATCTCCGCTCTGATCACCGCGGTGGTGTGGACCATCATCGGCAGCCCGGACGATGCCGTGGTGCGCACGGTCACGGTGCTGGTCATCGCCTGTCCGCACGCCCTGGGCCTGGCGATTCCGCTGGTCATTGCGATCTCCAGCGAGCGGGCCGCGAAATCCGGGGTGCTCATCAAGGACCGGATGGCGCTCGAGCGGATGCGCACCATCGACGTGGTGCTCTTCGACAAAACCGGCACCCTGACCGAGGGTGCGCACGCGGTCACCGGTGTCGCGGCAGCTGTCGGCGTCACCGAGGGTGAGCTGCTGGCCCTGGCCGCCGCCGCGGAGGCCGACAGCGAGCACCCCGTGGCCCGCGCCATCGTGGCGGCCGCGGCCGCCCATCCCGAGGCCTCCCGTCGGCAAATCCGTGCAACTGGTTTCAGTGCCGCCTCCGGCCGGGGGGTCCGAGCCACTGTCGATGGCGCTGAGATCCTCGTGGGCGGGCCGAACATGCTGCGCGAGTTCAACCTCACCACCCCGGCCGAGCTCACCGATACCACCAGCACCTGGACCGGGCGTGGGGCCGGTGTGCTCCATATTGTCCGCGACGGTCAGATCATCGGTGCGGTGGCCGTCGAGGACAAGATCCGCCCCGAATCCCGCGCCGCCGTGAAAGCCCTGCAGGACCGCGGGGTGAAGGTCGCGATGATCACCGGCGACGCCCAGCAGGTGGCCCACGCTGTCGGTCAGGACTTAGGCATTGATGAGGTCTTCGCCGAGGTCCTGCCCCAGGACAAAGACGCCAAGGTCACGCAGCTGCAGGACCGGGGTTTGAGCGTGGCCATGGTCGGTGACGGTGTCAATGACGCCCCCGCCCTGACCCGCGCGGAGGTCGGTATCGCCATCGGTGCCGGCACGGATGTGGCCATGGAATCTGCCGGGGTGGTCCTCGCCAGTGATGATCCGCGGGCAGTGCTGTCGATGATTGAGCTGTCCCAGGCCAGCTACCGCAAGATGATCCAGAACCTGATCTGGGCCTCTGGCTACAACATCCTCGCCGTGCCGCTGGCCGCTGGAGTGCTCGCCCCGATCGGATTCGTGCTGTCCCCGGCCGTGGGCGCGATCTTGATGTCTGCCTCGACCATCGTGGTGGCCCTGAACGCCCAGCTGTTGCGCCGCATTGATCTGGATCCGGCTCACCTGGCTCCGACCGAGTCGAAGGAGGAACACACCACGCCTACTCCGGCATCCACCGCCGTCCACTGATCCACCACTTCTCTCCACTGCCCCCATATGCTCCTGAACGGCTCCACTATGAAGCGCCCCCTTGTTCTTTCCGCTCCCGCCAAAGAGGGATAACCGTGACGATTGCCACCTGCTGCGGGCGATGGGTCGTTATCACCGCAGCGGGTGCACCGGGGTGGATGTTTCTTCTCCCTCTGGTCGCACCACTGAGGAAAGGGGAAAGCTCCTGTGTCCAGCCCCTTGGAGGACTACGCATTATTGTCCGATACTCACACGGCCGCCCTGGTCTGCCGGCAGGGCAGCATTGATTGGGGGATTGGGGGTGTCCCCCACCTTCAGCAAACAAAGGGAAGGGAGAAGCTACCGAAACAGAAGGCGAAGCCTGAGCAGAAGACGGTGGCTGAGAAGAAAGCGGACGAAGCCCCTGACAGGAATCCGTTATAGCGACGCAACCGGTCGCGAGGACTGTCCGAAGAGCGAAAATCGCGCTTGAACTAGAGCAAGAAACGGGGCAAGGGGGCGGAAAAGAAACGAGGGCGCTCCCAACGCTAAGAACCGACCACCACGAGCCGCGTCTAGCTGCATGCGCATCGTGAAAACGGTCCCGTCGAAGCGCATGCCTGGCACAATGGGGCGCGTGACAACTTCGCAGCCTGATGCCATGAGCGCGAACTCGAACGCGAACAGCACTACAACCGATAACGCACGTACACGCGAAAAGGACACCCCAAGCGCAACTCCACGCGTGTCCGAGCAACGTTCCCGCACCGATACATTCCTCGACGCGGTTCTCGATCCACGCCGCCTCGCCCCACTCGGCCTCGCCCTTGCAGCAACGACACTGTATGGGTGGCTCTCGATGCTCCAGTGGGACTCCTTCTTCTTCCCCAGCTGGGACCTCGGCATTTTCGCCGAAGCGGTCAAGGAATACGCCCACTTCAACGCCCCTATCGTGCCGATCAAGGGCGACAACTTCAATCTTCTCGGCGATCACTTCCACCCCGTTCTCGCACTCCTCGCGCCCCTGTGGTGGCTGTGGCCGTCACCTGCAATGCTGTTGTGGGCACAAGCCGCCATGTTCGGAGCGAGCGCCTACCCGCTCACGCGCGTCGCGATGGCAAAACTCGGCCCGAGGCTCGGCATGCTCGCGGGCGCCAGCTACGCCTTCTCCTTCGGTCTTCAGGGCAGCCAAAACGTCCAATTCCATGAATACGCGTTCGCGGTGCTGTTCGTGTCGTTCGGTCTTGCGGCCTTCCTTGAGGACCGCCCCAAAGCTGCACTCCTCTGGATCGGCGCGCTCGTATTCGTGAAGGAAGATTTGGGCCTTACCGTCATGATGCTCGGCCTCGCGATGGCGTGGATGTGGTGCACTCCGGGGCCGAAGGCGGGAAGCTCATCCGAAAAGGTCCGCAGGTCGGTGGCGAAGCTAGCGTCGGAAAAGAAACCCCGCTCCGCGCTGCTGCTTGCCGCGTGGGGTCTCGTGTGGTTTGGCCTCGCCACGTGGGTGATTCTGCCGGCGCTGAGCCCCGCGAGCGCGTACGTGTACACCGAGAATTTCGCCCCGATCACGCAGGTGCTAACGCCGCTCGTGAAGTGGCAAACGGTGCTCATGTTTGTGATGTTTATGGGGCTCGTGGGGGTGAAAAGCCCGCTTGCGCTCGGTCTTCTTCCGACGCTTGCCTGGCGCTTCCTTGGCTCCGTGGAGCACTATTGGACCTGGCAGTGGCACTACAACTCGTTCCTCATGGCGATCGCATTCGCGGCGCTCCTTGCGACCTTGCCGCACGTGAACGGCACACTGCTCACCCAACTCGGTGAGCTGCGCGAACGCCCCATCGCCCCGAACACCGCGAAGTTGTGGACGAAACGGCTCGGCGTTGCCGCCTCACTCGCCTCGACCGCGTATCTCATGACAGCGCTGCCCCTCACGTGGGTCGTGACCGGCGGCCTCGACCCGAATTCCGAGTTTGCGAACGCCGCGCGGGAGGCGCAAGCCCACGTGCCTGAAGGGGTCACAGTCGCCACCGATATCCGTTTCATGGCGCCGCTCATTCCCACGAACGACGTGCAGTGGATGCACGGCGAGACGAAGCGGGCACCCGAATGCATCGCGGGCGTGTATGGCAAAAACGAGCAGGAGCAGTTCCCCGGCGGCTGGGCCGAGTGGGCGAACGAGAAATGGCCCGCGAATGCAAGCGCAAAACCTGAACAACTCAACGGCGCATCCGTCATCACGAGCGCGCGCAAGCCCTACGATCTGGTGTTCGCGAACGCGTACGTGCAGGTTGCATGCCAGGGCGGCGCTAGCGGCGAGTGAGCGCTAGCGTCGAGTAAGCCCCCGCGGCCCGCGCGCGTCGGCTGAGGCAAGCGGCCCCGCGGCGAGCGAGCGCACCGACCAAAGCTTCAGTGGCGAGTACTGCTCGGCGAGGAGCGCCGTACGGATTCCCCGGCCGTAAGCCTCGTTGCGCACGCTGCGATTAAGGGAGCTGATGTCGCGATCGAGCAGCGGATCGATCGCGCCAGCGGCCGCCCAGCGCATCGCAACAACCGAAAGTTCAATGTGCGAGTCGATGAGCGCGTGGCCCACGTTGTGCGCGGAGATAAACCGCAAGCGCGGGTTCGTGGGGTCGGAACCGACGTGTGCCCCGGGGATCTCCTCGGCCGCGAGCCGTGAGCGCCACAGCGGCACGATCACGTCACGCGCGCCGCCCACCACGAGAGTGGGGGTCGTGATCGAGCGCCGCGCCGTCTCCAAGTCGAAGCTCTCCCCCGTAAATGGCGGGAATTTCGCGGCGCGCCGCGCATACACGGTGAGCGGGTCGAGCGGTTTGCCGTCGCTTGCCTCGGCGAATCCCAGCTCGGTCGCGGAGATGCGGCCCGCAAGGTCGTTTTCGTACACGTATGGCGTGGTGTTGAACCATTCGCGGCCCGTGATGATTTGGTGGATCGACGCCCACGCGAGTTGCCCGCGCCCCTGAACGAGAAGATCCACGAGGTCCCGCACGGAGTTCACGCCGCCGTATTCGTGGACGGCGGCCAGTACCGCACCGGTTTCTTCGGCGGGCACGATTCGCTGCTCGACGAGCATCCGCACGGCGCGGGCGATCGATTCGGTGGCGTCGAATGTGCCACGCCAATACAAATCTCGCATAAGCTCGCGCAGGGCGCGCCCGTCGCGCACGCCCGTAAACGGTGAGTCGAGCACCATGGAAAACACGCGCTCCGGGTGACGCAGCGCGAATCGTTGCGCAATGTAGGCGCCGTACCCGGTTCCGTACAGCACCACGCGCGGCACTTGCGCGTGATCGAGCACGGCACGCACATCGTCGAGCACGTTCTCCACACTCATCACGCCAACGGGAAGGTCATTGCCCTGCGCATCCGCGCGGCTCATGCCCACGCCGCGATGCTCCATCATGATGACGTCGAGTCCCTTTTTGACCATGTCCCGCCGCAGAATCTCGTACGGGAACACGCTCGCGACGCCCGGCCCGTCGGGAAGCACCATGATCGTGGGAAGTTCCGACTGATAGCCGGCCCGCACATACCTGAGCGGGAACAGGCGCCCTTCGGAGTTCTCGAACTCCCGGTAGACGGTCATCACGTCATTGCGGGAGGCGAGAAGCTCGTTCGCGGCGGGGCGGTCGTAGAGGTCCATGCGCTCGGTTTATTTCTTTCCGACGGTTGCCCACAAGAAGGCGTGGACCAGTGCGTTCATGCGTGCCGCTTGCGCGTTGGAAGCGGCGCCGCCGTGCCCGCCTTCGATGTTTTCCCAATACTTGACGGGGGCGCCGAGCTCCTCGAGCGCGGCCGTGAATTTGCGGGCGTGGCCGGGGTGTACGCGGTCGTCGCGGGTCGAGGTGAGCACGAAGGTGGGCGGGTACTCCACGTCATCGCGCAGCAGGTGGTACGGGCTGAAAGTCTTGATGAAGTCCCAGTCGTCGGTGTCGGGGTCCCCGTACTCCGCCATCCAGCTCGCGCCCGCGAGAAGGTGCGAGTAGCGCTTCATGTCCAAAAGCGGCACCTGGATTACGACGGCGCCGAACAGCTCGGGGTACTGCGTGAGCATGTTGCCTGTGAGCAGGCCGCCGTTGGAGCCGCCGCGCACGGCGAGGTGCTTCGCATCGGTCACACCACGTTCGATGAGGTCGCGCGCCACGCTCGAGAAGTCTTCATAGACCCGGTGGCGGTTGTCTTTGAGTCCCGCTTGGTGCCATGCGGGCCCGTATTCGCCGCCACCTCGAATGTTCGCGAGCACGTACACGCCGCCGCGTTCGATCCACGCCTTACCGGTCGCGCCGAGGTAGGCCGGGGTGAGCGATATTTCGAAACCGCCGTAGCCATACAGCAGGGTGGGGCGGGGGCCGACGGTGGCCTGGGCCTTCGCGATCTCAAAGTACGGGATGCGCGTGCCGTCTGCACTGTCAACGAAATGCTGGGTAACGGTGACGTCGCTCGCGTCGAAGCGTTCGGGCGTCGTTTTGATCGTCTCGATCTCGCCCGCGCCGCTGCCCTCGCGGATTCCGTCAAGGCTCGCGAGGCAGAGGGTTGCGGGCAGATGGAAGTCGTTGCGGGTGATCCACACGTCGTTGTTCTCGTCGGAATCGACGGCGGCCACGTAGAGCGAGCCCGTGAGTTCCGGGTAGAGGTCCTCGCGCACCCACGTGCCGTCGCCGGTTCGGTAGTGAACGTCGAGTCGGTGTTTGACGTCGTCGAGGACGGTCACAACGAGGTAGTCCTTCGTCATGGTGAGGCCATCGAGCGACGTCGTGGGGGTGGGATCGAAAAGCACGTCGAAGTCACGGCTTCCCGCCATGAACGCGTCGAAGTCGCACGCGAGCAGGCTGCCCGCGGCGTACGTGCGGTCTCCCGTCGACCATTCGGTGCGGGGCCTCAAGATCGCGAGATCGCGGTGCGCACTCACGTCGATGTCGCTTGGGACATCTACCTTGAGGAGCTGAAACTCGTCGCCTTCGCGAGCCACGGCATACGTGGTCGAGGTGTAGAAGGTGTGCATGACCGTGACCCAGTCGCGTTCGAAGCCGGGAGTCTGGTCGTGGCTTGGGTAGACGAGCATGTCGCTCGGATCGCCCGCGAACACGAGCTCGGCATCAGCGAGGGCCGTGCCGCGTTTCCACACGCGCGCCTGGAGCGGGTGGCCGGAGTTGCTTCGCGTCCCCTCGCCGAAGTCGGTGCCGACCCACACGGTGTCGTCGTCGATCCACGAGACGAAGCCGCGCGCTTCGGGCCGCACGAAGCCGCCTTCGCTTTCCGGCACGAAACTGCGGGTCTCGAGGTCCCACTCGCGGGTGACGTCGGCATCACTTCCCCCGTGCGAGAGGCTCACGAGGAAGCGGCGATACGGCTCTCCCTCGGCGGGGCGCAGCGCGTGGGCGCCGTGCCACACCCAGTCCTCCCCCTCGGCGTCGTTGAGCGCATCAACGTCAATAAGGGTTTCCCATTCGGGGTTCTCGGTTCGGTAAGACTCGAGAGTTGTGCGGCGCCACACGCCGCGTTCGTGCTCGGCGTCGGTCCAGAAGTTGTAGAGGTAATCGCCACGCTTAGAAACGCTGGGAATGCGATCGCTCGCGTTGAGAATCTCGAGGATCTCCGCTTCGAGTTCAGCGGTGAGCGGATCGGCGTCGAGCTCGGCCTCGGTGCGGGCGTTGCGTTCACGCACCCACGCGAGCTGCTTCTCGCCGGTGATGTCTTCGAGCCACAGATGCGGGTCACTCATGGAGTCTCCTCTTTCCCACGGCGGTGTTGAGTTCTGGATCAAGCCTAAACGCCGCGCCTCAAATGAGAATGCGATCTGCCGGATCGTCCATGGGCTGCGTCCAGAACAGTTCCTCGAAGCGCGTGGCCTGGCGGAATGCTTCGATGGCGCGTTCGCGTTCGGCCACGCCCACGGCCTCGCACGCTTCTTCCACGATCTGCACGGCTTTGCGCGCGATTCTCGTGAAGGAGTCGTCTGCATACGCCTCGACCCACGTACCGTAAGGGTGGCCCTCGAGCGCGCCCTTACTCGCCTCGAGCACGGCCACGCCCGCTTCAGCGTAGATCCAGTAGCACGGAAGCACGGCCGCGGCGGCAACCGCGTACGTGTCGTAGGTGGCGCTTGCGAGCAGGAAGTTGCTGTAGGCAGCGGTATGGAGGCTCATGCCGAGTCCTTCAACGCGATGCGCGGCGAGCGTGTCGTTCGTGAACAGCTCTTCTTGCATCGCCTTTTCTTCGGCAACGGCGCCGACGGCTGACTGCGCCCAAAAGCGAAGCTCATCCGCGCCGGGTGCTTTGCCCGCGAGAGTCGTCATCGACTTTTGGTAGGCCACGAGGTATTGCGCGTCCTGCTGGATGTAGAACGTGAATTTTTCTGGGTCAAGCGTGCCGGCGCCGAGTTCAGTGAGAAACGGCAGGGCGTCGATGCGTGCGCGGATATCGGCGGTAGCCTCCCACATTCGGGCGGTGTGAGCGCCTGCGGGTTCGATGAGCGCCATGGTTAAACTCCCTGAACGGTAATGAGATGGTTCGTGGGGCCGTGGCCACTTTCGGGCGATTTCGAGATCTCCCACTCTTTCGCGTGGAGGATCGCGCTCTGGAGGAATTCGCGTGCACTCGCCACAACGCCGATGTCCGTTGCGTCAGCACCGCCCGCGACGCGTGCGTATTGTGCGGCGATCGCGGAAGAGAGCGTGCAGCCCGTGCCGTGAGTGTTGCGGGTGTTGATCATGTCGCCAGTGAGCACGTCCACGACATTGCCGAGCTGCACAAACACATCCACGAGTGCGGAGCCGCGAAGGTGGCCTCCCTTGACGAGCACGGATTTCGGGCCGCGGTTAATGAGCTTGAGGCCCTGCTCCTTCATTTCGGCCTCGTCGGTTGCCGGATTTTCGCCAAGCAGGAGGGCCGCTTCGGGAATATTGGGAGTGAGCACGTCGGCGAGCGGAAGCAGGCGATCATGGAGAATCGACATTGCATCCTCGCCCATGAGCATGTCGCCCGAGGTCGCGACCATGACGGGGTCGAGAACGATCTTGCCAAAATCGCTTCGGCGTTCCTCGATGACATCGGCGATCACCCCGGCGATCTCCGCGTTCGGGATCATGCCGATCTTCGTCGCGTCGACGTACACATCGTCGAGCAGGGTCGTGAGCTGATCGCGCACAAACGACGCGGGCGGCGTGAACACACCGTCAACGCCCTGCGTATTTTGCGCGGTGAGCGACGTGAGAACGGCGCAGCCATAGGTTCCAAGTGCCGTGAAGGTCTTGAGATCGGCCTGGATGCCGGCGCCACCGCTCGGGTCGCTTCCGGCAATCGTGAGGGCAATGGGTGGGCGCATGGGATTTTCCTCCTCGAAAAAGCTCGCTGTTCAGAGCGATGTGAAACTACAGTGGCTGGTTCATCACGAATTCGCGGCGAAGGAACGTCGCCGAGGTCGCTGGATCGTCAGAGGCGGCGATCGCCGAGACGACGCAAATACCGTCGCAACCCGTCGCCGCAACCTCGCCAGCATTGCGGATCGAAATCCCGCCGATCGCGACCGCCACGATACCGGCTTCATGTGCACGCGCGGTGAGAGCGGCGAGGCCCTCGAGCCCCACGGCCGGGTCGGTATCGGTCTTCGTCGCGGTGTTCCAGATCGGGCCGATCCCCACGACATCGGCGTAGCCCTCAGCGATCACGCTCTCGAGCTGTTCGGCGTTCGACACGCTCACGCCAATGATCGCCTCGGCGCCGAGGAGCCCACGCACCTGGGAGGCCGGCATGTCGCCCTGTCCCACGTGAACGTCGAGGCCAAGCTCGCGTGCCGCCTCCACACGGTCATTCGCGATGACGATGATATCGCGGCCGTGCTGCTCACCCACCTCGCGGGCAACATCGCGCACCCGGCGCGCGAGTTCGAGGTAGGCGGCGTCGTCGAGGTCCTTATCGCGCACCTGGATCACGTGGGCGCCGCCCTCGATCGCCTCGGCTACCTGGGCGGGAACCTTCTCGGCACCGCCCGCCATCGCCGAATCGGTCACGAAATAGAGCGCCCAATCGGCTTTCGCCGCGCGCTCGCGCGAAGCGGAAACACTCATGCCGACGCCTCGGTCACGCTCACGCGCGAGGCGATGTCGGCGCCGCTGAGCTCATCAAGGGCATCGATCCAGGCGACCGCGAACGAGCCGGGGCGCTCCGCGCGCTCACCTGCAAGCTGACCGGCCGCGCCGAAGTGTGCATGGGCAGTCAGCACTGCGAGGGCCTTCGCGTCGATGGGGGCGAAGGTGGCGTCGGAAAAAAGAGACTCGAGTGCGGGAGCGATGCTCGCATAACCGGCCATCGTGGCGCCGAGCGCGCAGCCCGTACCGATCACGCGCGGCATAAGGTCGTGGCCCGATTCGAGCCAGAGCGCACGCGTCTCGCCATCGCGATCCCATACGATCAGGTCGCGCTTGCCCGACACGGCGACAACCGCGCCCGTACGCTCGGCGAGGGACGCGGCTGCCGGCAAGGATTCCTCGACGGAGTCGGTCGCATCCACGCCTCGCCCACCGGCGCCGAGGCCCGCGAGCGCGGAAATTTCCGAGGCGTTACCGCGGATCGCCGTGGGAGCGAGCTCAAGCAGGCGATGTGCGAGAGCGGTGCGCACTTCCAGGGCGCCGATCGCGACCGGGTCGAGAACCCACGGCACGCCGGCCTTCACAGCCGCTTCGGCGGCGAGCGGCATCGATTCGACCTGGTGCGGTGCGACCGTTCCCGTATTGAGAAGCACGCCACTCGCAATTTGCGCGAACGTCGCGGCCTCTCCGGGATGATCGACCATCGCGGGGGCCTGGCCCGCTGCGAGCAGCACGTTCGCGGTGATGTTTTGAACGACCGTATTGGTCATGCAGTGCACGAGCGGCGTGGTCTCGCGCGCGGCGCTCACGGCTTTTTCGATTCCAGCAGAGTATGACTGTGTCACGAGTGACATCCCTTCGCAGGTAGGTTTCCAGAGCAGGTTCGACGGGTTTGATCTCAGCCCTCGCGGCCCACGATTGGGCCCGGGGCACCCCGAGTCACAGTGCTCAACCCTATCGCGACCTGGGTCGACGCCTTCTGAATGTTCCTATGGGCGCGGGGTGTGAGAATAAGGGCACACACGACAACGCTCGGCGAAAAGGAAAGGGACGCGCGTGAGCACACCCGATCACGAGGGCCCCGGCTCAGAAGGCTCCGCGGAGCCCCGGCTCCCCGATTTTTCCGCAGGCTCGGCCGGCATGGGCGGGCAGGGGTCCGACGCCTCTCGCGCTCCCGGCGAATCATCATTCGGCGCCGAATCGGGCGCTGCACTCAATGCGCAGATGCACGACGGCGATGAGGGAAGCAACTCTCGCAAGGTCGTCATCGGTGTGGTGATTGGCGGCATCGCACTCATTGCCGCACTCGGTTTGTTCGTTTCACAAGTCGCCATGCGCAGCATCGAACAAGAACCCCTCGCGGGGCACGACTCCACGGTTGGCGTCAACACCAAGGGTGACCCGAACAAAAAGGAAGAGCAGCCAACGCCGGCAGCCCCGAACGAGCCGCCACCCGAGATTTTCACCGAGGCACCCACCAGCCAGTGCCTCATGTCCACGAAACCAACGGTGTCACGCGACCAACGTGGCAGCAGGATCAAGGGCGGCGGGCTTCAATTCACGACGCCCAAGGGATGGGACGCGCCGTGGTACCAGAACGAGAACGTGCCCTACCTCTACGACACGGGCGCTTACGCGAAGCAGGTCGAGTCGTTTTGGTACAGCGTTGTGACCGTTGGCCGCGTTCAATGGCAGGACGATATCGAGGGCACATACCCCGGCACCGAGCAGATGGCGGTCACAATGTTCCAGTGCTACGCGACCCACTTTAATGTCGTTGAGCAGTTCGGCAAGAACCCCACCGTGACCAACTACAAGAGCGAGTCGCTCACGGTCGATGGCTACCCCGCATGGATCGTCCAAGCCACCTACGGCTTCGACGAGAACAGCCAGAGTATGCCACTTGAAACAACGGACGCGTCAATCGTCACGGCGATTGTCGTGGAAACCCCCAAGGGGCCGAGCGCCCTCGTTTCCGACGTTGCCGCCGATCACCCCGACCACGTGAAAGGTCTCGAGGAGGCAATCGCCTCGCTCGAGGTCACAGAGTAGGCGTCGGATCCTCGACACTCCAAAAATGATGTCGGCCCGAGCCCCTCGCGGGGCCCGGGCCGTTTCCTGTTGTGCGCGGTCAGTTGTCGCGCAGGATCGCGAGGATGCGGAGGATCTCCGTGTACATCCACACGACCGTCACGGCGAGGCCGAGCGCCGCCGTCCAGGCGAACGCCTTCGGGGCACCGTTGTCGATCCCGTTCTTGACCTGCTCAAGATCCATCACGAGGCTGTAGCTCGCGAGGGCCACGGCGACGAGGCCAATGACGATTCCGAGCATGCCCGTGCGCATATTCGTGACGTCGAGAAGAACCAGCACGAGGTTCACGAGCGTGAAGACGAAATAGGCACCGAACGCGACGAAGAAGATCTTCGTGAGCTTCGGGCTCGTGCGCAGCTTCCCCATGCGGAACAGCACAGCAATCGCGCCGGCGACGGCCAGCGTCGCGATCACGGCCTGGAACACGATGCCGGGATACACACTCTCGAAGTACACGCTGATGCCACCGAGCAGAAGACCTTCAAAGAAGGCGTAGGCAAGCGTGACGATCATGCTCGGCTGCTTCTTAAACGCATTCACAATGACGGCCACGAACGAGCCGATCGCGCCCACGATCGCAAGGATCGACGAGAGGGCGAAGCCAATCTGGCGGCCTTCTTCCGTGCCGATCACGAGAGAGGCAACGGTGGGAAGCATCATCACCACAAACGCCACGGCGATGATCACGCCGAAGGTCGCCGTGATCGCATTCATCGTGTTGCGCCACGTCATGCGGCCCGTGTCAAAGCCCGTGGCGGCCGGGCGGTTGTACATCGCCTCGAGATCAGCCTGGCTGTAGTTGTCCTGCTGATACTGGGGTGCCTGGTACTGCGGGGCCTGCTGCTGGGGTTGACCCCACTGCTGCTGGGGCTGGCCCCACTGCTGCTGGGCGCCCGGTGCCTGGTTGTACTCGGGAGCGGGAGCGTATCCGCCCGAATTGCTGAAAGCCGGGCTGTTCTTCAAAATTCCGTTGTTTCTCGCCACGGGGTGTCCTTTTCTCGAGGGCATCACTACGAGCCCACAGTCTAGTTACACCTCTTTCAACGACTTTCAGGGACGCACTATTCCTTACGGTGGTGCGATTCCAGATAGGAGTCGTCGGCCTCGAGCGCAACGCTCTCGCCGCCCGCACCCGCCGCGATCGCGAGCATCTCCCCCGTTTCCGTGCGCAGAATGCTCACGCCGAAGGTCTGATCCTCGCTCTCCTCATTGAGCGCATTGATGTCGTGCACACCGTCGCGGTCGATCCATAGGCCCGCGAACGTGACCACCATGCCGAACAGGGCGAGGCCACCGGCGAGGGAGAGCACCGAGGAAAAGCCAAGCCCAGCACTTAAAACGAAACCGCCGAACATCACGCCGAGGGAGTTGGCGACGTTGAACGCACCGTGGTGCGAGGCAGCGGCGAGGGTCACCGACTTGCCGGCGTTCGTCATGAGCCAGGCCTGCATGAGGGGGCTCGTGATCGAGCTCGTGGCGCTCACGAGGAACACGCCGATGCCGAAGCCCACGGGATTCTCGCGGAGAGCGATGAGCACGATGAACATCACGATGAAAATCGGGAGCACAATGAACAGGCTCGCGCGATACGACCAGTCAGTGAGATGGCCCGCAATCCAATTGCCGAGGGTCATCCCGGCGCCCGCGAGCGCAAGAATCACGGGAATGAGGTGCTTATCGATACCCGCCACACTCACCGTGACGTCGGCGATGTAGCCATACATCGCGAAGAAGCTCGTGAATCCCACGCATTCAATCACGATGACCATCCACATGCGTGGCTGCTTGAAAGCTGCGAGCTCATCCTTCGCGCTGCGGCCCTTCGGAGCCTCTTGCGGCGGGATCGCGAGGAACAGGAGGAGGATCGACAGGGCAAACACTCCCGCGACGATCCAGTAAGCCGTGCGCCAGCCGAGCTGCTGACCGAACGCCGTGAGCAGCGGCACGCCCACGAGGTTCGCGACCGTGAGGCCCATGAGGGCGAGCGCAATGCCTCTGCCCTGATTGCCGGGGCCCATGACATCGGCAGCGAGCAGGGCGGCCACGCCGAAAAATGCGCCATGCGGAAGGCCCGCGAGGAAACGCGCGGGCACAAGCAGGCCAAAGACCGGCATCGTTGCGGAAAGAACCGAGCCTACAAGCAGGCCTAGCGCGAGCAGCATGATGAGTTTTGGCCGCGCGATCTTCACACCAAGAAGCGACACCGTGGGGGCACCCACGACAACGCCGAACGCATAGGCACTCACCGCCCAACCGGCCTGCGCGATCGCGTGCTCGGGATTCGCCGCCATCTGCTCGGGCAGCAGCGAGCGGGCGATATCGGGCAGAATCCCCATCGACACGAACTCGCTCGAGCCGATGCCGAAGCCGCCGATCGCAATGGCGAAAAGCGCGAAGGCACGCTGGAGGGGCGTCAGGGTGTCATAGGAGGTAGGGCGCACGAGGATCCTTCTTCGGAAGTGGCGGGTGGGCCAATCCGCTGCGCGCCCTCGGGCCCGGATGTACTAGTGAGAATAGTCCCTCGGGCCGAATACCGCCGAACCAACGCGAACAATAGTGGCGCCTTCCTCGATCGCGATCTCGAGGTCGTTACTCATGCCCATCGACAACTCCTTGACAGCCTCGATGCCGAGCCCATCGCGAAGCTCCCTCAACTGTCGCAGCGAGCGACGAATCTCCACTTCGTCGTCCGTGTTGGTCCCGATCGTCATGAGGCCTTCGAGAGCAAGCGACTCGCTCTCGTCGCAGCGCTGCGCGATCTCCGTGAGCAGGCCGAGATCCGGGTCGTAGCCGCCCTTCGAATCCTCGCCCGAGGTGTTCACCTGGATGAGGACTCGCTGCACCTTCCCGTCATTCGCTGCGCGCTTCTCGATGCTCGTGAGGGCGCTCTCGCGATCGATCGAATGCACGAGATCCGCAAAGCGCGAAATGTCGCGTGCCTTGTTCGACTGGATCGTGCCGATGTAGTGGCGCATGACTCCAGCCTCGTGCAGATCCTCGAGCTCGGCGTGCTTCGCGAATTCCTGCTGGCGGTTCTCGCCCACATCCACCTTTACGCCCCGCTTCTCGAAAAGCTCCACGGCCTCGCGAATCTCTTGCGCGGTGCGCGTCTTAGTCGCAAGCAAAATGAGGAGGCCGTCCATCGACCGCCCGCCTCGCGCGAGCGCCGCCTCGATCCGAGGAAGAAGCTCGTCGATCTTTTCGCTCATCATGACCGTTCACGTCCCTTTCACCGTTGCTTAGTGCGTGGGTCATCGACCGTAATAAGCCCACGCCTCCGTCATATCACGCGAGCGCATGCACGGGGCGGGACCTGCATGCATGGCACCCCCAGTGGGACTCGAACCCACACTGAAAAGATTTTAAGTCTTCTGCCTCTGCCATTGGGCTATGGGGGCGTGCCCGAAGGGCCCCTCCATCCTAGGGGATAGGCTGAAGGCATGGCCCGCACTCTTGCCGATGCCCTGAGAGAGTTCGATGATGCACGGCTCATCGAGCTTCTGCGTGCACGCCAAGATCTCACCTCCCCGATCCCCCACGGGATCGGCCCACTTGCCGCGCGAGCCGCGCAGCCCGGGAGCGTCCACAAAGCGATCGGCAGTCTCGTTCTTCCCGAACTTCAGCTTGCCGAAGTCTTTGCCGCCTACGCGGGACCCGTTGCCCCGGAACAGCTCGCGCATGCCGTGAACGCCTCAACCGAGCAGATCGCGCCTCACGTGTACCGGCTTGCGACCCTTGCCCTCGTGTACACGGACGAAAACGGCCGAGCTCTGATCCCCGTTCGGGCACTCTCCGAAGCTCTCCCCCACCCGGCTGGCCTCGCCCCTCGCCTCTCGAGCGACCCCACACCGGACGACGCGCGTGAAATAGTCGAGAGCCTCCCCGCTGAACTTCGCGAGATCGCCGACTCTCTCGCGTTCGCCCCCGCGCGTCTCACGGGCTCTCCCGATTCCTCGCTCGCACGGCAGCTCACCAAAGCGCGCCTCGTCACCAAAGTCAACGGGCCCGAAGGCCCGCGCCTCCTCATTCCCCGCACTGTTCACCTCGCCCTTCGCAGCGGCGTCGTTCACCGCACTTTCGCGCACGCCCCAACCCCTGGCCCCGAAGCTTCGCCCGAACGATTCGAGGGCGCTCGCGACGCCCAAGCGCTCGAGGCCGCACTCGAGGCAAGCCGCATCGCCGCAACGATCGCCACGTGGCACGCCGACCCCCCGTCGGTGCTCAAGCGCGGCGGCATCCCCCTGCGAGAGGCGCGCCGCCTCGCCGCCGCCGCACACACGAGCCACGAAACGTGGACGAGCATCATTCACGCCTCGTGGGTGGGCGGGCTCATTGGCAACGACGGCGAAACGTGGCAGGTCACGCGCGAATTCGAGGAGTTTTCCGACGCCTCCCCGGCACGCCGCTGGGCCGACCTTTGCCTGGCGTATTTGCGCTCCAACTACCTCGGCTCCCTCGCCGGGACGCGCTTCGGAGACGTGAGCCTCGATGGTCTTCATGAGGGAGAGGCCCGCACGGGCGAAAGTCCGCGCGCTGCGCTCTCGGCAAGCGTCGGAAGAAAAGGGGTGAAGGTGAGGCGGCGCCACATGCTGCGCCACCTTGCGGACTATCCCGAGCGGGAGGCGAGGGCGGCGAGCCTTGCGGAGTCGCTCGCGTGGGCGTTTCCCACGGTGCAGCGCGCGGCGATCATCGAGGAGGCGTATGCGTTCACGCGCGAGACAGAGGCTTTCGGGCTGCTCGTGGATGGTGTGCCGAGCGCCCTCGCTCCCGCGGCGCTCGAGGCTCTCGCGTGCGAGGAAGTCGAAGCTCTCGAGTATCTCGAATCTGTTCTTGCCGAGCGACTGCCGGAGCCCGTTGAGCACGTGCTCCTCGATTCCGACCTCACCGTGACCGTTCCGGGGCTTCCCGGCCCGCGAGTGGCAGCGGTGCTCGAGTGGACTGACGTGACCTCGCGCGGGGCGGGAGTCGTGGCTCGCGTGACGGGTGACTCGATCGCGCGGGGGCTCAGTGCGGGCGGCTCCGCCGATGCCCTTCTCGACGAGCTCGCGGCGCTTTCACTCACGGGCGTTCCCGATGTGCTCGCCTACCTCGTGCGGGATGAGGCCCGCAAGCGTGGCCAGGTCACCGTCGGCCCCGCGACCTCGTTCATTACAGGCGAGGAAGAGCACCTGGATCGGCTCATGACCTCGAGCGAGGCGAGCCGGCTGGGCCTCAAGCGGCTCGCTCCGACCGTCGTGATCTCGAGCGGCGATCCGGGGTTCGTGATGGGCTCGGCGCGTGCGGCGGGTCTCGCGCCTCTTGCGGCGGGGGCGAGCGGCGCGGCGGCTCATGAACGCATGCTCGGTACCGTGCGTGGCGGCCCGGTGGGGCTCGAGCTTGAGTCTGATGCGCGCGAGCAGGCCCTCGACGTGGAGCCTTCCGAGGCACTCGCGCGGATTCGCGCCGCTGAGGCGGGTCGTCTCGACGAGGTGAGTGTCCCGCAGCGTTTACTCGCGGCGATCGCGGACGAGCACGAAATACAGATCGGGATCGTTGACGGCCGCGGCGGCACGCGCGTGCTGCGGGTCGAGCCGCTCGCGCTCGAGGGCGGGAGGCTGCGTGCGCGCGATAGGGAATCGGGCGAGGAGTTCACGGTGCTGATCCACCGGGTGCTCCTCCCCTAACCCGCCTTCTTCGTGAATTGCATAGGGGTTGTGGGGGTTATTCGCCGCAACGAAACCCCCACAACCCCTATGCAATTCGGAGGAAAGAGTTAGTCCTGGCGGGTCTCCGTACGGTCACCCGTCCACTCCACGTGGTACGTGCCCTCGGCATCCACGCGCCGGTAGGTGTGCGCGCCAAAGTAGTCGCGCTGCGCCTGCACGAGGGCCGCGGGGAGGCGCTCGGCCCGCACCGCGTCGTAATACGCGAGGGTCGAGGAGAAAACGGGGGCCGGGATTCCGACGGCTGCCGCAAACGCGACGATGCGACGCCACGCGGGGATGCACTTCGTAATTTCGGCAGTGAAGTACTCATCGGCAAGCAGAAGCGGGAGCTCGGGATTGCGTTCGTAAGCCTCGGTAATGCGGTTGAGGAAGCCTGCGCGGATGATGCAGCCGCCGCGCCAGATGCGCGCCATGTCGCCAAGCTTGATGTCCCACTCGTATTCCTTCGCGCCAGCCTTGATCTCGTCAAAGCCCTGCGAGTAGCTCACGAGCTTCGCGGCATACAGCGCCTGCTGGAGGTCGCTGATGAACTGCTCAGCGTCGTCGATCTGAATCGTCTGCGCTTCACCCTTGAGCACGGCGCGGCCAGCTTTGCGCTGCTCCGCACCGCCCGAGGTCGAGCGCGCGAAGGTTGCCTCGGCGATACCCGTGACGGGGATGCCGAGGTCGAGAGCCGTCTTCGACGTCCACGCGCCCGTGCCCTTCTGGCCCGCTTGGTCGAGGATGATGTCCACGAACGGCTTGCCGGTCACGTTGTCGGTGTGGGTGAGCACGGCCGCCGTGATCTCGATGAGGAAGGAGTTGAGGTTGCCCTCGTTCCATTTCTCGAAGACTTTGCCGATTTCGGGGGCGCTCATGCCGAGCGCCTTGCTCATGAGGTCGTAGGCTTCCGCGATGACCTGCATGTCGGCGTACTCGATGCCGTTGTGGACCATCTTCACGAAGTGGCCGGCGCCGTTCTCCCCCACGTGGGTGCAGCAGGGGACGCCGTCCACGTGCGCGGAGATCTTCTCGAACATGGGGCCTAGGCGGTCGTAGCTTGCCTTCGAGCCGCCGGGCATGATCGAGGGGCCGTTGAGGGCGCCCTCTTCGCCGCCGGAGACGCCCGAGCCCACGAAGTGAAGGCCGCGTGCACGAAGCTCTTGCTCGCGGCGCAGAGTGTCGGTGAACAGGGCGTTGCCGCAGTCCACGATGATGTCGCCCTCGTCCATGCGACTTGCGAGCTCTTCGATCACGGCGTCGGTGGCCTTGCCGGCCTTGACCATGATGATCGCGACGCGCGGCCGCTGGAGCGACGCGACGAATTCGTCCATCGTTTCCGCGGGCACAAACTCGCCGTCTTGGCCATGCTCAGCGAACACGCGCTCGGTCTTTTCCACGGAGCGGTTGTGGATCGCCACTTTGAATCCGTTGCGGGCGAGGTTGCGGGCGAGGTTCGAGCCCATGACCGCCATGCCGGTCACGCCGATGTCGGCAACAGAGTGGGGGGCGGGATCAAAGTTGGCCATGCTCGTGCGGCTCCTTCGGTATGTGGTGAGTGTGGCGCATGGTGGCGCTCGTTCAAGAACAGTCTAAGAGTCCGTGCTGTGTACAGCCCCGATACGCAATAATGAGGGCCAACGGTCCCGGCACCTAAGCCGAATAGAGGAGAGATCATGACCGATCCGTATGAACCGGCCCCCGGCACGTTTCGTTACTCGGCGCCTGGAGAGCAGAATGTCGAACAGCCCCAGTTCCAGGCACAGGCTCAGCAGCCGAATGCCGGATTCACCACCGGTAGCGCCTACGACGGCCCGCCTCCCGGAACCGACGTGGGCAATGACATCTCGAAGTCGTTCTCGTGGGCGTGGCAGGCGTTCACCAAGAACTGGGTCGCACTCGTTGTTCCAGGAATCATCTGGGCAGTCGTGTACGCGGGCTTGCTGGCCATTTTCTTTGTGGGCTATTTCGCGTCGATCATCGCACTCGCCAATGGCGCCAAATCGGGTAATAACGACGGCGCGGAAGCTGTGGCGGTGCTCGTTTTCGTGCTCATCGTCTTCCTCGTCATGTTCCTGATTCAACTCCCGCTGGCCGCGTGGATAAGCGGGGCCTACAGGGCGGCCGGCCTCGTAGCGAGGGGCGAGAAGCCTACGATCGGCAGTGGTCTCTTCCACTGGAAGACGTTCCTCACCTCCATTCTGTACGGAGTCATCTCGATCTTCTCGATCATCATCCCGTTCCTCGGCCAGCTCGCGTGCCTGTTCTTCTTCTCGCTCGCGCCGTATCTTTCCGCGGGACGCGATGCGGGGCCCATCACTGCATTCAAGGAAGCAGCGAATAAAGCTCTCGCGAAGCCCGCACACGTGATCCTCGCCCCGCTCGTGTCCTTCGCGGTGATGTTCGTGCTCGCGATCACGGGCATCGGGCTGATCCTGCTCCCCGCGGCATTGCCGTTTGTGGCGCTCTTTTACATGTCGATGTTGGCGCGTATCGAGGGCACACGCCCGGCCCCCGTTGTCTAGCGCCGGTAGCCCAGGCTCGGGCGCCCTCATCGTTCAGTCGGATAAGTCGATCCTCCTCGAGGTCGCTCACCCTTCGGCCGAGCAGGCGCGCGCCGCGATTGCGCCGTTCGCGGAGCTCGAAAAGTCGCCCGAGCATGTCCACACCTACCGGCTCACGAACCTCGGCCTGTGGAACGCGAAGGCGGCGGGCTTCGACGCGGAATGGGTCGTCGATGCCCTCCTCACGCATTCACGTTTTCCCGTTCCCAACGCGCTACTCGTGGACGTCGCGGACACGATGGACCGCTACGGTGTTCTAAGCCTCCAGAGTTCCCCCGCGCACGGCCTCGTGCTCCTCGCGAAGGATCCGGCGATCCTCACGGAGGTGCTTCGCTCAAAGCGCATCGCGCCGCTCGTGGGCGCGCGCATCGATGAGACCACGTCGCTCGTGCATCCGAGCGAGCGCGGCGCCCTCAAGCAGCAGCTCCTCAAGCTGGGCTGGCCGGTCGAGGATCTCGCGGGGTTTGTGGACGGTGAGAGCCACCCGATTGCGCTCACGGATTCTCCGGGCACGTGGCAGCTTCGCCCGTATCAGCGCGAGGCGGTTGAGCACTTCACGAAGGGTGGCAGCGGCGTGGTCGTGCTTCCGTGTGGATCGGGCAAGACGACCGTGGGGGCTGGCGCGATGGCGGCGCTCGAGCGCACGTGTCTCGTGCTCGTGACGAACACGGTTTCCGCCCGTCAGTGGCGCCGCGAACTTCTCGAGCGCACGTCGCTCACGGAGAGCGAGATCGGCGAGTACAGCGGCGCGAAGAAGGAGATCCGGCCGGTCACGATCGCGACGTACCAGGTGCTCACCTCAAAGCGCCGCGGGATCCATCCCCATCTCGAGCTCGTGAGCGCCCGCGACTGGGGCCTCATCATTTACGACGAGGTACACCTTCTTCCCGCTCCAGTGTTCCGCATGACCGCCGACCTCCAGGCCCGGCGACGGCTCGGCCTCACGGCGACCCTCGTGCGCGAGGATGGTCGCGAGGGCGAAGTGTTCTCGCTCATTGGCCCGAAGCGTTACGACGCGCCGTGGAAGTCGATCGAGGCTCAAGGGTGGATCGCCCCGGCCGAGATGACGGAGGTGCGCGTCACGATGTCGAGCACCGAGCGGAAGGTATACGCCTCGGCGGAGGCGAGGGATCGGCAGAGACTCGCGGCAACGAGCCCCGAGAAGGTCACCGTCGTCGAGCACCTTGTCGCACGTCATCGGGGCGAGGGGATCCTCGTGATCGGTCAGTATCTCGATCAGCTCGAGGAGATCGCGGATCGGCTCGACGCGCCGGTCGTCACGGGCGATACCTCCCTCAAGGAGCGCGAATCGCTTTTTACGCAGTTCCGTGAGGGCGAGATCGATCTGCTTGTCGTGTCGAAGGTCGCGAACTTCTCTCTCGATCTTCCTGAAGCGAGCGTGCTCATCCAGGTGAGCGGCGCTTTCGGCTCGCGTCAGGAGGAGGCGCAGCGGCTCGGCCGGATCGTGCGACCGAAGAGCGATGGGCGAACGGCGCACTTCTATACGGTGGTCACGCGCGATACGCAGGACCAGGATTTCGCGCAAAATCGGCAGCGTTTCCTCGCGGAGCAAGGGTACGGGTACCGGATCCTCGATGCGCGCGATGTGGAGCCGGGAAATATCTAGCCACCCGTTCGGCCCCAAGCGCTTAAGTGAGGGGTCCGACGCTTGCCGCGCTCCATTGCTGCGCTCGTTCTTTGCACGGCTGTCACCACCCGTTCGATTAAGGCGGGTACGCTTGGGATATGAACTCTAAGGAATACGACGGTTTCTCCGATTCTTACCGCGACAGCAAGGCTGAAGAAGTCACGCGCGCACACCCGGCCGGTTCGGGCGTGACTAATGCGAGCACCGCTTCCTCTTCGGCGCAGGCAGCGCCCGAGGCACCGAGCTTCGGTGGAGCGGGGCAGGCGTCGGACCCCAAGAGCGCCCCGAGTGCCCCCGTCACGCAAGCGAAGCCGGCCACGCCCAGCGCCGCGCCCACGAGCCAGCGCACCTCGCAGGCCCAGCAAGCGCCGAAGGCCGCTCCCTCGACTGCGCCCCGGAGTGATCAGAATGCTGCCCAGCCCGCGCCGAAGTCGCGCATGGGCGTCGTGTGGGCGTCGCTCATCGTGGGCGCGCTCCTTTTGATTCTGCTGCTCGTGTTCGTGATTCAGAACAATGTGTCCACGCAGTTCGAGTACTTCACGTGGCACTTCAACCTTCCGCTTGGCGTGGCGATGCTCCTCGCGGCGATCGCGGGCGCGCTCATCATGGCGCTCGCCGGTTCGGTGCGCATGATTCAGATGGGCTGGCAGCTTCGCAAGTTCCGCCGTGACCAGAAGTAGCTGATTCGCCACACCCGCCCGCAAGTCACAGGCAACGTTCAGCGAAACTTCACCTTCGGGTTACACCATTGACCCATGAACACGGAGCAGGAGCAGGACTACGAGGCACGCCTCCTCGTTGTCGACGATGAACCGAACATTCGCGACCTTCTCGCCACGAGCCTGCGTTTTGCGGGCTTCGAGGTGTTTGCGGCCTCCAATGGCGCGGAGGCCATCAAGCTGGCGACCGAGAACGAGCCCGATCTGATCGTTCTCGACGTCATGCTGCCCGATATCGACGGTTTCACGGTGACCCGCCGCCTTCGCGACAAGGGCCACCACTACCCGATCCTTTTCCTCACGGCACGTGATGAAACGAAGGATAAGGTCGCTGGCCTCACGGTCGGTGGCGATGATTACGTGACGAAGCCGTTCAGCCTCGAAGAGGTCGTAGCCCGCATTCGCGCGGTGCTGCGCCGCACCCACGTGGGTGTCGCCGAGCCGAGCGAAAGCGCGCTCGTGGTGGGCGATCTTCGCCTCGATGAGGATTCGCACGAGGTGACGCGCGCCGATTCGCCGATCGACCTCTCCCCCACCGAGTTCAAGCTGCTGCGTTACCTCATGCTGAACGCGGGCCGCGTGGTGTCAAAAACCCAAATCCTCGACCACGTGTGGGATTACGACTGGTCGGGCGAAGTGGGCATCGTCGAGAGCTACATTTCGTATCTTCGCCGCAAGATCGACGTGGTTGGTGAACCCATGATTCACACGAAGAGGGGCATCGGCTACGTGCTGCGCCCGGCCGATCCGCGCTGACCTTGACCGACGCCCCCAAGAAGGACCGCGCTTCGCGGGCCAATCGCCCGGTGTCCCTATGGACCCGAATTGTCGCGCTCATCGCGCTCGTTCTCGTGTCGGGAACGATCGTGACGGGCGCGCTTTCACTGTTCCTCCTCAAGCGCACCCTCATTGAAAGCGTGGACGCTGATCTCGCCGCAGCGGTCAGCCCAAGCGCGATCGCCAATCCACGCCGCAACATTTCACTCATCACCACGGGGTCACCGAGCGCGCAGTACACGCCCGTGGATTACGTGGTGGAGTGGCAGGATCAGTCCGGTGGGGTTTTGCAGCGCGTGGTGCAGGATTCCGACGGCGACCCGTCTCTCGACCTCCCTCCGCTGACGCGCGAGGAGGTTGTGTCTCTCCAGGGAAAGCCCTTCACTCTGGTCGCGGATGATCGCGAGTCGTGGCGTGTGCGCGCGGTTGCGTCGAACGATCCGGATGGCCCCTCGGTTTTCGTGGCTCTCCCGCTTCGTGGCGTGGAGAACACAATGAATGAGATGGCGCTCATCATCGTGCTCGTGGGCACGATGGTGGTGCTCGTTGGCGTGGGGCTTGGCGGCTACGTGCTCCACTATGCTCTCGAGCCTTTGCGCGATGTGGAGAAGGCCGCCAAGAACGTTGCGGCTGGCACTCTCGGCACGCGCATCCCCGTGAGCTACTCCTCGCAAGAGGTGCATTCGCTGAGCGTGGCCCTCAACGAGATGCTCATTCGCCTCGAGAAGGGTTTTCAAGCCCAGGCCGAGTCGCAGGCGGAGGCGCTCGCGAGCCAGTCGCGCATGCGTCGCTTCGTTGCGGATGCCTCGCACGAGCTTCGCACTCCCCTCGCGGCGATCCGCGGCAATGGCGAGTTGTATCGCATGGGGGCGATGCCGCGCGACGAGGATGTCGCGCAGGCGATGCGCCGCATCGAGGATGAGGCGAAACGCATGGGGTCCCTCGTTGAATCGCTTTTGAAGCTCGCGAGGCTCGATGAGCAGCGTTCTTTCGATCTCGTGCCGCTCGATGCCTCGGGGATCGTGAAGGACGTGGTGCAGGATTTGCGGGCGCTCGATCCCACGAGAGAAGTCGCGATCGTTGACCTCGCGGGTGCGGTTCTTACACCCGAGACCGTTCCCCCGCTCGGGGTGCTTGGCGACGAAGCTGCACTTCGACAGGTCATTGTGAACCTCGTGGGTAACGCGAACAGGCACACGCCGAAGGGTTCACCCGTGGAGGTCGCGCTCGGCAATGGCCGCGATGGTAAGGCCATTATTGAGGTGCGCGACCATGGTGAGGGCATTCCGGCGGACATCCGCGAGAGGGTTTTCGAGCGGTTCTTCCGCACCGACGAGTCCCGCCAACGCCAGCAAACTCAAGGCGGCGGCGCGGGGCTTGGCCTCTCGATTGCGGCCACAATCATGCAGCATCACGACGGCACGATCTCGATCCATCAAACGGACGGCGGCGGGGCAACGTTCCGCGTGGAGCTCCCGGAAGCCGAGCTCAGCTAAGCGCCCACGACGAGAAGACCGGCTGGGGCCGCCTCCCCACCTCTTCGCACCCTCCACCGAAGATCGAGTTTCCCAGCGCCACGTCAAACATCTCGTGCCACACTAAGACCATGAACAACTCACCCGAAGAGCACACTCCCGATCAAAAAGCCGCCCTCGAGCGCCTCAGCGTTGCCCAGGGGAACCTCGTCAAGTCCCGCGAAGCATACGAGAAGGCCGTCGAAGGGCTCGAAGCTATCAAGGCCTACAACGAGACCATGAAGCCCCTCATGGCCTACTACGACAACGGTTGGCAAGCCGACGTCACTGCAACGGATTCGATCTTCGAACGCCCCGAAGCGGCCGGCGAAGATGAAATCTGGGATATGCACGGCGGCCAATACGAACTCATGCGCGAACTCCTCGCGCTCTCCTCACAATTCTTCGTGCGCGTGCCCGGCGAAGATTCAGACGAGAACTAACACCCCCGTGGCGCTCCTGTCGCCGACCTGCAGGACGGCTAGGCAACGTTCTACGTCGAACTAGCCGCGGCTGCGAGCTCAACTAAGCGAGGCCCACTGTTGGTGGAGGATCCGCGGATTCTCGCCACCCCACAGGGTCACGATGCGAAAGTTCCGGCCGGCAGCTTCGAGCACGGTGTCGGTCAGGTGGAGGTGCGGGCCGACCTCTCGCGACGTCACCTCACCGCACAGCTTCACCCCTCGGGCACGCAAAGCCTCGACCCCCGTCACCCATTCCTCGATGCTCATCACACGAGCGCGGGTATCAATGAAATGAGGATCCTCGCCGAGGCGCTCACGCGGGGACGCGCTTTCACACCACAGGGAGCGCTCTAGGCTGGCAGGCGTCGGAACCGTGCGCGGGGCACCCGCGTGGACCGCACCCGTGAAACCAGGCCCCACGTTCGGCGCCGTGCCCTTCTGGTAGGCGGTCGCCGCGGCCCGGGCGCGCTCGTCAGCGGCCTCGTTCATCTCGTGGCCCGCATGGCCCTTGACCCATTCGAAGCGCACGTTGCGGCCCTGCATTTCGCGGTCAATCGCCTTCATGAGCTCGACGTTCAGCACGGGCTTGCCGTCTTTCTTTTTCCAGCCCTTCTTTTTCCAGCCGGGCATCCACTTCGTGACGGAGTTGATGACGTACTGCGAGTCGCACAGGATCACGAGGTCCTCGGCCACGTGACCGGCTTCGCGGGTTTGGCTGAGCAGTTCGCGCACGGCGGTGAGCTCGCCGATGTTATTCGTGCCGTGGGTGCTTCCGCCCGCGCTCCAGCACTCGTCGTTGATGTACCAGGCCCAGCCGGTGGGGCCAGGGTTGCCAAGTGCGGAGCCGTCTGCTGCTGCGGTGATCGTCATGGTCATATTTTTTCACAGCCCCTGAATAGCCGGGCGGGTGGGTGGAATAGCGGCGCGCTCAAAGGGCGTTTGGTGAGAGTCCGACGGTTTCGCGCACCTATCGAGCGCACTTCTGTGGAGGTTTCCTATGTCTAAGCGTCCTGACCTGGCGATTCTTGATCTCGTGGGGGTGAGCGAGGGGCAGTCGTTCGCCGACGCAATCGAGGCGTCAATGCGGGCAGCTGAGCTCGCCGACGAGCAGGGATACAAGCGGTATTGGTTCGCGGAGCATCACAACACGCTGAATCTCGCCTCGAATGCGACGTCGCTCCTCATTGATCGGGCGGCCTCGCGCACGAAGCGCATTCGCGTCGGTTCCGGCGGGGTCATGCTTCCGAATCACGCACCGCTCCAGGTGATCGAGCAGTTTGGCACGCTCACGCAGTTCCACGGCCCGAGGATTGATTTGGGCCTTGGCCGCGCACCCGGCACGGATCCGCTCACGGCGCAGCTTCTTGGGCGCACGAGCGCTGAGCCGGAGGATTTCGCGCGGGCGGTTGCCGATATGCAGGCCTGGGCAAGCGATGACACGCTCTCGCGGTACCGGATCGGCGCATACGTTGCGCAAGGCACAAACGTGCCGATGTGGGTGCTTGGCAGCTCCCTCGCGGGCGCAGGTCTTGCGGCGCAGCTCGGGTTGCCGTTCGCGGTCGCAAGCCACTTCGCGCCCTTCCAGTACAAGGAGGCGATCGCGCTTTATCGCCGCGAGTTCAATGCCGAAGCACCGACCGCGCAAGTGGAGAAGCCGCACGTGATGGTGGGTGTGAATGTGTATGTGGCTTCAACGGATCAAGAAGCTGAACGCCAGTTCTCCACCCTGCAACAGGCCTTTGCAGCGCTTGGGATAGGCAAGCGACAGTTGATTCAGCCGCCCGCCGAGATCTCGGCGCTGCTCCCCGCCCCCGTGCTTGAGCGCGTCAACGGGGCGCTTGCGGTGCGCGCGGTGGGTTCCCCGAGCACGGTTGAGGCCGAGCTTTCACGCCTCGCGGAGGAGACCCACGCTGACGAGTTCATCGTCTCGAACTACTTCCATGACCCCGCGGAGCGCTATGAGAGCCAGCGCCTGCTCGCCGAAGCATGGCTCAAGTGAGGAGCGGACTTAAGTCCCGCCTTCACCCTTTGTCACGATAACGATTTCGTTACCAACGCCGACCGGCGGCACCCACGAGGTGCTGTCGGTCGGCGTTTTCTTTCCCGGAAGTAATTTTTAGAACGGTTAACAACTGGTGACTATTTTCGACTAATCGAGGCCTTACTTCTCTTTCTTTTGTGACCTCACGAAAGTCCTTCTTCATTCTTAGCGACCAACCATTCCACTAAGAAGTAAGGCCTACGCAACACTGTGACGTGCGAGCTTCCATGACGGAGCCACCATCGGGGTCGCGAGGGTCGGGTCACTAATCCGTAACAATGTCGTAACATTTGCTATACCAACGTTTCCCCACGCGATCGCTATGCACGAATCTCCTTCCCTCCAGCCACCCCTGCTTCAACAGCACCGCTCACCGGACGTCTCTCGCGTGCCCGCACGAGGCCCAGCCCCTCGAGGAAAATTGCTCACTTCACAAATGGCCCAAAAGCGATTAGCGTCGAGTTTGGACGCCCACAACAGGTGTTGTGCGGCGAATCCTTTAACTCCCCAAGCACAGAAAGTTGGAGAACTCATGGTCTTCGATGCTTTCCGTAAGCGGAACAGCCACCGCGCGGAATCCTCAGTTACCCCCCTGTGGCGCCGCGGTGCTGCAGCCCTCGCCGTAGGCGCCGTCCTCGGCACCACCGGCGTTGTTGGCGCGAGCGCCATCGATGCCCCGAGCGCTTTCGCGGCGGAAGGCGATGCTGCGGCGCCCGCACCTTCGACTGCTGCAGACTTCACTGTTGAGTACCCTGAATCGACCGTGACTGCCGGCAGCCGCGAAGGAAGCCAGGCTCCGGTCTTCAAGGACAAGGACGGCAACATCGTCGACATCCCTGAAGACGTCAAGTTCGCTAACCGTTGGTCGGGCGTGAAGGGCTACGAATACGCCGATGGCATCATGCGGCCAGCAGAAGGCAAGAAATGGACAAAGTCCAAGAACGTGTACGTGATCCGCGTCACCTTCGGCGACGGTACAACCCAGGACGTTGATCTCGTCGTCAATAAGAAGCCAGCCGACACGACCCCGGGAACGCCCGCGCCAAATCCGGAGCAGCCCGCTGACCCAACCCCAGAAGCCCCCGCGCCTGAGCCGGCACCCGAGCCTGCGCCCGAGCCGGCACCCGCGCCAAATCCGGAGCAGCCCACCGACCCGACTCCTGAGACACCTGCCACGCCCGAGACCGGCTTCGTGAACTTCGGCGTGACGATCGATGGTAAAAACGTCACCACCAACGGCAACCTTGCAGGCCTGCCCTACCCCGACGCAAGCGAATTGCCGGAGGAGCTGCGCGACTTTGAGGTGACGTTCACCGATAAGGACGGCAAATCATACAGGTCGGAAACTAAATGGCGGGGTTGGCGGGGCAAGGCCATCAGCAAGAACCTTGGCGATATTCCCGTAGGCGAATACTCCGTGTCTTTCAGTGGCTCGTACGCCAAGACTTTCCGCGTAGACCCCGAGAGCCCCCTCGTCGATGGTGGGACCACCACGGTTGAGGCCAAGCAACCCCACCTTTCCGTCGAATTCATCACACTCGACAAGGTGAAGTACGAGCCGGCTTACACGGACACGGATCTGACGCAGGGAGATGTCTCGGACGCTCCGACGTTCGACGACACGGCAACCGATAAGGTTGAGTCCGCTCCCGAGGGCACGAAGTTCGAGAAGAAGGACGGCCCCGAGGGCATCACCGTTGACGAAGAGAGCGGCGCTCTCGTGATCGGCGAGGACGTTCCCGCCGGCGAGCACAAGGTTGTTGTCGAGGTCACCTACCCCGACGGCTCCACCGACGAGGTTGAGGTGACGGTCAACGTCTCGGCGAAGCCGACCGCTGACGATTACAACCCGCAGTACACGGAGAACGAGTTCACTCAGGGTGACATCTCCTCCGCTCCCACCTTCGACGATCCCACCACCGACGATGTCGAGTCCGCTCCCGAGGGCACGAAGTTCGCCCCCAAGAGCGAGGACAACTACGGCCTGCCCGAGGGCGTCACGGTGGATCCCGAGACTGGTGCGCTCATCATTGCTGAGGACGCCGAACCGGGCAGCTACCCGACCGCTGTCGAGGTGACCTACCCCGATGGCTCGACCGACATCGTCTACGAGACGATCGTCATCAAGGCCAAGCCAGAAGCGGACAACTACAACCCGCAGTACACGGAGAACGAGTTCACCCAGGGTGACATCTCCTCCGCGCCCACCTTCGATGATCCCACCACCGACGAGGTCGAGTCCGCACCTGAGGGCACGAAGTTCGCCCCCAAGAGCGAGGACAACTACGGCCTGCCCGAAGGTGTCACGGTGGATCCCGAGACCGGTGCCCTCACCATTGCTGAGGACGCCGAGCCCGGCAGCTATCCGATCGCAGTCGAGGTGACCTACCCCGATGGCTCGACCGACATCGTCTACGAGACGATCGTCATCAAGGCCAAGCCGGAAGCGGATAAGTACAACCCGCAGTACACGGACACCACCCTCAAGCAGGGAGAGCGTTCGGATGCTCCGACGTTCGATGATCCGACCACGGATGCAGTCGAGTTCGTTCCCGAAGGCACGACCTTCGGCCCGAACGAGTACTCCCCGCTCCCCGAAGGCATCACTGTCGACCCGGAGACCGGTGAAATCATCGTGGCTGAGGACGCCGAGCCGGGCCGTTACCCGATCGCCGTTGACGTGACCTACCCCGATGGCTCGAAGGACACCATCTACGAGACCATCACCGTTGTTGGCCCGACCGATGCTGAGAACCTGACGCCGGTGTACACCGACGTCACGGTTGAGCGCGGCGAGACGGCTTTCGTCGATGCGCCGACCTTCGATGATCTCGCGACCGACGAGGTGGAGTTCGCGCCTGAGGGCACGAAGTTCACTCTCAAGGACGGAGAGATTGAAGGCGTCACTATCGACGAAGAAACAGGTGCGATCTCCTCGAACGCAACGTTCGCGTCGCCTGCGGATCACGTGTACGAGGTCCTCGTGACCTACCCCGATGGCTCGACCGACACGACTTTCGTGACCATCCACGTCGTAGAGACTCCGCAGGTCAAGCTTTACCAGCCGGCTTACACCGAGGTCACCGTCACCCAGGGTGACGTTGCCGAGGTCGCAGCCCCCGTCTTCACCGACGAGGAGACCGGCGAAGAGCGCGACATGCCCGAAGGCACCAAGTTCGCCCTCAAGGACGGTGACATCGAAGGTGTCTGGATCGACGAGGAAACCGGCGAAATCAAGTCGTCGGCAACCCACGCCGCACCTGCCACCAACGTCTACGAGGTTGAGGTGACCTACCCCGACGGCTCGAAGGAAACTGTCGTCGCCACGGTCAAGGTCGTCGCACCCGAACAGGCCACCCTCTACCAGCCGGTGTACGCCCCGGCCGAGGTGGAGCGCGGCAAGGTTGGCACCATCGAGGCTCCGAAGTTCACGGACGAGGAGACCGGCGAAGAGCGCGACATGCCTGAAGGCACCAAGTTCGCTCTGAACGATGGTGAGATCGAGGGCGTGACGATCGATCCGGAGACCGGCGCGATCACCGTTGAGACGACCTTCGCCGCGGTTGAGAACGTCTACGAGGTCCTCGTGACCTACCCCGACGGCTCGAGCGAGGTCGTTGTTGCGACGATCAACGTCATCGACACCCCGGTCGATGGAACCGATGACGGCACCGAAGAGCCCGGCGACGGCACCGAAGAGCCCGGCAACGGCACCGAAGAGCCCGGCAACGGCACCGAAGAGCCCGGCAACGGCACCGAAGAGCCCGGCAACGGCACCGAAGAGCCCGGCAACGGCACCGAAGAGCCCGGCAACGGCACCGAAGAGCCCGGCAACGGCACCGAAGAGCCCGGCGAAGGCACGGAGGAGCCCGGTGACGACGCAGGCGAGCAGCCTGGCGATGCTGGCTCCGACCGCCCGACCAAGCCGATCAAGAAGGTTCCCGCTAAGGGTGGCAGGCACGCCCTCCCGCGTACCGGTGCTGAGACCGGCGGCCTCCTCGCCGCTGCGGCCTCGCTCCTCGCTGGTGGTGCGGCTCTCGTGACTCGCCGCCGCAAGAACGAGCAGTGAGCTCACCCCTCACCGCCGTTCAGTAGCTAAAAACGGTGTGGCCCCCGCTCCTTCGGGAGTGGGGGCCACCCCCGTTAACATCGAGGCATGAGCGAACAAGTGGGCATCATTCGCGTGAGCCACAACGACCCACGCGTTACGGCGCTCCACGCCGAGAAAGACGCCGAACTCGAGCCTCGCTACCGCGCCTACTACGCCGCCCACCCCGAACACCAGGGCCGCAGCGACGAAACCCTCGACCCGGAAACGATCCTCACCGTCCTCCTCGCTGTCCACGGCAACACTGCCGTCGGTACAGTCATGCTTCGCGCACTACCTGACCGTCTCGAGGTCAAACGGCTTATCGTCGGAAAAAATACCGAGGCCAAGGCATCGCCACGGCACTCATGCAGCACATCGAACGGGACGCCGCCGCCCGTGGCGCAACCAAGCTCTACCTCCACACCGGCAGCCTCCAACAAGACGCCATCGCGCTCTACGAGAAAACCGGTTGGCTCCGCCTCCCCCAGCTCTTCGCCCCCTACAAAGACGACGGAACTTCCCAGTGCTACGTCAAACACTCATGCCACACTAAAGCCATGAACATTAACGCCGCTCCCGAAGAGCACACCCCTGAACAAAAGGCCGCCCTCGAACGCCTTTCCGTGGCTCAAGAGAACCTTGTAAAATCCCGCGAAGCCTACGAAAAAGCCGTTGAAGGGCTCGAAGCCATTAAGGCGTACAACGAGGCTATGAAACCCCTCATGGCGTACTACGACAACGGCTGGCTCGCCGATGTCACCACAACCGAGTCGATCTACGAGCGTCCCGAAGCGGCCGGCGAAGATGAAATCTGGGACATGCACGGCGGCCAATTTGAACTCATGCGCGAACTCCTCGCGCTCTCCTCAGGGTTCTTCACCCGCGTGCCCGGCGAAGAGGAGCAGGAAGGCTAACGCCCCCACCGAGGCATAAAGAAACCCTCGCACCACAAATGGTGCGAGGGTTCCTTTTCGCTAAAAGGCGATCACATCATGCCGCCCATGCCTCCCATGGCATCCATGTCGCCGCCAGCGGGAGCCTTCACCGGCTCCGGCTTATCGGCAACGACGGCCTCCGTGGTGAGGAACAGGCCCGCAATCGACGCGGCGTTCTGAAGGGCCGAGCGGGTCACCTTGACCGGGTCGAGCACGCCAGCCTCGATGAGGTTCTGGTACTCGCCGCTCGCAGCGTTGAGGCCCTCGCCCACGGGGAGCTGCTTGACCTTCGACGCCACAACGCCACCCTCAAGGCCAGCGTTCGCGGCGATCTGCTTGAGCGGAGCCTCGATCGCGACCTGCACGATCGACGCGCCCGTCGCCTCGTCACCCTCGAGCGAGAGCGAGGCGAACGCATCCTTGCCAGCCTGGATCAGAGCCACGCCACCACCGGCGACGATGCCCTCTTCGACGGCAGCCTTCGCGTTGCGCACAGCATCCTCGATGCGGTGCTTGCGCTCGTTGAGCTCAACCTCGGTTGCGGCACCCGCCTTGATGACGGCTACGCCGCCAGCGAGCTTCGCGAGGCGCTCCTGGAGCTTCTCGCGGTCGTAATCCGAATCCGAAACCTCGATCTCGCTGCGGATCTGCTTGACGCGGCCGGCGATCTGCTCGCCGTCGCCAGCGCCCTCAACGATCGTCGTCTCGTCCTTCGTCACGACGACCTTGCGGGCACGGCCGAGCACGTTGAGGTCGGCGGTCTCGAGCGAGAGGCCCACCTCTTCCGAGATCACGGTGCCGCCGGTGAGGATCGCCATGTCCTGGAGCATGGCCTTGCGGCGATCGCCGAAGCCGGGGGCCTTCACGGCAACCGACTTGAACACGCCACGCAGCTTGTTGACGACGAGCGCGGGAAGCGCCTCACCGTCGACGTCCTCGGCGATGATCACGAGCGGCTTGTTCGCCTGGATGACCTTGTCGAGAAGCGGCAGCAGATCCTTGAGCTGCGACACCTTCGACGAGGTGAGCAGGATGTACGGGTCCTCAAGAACAGCTTCCTGGCGCTCAGGATCGGTCACAAAGTAGGGCGAGATGAAGCCCTTGTCGAAACGCATGCCCTCGGTGAGCTCGAGCTCGAGGCCAGTCGTGTTCGACTCCTCAACCGTGATAACGCCTTCCTTGCCGACCTTGTCGAGAGCCTCGGCAATAAGTTCGCCGATTGCCGGGTCAGCGGCGGAGATCGCGGCGGTGTTCGCGATCTGCTCCTTGGACTCGATCTCGACGGCCTGCGCGATGAGCTTCTCGCTCACGGCGGCAACAGCCTTGTCGATGCCGCGCTTGAGGGCGATCGGGTTGGCGCCCGCGGCAACGTTGCGGAGGCCTTCCTTCACGAGGGCCTGCGCGAGAACGGTTGCGGTGGTCGTGCCGTCGCCGGCAACGTCGTCTGTCTTCTTCGCGACCTCTTTGACGAGTTCCGCGCCGATCTTCTCGTACGGATCCTCGAGTTCAATTTCCTTCGCGATCGACACGCCATCGTTGGTGATGGTCGGTGCGCCCCAGGACTTTTCGAGGACGACGTTGCGTCCCTTCGGTCCAAGGGTCACCTTCACGGCGTCAGCGAGCTGGTTCATGCCCCGCTCGAGGCCGCGGCGTGCTTCTTCGTCAAATGCGATGAGCTTTGCCATGAGTGGTAACTCCCAAAGTGTATGAGTGTGCTCCAGCCAGGTGCCCGCGACGGACGAGCCTTGCCCTCCCCTTCACGTCTGGGTTGGTGGGGCTCTCACCTCACTGGAATGCTCGCGGCGGCGCGGGTGGCGGTGGGTCCGACGGTTGCCGGAAGCCCGTTGTCACTCACGCCATGCGAGTGCTAAACCATCATAAGCACTCTGAGGCGAAGAGTGCTAACGCTCGCTGGGAATTTCTCTGGGAGCGTGACGGCGAGCCTCACGTCCACCCTTGTGGCGCGCCCTACAGCGAGCTCTACTGACCCTCGTCGCCGCCCTGACCGGCGTTATCAACCTCGGCAAGGTCGCCCGGCTCATCGATGATGACCACCGTGATGTTCGCCTTGTACTTGTCGGTCTTTTCGGCTTCAACACCCACGTACTTCGCGAGAGCTTCGGCGGTGGCCTGATCCTCGTCGTTCTTGTAGTAGACGCCGGCGCTCTTGGAACGCTTACCCGTATCGGTATCGACCTTGGTCCAGCCCTGCTCTTCGAGGGCCTTCTGCCAGCGCCCGGCCATCCCCTGCTTTCGCTTGCCGTTGAGCACGAGCACGGGAGATTCGCGATCGACTTCGGGGGCTGCTTCCTCGGACGGTTTTTCGGTAGCATCCTCGCCGCCGTTATCACCCCGGTCGCCGCCGTTGTCGCTCGCGACCGGCGCATCCTCGCCGGATGCTGCCGGTGCCGACGTCGACGACTCGACCGGAGCCGGAGAATTTTCGCTCCCCTTACCGAGACCAGAGACGGCCCACAGCACGAGCGCAAGCGCCACAAGTGCCGCGACGATCACGATGATCGTCGAAAGATTCCGCTTGAAGAACGGCTCCTCAGCACGGTGCGCGCCGTGGGCGCCCACCTGATCGGCCTCGCGGTCAAACTGGTCCGGTTCGTACGGGTACGTGCTCTGATCTGCCACGAGAACATGCTATCGGCAGTAGCGCACCGAACGCGCGATTGCGCCCGCGGCGCGCCGCACTCCGGTCCTCACGTCAGGAACGCGTACGCCCCAGCAAGCGTCGGACCACACCGGGTGCATACCGCACCGCTGCAGGATCTCGCATGAGCCGCACGAGCCGCGCGTGATAGCGGGCCGGCGTGAGGCCCGTGAGCCGCAAGATGTCGCGTTCCTTCGCGCCCGCACTGCGGTACACGCGTGCCTCGAGGTCGAGGATCGCGCGATCGGTTTCGCTTAGCTGCGGTTTATCGGCCAGTGGCTCATCGGTCATGGATTCAAGTCTAGGCACGCCCCGTACCCTGGGGGCATGAACGAGACCGCGCCACCTCCCCTGACTGCCGTTATGGCCGCCGACTGGGCCGAAGCCCTCGCGAGCGTCGAACCGAACATCCGCCAGATGGGTGCCTTTTTGCGCGCCGAGCTCGCCGCGGGGCGCCACTACCTCCCTTCCGGCGATCGCATCTTTCGCGCCTTCGAAACGCCGCTTGCCGACGTTCGCGTGCTGATCGTTGGCCAAGACCCCTACCCCACACCGGGCCACCCCATTGGGTTGAGCTTCGCCGTCGAACGCCACGTGCACCCGCTGCCGCGGTCACTTCAAAACATTTATCTCGAGCGCGAGGCTGACCTCGGCATCCCGCCGAGCGAACATGGGGACCTGTCGGCGTGGCAAAGCCAGGGCGTCATGCTCCTCAACAGAGCTCTCACAGTTGCACCGGGGGCTCCCGCCTCGCATCGTGGCAAAGGCTGGGAGCAGATCACGATGCGGGCGATCAACGCGCTCATCGAGCGTGGCGGTCCACTCGTCGCAATTCTGTGGGGGCGCGACGCCCGCTCTCTTTCGCCAATGCTCAATGCGGGTGGCGTGGGCACTATCGAGTCGGCACACCCTTCGCCACTGTCGGCGCGCCGCGGGTTCTTTGGGTCACGGCCGTTCTCGCGCGCGAACGCACTGCTCGCCGACCGTGGCGCCGAGCCTGTGGACTGGAGCACGCCGTAACCATCACTACAGGACTCAAACCCGACCCTCGAGAGTGACATCCCTCACCCTCGCAAGGGTCTAGACTTCTACGAAACCGCACCAGCCATTAAAGTTTTGGCAAAACCCCAGGTTAGAGCTCTTAAATGACTGCACTACGCGTGCCGTACGCCGGGACTTTCGGGGTTGCATTCATGGAATTAAGGCCTATAGTTACGAAGTCGTTACAAACCGGACCCGCCAACACCGCACCCGATTGGAGTCCATGGGCATGAATACTCCCCGCCACCACGACGAAGAACTGCGCGCCGAACTCATCGCAGCAGCGTCGAAGGCACTCGCCAAAGGCGGCCCCACAGCGGTCTCCCTTCGCGACATCTCCGCCGCATGCAATACCTCCACCACCGCCGTCTACTCCCTCTTTGGCGGGAAAAAGCAGCTCCTCAACTCAGTCGTCGTCACCTCCGCTGGCGACCTCGCGAAGCACCTCACCGAAGTTGACCGCGACCAGGATCCGGAAAACTACCTCATCGCCCTCGCAACCGCCCTCCACGACTGGGCTGTGAACAACCCCGAACTGTTCGACGTCATCTTCACCCAAGCCAACCAGGTCCCCGGCCGGGCAGCACAGGCCAATGGGGCCCCGGGTGCGGCAGGCACCACCGAGTCCGACACCACCTCCGGCTCTACTGGGTCCGGTCTTTCGCGTCGCGACAACCACCTGCTCACGGCATTCCGCGACCTCGGCACCAATGTTGACGAATTCGAAGCGATCGCGAAGCATCTTTCTCAGGCCATGACCGAGGGCCGCACGAAGTACGGTGCGAGTGGCGAGATTTCTCCCGAGGATGCCACGACGCTTCTGCGCGCAGTGTGGGCAAGCGCCCACGGTTGGACCCACCTTGAAATCCAGGGTTTCATCGACGCCGCGGGTTTCACCGACTTCGTGCGCGCGATGGTCAAGGCCGCGCTCAAGGCGAGCCGCGAGTAAAGAGGCCCAGCCTCGGCCACGCGCCCACCCCTGCGTCAGCCTCCGCCCCAGCACTTGCTACGCAGCCGAGCCTCAAATACATCAGTGCTCAGCCGTGGACCAACAGTGCTTACCTCTGGGCCACCAGTGCTCAGCTCTGGGCCGCCAAGCTGCAACCTATTCTTAGCCCGCCGCGAGGGTGAATTCCGAATCCGATTCCCACTTTGCGTAAGTGGTGAAAAACAGCCACCACGCGATCAGATCGCGATCTTTTCGGCAGTTTTTCATCACTTTTAACGCTTGCTTCCTCGCGGGCTCATATCACCACGCCCGCACAGGGCGCTTGTGCAACCTTCGCTTGATGTATCCCCTGAGCAACGCCTCATATTTCTGCCAATCGAAAAACACATGAGCATAGGCAAGGCGCACAACCGTATACCCGCGGGCAATGAGAACCGCGTCTCTCTCACGGTCTCGGTGATAGGCCTTTCGGTCGGCTTGATGATGCTGCCATGAGTCCAGCTCGATGACGAGCGATTGGCCCACAAGGATGTCCACCCTACCCACGTCACGAATCCACACCTGCTGCGCGAATTCGAGTTTGAGCTTCCGTAAGCGAAAGGCGAGAGCGGATTCCGAACCCGAATCGGACCGGGAGCCGGGCACTCCAATTATCCGCGCCTTCTTCTTACTCACGTGCGTAAGAATTTCGCGAACTTCGTCCCGAGTGGCAACCCCGAGTTTTAGGGCCGATTCAAGGACGATGAAGGCCTGCTCAGGCGTGCCGCACTTGACAGCCGCTATCAGCGCGTCCTTGGGACTCACAACAAGGCCGCCCCGAACTGGGCGATTCAAACGGCGATGTTTTCCCAAGTCAGATGCGCGTGCACGGCCGGTCTCAAGTCGCCGCCACGTCGTCGTGAGGTGCGGCCTTATATCCATCGGCGGGACCCAGAGCCCATAGAGCTTGAGCGCCGAGAAGCAGGTCACCCAGCAGCCACTTCTAGCGGCAACGCGGACCGACTCGGGCGTTGACTTTCGCATCGGAAGAAATCTTCCGCGTGAAACTTCGAGGAGGTCCCCACGTTCCGCACACTCCTTTATGCGAGCGCGCGTCCACCCCTGCTCGCGAAGCTGCGACGTTGAAAACAGGGGTGCTGGTTGGCGAGGCGTCATGCCTCCACTTTGGTGCGCTAGAACTCCCCGCACCAGGAGCAAGCCGCACTCGTGGATAGCCGGGGAATGTGGAGCACGAGTCGAGGCCCCGGCTTCCCTGCCGCCACTTTCCGCAAGTGGTGAGAAACAGCCGCCTCACGGCAAGGCTCATTGATCTCACGCGGTTATTCACCACTTTCGCGAGTCAGAGAGGGAGAGGAGGGAGGGCAGGGAGGATAAGGGAGGGAGGGTGAGGAGGGTGAGGAGGAAAGAAAAGGGGGATGCTGCCGTGGCAGCACCCCCCTCAGCTAATTTCAGGCCTCGAGCCCCACGCGGTAGCCCGTAGCCACCGCCTGCGCGACCTTCGCGACCTTCGACACGTCGCCCGCGGTGCGGAAGTCGATTCCCGCATCTTTGAGCTCAGACGCGAGCGTGTTCGCACTGCGCATACCGATCGCGAGTACCACGGTCTCGGCCTCGACGTTCACCGAGGAACCGTCGGCCTCGAATACCGCGCCCGAATCGTTCACCTCCACGAGGCGATGCCCGGTAAGCATGGGCACGCCGGCCTTCTTGAGCTTCGAGGTGACCGAGATGAGGTTCATGTGGAACGCGCCTGCGCCAAGCTGCGGCGCCATCTCGTAAACGGCAACTTTGCCGCCGTTCGCGGCAATGAGCTCTGCGGTTTCGAGGCCCGTCATGCCGGAGCCCACGACGATGGCGCGGCCACGCACCTCGCGCGTGCCGCCAAGCACGTCAATCGCGTCCACCACGTGATCGCCGTCGATGCCCGGGATTGGCGGCACAACCGGCACGGCGCCCGTTGCGACGATGACCGCGTCAGCACCAAAGTCTCGCACCTCGTCGGCGCTGAAGCGCGTCGAGAGTCGCACCTCGACGCCGGCCTGCTCGAGTCGATGCGTGTAGCTCTCGACGAGCCAGCCCATCGGGTCCTTACCCGGGGGGTTCGTGCCGGGCACGACCTGGCCGCCGAGGGTATCCTCAGCCTCCACGAGCGTCACCTTGGCACCTCGCTTCGCGAACGTTTCCGCCGCTTCACAGCCCGCGGGGCCGCCGCCGATCACGAGGGCCGTGCGACCTTCAGCATTGCGCTCGGGCTCTAGCGGAAACTCCGATTCGAAGCCACAGCGCGGATTGACAGCACATTCGACGTGCCCGCCCGAGAAGAGCGCCTCGAAGCAGTACATGCAGCCGATGCAGCGGGTGATGTCGGCGTCGCGACCTTCGATGGCCTTGATTCCCCACTGCGGGTCGGCGAGCCACGAGCGCCCCATGGCGATGAGGTCCACGAGACCGTCGTTGAGCATCTTTTCGGCCTGCTCGGGCTCGCGGATAATCGATACGCCCATGACGGGAATGCTCACGGCGTCACGCACGGCGCGAATCATCGGATCGCGCCAGTTGCGCGGAGTGTTGACGGGCTCGATGACGGTCACACCGGTCTCATAGGTGCCCGACGACACCGAGATGAGGTCAGCACCGTGCTCCTCACACAGCTTCGCGATACGCACGCCGTCGGCGACCTCGTTACCTTCGCCGGGCATGCCGATCAGGTCGTAGCACTGCGAGATCGAGAGACGCACCGAAATCGGGAAGTCGGGGCCCACAACCTCACGAACGCCGTCGAGAATTTCCACGAGGAAGCGGCACCGGTTCTCAAACGAGCCGCCGTACTCGTCCTCGCGCTTGTTGGTGTGCGGCGAGAGGAATTCGTCGATGAGGTAGCCGTGGGCGCCGTGAATCTCCACGTCATCCGCACCGGCTTCCTTGGCGCGGCGTGCACCGTTGATGAAGTCCTGCACGAGGCTCTTCACTTCCTCGTTTTCGAGGGCACGCACGGGAGCCTTGGTGAGCTGGGATTGAACGGCGGAAGGCCCGACGGTGACCTGCCCCTTATTGAGCTGGGGAATGCCCTGGTTTCCAGGGTGCTGGAGCTGGAGGAAAATCTTGGTGCCTCGCGCATGCACGGCCTCGATCGCTTCGGCGAGCTGCGGGACGAGCTCGTCGCGGGTCACGGACAGCTGCTTTGGGGTGCCGGCGCCGTGCTCGTCGTTCACGCGGGTGATCTCGGTGATGAGGAGGCCACAGCCGCCTTCGGCGCGCTCGAGCCAGTACTTGAGAAGGCGCGGGCCAACCGTGCCGTCGGGGTTTGCGAGGTCGCTGCCCATGGGGGTCATGACGAGGCGGTTGGGAATTTCAACGGTGTTGATGGTGAAGGGGGTGGCGAGTGTGCGCTGGGTCTGCGTGGTCGCAGTCATCAGGGGTCCTTTTCGCGTGTCGGTTATCACTAGTCACTTGTGACTCACGCTACGCCCCTAACCCCCTAGACGGCAGGACTTTCGGCGCGATGCGCCTCACCCGCGCGGGTCTCCGGCTCTCTCACGCTCGCGGCTTCTCACACAACACAAGAAAACCCAGGCCTTACGACGTAATGCCGAATCGACCTGGGCTTTCATTGGAGCTGAAGATGGGGCTCGAACCCACGACCTGCTGTTTACAAGACAGCTGCTCTACCAACTGAGCTACTTCAGCAATGCGGCGCTCGCACTAGTGTAGCGTGCGCCGCGAGTTTAGTTACCCGAATCGCTTGCGCCACCAGCATCGCTTGCGCCACCGGCGTCGCTCGCGCCGGGAGTACCCGAGGAGGCCACGGCTTCCTTCAGAGCACCGGGCTTCTGCCAGGCGCCGTCGGATCCCCATTCCTTGCCGTTGATGAACACGGCGGGAGTGGCGGGCGAGAGTTTCGCGCCAACGGGCTCGAGCACGTCGACCGCGTAGCGGCGGAACTTTTGGTCCTTGATGCACGAGAGCGTTTCCTCACTCGCGCCTGCATCCTTCGCGTAGGTTTCGAGTTCTTTGTCGCTCAGGCCGGGGCCGCCCTCGGCCGGCTGGTTCGCGAAGAGCTGCTCGTGGAATTTGAGGAACACTTCGGGCGAATCCTCGTAGGTGCACACGGCTGCGCCGCCCGCGCGAGCCGAGTATTCCGTGGTGGACATCTTCGAGGAGAGGAAGGTGCGCACATGGAAGTTCACGGTCGCCTCGCCGTTGTCGATCATTTCGTGGATGTCCGCATTATTGACCTGTTCGAAGGCGCCGCAGAACGGGCACATGTAGTCGAACACGACGTCGACGACGGGTTTCGTATCGTCGGCCTTGAAGGCGAGAGTGGGCTCTTCCTTGCTGATCGAAGCTGGCTGGTTCAGCTCGAGTTCCGGTTCGGGAGCATTCGCCTGATAAATGAGGTAGCCGAGTCCTGCCACCACCGCGAGCGCGACCACAACGATGGCCGCGATGACGGCGGTGCGCACGCGCTTTTGGCGGTTCAGCTCTTTTTCGCGTTGTTTGCGAAGCTCCACGCGCTGCGCTTCGCGCACGTCTTGAGCTGAGGGCTTCTCGGCCATGAATCCTCCGGAGGGGTCAAATATGAACGGTGAGCGGGGCTTTCGCCGCGTGCCATCCTAACGGATGCCTTCGCGGGCGCATCAGCGTCGCCAGGGCGAGATGTCTTCGAGGCGGAACTCGCCCACGTACGGGAAGTAATCGATTGTGCCTCCGCGCGAGGCGAGAGTGAAGCCCACCGCGACGATGAGCAGGATGAGCAGCGCCGCGATGATCGCGGTCCATAGCCCGCTCGGGGCTGCCGCATGCACGAGCCTGTGGCCGCCGTAGCGTGTGGTGCGCGCGCCGATTCCCCACCACAGCGACAGGGTCGTGACCCCCACGAGCACACCGGCGTAGATCGCGTAGTGCAGCTCGAAGTTGGTGAGCCACACGATCGCGGCATCGATCGCGAGGAGCACACCCGCCGTCACGATCACCGGGATGAGTGCCTGAAGGATCGCCTCGAGGAGCGCGAGTATCAAGCGCGGAACGGCGAGGAGCACCGCCGCGGTTGTGATGCTTCCTGAGCTTCTTCCCTTGTCAGTCCCCTTTTCCGACGCAATCCACGAGCGTTGCCACGTGCGTGCGAGCGCCGTCATCAGTACGAGCAAAATCAGCGCGGCGAGAGGCACGAGCGCGCCGAATGCTGTAAAGAGCACCATGCCGAGCAGCACGAGTACGGTACGCCGCTCGGGCTCACGCAAGTGGTACGGCACGGGTGGCGGCATAAATCCCTGTGGCGGCATCCCATAGTTTTGCGCGCCGTAGGGCTGCGGTGCGAGGGGCGCTTGCTGGTAGGGGCTTTGCGGAGCGGGTGTGGGGGCGGGCGGCTGCGGCATGTGGTCCGACGCTTGCCACCCCTGCATCGCTTCCTCGTAGTGGGGAGTGGGCGGGGCCGCGGGGGTCGAGATGGGAGCGAATTTCGCGGTCGGTGTTTCGTCGAGGACGGGCATGACTTGGGTGGGATCTTCGTTGGAGACATCCCACTCATCGGTGTCGTCCAATTCATCAGTGGCGTCGCGCATTGCCCCCATGCCCTCCTCCTCTCCCCCTCCGGGACTCAGTGGGCTATGCGGAGGTATCGGCGCAGTCGCCTCAGCTGCGCGAGCTGCTGCATCCGTAGATTCCGCGGCACCCAAACCCGACGCTCCGGCGCCGATTGGACCACCCGGTGTGCCGCGTTCACCCGCCTCAATCCGAGAGGTGGGGAGCTCGGCGGAGGTGGAAGGGGAAGACGGGGACGAGGAGGTTGGATCGTAGTTCCCATACACCCATGCATCCACATCGTGCTCGAGTGCCTCGATGAGCTTCTCCGGCGGCGTGCGATCGCCAGGCTCAGGGGCAAACGCGCCCTTGAACCATTCAATGCACGGCTCCGGCAGCCCCTCGAGGTCGGGGCCAGCCATCGTAGCGAGGTTGTAGACCGTGCCGAGTCGCCCCTTACCGAAGGGCGGGAAGCCGGTCGCGGCGTGGGCGAGCATTGCGGCCCAGGCCCACCAGTCGGCAGCGGCGTCGACGATGTTGTTGCTGATCACCTCGGGGGCAAGATAGGAGATCGTGCCCATCATGAGCCCCGTCGAGGTCATGCGGGACTCTTCGGCGGCTTGGGCGATGCCGAAATCGATAATGACCGGATCGACTGGATCGATGTCGAAGTCGAAGTGCGAGCCATGACCGGTGCGAAGCATGATGTTGCTTGGTTTGAGGTCGCGGTGCACGATCCCCTTCTCGTGAACGTCAAGAAGGGCCTTGCCGAGCGGCAAGCCGATTTCGCGTACGCATCGCAGCGGAAGGTGCCCCCAGTCGTCAATGACTTTCTGGAACGTGGGGCCCGAGATGTACTCGGTGACGAGGAAGGCGACGTCGAGGTCAAATTCGGCGTCGAGAACGCGGGAAACGTTCGGGTGGTTGACGCGCTGCAGGGCGCGCATCTCGCGGCTGAGGCGGGCACGGGCGCGCTCGTCGCCGGCAATTTCGGGGCGAAGCACCTTGAGGGCGACGTCGAGTCCGGCCGCATCGGTTGCGCGGTAGACGATCCCCATTCCCCCACTGCCGATGCGTTCATGAATGGCATAGCCCGAGTCGGCGAGCATTTCGCGAAGGTGCGATTCATAGAAACTGGGGCGGCGCTGGGGCGTGCGCGCGCCAACGTTGCCGCCTGGATTCGTGGGGGTACTCATGCGCCCCATGCTACCGATCCGCCTCATCGATGCTCTGAAGTCGCCACACCCCCTTGAAGTCGATACCCCTAGGGGGTATGTTGGATGCCGGGCCACCAACCGCGCCCACACGAACCAGGACCATCACAAACATCAAGGAGCACACCATGACCACCTCGACCTTCAAGATCACGGGCCTCACGTGCGGCCACTGCGTCAATGCCGTCAAGGAAGAAGTTGGCGAGCTCGCTGGCGTTGAAAACGCCGAGGTCGAACTCGTCAAGGGCGGCGAATCGACCCTCACGATCCAGGCAGATCGCGCCCTCACCAAGGCCGACATCGCCCCCGCAATCGAGGAAGCCGGCGAAAGCTACGCCATCGTCGGATAACTCCTCCCCCATCCCGAACCCGGCCGCACCACACCCCGAAGGACCCCATGAGCAGCACTGAAACCCACACCGCACCGCGCACCGTCACCCTCGACGTCACCGGCATGACGTGCGCGAGCTGCGTCGCGCGCGTGGAGAAGAAGCTGCGGCGCGTGGGCGATGTCGACGCGGTCGTCAACCTCGCACTCGAACGCGCGAGCGTGCAGGTGAGCGACCCGTCGATCACCGATGCGCAGCTCGTCGAAGCCGTCGAAAAGGGCGGCTATGGGGCGCACGTGCGGGAGGCGGCAGCCGAAAGCACATCGATCCACGGCCCCGACACAAGCGCCGAGGAGCGCGCCGCGCGCGAGAAGCGCGACACGCTGAACCGCACGATTCTCGCAGCCATCCTCTCGGCGCCAATTTTCCTCATCTCAATGATTCCGGCGTTGCAGTTCCCCGGCTGGCAGTGGGCGATGCTCATTCTCGCGACGCCGGTCGTGTTTTACTGCGGCGCACCCTTCCACCGTGCGACCTGGGTGAACATCAAGCACGGCGGCTTCACGATGGACACCCTCGTCACGATGGGAACGTTTGCCGCGTACCTGTGGTCGATCTGGGCGCTCCTCTTCGGCGGCGCAGGCGAGATCGGCATGACGATGGACATGAGCCTCGGCGCCGCTTTCAGCCGGAACCACCACGGTGCGCACGAAATCTACTTCGAGTCGGCAGCGGTCATCACGACCCTCGTGCTCGTGGGGCGCTACGCGCAAGCCCGCGCCATCCACCAGTCGAGCGCAGCTATCCGTTCGCTGCTTGACCTCGGCGCGAAGAATGCCACCATCATGGAGCTTCAGTCCGACGGCAGCACCGCCGAAGTCGAGGTTCCCATCGGCGCGGTGCGGGTCGGCGATGTTTTCGTCGTGAGGCCCGGGGAGAAGGTCGCGACAGACGGCGTGATCCTCGAGGGCTCCTCCGCCATCGACCGCTCGATGCTCACGGGCGAAAGCATCCCCGAGGACGTCGCCCCCGGAACCGAGGTCACGGGCGCCACCGTCAACACTACGGGCCGGCTCCTTGTGCGCGCCACGCGCGTGGGTGCGGACACCGAGCTTGCCCACATCGCGAAAATGGTCGAGGACGCGCAAGCTTCCAAAGCCCCCGTGCAGCAGCTCGTCGACAAGGTCGCGAGCATCTTCGTCCCCGTCGTGATCGTGCTCGCGATCCTCACGCTCGTGGCGTGGCTCCTTCTCGGCCACACCACCGAACAGGCGTTTACCGCGGCCGTCGCCGTGCTCATCATCGCGTGCCCATGCGCCCTCGGCCTCGCGACCCCCACGGCCATCATGGTGGGCACGGGCCGCGGCGCCGAACTCGGCATCCTCATCCGCTCCGCACGCACGCTCGAGACCTCACGCGACATCGCGTCGATCGTTCTCGACAAGACCGGCACGCTCACGAGCGGCGCGATGCGCGTGCATTCCGTGACACCCGCCGAAGGCTGGAGCGAAGCAGACGTCCGCGCGCTCGCGGGTGCCGCCGAATCCGGTTCGGAGCACCCGATCGCGCGGGCAATCGTGGAAGCGGCTGGCAGCAGCAGCGATGCCCTCACGCTCGAGGACGCCCAGGCGCATGTCGGTCGGGGCCTCAGGGCACGCGTGAGCGGGGCGCTCGGTGAGAACAAGGGGCCGTGGGAGGTCGAGATTACTGCGGTGTCCGACGCTCGCCAGGCCACCGTCGGAGATGAAAAGCCCGCCCCGGAAAGCCTGCCCGCCCCTCTCGCCGCTTCCCTCCGCGAAGCCGAGCAGGCGGGTCACACGACCTCCCTCGTGCGCGTCAACGGCGAGGTTGCGGGGCTCGTGCGCGTGAGCGACACCGTGAAGCCCGAAGCGACGAAGGTCGTTGAGGAGATTCGCGCGCTCGGCATCGAGCCCGTCATGGCGACCGGCGACAACCCTGCCGCGGCCGAGCACATTGCGCGCGAAGTCGGCATCGGAAAGGTTCACGCCTCGCTTACCCCCGCGGCAAAACTCGACCTCGTGAAGTCCCTTCGTGGCGAAGGGGCAAGCGTCGCGATGGTGGGCGACGGCATCAACGACACCGCAGCGCTTGCCGAAGCCGATCTTGGTTTCGCGATAGGCACGGGCACCGACGCCGCGATGAACTCGGGCGACATCGTGCTCACGGGCGGCGATATTTCGCAGATCCCGACCGCGATTCGGCTCTCACGCGCGAGTGTGCGCACGATCCGTTGGAACCTCTTCTGGGCATTCATCTATAACGTGATCGCGATCCCGCTCGCGATGCTCGGGCTTCTTGGCCCCGTGATCGCGGCCGCGGCGATGGCGTTTTCAAGCGTTTTCGTGGTGAGCAATTCGCTACGGCTCAAGCGGTTCCAATAACAATCGTTCTTTTCTCATGATCTCCAGGAAGATAGGAGCTAGCTCACTCTAGGGTGAAGCCATGAGATCTGAACTCTTTTCACCAGAACACCAGGAAGTCCAAACCAACGACCGCTGGGCCCTCCAGTCCAAGCGAATGCTGCGCTGCCGCCTCGATCCCGGCGCACCCGAAATCGTCTCCTCCGCCGGGGCCATGGTTGCCTACCAGGGCGAGATGAAGTTCAAGTACCAGGGCTCGGGCGGCGGCATGAAGCTCGTCAAGAAGCTGGCCACAGGTGAGGGCGCCAACATGATGCGCACCACCGGCAACGGCGAAATCTTCTTCGCCAAGAATGGCTCGCAGATCTTCCTCATCCAGCTCGAAGGCGAAGCCCTCTCTCTCAACACCTCGAAGATGCTCGCTTTCGACTCGAGCATCGAGTGGGACATCAAGATGATCGGCGGCGGCCTCGGCGCGGGTCTCGTCGCGGGCGGCTTCACGAACCTGTTCCTCCAGGGACACGGCATGGTCGCGATCACCTCGCACGGCGAGCCACTTCTGCTCGACTGCTCGCAGCAGCCCACGTACGTGGATCCGCAGGCCGTCGTGTGCTGGTCGGCGAACCTCCAGCCGCAGATCAAGAACGACTTTAACGCCGGTGCACTTATTGGCCGCGGCTCGGGCGAAGCTTTCCAGCTCGCTTTCCACGGCCCCGGCTTTGTGGTGGTGCAGCCGGCCGAGTACTAAACTCATTCCCCACTTGTGAGGGTGGAGAAAAAGACCAAGAATGCCCCACATGAGGGGTGCGAGGTCGTTTTCTCCACCCTCAGCCATGTGCTCACGGCCAGGGTGGATGCCGGGTAGCCGGCTCGCCGCCCGCTACTCGTCTCGCCCTGCTCACACTTCCCTCGCCCGCCCCCTCTTTTAACGCTAGGCTCGAGTATCGAAAAGCCCGCGGGCCAAACGACGTCCCGCGCGTATCCGCCGAGCACAAGGACCTCCGTGAGCAGCACCTTCACCGACATCCCGTTCCGCATCGCCGTGATTGGCTCCGGCCCGGCCGGCGTGTATGCGGCGGAGACGTTCAACAAAACACCACACGTCAAAAAGGGACGCCTGAAAATCGAGGTTGATATTTTCGACGCGCTCCCCACGCCGTTTGGCCTCATTCGCTACGGGGTCGCGCCCGACCACCCGCGCATTAAGGGCATCACCACTGCGCTCCACCGCATCCTCAACCGTCGCGACATGCGCTTCTTCGGCAACGTCGCCTTCGGGAAGGACCTGAGCCTCGAAGACCTGCGTGAGCGCTACGACGCGATCATCTTCGCCACCGGCGCACTCAAGGACGCCCAACTCGACATTCCCGGGATCGACCTCGAGGGCAGCTTCGGCGCTGCCGATTTCGTCGCGTGGTACGACTCGAACCCTGACTACCCGCGCGAGTGGAACCTCGATGCCGAATCCGTCGCGGTGATCGGCAACGGCAACGTTGCGCTCGACGTCTCGCGCATGCTCGTCAAAAGTGCCGACGAGCTCCTCGCGACCGAGATCGCCGACAACGTCTACGAAGGCCTCACGGCCTCACGGGTCACCGACGTGCACGTCTTTGGCCGCCGCGGCCCCGCCCAGGCGAAATTCTCCCCGCTCGAGACCCGCGAGCTCGCTCATCCGAAGGGCGTGCAGGTCGTTCTGGACGAGCGCGACTTTGCCCAGATCAGCGACGAGGAATGGGAGCGCATCCGGGCCGACAAGCGCATCGATCAGGTCGTCAGCACGTTCGAGGGCTGGCTCGAGGAGCAGAAGAAGCGCGAGGAGAGCGGCGCTGAGCCCACCGACCGCGACGGTGGCGAGGTCAAGCGTCGGCTCCACCTTCATTTCTGGCACCGTCCCGTGGAGGTGCTCGGTGAGGATGGCCGCGTGACCGGCATGAGGTTTGAGCGCACGCGCCTCACGGCGGACGGCTCGCTCGAAGGCACGGGCGAGATGGTCGAGTACGACGTTCAGCAGGTCTACCGTGCCGTGGGCTATTTCGGCTCGGAGTTGCCCGGGGTTCCCTACGACCCGGTGCGCGGCGTGATCCACAACGACGAAGGCCGCGTCACGACGGCCGAGGGCGAGGCCGTGCCCGCATGCTATGCAAATGGTTGGATCAAGCGCGGCCCCGTGGGCCTCATCGGTGCCACGAAATCCGACGCGATCGAAACCGTGACCCACATGATCGAGGACATCGAGGGCGGCGTGCTCGAACCCTGCCCGGACCGCGACCCCAACTCCATAGTGCACCTGCTCGACGAGCGCGGCATCCGCTATGTCGACTGGGACGGGTGGCTGCGCCTGCACGACCACGAAATTCAGGAGGGGGCGAAGCGGCAGGATTCCGACGGCAGCCCCCGACCATCGCTCAAGCAGATCGACCGCGAGCAGATGATTCGGATCGCACGAGGCGAATAGCCCGCCGCCGCCGGGTTCTTGCGGCGCACCTAGCGGCGGATTCCCTCGAGGTAGTCGGCGATACGGTCGATCGCGTTTTCGAGCACGTCCACGTCCGGCAGGGTCACGACTCGGAAGTGATCGTGCGTGGGGATGTTGAATCCCGTGCCTTTTGTGATGAGAATTTTCTTCTGGCGAAGCAGGCCGAGCGCGAATTCCTCGTCGTCCTCGATCTTGTACATGTCGAGGTCGAGCTTCGGGAACATGTATAGGGCGCCCTTGGCTTTCTTCACGCTCACGCCGGGGATCCGTGCGAGGGATTCGTAGGCGACGTCGCGCTGCTCGCGCAGGCGCCCACCCGGGGCCACGAGATCGTTGATCGTTTGATAGCCGCCGAGCGCCGTGGGGATCACGTGCTGCGCGGGGGCGTTCGCGCAAAGGCGCATGTTGGAGAGCATGTCAAGGCCTTCGATGAAGCCTTTGGCATGGTCTTTCGGTCCGTACAGCACCATCCAGCCGGCACGGAAGCCCGCAACGCGGTAGGCCTTGGACAGGCCGTTGTAGGTGATCGTGAAGAGGTCGGGGGCGAGTGAGGCGATCGAGGTGTGGGTCGCATCGTCGTAGAGGATCTTGTCGTAGATCTCGTCGGCGAGGATCATGAGCCCATGCTTACGGGCGATGTCCACGATCCCCTGAAGGTTCTCTTTCGTGTACACCGCACCGGTGGGGTTATTCGGGTTGATCACGACGATGGCCTTGGTGCGCGGCGTAACCTTATCGGCAATGTCGGTAAGGTCGGGAAGCCACTCGTCGTCTTCATCGAGGCGGTAGTGCACGGGGGTGCCACCCGCGAGGGTGACGCATGCCGTCCACAGCGGGTAGTCGGGCATCGGGATGAGCACCTCGTCGCCGTCGTTCACGAGGGCCTGCGCGGTGAGCTGGATCAGCTCGCTCACGCCGTTGCCGAGGTAGATGTCGTCAAGCCGCAGCCCCGGCAGGCCCCGGGTTTGGTAGTGCTGGGCGACGGCGCGGCGAGCCGCAACGATGCCTTTGGAGTCGGTGTAGCCCTGGGAAACGTGCGCCTGGCGGATGAAGTCCACGAGGATTTCGTCGGGCGTTTCGAAGCCGAATGGTGCGGGGTTGCCGATGTTGAGCTTGAGGATGCGGTGCCCCTCGTTCTCCATGCGCGCGGCCTCGTCGAGGACCGGCCCGCGGATGTCGTAGAGGACGTTCTGTAGCTTCGCCGCCTGCGTGAATTCCATGGGCTGAGTGTACTCCCTGGCCTCTACGAGTTATTTTCTCTCCCCTGCCAGCGGAGGTGGACGCTAATTTATTTTGGTGAAAAAATAAGTGGGTCACGGACGACCCCGAGCCCGCACGAGCACAAAGGACTTCCTCATGTCTCTCGCCCGCACCGCCCACTCCCCCGCCGCCTCGCGCTCCTTCCGCGCGTTCCGCACCTGTGAAAACCGCGCCCTCGAAACCGAAAGCGCCCTCTACCTGAGCCGCGCGGGAGTGGGCATCGTCCTCGACCTCACCGAGGGGCGCATGCCTGCCGTCGCCTACTGGGGCTCCGACCTCGGCGAGCTCACGAGCGACGAGCTGGACCTCATCCTCGAGGCAGCCACGGTCGCCCCCAACCAAAATGCCCTCGACATTCCACCCCGCACTGGCCTTCTTCCCCAGGACGCCGACGGCTGGCTCGGCGAGCCAGGCCTCCTTGGCGGGCGCGATAACGGGGCCGGCTTCGCCCCGCGGCTTGGCCTCACGGCACATACGCTCGAGCACAACGTATCCGACGGTTCCGGCGAAAAAGACTCTCTTACTCTCACGCTCGAAGACGCCACGCTTGGCCTCGAGGTCACGCTCACCTTCGAACTTCTGAATTCGGGCCTCGTGCGCATGCGCGGCACCCTCACGAATCGTGGAGAAGGCACCTACCGGCTACAGTCGTTCACGATGGCGCTCCCGGTGCCGTCGGAAGCGAACGAGATCCTTGACTTTGCTGGCCGCTGGACCCGCGAGCGCGAACCCCAGCGCCTCCCGGTGCGCGTGGGTCAGCACCTGCGTGAAAATCGCCGAGGCCGCACGGGCGCCGATTCGGCGTTCCTCATGCACGTGGGCGAGCGCGGCTTCAGCTATTCCTCCGGTGAAGTGTGGGCGCTGCACACGGGCTTTTCCGGCCAGCACAGGCACATTGTGGAGCGCACGAGCGCGGGCGAGACGATCCTTGCGGGCGGCGAAGGGCTTTTCGCGGGCGAGGTTGTACTCGCGGAAAACGAGAGCTATGAATCGCCGTTCGTGTACGCGAGCCACGGCGTGGGACTCGACGAGGTCGCGCAGCGCTTCCACGCGTGGCTGCGCTCGCGCGAAAACCACGTGGATACGCAGCGCCCCGTGACGCTCAATGTGTGGGAGGCCGTGTATTTCGATCACGATCTCGAGCGGCTCAAGGACCTCGCGGATCGCGCTGCCGAACTCGGCGTTGAGCGCTACGTTCTCGACGATGGCTGGTTCGGCGATCGCCGCGATGACTACGCGGGCCTCGGCGACTGGGTCGTGAGCGAGGACGTGTGGCCAAATGGCCTCACGCCACTCATCGAGCATGTCAAGGGCCTCGGCATGCAATTTGGCCTGTGGTTCGAGCCCGAGATGGTGAATGAGGACTCGAACGTGGCGCGCGAACACCCCGAATGGATCATGGGCACCACGATGGAGCGCCTGCCCGAGCAGTCGCGCCACCAGCAGGTTCTCAACCTCGCGATTCCCGAGGCGTATGCACACGTGCGCGATCAGATGGTCCAGATCCTCGAGAACAACGACATCGACTACCTCAAGTGGGATCACAACCGCGACCTCATCGAGGCGGGTTTCCGCGAGACCGGTCAGCCGGCAACCCACGCGCAGACCCTCGCCGCGTATCGCCTGTTTGACGAGCTGAAGGAGCGCTTCCCAGGTCTCGAAATCGAATCATGCTCCTCGGGCGGCGCGCGCGTGGATCTCGGCGTTCTCGAACGCACGGATCGCGTGTGGGTCTCGGACTGCATCGATCCGCTCGAGCGCCAAATGATGAACCGCTGGACGAACCAGCTCATCCCGCTCGAGCTCATGGGTTCGCACGTCGCCTCGGGTGCCTCGCACACCACGGGTCGCCTCCACTCGATCGGCTACCGCGCTGCAACAGCGCTCTTCGGTCACCTCGGCATCGAGTGGGATCTGCGCCTCGCAACCGAGGAGGAAATGGCGGAGCTTCGCGAGTGGGTTCAGCTTTATAAGGAGGTGCGCGATCTGCTCTTCACGGGTGATCGGGTGCGCGTGGACCTCGGCGACGAGTCGGTCGCGCTACACGGCGTGGTGGCGTCCGACGCTTCCAAGGCCCTCTTCGCCTTCACCGCGCTTTCGAGGAGCGACGCCAACCAAACTGGTCGCCTCTACTTCCCGGGACTTGACGATGACGCACGCTACAAGTTCGACGTCGTGATGCCGGGTGCGAAGCCGTCGGGCTACGTCCCCTCGCCCGTCATGAGCAACGCCTCGGGCTTCCTCGCTCCCACGCCGGGCAATGCGCGCGACTACGAGCGCCTCAATGCCGAACTCCACGATCGCGGCATCACGGACCAGGTGCTGAGCGGTAGGGCGTGGGCAAACATCGGAATCACAGCCCCGATCTTGAACCCCGAAAACACGGTGCTGTTCCAGCTCACACGCGTGAGCTGAGCCCGCCGCATCCTCGTTTCGCGTCCGCTCCACCGGGCTTTATCCGGCGGAGCGGACGCAGGCGTTTTGGACTCTGGTACGCCGGTGCGCAGGGATGCGGCGTCCGATACGGTTGCCGCATGAGTGAAGAAGCAACAGTGACGTCAAATCCGCTCCTCGAGGCATCAGCCCTCCCCTACAACCTTCCCGACTTTGCCGCGATCCGCGACGAGCACTACCTGCCCGCGATCGAACAGGGGCTTCGCGAAGCACGCGAGGCCTACGCCGCGATCGCGAACGACGCCTCGGAACCAACCTTTGAGAACGTCGTCGCCGTGCTCGACCAGCCGAGCCGCACCCTGAATCGTGCCGCGACCGTGTTCTACAACGTTGCGAGCGCCGATGGCACCGAGCCTCTTCTCGAGATCGAGTCAAAGGTCTCAGAGCTGCTCACCGAGCTCGACAACGAACTGCACCTCAACCCGCGGATCTTCGAGCGCCTCAACGCCGTGTACGAGAGCCGCGAATCGGCGGGCCTGAGCGCCGAGCAGGTGCGCCTCACCGAGAAGTTCCACCAGCGTTTCACGCTTGCGGGTGCAGCCTTGAGCGAGGAGCAACGCGAGGACCTCGCGAAGCTCAACCTTGAGATTTCGAAGGCGCAAACCGAGTTCAGCCAGCAGGTCACGCGCGACATGAATGCCGCCGCTCTCCACCTGACGAACGAGGACGAGCTCGCGGGGCTAAGCGAGGATTCCAAGGCCGCCGCCCGCGCCGCGAAGGACGCCGGCCGCGAGGGCTGGCTCCTCACGTTCATCCTCCCCACGAATCAGCCGGCGCTCAGCTCGCTCACGAATCGCGACGTACGCAAGCGCCTGTACGAGGCGAGCATCGAGCGCGGCGATCGCACGTGGCAAATGGCCGCCGAAATCGCTGCTCTGCGCGCCCGCAAGGCGGCGATGCTCGGCTTCGAGGATTTCGCCTCGCTCGCCGTTGCCGATCGCACGGCCCGCACCACCGCCGCGGTCGATGAGCTGTTCGCCAAAACCAGCGAGCCCGCCATGACGAACGCCGACCGCGAAGCTGAAAAAATCGCGGCCCGCGCGAAACGAGACGGCATCGACACTCTCGAGCCGTGGGACTGGGCCTTCTACAGCGACAAGGTCAAGGCCGAGGAGTTTAGCGTGGACACCGCGGCTCTGCGCCCCTACTTCGCGCTTGATCGCGTGGTCGAGGACGGCGTGTTCTATGCCGCTGAGAAGCTCTATGGCATCACCTTTAAGCGCCGCGAGGATCTCGTGGGCTACCACCCCGAGGTCAAAGTGTGGGAGGTCTTCGACGAAAGCGGCGAGGGGCTCGGCCTGTTCCTCGGCGACTATTTCACACGCGACACGAAGCGCGGCGGCGCATGGATGAACAACATCGTTGACCAGTCGCTCTCGGAGGGCACGAAGCCCGTCGTCGTCAACAACCTCAACATCAGCGCCCCCGCCGATGGCGATATGGCGCTCGTGTCGCTGGATGAGGTGAGCACGCTCTTCCACGAGTTCGGGCATGCCTTGCACGGCCTCTTCTCGAACGTCACGTACGAGACTCTCTCGGGGCTCACGGTCGAGCGCGACATCGTCGAGTACCCGAGCCAGGTCAACGAGATGTGGATGTTCCACCCGGAGATCCTGCCGAACTACGCGAAGCACGTTGAGACCGGCGAGGTCGTTCCGCAAGAACTCATCGAGGCCGTGACCGCCTCGCAGCAGTGGGGCGAAGGCTTCGGCACCGTCGAGTACCTGCGCGCAGCGGCCCTCGACTGGGCGTGGCACCGCCTGCCCGCCTCTCTCGAGGCCGAGCCGATCGAGGATCCGGTCGTGTTCGAGCAGGCCTCGCTCGAAGACGCGGGACTCATGCACCCGCTCGTCGAGTCACGCTACCGCACGAGCTATCTCAACCACACGTTCTCGGGTGGCTACGCGGCCGGCTACTACTCCTACCTGTGGGCCGAAGTCTTCGATGCCGACACGGTTGCGTGGTACGAGGAGAACGGCGGGCTGACGCGCGAAAACGGCGACAAGTTCCGCACACACGTGCTCTCGATCGGCGCAACGCGCCCGATCCCCGAGGCGTTCAGGGAGATGACGGGCCGCGAGGCACGCTACGAGCCGCTTCTCAAGCGACGCGGCCTCATCTAGTCCTTACTTCAATGGTGGGGCGGTGCCTTCGGGTACCGCCCCGTTTCTTGCCTCCCGGCGCGCGCACCACTTGCGCACGAACCGCACGAGCACAACGATCGCCACGATCGCCGCAATCAAAATCAGCACTGCGGCGATGCCCGCAAGGATCGGAAGCAGCACCGCGAGAATCGCGAGGACCACCGCGCCAACGTCCTCAATCACGCTCACGAGCACGTTTGAGACCGGCTCGGGCGAAACATTGACCGCCGCGCGGGTTGCGGCCTTCGCCCCGTGCGTGCCGAGTGCTGCACCAGTGCCCACGATGGCGTAAATCACCGCCGTCGTCGTGTCTGTTTCGCCGCCGAGCAGGAAACCGATCGCGCCGCCGGCAACGGGGCGCACAAACGTGTTAATGCCGTCCCACACCGAGTCCAGGAACTGGACTTTATCCGCGAGAAAATCAACGATCACGAGGACCGCGGTAATCACGAGCACGTCGGTGCGCTGCATGACTTGCGGAATCTCTTGAATTTCGAGAAGTCGCCCCGAAAGACCGAGCACGAACAGCATGAGGTACGGCCTCACGCCGCTCACGACACCCGAACTCAAGGTCATCATGAAAGCATCCACGGCAGTCTCCTTTGGGTGAGGGCGGGAAAACTGAGGGGCCGACGCTTGCCGGGCAACCGTCGGAACTACCGTACCCAAAGGCGCTCGGGCCGTCACGAGTAGGGTTATAAACATGGCACAGTTCAGGCGTCCAGCATCACTTTCTCCCCAGCGTCAAGAAGCGATCGAGGGAGGTGTCGATCCCGCTCTCAAAAATGAGGCGGCGCACGAGAGTGCCGCGGCGCTCCTTCGCGAGACGCGCGAGAATGCGCGACCCGAGGTTGTCGAGCGCGTGCTGAGACTCGTGGAGCGGGAGGGTCTCGAGGATCTCGCTGCGCTGTGGTCAGGCGCGGAAGCAGCATCGCTTCCCGGTGCCCTGTGGCGGCTGTATGTGCTTCATACGTGGGTTCAGCGCGATACCGACGAGGTGCGGCGACTCTTCGAACTCGGCCGCTCCACGGCGCCGGGGCTCACCTATCTCGTGGGCTTTAGCGACCCACCCACGATCGATTCGATGCGCGTGACACTCGACGCGATCCTTTCGGGCGCATTCACGGGCGATCTTTCGGTGGCACTCTCGCGCGCGGGAGCCGTCGCGATGCTCGCCGCTTACGGCTCTGCCCACGCCGCTGATTCCTCTGAGGCTCGCGCGGAGCTCGCCACGACCCTTGGAAAACCCGCCACTCCCGAAGAGCTCACGGCGCGCGCCGAACGACTTCTCCACACGGGCGAAGCACTCAGCGAGGCCGCCACCTCGGCCGCGGCGGGCACTCTCGCCTAACCACGAAGACCTGCGGATGCTGTTTGTTTACTCACCCACCTGCGAGCTTGAAGCGCACACGCCGCGCACTGCTAGGCTTGAACGCGCGCCGGGCCGCGGTGGCCCCGGGCTCCAACATTTGCCGCTACGAGCGGCCTTCGCGCCGACAGGCGCCCCCGGTCCGGCGCCTCACTCTTCTTTTCTGCGCGTGAGATGATCGACGCTCCGCACGCCCGATTTGGTTACTTTCGGGCGGTACCCTGAGCGCATGCCGCTGTTTTCCCTACCTCGCGAAAAGTCCGTGTATCACATCTTCACGGACCTCGCGCAGTGCGTGCAGGCAAGCTCCGAGACCCTCGCGGAAGCTCTCGCGCTTGAGGGCCAAGCGCGACAAGAGGCGTTCGAGCGCCTCCAGGCGCACGCCATCGATGCCGCCGAACTCAATCACAGGATCGCGAACAGGCTCTCCACTAGCCTCATCACTCCGTTTCAGGCCGATGCCCTTCACGGTGTCGCCTCCGCCATGAAACTTTGCGTCACTGAAATGGAGCGTACGGCCGACCTCACCGTGCGGCTCAACCTCGGCATGCTCCCCAATCGCCTTCTCGAGATCCTCTCGGTCATCGAGCGCGCCGCGGAACTCGTGGTGCAGTGCGCGTGGAAGCTCGAGAACCCGAAGCAGCTCTCGGCATTTGATGAGGACATGCGACGCCTCGCGACCCACGCCTCTGAGCATTCCCGCACGGCGATTGCCGAGCTGTGGGAGAACTACACGCAGCCGTCTGACTTCCCCGTTGCGGCCCGCACACGCGAGGTGATCGGTGCGCTTGAGTGTGTGCAGCTTGCTTTCCAGAACCTTTCGCGCTGCGTCGATTTGCTGCGCGTCAAGGACATCTGATGCTCGCGTGGAGCATCGTTGCTCTTGCGGTGGTGTGGGCCTTCGCGAACGGCGCCCAGGACGCCCCGAACGCGGTCACGACGACGATCGTCACACGTGTTCTCCCCGAGCGGCTCGCCCTCACCTACGCGGCCATCATGAATGGTGCGGGCGCAATGTTCGGCCTCGTGAGCATGGTGTTTTTACATTTCTCACTCGTGCGGGTTGTGGGCGTTCCCGAGGCACTCCTTTCTGAACCTCGCGCCCTTGGCCTCGCGCTCGTGTGCGGCCTATCGACCGCGATCGCATGCCTATTCATAGGCTGGTGGCGGGGCGTTCCCCTCTCAGGTTGGGTGACGACGCTCGCGGCCTTCGCGGGGGCGTTCACTGGTGCCCTCGGCGACATACGCCAGCTTGGCGACATCGCTGTGCTGTTTCTCCTCGTCCTCATCGGCCCCCTCCTCGGCTTTGCCCTCAGCTTCGCTCTCACCCGGGCCGTAAGCCGCTCACAAGCCAAGCGCCGCCTCACAACCGAGACGGTGCGATGGACGCAGACCCTCACCGCGGGGCTCGTGGCCTTCGGGCATGGGCTTAGCAATATCCGCCTCCCGCTCGGGATCGTAGTTGTCGCGCTCGCAGCCCTCGGTGGGTCGGGCACGCGCGTTTCGCAGCTGCACGGATTGGAGTCCGACGGTCCCCTCGGCCACCTTCTTTCCGCGCATGCGGGAATGTCCACCCTGCCACTATGGATTGCGTTGCTTCTTGCGGGAGCGATGGCGCTCGGGACTTTCGTGGGGGGCCGCGAGATCGTGCGCACTCTTGGCCGGCGCCTCACCGACCTCACGGTGAGCCAGGGCCTAGCTGCGGAAACATCAACCGCGGTGCTCCTGTATGGCGCGAGTGTGTGGCTCGGCTTCCCCGTCTCGTCGTCGTTCACGATCGTCGGTTCAATCGTCGGCTCCTCCCTCGCGGTATCGAGGAAGTCGGTCGCGTGGAATCTGCTCGGGCGCATCGCCCTGTGGTGGGTGCTCACGCCGCTCGCGTGTGCGGGGATCGCGTGGGGTGCCGTTCTTCTTGTGCTCCCCTAGAGATCGGCGCGTGGAAACGGTACGCATTTTCACGCGGGCCTCAAGGGCAACCTTGTAGGCTTGGCGTGCAGAGCGTCACGCCCGTGATCGCGGTCCCCGAACTTTTATGGAGGCACACGTGTCCGATTCCTTCAACGGCAACGATCGCCCGCGCCCTACCTACGGCCAAAGCGCCAACGAAGCCCCCGGCCAGTACTCGCCTTATGGCCAGCCGAGCGCCCCTGAGGCAGCGGGTTCGAACCAGTATCAGGGCTCGCCGCAGTACTCGCAGGGCCAGCAATACCAGCAGCAGAATCAGCAGTACTCGCAGCCCCAGTACGCGCCCCAGGGTCAGCAGGGCGCTTTTGGCGGCTACGGCACTCCTTACAACTACGGTGGTGCGGCGGCGAAGCCGAAGCAGAAGCCCATTGGCATCGCTCTCACACTTATCGGTGTGGTGTTCATGATTATTGCCGCGATCCTGTTCGGCGTCGCCGCATGGCGCACCGGTGCCGGTTTCATGGACGAGATGGGTGGTCTCGAAAACTTCGAAAAGTCCAACAGCAAGTTTGAGAGCGGTAAGGCCACCTACGACTTCGAGGTCGACGGCATTGAAATGATGATCGTCTACATTCCGAAAGTCGACGCTGAGAAAGCCACGTGCAAGGCCGTTCTCGAGGACGGAACCGAGCTTCAAGCCGAGGCGGAGTCGTCGGACTCCGAGCCCCTCACCATTGACGGGCAAGAGTACGTCCCCTACAAGGACTCGTTCGTAGCGAACAACGTCGAGGGCAAAGGCACGCTCACGTGTGAAGGTGTGAGTGCACCCGTGTCTGTCATCGGCCCGATCAATCCGTTCAACATGCTCGGCGGCGGCTTCGGCTGGGGCCTTGCCTCGCTCGTGTGCGGCCTCCTCGGCGGCTTCCTGTTCTTCGTGGGCGTCATCGTCATGATCGTGCGCGCGATCGGCCGGAGCAGGAATTAAAAAGCCCGCGAGGGCACAAGGGATGTGAGGAGTTTTCCATGGTTCACGAAAGGGCGGGGGAACTCCCGCTTCCTTCCGACCTGATCGACCCGTCCAAGGTCATCGACGCCTATTATTCGCTGCGCCCGGACCCCGAGAATCCAGACCAGGCCGTGAGCTTTGGGACCTCGGGGCACCGCGGCAGCTCGCTCGATACGGCATTCAACGAGGGCCACATCGCTGCGACCACGCAGGCGATTGTGGAGTACCGCGCTGGGCAGGGCATTCGTGGCCCACTGTTCATGGGGCGCGATACGCACGTGCTGAGCAAGCCCGCGTTCGACACGGCCCTCGAGGTACTCGTGGGCAACGGCGTCACCGTGCTCATTGACTCGGGTGATGGCTACACGCCCACGCCCGCGATCTCGCACGCGATCCTCGTCCACAATCGCGGCAAGGGCGCGAGCGATGATTCGCGTGCCGACGGCATTGTTGTCACGCCAAGCCACAACCCCCCGCGCGATGGCGGCTTCAAGTACAACCCCCCTCACGGCGGGCCTGCCGATACCGATGCGACCTCCTGGATCGCGAATCGTGCGAACGAGATCCTCGCTGGCGGGCTTCGCGAGGTGCGCCGCGTCAGCACCGCGAAAGCGGTCGAGGGCGCCGGGCGCTACGACTTTACGAAGACTTACGTCGAGGATCTTCCTTCCGTTATCAACATGGAGGCGATCGCGAAAGCCGGCGTGAAGATTGGCGCCGATCCTCTCGGCGGCGCCGCCGTCGAGTATTGGGGTCGCATCGCCGAGCGCCACGGACTCGACCTCACTGTCGTTAACCCCGAGGTTGATCCGACCTTCTCGTTCATGACTCTCGACGCCGACGGCATCATCCGCATGGACTGCTCGAGCCCGTGGGCGATGGCTTCGGTTCTTGAGCAGCGCGAAAAGTTTGATATCGCCACGGGTAACGATACGGATTCAGATCGCCACGGCATCGTCACGCCACAGGGCGGTCTCATGAATCCCAACCACTACCTCGCGGTTGCCATCACCTACCTGTTCAATCACCGCCCCGAATGGCCGAGCAACGCCAAGATCGGTAAGACCCTCGTGTCGAGCTCACTCATCGACCGCGTCGGCGCAAAGATTGGCCGAGACGTTCTCGAAGTCCCCGTGGGCTTCAAGTGGTTCGTCCCAGGTCTCCTCGATTCTTCGGTGGGATTCGGCGGGGAGGAAAGCGCGGGAGCATCGTTCCTGCGCATGAACGGCGATGTGTGGACGACGGACAAGGACGGCATCATTCTCGCGCTGCTCGCCTCAGAAATCACCGCGGTCACGGGGAAGAATCCCCACGAGCATCTCGAGGATCTCGTTGGCGAGTTTGGGGCGAGTGCGTATGCGCGCATTTCCGCTCCCGCGGATCGCGAGGCCAAGGCGAAGCTCAAGAACCTCTCCCCCGAGTCCGTGACAGCCACGAGCGTTGCGGGTGAAGAGATCACGGCGATCATGACGAACGCCCCTTCGGGTGATCCGATCGGCGGCCTCAAGGTCACGACTAAGAACGCATGGTTCGCGGCGCGCCCTTCGGGGACCGAGGACATCTACAAGATCTACGCCGAATCGTTCAAGGGCGAAGATCACCTTAAGAGCGTCCAGGCAGCCGCCAAGGATGTCGTAGATGCAGCCCTGAGCAAATAACCGCTGTTCACAGCCGCTTTCAACGCATCATCGGGGGTGTCCGCGCGAACGGATACCCCCGATTTCCTCTCCTGTCGGTGACGATTTGTGCACTAAACGCTACTGTTTTTATTACAAAACGATAACTGAGGTGACAGGCACGCTTACCCGCGCGTAGTCTTGACCCGTCGCGCCTTATCACTTTAAGAAAAATAGGCTTCTATAAATTTTCTTGGCCTCGGGAGACTGCATGTTCACTTCACACCCCGGCGTGCGCCATGCGGCGCATCACACGCCGGCACGCAGTCTGCCCTCACGACATCGCCCGCTCGCCAAACGCATTGGCGCCATCGCGCTCGCCTTCTCGATCCTTGGCGTGCCGGCGGCGCCTCTTGCTTTTGCCGCCGAAGAATCTACGCCGGCATTGCCCCAGGTCGCCGCAGCTCAACCTGCGAATGACTCCCCGATCGAGGCCCATGACCCGTCGGCCCCAGAGACCCCCGATTGCGTGGTTCCCGGCGAGGAGTATTTCTTCATCGCGGGTTTCCGCTGGGTCAAGTGGTGGATCGAGCATCCGGGCGAAGAGCCGTGCCTCGGTGAGCAGCCGGCTCCCGAGCCCACCCCGGAGCCCGAACCCACCGAGGAGCCCGAGCCCACCGAAGAACCGGTGCCCGAACCGGAATCCACCGAGGAACCGACGCCCGAACTCGAGCCATCTCCGGAGCCGACGGAAGAGCCCAGCCCGACGCCCACGGAGGAGCCTGCGCCGGAACCGGAACCCACCGAGGAGCCGACGCCCGAACCGGAGCCTACAGTCGAGCCCACGGAAGATCACGCCCCGGTGCCCTCGCCAGAGCCGTCACCTGAACCAGAACCAGCGCCCGAGCCAGAGCCAGAGCCTGAACCGGCCCCCGCGATGCCGGCCGCTGCCCCAGCACCCAAAAAGCGCCTCGAAACTCCTGAACCCGAGCCAGAAGCGGAGCCCTCGCGCGAAGCTGAGCCGACTCCCAAGGCGGAGCCCACACCCGAGAGTGAACCCGAGCCTGAGGCAGAATCCGAACCTGAGGCCGAATCCGAGCCTGAGGCCCAAACAAAGCCTGAGGCCCAACCAGAGCCGGAAGATTCTCCCCTTCCTCCCGTTCCCACCCCTGAGCCCGATCCCCTCCTGACTCCGAAAAACGGCGCCACTGAGATTCCCGCGCTCACGGTACCCGAAGAAGAAGAGCCCCAGACCGCTCCCCCGGGCGTTCGCCTGAACCCCACTGAGGCCCCCACGGATGGCTCAACACCTCCCGCGAATGAGATTCGCGGTGAAGAGGACGAGGAAAAGGTCGACACCATCCTTTCGGTGTGGACCAATCCCGATGGAAGTGCGCTCGGCACACTCAAAACCATTCTCGCGACTACGGTCGCGGTAGGCGTCGGTGTCGCCGGAGGTCTCGGTGCCCTGACGCTCAGGGCACGCGCGAAGAGGCCGTAAGCCGTCGCGCGCTACGGCTAGGCGATGTCGCCGCGGTCGCGAAGGCGCGACTTGATGAACAGCAAGATCGACGGAACCGCGCGCTCCATCTTGAGCACGGTGCGATCAAAAAATTTCTGCCCCTCGTAGAACGGGTCGGGAACCTCGAGGTCTTCGGGTTCGGCAACGGCTGGCTTCGCGGGATCGAACTCTCCCCACATGTGAAGCGTGGGCGGTTCCACGCCTTCGGGAATCGCCTCAAGTTTGCGGCTCATTTCCGCGAGGTGCTTGGTGCTCATCGTGAGAACGAGGTCCCATTCGCCGAGCTGGTGGACAAGAACGGTGCGTGCCGCGTGCGCCTCGGGGCTGTACCCGGCACGCTCGAGGGCGAGGACGATGCGGTCGTCCATGGGGAAGCCCTCCGACTCGTACGTGGTTCCCGCACTCTCGACCTCGACGAGTTCCTCGAGCCCCGCCTGTTCGAGGCCGGTTTTGAGCATGACGGCGGCGGCAGGCGAACGGCAGATGTTCGCCGTGCACACGGTCAATACTCGATATTTGCTCACGCCACTATCTTGCCGCATTTTCAGCGCGCGCGTTAAGGCTCCCGTGCGGCGCGTCCACTAGGATAGACAAGCTCCCACCGGGGGCCTGCCGCGATCCGAGGTACAGGGAGGTGTGCGTTGGGCTCACATTCGTTTTCGCGCCCCGACCGACCCCATTGGTCGGCCCGCCTCGAGGATAAGAAAAACACGGCGACTGCCCGGCTCCTTCGAGCTCTCGGCTTCGAGGCCCGAATCCAGCCGTACACGGCGTACGGTTCGCGTACACGACTGCGTGTGCTCGGGCGGGTTCTTTTCGCGGGTGCCGGGACGAAGCCCGATCACTTCGATCAGCCCGTGTACGATATGCGTTCTCTCGCACGGCGCGGATTTCGTAATTTCACGTCGCAAATCGACCCGCACGTACGGGTCGAGGTCACGGTGAGCACCTCCGAGGGGCCGCGGGTTTTTGAGACGTACGCGGATCGCTCGGGCATTGTCGACGACGTCATTGCCGTCGAACTCGAACCTGGACTTCACAGCATCACCCTCAGTACCGATGGCAGCAACACCGTCACGGCGAACGCCCACGTGTTTGACGATGAAGCGCAGGAAATCGCGGTCGTGAGCGACATCGACGATACGGTGCTCATCACGCTTTTGCCCCGGCCTCTCATCGCCGGTTGGAACGCCTTCGTGATCTCGCAGGCCTCGCGCCGCATCGTTCCCGGCATGGCCGTGTTCTACCAGCAGCTTCGCCGCCACTACGGCGAGAATACGCCGTTCATTTACCTTTCAACGGGCGCGTGGAATGTGGCCCCGGTGCTCGAACGCTTCCTGTTCAAGAACGGCTACCCCGCGGGGCCGCTTCTCCTCACCGACTGGGGCCCCACGAACACGGGTTTCTTCCGCTCCGGCACGCGCCACAAACTCACCACTCTCGCCTCGCTGCGCGAGATGTTCCCGAACACGCGCTGGCTCCTCGTGGGTGACGACGGCCAACACGATCCCTCGATCTACGGCAATGTTGTTGATCAACACCCGGAGTCGGTCGCAGCGGTCGCGATTCGCGAACTCACCGACGATGAGCAGGACCTTGCCCACGGCGCCGAACGCCCCCTCGCGTCGATCGGCGCCCTCGGGCGCGCTCTCGTGGGGGCCGTGCCAAAGGTGTGGCGCAGCACGGTAGGGAGAAAAGAGTCCGACGATCGCCCGGCAACCGTCGGACCTTCCTTACACGGCGAAACCCGCACTCCAGCGGATCCTGCACACGAGCGCGCTCACGAGAGTGTGCACGAGCACCACGGCGTGCCGTGGATGAGTGCGCCCGATGGCTTCGGATTGATCAGGGCGGCGCGCGCGATCGGAATCCTCGGCAGCCGCAAAATTCAGGGTGTAAAAAAGAGAGGGTAGCCTCAAGTCAGGGTTCGTCGCGCGTTGATCCTCACCCTGAAGGGGAAAAAAGAGGGGGAGGCATGGACGAAAACGCCTTTACCGTGCGCTACGACGAAGGCGGCCTCGCAAGCGCCGCGAGTCCGCGCGAGGCGCGCGCACGCCGCTACCTGCAGGCCCTCACGGCGCTGTGTCGACGGCACCTCGGCACCCTCATTGCGCTTCTCATTGCGGGCATTCTCGCCGATATTTTCTTGAAGAAAACCTTCGGCATCCACATCTTCTTCATTTCCTTCGTGATCTCGGGAACCGTGTTCGCACTTCTCGGCTACGCGTTCTACCGCAGGGGCCGCGTACTCTACGAGCAAGTGTTCCTCGACCACCGCAAGAACCCGCCAGCTGCTCCCCCAGCCGCGACGGGTAGCGACGCGCTCGAATGGGCCTACTCGATCGACGGTGTTGGGCTGTGGCTCGGCGAGGACTTCCTCGGCCTCGTACCGGATGCGGACCACTACGAGACCTACCCGTGGAGCGAGGTTCGCCTTGAGGAGACAGCGCTCACGCGCATCGGCAAGAAGGACCTCATCGTGCATTTGCCCCACCGACATCTGCGCTATAGCGGTGACAAACTCGGGCTGAGTGCCGCGGAAATTGTCGCGCGCGCGCAAAGCCTTCGCGCCTAACCCAATTTCGCTGTTACAGCAGGTGATTGCGTGACTTTTCAAGTCACGCTCGCGTAAAATCAAAGTGGAACCCACGGGAGCGAGAGGGGCTTCGCTTGGATCAGATGTGCGTCGGTTACGAGGACAACGGCCTCCCGGATACGCGAGAGAAGCTCGGGGCACTTGCGAAGATGCCCTTCGAGTCCCTCGGGGGTTCTCGCGAGGAGATGCACGACTCCCTCCGCAAAGACGTCCCCCATCTCATGAGTGAAGTTCTTCGCGTCGCGGGCGCCTTCCTTGCGATTGGGATCGCGGGGAGCGTGACCCTCTCGCTCCTCAATAGCGACGTTCTTCCGGCTAAACTAAAGTTCTTTGTTCCCTTGATCATGGGGTTCGTGCTCCTTGTCGTCTTGCCGTTCATTCTTCGCATCGTGCAGCGCGCGCGTGTACGCCGGGAACAGCGTCGTGCTGAAAGGGAAGCCGCGAGCGCGTATCACAACGCTCCCATCGAAGGTGTCTATACCCTCGATGAACGCGGGTTTTCGGTGCCGAAAGAGGCACGCTTCAGCGACGCGTTCACGTCAAGTTTTCAGGAGATCCGCGCCAGAGCGAGCAAGATCGTCGCGGCCCCCACGGATCGGACCATCAAGTGGGGTCGCTCGAAGAACGGCAAGGGGCTGTGGCTCGACCGAGAAGGCCTCGCCCTCCTCGAAAAGGGAGGCGAGCGCAGAACCTACCCGTGGCACGATGTGAGCCTCTCGATCACGAAGGCCTCACCAAGGGGCGATACGAATCTCGTGGTGCACCTTCCCCACACCAACATGGTGTATTTCGGGATGTACCTCGACGTTCCGCCAAGCGAGATTATCGCCGCAGCAGAACGGTTCCGATCCGGCCGCTAGAGCACACTCGCGAGGAAGGCCTTGAGCCGCTCCGAACGCGGGTGATCGAGGATCTCACTCGGCGGCCCAGCCTCGACCGCCTGACCTCCATCCATGAACACGACGTGGTCGGCGACCTCGCGCGCGAAGGCGATCTCGTGCGTCACCACCACCATGGTTTGGCCTTCGACAGCGAGGTCCTTGAGAACCTGGAGCACTTCAGCGACGAGTTCCGGATCGAGCGCTGAGGTGGGCTCGTCGAACAGCATGATCTCGGGCTCCATTGCGAGCGCCCGCGCGATCGCAACGCGCTGCTGCTGCCCGCCCGAAAGCTCGCTCGGGTAGTGATCCGCGCGATCACCGAGTCCCACGCGCTTGAGGAGCTCAAGCGCGTTTGAGCGGGCCTCGACCTTGGGCACACCACGCACGTGGATCGGTGCCTCGCACACGTTCTCAAGGGCGGTCATGTGCGGGAATAGGTTGAAGCGCTGGAACACCATCGAGATGCGCGAGCGCTGCGCCGCGATCTCTTTCTCGGAGAGTTTCTGCCAGCGACCGTCGGCGAGCGGCTTCGGGCTGTATCCCTGCAATTCGCCGTCGATGAGGATCTTCCCGCCCGTGGGCTCCTCGAGCTGGTTGATGCAGCGAAGGAGCGTGGATTTACCCGAGCCGGAGGGGCCGATGAGCACGCACACTTCGCCTTCGCCGACCTCGAGGTCGACTCCACGCAGAACGTGCAGGTTCCCGAAGGCCTTGTGGATGTTCTCAAGCCGCACCTTGGGCGCCGCCACCATGGACATGTTCTTTTCCTTGCCGTTGTCGTGTGTCGATGTCGCTACCGAGCTCGTACTCACAGCTCCACCTCCGGAAGCGGATCCTTCGGGGTCGTGCCCAAGGCGTTGACGGATGCCTGTCGCGAGGCGCGCGATCCGGGACGCGCGGCGGGGCGGTCATCGAAGCCGCGACCGAAGTATCGCTCAATGTAGTACTGCCCCACCATGAGCACGCTCGTCACGGCGAGGTACCACAGTGCCGCGACGATGAGCATCGGTACGGGCTTGAATAGGAGGTTCGCGATCGAATTCGAGGCATAGGTGAGATCGAGCGTGAACGGCACGGCGAGCACGAGCGAGGTCGTCTTGAGCATGCCGATCGTTTCGTTGCCGAGCGGCGGGATGATGACGCGCATAGCCTGAGGGATCACGATCCTGCGCAGAATGAGCGAGTTCTTCATGCCGAGAGATTTTGCGGCTTCGCTCTGGCCGCGCTCCACGCTCGTCAGCCCCGCACGCATGATCTCCGCAAGGTAGGCACCTTCGTTGAGGCCGAGCGCTACGGTTGCCGCCCAGAATGCCGTGAAGTACTCACGGGTGGAAAGGCTCACGAGCTCGGGGCCGAAGGGCACGCCGATCACGATCTTCGGAACGATCACGGTGATGAGACCCCAGAACACGAGCTGCGTGTAGACGGGGACACCGCGGAACACGAAGATGTAGGCCCATGAGACACCCCGCAGAACGGGGTTGGAGCTGAGCCGCATGATCGCGGCAGTCAGGGCGATCACCGTGCCAATCACCATCGACACGAGCGTGAGAAGCAGGGTCCAACCAACGCCTTTGATGACCTTGACGTCGAACAGGTAGGTTCCTACGACGTTCCATTCGAAGACCTCGTTGCCCGCGGCGAAGGCGATGAGCCACACGCTGAGCAGTGCAACGATGACCGCGGCGATCCACGTGCCCGGCCTCGGCGCTCGTTTGGCGCGAATCCGGTTCGGGATCGGGGTGTCGATACTCGTATTCATGCCTTCTTGACCTCTGCTTTCTCGATCAGCCCTGCGTCGTTGCCCCACGCGCTCATGATCGTGCGCAGGGCGCCGGTGTCGATGAGATGCTGCACAGCGGCACACAGCGCTTCGGCGAGTTGGTCCTCGCCTTTCTTGACCACGATCCCGTTGAGTGCCGATTCCTCGACGTCGCCGACCTGTTCGAGGCTGCCGCGCGAACGCGCGATCGCGTAGCTCGTGACGGGCGAATCGGCAATGAGCACATCAGCCTTACCACCTGCAACGTTCGTGACGACATCGGAGTTGTTGGCGTAGGCGAGGACGTCCACGGAGCGCCTTCCTTCGGCGCGGCACTGTTCATCGGCGGCGAGGGCGATCTCTTCCTGGTAGGAGCCAACCTGCACCGCGGGGCGTTTGCCGCACAGGTCGTGCGGGTCGATCCCATAGGGGTTGCCTTTCTTGACCGCGTAAGAGATACCGGCCTCGAAGTAACTCACCATGGTCACGGTTTCTAGTCGCTCGTCGTTGATCGTGAAGCCTGAGATTCCCACGTCGTATTTACTGCCCACGGCAGGGATGATTTGGGAGAACACGGCGGATTCGGTGCGAGTTTTGAGCCCGAACACGATACCGAGAGCGGTGAGGAGATCGATGTCGTAGCCCACCGCTTTACCGTTGTTGAGGAACTCGCCGGGCGCGTAGCTCAGCTCGGCCCCATTCACGAGTTCGCCTCGCGCGCGGATTTCTTCGGGCAGGAGTGCGGCAATGTCGTCCTGGTACTCGATCCCGCTGAAATCGACCTCGGGGATGAGACTCGCCTCGGCTGCGAGGGTTTCGGAGGCGCGAGTGCACGCCCCAAGGCTGGGGGCGAGAGCGCCTGCCGCGAGGGCGGCGGGGATCGCGCGGAGGAACGCGCGCCTGGGGGTTCCGACGGCTGCCTGGCGAGCGTCGGACCGACATTCACTAACGTGCATCATTTTGCAATCGTATGCATGATTATTCCTGCGGCGCAAGGCGCCGCACTGTGACCTGCCCCGAGGCCAAAAGACTTGGTGATGAGCATTACACTGGGATTACAGGCATTACCCGGCAAGGAGGCCACCATGAACGAGAGCACCCCCACAAGCCGCGCCACCATGGATGAGGCGAGCTACGCACACTTCCGCCGCCTTGGAACCTCGGGGCTCATGCTCCCGCCAATTTCCCTCGGTTTCTGGCACAACTTCGGGCGAGAACGCTTCGAAGGCGGCTTCGAACACGAGGTTCGCGAACGCCCCAAAGCAGACTTCTCGCGCCAACGGGAGATCGTGCACTACGCCTTCGATCACGGCATCACCCACTTCGACCTCGCCAACAACTACGGTCCGCCCGCCGGCAGCGCCGAAGAGACCTTCGGGGAAATCTTCCGCAAGGACCTTGCTGGACACCGCGATGAAATCCTCGTGACCACGAAGGCGGGCTTTCGCATGTGGCCCGGGCCATACGGCGACGGCGGCAGCAGGAAATACTTGCTCGCCTCGCTCGACCAGTCACTCACGCGCCTCGGCCTCGACTACGTCGACATCTTCTACCACCATCGCCAAGACGACTCGACCCCGCTCGAGGAGTCGATGGGGGCACTCGCGCACGCCGTCAAGAGCGGCAAGGCGCTCTACGCAGGCATCTCGAACTACTCCCCCGAGAAGACCCGCGAGGCCGCAACGATGCTGCGCACCATGGGTGTGCCGCTCGTCGTGAATCAGGCGAGCTACTCGATGCTCTCCCGTACGCCCGAAGAGAGTGCGAGCGGGCACGCGGAAGATTCGCTCCTTGGGGTATGCGAGCGGCTCGGCATCGGGGTCGTCGCGTTCTCTCCGCTCTCGCAAGGGCTTCTCACGAACCGCTACCTCACGGGCATTCCCGAGAAGTCACGCGCCGCGCAGAACGTGTTCCTCGGGGAGGACGTCGCGAAGGACCCCCGCTACCTCGAGAAGGTTCGCGCACTCAGCCGCGTCGCCGACGACCGCGGACAAAGCCTCGCGCAAATGGCCCTCGCATGGGTGCTGCGCAAGCGCGTCGTGACATCCGCGATCGTGGGAGCCTCAAGCGTGCAGCAGCTGCGCGCGAACATCGCTGCTGCACGAACCATCGTGCGCGCGGGCGAGAGCGTTCCAGCCACACACTTCAGCGACGAGGAGATCTCGCGGATCGAGGCGATCCTCGCCGATCCCGTCCTTGAGGACTAAAACATTGGCGAATCCTGGGCGGGAGCGACCGGCTCCTGCTCGGGAGAGTCCGCAATCTCGCTACTTGCGCCCTCGAACTGCGAGCGATACAGCCGCGCGTAGGCGCCGCCCGCCTCGAGAAGCTCGTCGTGGGTGCCCTGCTCGACGATGTCACCGTGTTCCATCACGAGAATCAGATCGGCATCGCGAATCGTCGAAAGCCTGTGGGCAATCACAAATGACGTGCGCCCCTCGCGCAGGGTATTCATCGCCTTCTGCACGAGCACCTCGGTGCGCGTATCCACACTCGAAGTCGCCTCGTCGAGAATAAGCAGTTCGGGCCGCGCGAGGAAGGCACGCGCGATCGTGAGCAGCTGCTTTTCGCCCGCCGATACGCTCGAGCCTTCGTCGTCGATGATCGTGTCGTACCCCTCGGGGAGGTGCTGCACGAAGTCATGCACGTGGGTTGCCTTCGCGGCCTCGAGCACCTCCTCGTCGGTCGCGCCGAGGCGGCCGTAGCGGATGTTCTCCCGGATGGTACCCCTGAACAGCCACGTATCCTGCAGCACCATTCCGGTGCGGCTGCGGAGTTCCTCGCGCGTCATCTCGCGCGTATCCACGCCGTCGATCGTGATCGCACCGCCGTCGATCTCATAGAACCTCATGATGAGGTTGACGAGCGTCGTTTTACCCGCCCCCGTGGGGCCCACGATCGCAACCGTCATCCCGGGGCACGCCACGAGCGACAAATCCGAAATGAGAGGCTTTTCGGGCGAGTAGGAAAAGCGCACGTGGTCGAACCGCACCTCGCCACGACCGGGCGATGTGGCCTCGGCTTTGGTGCGGCAAGCGTCGGACCCCTGCCTCGAGCTCTCCGGGACCTGCTCTTCGGCATCCAAAAACTCGAAAATGCGCTCCGCCGACGCCACGCCCGACTGAAGCTGCGTGACCATCGAGGCCAGGTGCGAAACAGGCTGCGTAAACTGGCGCGAATACTGAATAAAGGCCTGCACATCACCGAGCGTGAGCTGCCCCGAGACGACCTTGAGGCCGCCCACGAGGGCCACCGCCGCATAGGAAATATTCCCCGCAAACATCATGAACGGCATGATGAGCGAGCTGACAAATTGCGCACCGAAGCTCGCGCGATACATCTCGGCATTCTTCTTCTCGAAATTCGCGCGCGCATCCTTCTCACGCCCGAAAACCGTCACGATCTCGTGTCCGGAGAATGCCTCCTCGACCTCAGAGTTCACTTCACCCGTGGCATCCCACTGCTCTCCGAAGAGCTTCTGGGCGCGCTTGCCGATCACCGCGGTAATCACGAGCGCAAGCGGGATCACGATCAATGCGACGAGAGTGAGAATCGGCGAAATCACGAGCATCATGATGATCGTGCCGATAACGGTCAGGGCATCGCTGATAATGCCGCCGAGCGTGTTGTTGAGGGTATTTTGCAGGTTATCCACGTCGTTTGTCACGCGCGACAAGAGGTCGCCGCGCCGCCGAGAATCGAAGTACCTCAGCGGCACGCGATGGAGTTTCTCCTCGACATCACGGCGGAGCCGGTAGATGCTGCGGTACACCACGCGCAAGAGCATCCGGGTTTGCAGCCACGCGAAAAATGCCGCGACCACATACAGCACCGTGACGGTGAGCAGAACCGTGTTGAGGGCACCGAAGTCGATCCCGTGACCGGGATTCAGATCCATGCCCGAGACCATGTCCGCAAGCTGCTCTTGGCCACTCGCGCGCATTCCGGCGACCACCTGGTCCTTCGTGACGCCCGCGGGCATGCGTTTCGAGATGACGCCGTTGAAGATAATGTCGGTCGCCCGACCGAGAATCTTCGGTCCGATCACGCTCAGAATGACCGAAATAATCCCGATTCCGAGGGCGCTGAAAAGCAGGGTGCGCTCAGCCATGAGGAAGCCCATGAGCCGTGTGAAGGACGGCCCGAAGTTTTGGGCTTTCTGCCCGGGACGCACGCCTCGCTCGCTATGCTTCTTTTCCTCGCTCATCGCGCCGCTCCTTCCTCATATTCTTCCGCCGTGCCTTGCGAAGCCACGATCTCCTGATACGTCTCATTCGACTGCAAGAGCTCCTCGTGGGTGCCGCGCCCGACGACTCGGCCGTGATCGAGCACGAGGATCAGATCGGCGCTCGTGATGGTCGAGATTCGCTGCGCGACGATCACCACGAGCGCGTCACGAGTTTCGGGAGCAAGAGCCGCGCGCAACCGCGCATCGGTCTGCAGGTCGAGCGCGCTAAAGGAGTCGTCGAAAAGGTAGATGTCGGGCTTCGCCAAAAGCGCCCGCGCGATCGAGAGGCGCTGGCGCTGACCACCCGACACGTTCGTGCCGCCCTGAGCGATAGGCGACTCGAGCCCGTCGGGCATCTCGGCAACAAAATCGCGCGCCTGCGCAATCGTGAGGGCATGCCACACCTCCGTTTCACTCGCCTCGGGCCTTCCGAACTTCACGTTCGAGGCAACCGTGCCGCTAAACAGATAGGGCCGCTGCGGCACGTAACCGAGGGTGCCGTGAAGCATCTCCGGGGCCGCCTCGCGTACGTCCACACCGTTGACCTTGACCGCGCCCTCCGTGACGTCGAACTGGCGCGAGATAAGCCCAAGGAGCGTAGTTTTGCCGGAACCCGTGCCGCCAATGATCGCGACTGTGTGGCCCGCGTGGGCCTTAAATGAAATGCCTTCGAGAACGGGGCGTTCCGCTCCTGGATACGCGAACGTGACGTCGTCGAATTCGAGCTCGGCGCGCTCACTGACACGCGGATCCCCCGGCTGGACGGCGACCTCAGGAGAAGGAAGCACCACCGAACTGTGCGTATCGAGCACCTCCGTAATGCGCTCGGCGGAAACCATCGCACGCGGAACCATCATCGTCATGAACGTCGCCATCATGACCGCGATGAGGATCTGGATGAGGTAGGCGATAAATGCCGTAATCGACCCCACTTGCATCTCGCCACGGTCAATCGGCCCCGCGGCCACCAGCAGCACGAGCACGGAACTGAACGAAAGAAGGAACATCACGATCGGATTGAGAAAAGCAATGAGGTGCCCAATGCTGCGGTTAATGCTCGTGAGACGCCTATTTGACGTATCAAAACGATCCCGCTCAAAGGGCTCGCGCACGAAAGCCCTGACCACGCGAATGCCCGTGATTTGTTCTCGAAGCACGAGGTTCAGATCATCGATCCGCTCCTGCATCTCGCGAAAAAGCGGGGACGCCTTCCATATGACGAGCGCGATCGCCACGAGCATGAGCGGCACCATGACCGCGATGAGCCATGCGAGCTGCGCCTCTTGCTTGAGCGCAAGCACCACACCTCCGATGCCCGTAATTGGCGCTGACACAAGAAACATGAGCCCAAAGAACGACAGGTTCTGAAGCTGCTGCACATCGTTCGTGTTGCGCGTGATAAGCGAGGCGGGCGTGAAGTGGCTGATCTCTTTCGCGCTGTACGACTGGACTTGCGAGAAAACGTCCGAGCGAAGGTCCCTCGAAAGCCTCATGGCAACGCGTCCCGAAAAATAATTCGCAGCCACGAGGGCGGCGATATTCGCGAGGCTCACGAAGAGCATCCAACCGGCAAGGCGCCAAATCGCGTCGATATCCCCCTTGGCGATGCCGTCGTCAATCATGTCGGCATTAAGCGTGGGGAGGTAAAGCGCGGCGAGCTGCGCCGCGACTTGGAACACCACGACGAGCACGAGCGAGAACCACGATGGTTTCACGTAATTCCACAGGAGTCTCAGGAGGGTCACGGGAGAAAGAGCCTTTCGTGCTCGTGTGGGCGAGGGGAGGCCGACGCCTGCCACGCCCGAGGTGACGACGACATCAGAATATCGCTGCTCGCCACCCCGCAAAAACGACCCAGGCACGATCGACACTGCCTCCCATCACGCGCTGTATTAGCCTTGAGCGGTGAGTAAAACGACCCAGCGCATCGTCGTCCTGATCTTCGCTCTTGCCCTCATCATTCCCGCGGGGCTCGTGGGGATGGGCCAGTTCACGCAGAACAAACAGGGCGAACAGCAGGTGGCTGACTCCGCGCAAGATACCCGCAAGAAGGTCGATCCGGCGAGCCAGCCGAAGCCGACAAACACCACGGAACCATCGCGCGCGGACTTCCCGGGTATCGATGAGGAAACCGAAACGGGAGCGCAGGCGAGCGCCCGGTACCTTTTCGCGGTCTACGCCTACATGATCGGCACTGGTGACACGAGCGCGTGGCGCGAGCTCATGGACCCGTCGTGCGAGGAATGCATGCGCTTCGCCGACAACGCCGAGCAGCTTCACACCGCGGGAGGCTGGATCGTGGGCGGCGACATCACCCTTAGTGACGAGAAGGTGACGCTCACGAAGGGCAGCGGCGCGAGTGATGGCGCCTCGACGACCGCGAAGGTCGACGCGACATTCCACGAGGCACCCGCGCAGCTCATCGACGACCCCACACGCGAACCCGCAACGCGCGGGGCTTCACAGGGGAAGTTTTCCGTAGGCCTCCGTTTCGTTGATGGCCACTGGCGCGTGACATCGATGGCGGTCGGTTAAGACCGCCGGTTAGGCGGGCCTGTACAGAAAGAGGTCCGTGCGGTACGGCATCGAGATTCGGCTGCCGGGCGCGTGCCCGAGGTGCTCATGAAGGTACCAGTCGAGATTGTCGAGGACCTTCGCGCGGATCTTTTCCGAAGCGGTGAGATAGTAGCTGCGGGTCGTCGCAAGGCGCACAAAATCCCACGTGGGGCGCGCATCTCCCCAGTGCTCGACGTGCCGCGTCACGAGCTCGAGCCCCTCACCCACATCGGGGAGAAAACCTTCGCGTTGCACGTCACCCGCGTGCGCAATCCGCGAATACCTGTGCACCCACGGCACGCTCACATCGAGCGTGTTCCACACGAGAGCGAGCACACCGCCTGGCGCGAGAATCCTGCGAACTTCGGCGCTGACCGCATCCCGCTCGAACCAGTGCCACGCTTGCGCGGCAGTCACGAGATCCGCGCTTCCCGCCTCACGAGTGGTGGCCTCTGCCGGCGCCACGCACGCCTCGAACCGCTGCGCCATTTGGCCCGCGACCGCTTGCGTGCGCGCCACTTCAAGCATCGACTCGCTCGTATCAAGCGCCGTCACGTGGCAACCGCGACCGGCAAGGGCAAGCGCGAGTTTCCCTGTTCCGGCGCCGAGATCCACCACGCGGGGGTAGGCAGCGGTTCCGACGGCCGCCAGCATCGCGTCGAGCACTCCGTTTGGGTAACCCGGCCGCACTTCGTCATAGCCGGCGCCCTCGCCTAAAAATCCCTTCGCGAGTTCTTCTTTTCGCTCCCGCGAGCCATAGCGCGGTTCATCGCGACCCGAAATATTCGGAATCGGGCCGGGAACGCTGCGCCTATCGTCAGTACTCACGAAAGCCCACCTTAGCGGGGCTCTTGATGCTCCGCGTAATGGTCTGCAGATTTAGCAAGGTTAACGGCACAAGTGCCACGCGGCGGCGAGCTTGCGCCCGCCGCCGATGGAACCGCTATTGGGGCTAGTCAACGGGGCTGACCCGTACGAGGTTGTGGTCGGGGTCGGCTATCACGAAGGTGCGACCGAAGACATCGTCGTGCGGTTCCTCGATCACGTGCACTCCTTTCGCGACCCATTCCTCGTAGACGTCGTCGATGGCAGAGGAGGGACCGGGAATCATGAGTCCGATTTCGTTCGTGCGCGGTGTTGCTGATGTGAGATCTTCGTTGTGCCCAGTCCAGATTGCGAAAAGCACACCGGGCGCAACCTCAAAAGCGACGTACCGCGGGCTGGTGAAGGTGGGTTCGATGTCGAACAGGCGACTATAGAAATCGGTGGATCGCTCGACATCGCTGACGTAGGTCAGAAACAGATTCGGGACCGGCATGGGTCTCTCCTTAAGTCAGTGGATCAGGGAGCCCCATATAATCAGGCAAAGACGACACCTACTGTCATATTTTCTAAAGGGATTGGGAATGAAGTCGTCCCGGTTGATGTCGATCCTGCTTCTACTGCAAACCCATGAACGAATGACCAGTCAAGAACTGGCTCGCCGCCTCGAGGTATCTTCACGCACGATCTTGCGTGATATTACGGCGTTGTCGGCTGCTGGGGTGCCGATCTACACCGAGCGAGGCCGGGGTGGAGCCATCGTGCTGGACCATCGGGCCCGGCTCGACGTCTCACGCCTCGATCCACATGAACTGCAGCTGCTTTCCGTCGCAGGACTAGATGAGGATCTTCTCGAACAGATCGGGCTCCATGCCGTACATGTCAGAACCCAGCAGAAGCTGACTGCTGTTGCGGCGCGTGAGCAACCTTCCGCCACTCTGCCCTTGCCCGAAGTGCTCCACGTCGATCCCTCTGGATGGTTCACGGCCGAGCAGGAACTCGACGTGGCCGACCTTCTCACCGCTGCACGAAATAGACAACGCATCCGCCTCCGATATCGACGCAGCGGCGAGAGCAGCGGGAAGTGGGTTGTCGCGGACCCTTACGGTCTCGTGAACAAAGCCGGATCCTGGTATCTAGTGGCTGACGTCGCCTCACAACCCCGCATGTTTAACACCAGCCGCATTGAGACCCGCGAGCTGCTTACGGATTCCGCAGTGCTACGACCGGACTGCGATCTGCGCTCAGTGTGGCAAGAACTGCTGACCAGTTTTCAGTCGGCGCCTGGTATCGAGGTGCACGCACAGCTGCGCTCGACCCGCCTAGATCTGGCCCGACGAATCCTTAGAGGGCGAATGATCCGTTTCGACGGCTCCGAGGACGAGTGGACTCATATCGTCGTCCACTATCCAGACGTTGAATCGGTTCGACAGCTCCTCCAATTCGGGGACCACATTCGGATCTTAAGACCAGCCGCAGCGGTGGTTCGATTCCGCGAGATCGCGGTCCAGATCGTGCAGTTTCACTCAGCACAAAGCACTGCCGATCATCGCCGCCGCGATCGCTAACCAGCCCTCGAAAAGAGGTGGATGCCAAGCGCGACGATGAACACGGTTCCACTCGCCATCGCGAGCAGGAGTTCTACGAGAATGCCGATCCCGAGGGTTTTCAAAGTCGAGAGGGTCGAGTTGAGGGCGTCGTGGAACTCACGCTTGCGGCTCAGCTCAACGAGGAAGAAACCGAGAATAAACCCGATGAGGAGGCCCGGGCCGGGGATAAGGAACAGGCCAAGAATCGCGCATCCGATCGCCACGAGGATCGCCCATGTGGGAACTTCGCTCTGCTTGAGTTTGCGGCCGGTGAGCACGTAGCTACTGGTCATGCCTGCGATCGAGAAGACGGCGACAAGCGCGAAGGCAATCCAGCCCGTCCACCCGCCGATCCCGATAGCCCACACGAGCATCCCGAGGAGGATGAGGAAGGATCCGGGAAGCACGGGCAGCACGATGCCCGTGATCCCCACCGCGAAGCACAGCGCGGCGATGATGGTGACGATGATGTCCACGGGCACGATGTTCTCCTCGGTGCGGGGCGGTCAAGGGTCCGGATGCTCGTCGTGAGTAGAAACTTCAGTCTAGGAGAATTGCGGGAGCTGCGTGGGCTGTGCACTCACGCTGATACGTGACGTGCCGTCGGACTTTCTTTCAACGTGCACTTTTTCCGCAATTTGCGATTTGAGTTCGGCAACGTGGGAGATGATCCCGACTGTGCGACCGTGGGCAGCGAGTTCCCTGATCTCGGCGATGACACCGTCGAGCTTCTCGGGGTCAAGCGTGCCAAAGCCCTCGTCGATAAAGAGGGTGTTCATCTGCACGCCGCCGGTTTCCCCACTCACGATGTCGGCGAGGCCGAGAGCTAGAGCGAGCGACACGTAGAACGTTTCACCGCCTGAAAGAGTCGAGGGTGAGCGGGACGAGTCGTGACGCAGGTCGACCATCTCGAGATCGAGGCCTACCTGCTTACGGCCAATCTTCTCTGGATGCGCGAGGCGAATCTCGTAGATCCCGCCGGAAAGAGCACCAAGGCGCACATTTGCCGCCTCGATGACTTTCTCGAAGCGGCGCATGACCGCGAAGGTTGAGAGTGTGAGTCGCGCCTTCGCGTCGCTCGAATTGCCCGTGGCAACATTCGCGAGGTGCAACACTTCGCTCTGACGAGCCGAGCGTTTCTCGTGCGCGGCGGCGCGGGCCGTGAAATCGGCGCGTGCACGCTTCACGCGCTCAAGTATCTTGGCGCGGGTGGCGTGGAGACCCGCGGCCGCGGTGTGCTCATCGCGTTTGACACGCACGCGCGCCTGCGTCACTTCAAGGGCCTCGGTAGCCGCTTCAAGGGCGGAAGCATTCGCCTCGATCTGGGCGAGGCGTTCGTCCTTTTTGGCCTCCTCGATTACTGCCGTGAGTGACGAGTATTCGCGCACGGTGTTCTCGTAGGTGTGCTTTCGTTCGGTCGAAAGACGCGCGTGCACCACCTCCTCGACGTTGTCGAAGCCGCTCGCCGCGAGTGCTTCGGCGAGGCGAGTTTTCGCGCGCTCATGCACGCTCCGCGCTTCGAGGCATTTGTCAAGAAGGCGCGCGTGCGCGCGTGCGGCCTCCCCCACCGAAAGAAGCGACAAACGAAGCTCTGCGAGAGTCTCGTGAGTATCGTTATGGGCCTTCAGTTCAGCGGCAATCGCCTGGCGGGTTTCCGTAAGGTTCTTCGCAAGGTGCTGGGAGTCGACAGCTGCACGCTCCGCGGTCAAGGCACTTTCATGCGCTTCGCGCTCGAGGGCACTCGTGCGCTCATCGAACTTCGCGATTTCCGTGCTTACGTGTTCACGCTCGACTTCAGCTTCCTGCGCAGCGTGTTCTTCTCTCGCGAGTGCGGCGCCTTCGTTGTCGAGGCGCTCGATGAGTGCTGGCAACTCTTCCTGAAATCGGGTGAGATCTTCGTTCACGCTCTCGCCCCACGCACGCTCGAGCGCGTCGATGTGGAGGGCCTTGGTCGCCGCAGCTGCCGAGCGCGCTTCACTCAGGCACTGCTCTGCCGTCACCCGTGCATGTTCCGCCTGGGCGATGCGTTCTTGGCTTACGAGCTCATCCTCGGTACGCGCCGGGGCCGGATGCTCGCACGCACCGCACACGGGACACGCCTCACCTTGCACAAGGTTCGCGGCGAGCTCGAACGCGATCGCGTCGATTCTCTTGCGACGAAGGAGCGACTCTTCCTCGCTCGCGCGCTTGAGCACCGCGAGGGAGTCGCACTCGCGCTGTGTCTGGGTACGGTAAGTGTCGAGGCTTGTGCGCGCCTCCGCAGCGATGCGCACGCGAGCGGCGTGGGCTTCGCGTTTTTCTTTGAGTGCGACGAGCTTCGCGGCCTTCTCGCTGAACTCACGATGTTTCTCGATGAGCTTCTCGCGTTCCGCCGGACGCTTCTTCAGGAGGGTGGTCTTTTTCTGCGAGTCCGCCTCCGCGCGTTCAGCCCGTTGCTCCGCCTTCTTCACCTCCTGCTCTCGACGCGGGAGCGCAGCCTCCTCTTTTTCGAGCCCCGCGAGCGCGGCAGCCATACGCAGCGCACTTTCGCCGCGCTCACTTTCCTCCTGACCTCGCGCTTCCCACTGCGGCGATTCCTCACGCTCGGCCTCCGGCAGTTCTCGAGCGGCGGCGTGCAGTGCTTCGGCCGCGCTCTTTTCCTGCTCGTGGGCATAAAACGGCTTCTCGGCGCGCTCGTGGCCGGCAAGGTGTTCACGCGCCTCACGCACCGCCTCGTCAAGCCCCGCGCGTTTCTTTTCGTGGGCGTCGAGCTGACTTTTCCGCACGAGCAGATCGTGGCGTTCGGCGGCATCCTTCGCCGCTTCTTCCGCTTCGTTTGACGCAACTGACGCCATCTCCCGCATGCGCGTGGCCTCACCAAGAGCTTCCTCGGCCGCTTCCTCGAGTTCCGCGCCAATTTCACGTGCGCGCTCGAGGCCTGCGGGCGTGAAGCCTCTCGTATCGGCAAGTGCCTGGGCTCGTTGGTCCTCGCTTGCCGAGGCCGCTTCGAGAACACGTTCGAGGGTTGCGCCGAGCTCCGCTTTCGAGGCATCGACATCTCGCTGGGCCTCGCGCCTGAGCTCGCCAAAGGACTGCTCGATCTGTTCATAGAACTGAGTCTGGAAGATCCGCTCCAGCACAATCTTGCGTTCACTCGTGTCGGCTTTGAGGAAGCGTGCGAACTCACCCTGGGGAAGAACAACGGTTTGCGTGAACTGCGCGTGTGTGAGGCCAAGGAGCTCGCGAACCTCCGCGCCAACATCCTGGGGGCGGTTCGCGATCGGTTCGATGTCGTTGGCGCGTTCGGTTCCGTGAATGGCCTCGGCGAGTGCCTCCGGCGAACTGAGCTTCCACAGCTTCGCGGTTTGATTCTCATGCACGGGCGCACCTGTGCCGCGAAGTCGCGCGCGTTCGTAGGCCGGGGTACGACGCACTCGGTAGATGCCCCGCGGTACTTCAAAGAAGAGATCCACAACGCTCGGTCGCGTGTTCGGCATAAAATCGCTGCGCACACGGGCATCACTCGAACCGCCGCCTGCAACGTTGCCGTAGAGCGCGAACACAATCGCATCGATGATGGTCGATTTCCCCGAGCCCGTGGCTCCTTCGAGAAGGAACAGCCCGCTCGCGCCGAGCGCATCAAAGTCGAGATCGACCCGATCTTTGAATGGACCGATGCCCTCGAAGCTGAGGTGGTGAAGCTTCATGCGTCTAGGAGACCTTCCTTTTCGCGTGCGATTCGGTGAGATCGGCGCGGGCGCGCGCATCGGTAAGAACTTGCTCGATGATCTCGCGCTGTGCGGCGTTCGGCTCGGCACCCGTGAGGTAGTCGAAGAATTCTGAGACGACTTCGGCGGGCGAGGCTTCCCGCGTCACCACCGGTGCCTCGGTGCTCACCTGCGCGCGTGTCGAGTGAAACTCCGTGAAGAGGAGGTGCTCGAAGGCTGCGCGAAGGGTCTGTTGGAGGTGTGCGGGGCGTGATTCCTCCCTCACGATCGCGTGGATCCAATCCTCGCCGTGCTCTTCTTTGTGCGCAAGAATGCTCGCGAGGCTTCCCTCGAGTTCCACGAGCCTTCGGCGCACGGGGGTGGGGAGGCGTTCGACCTCGACCGCCCCAGATTCGTTCATCTCCACGAGAAGAACGGCCTTCGTGTGGTGACGCTCCGAGAATGAGAATGCGAGGGGGCTTCCCGAGTACCACGCGACGGGCCGCTCCCCCGGCACGAGGGCGCTCATGTTTTGGCAGCCGTGGAGGTGGCCGAGGGCAACGTAATCGACACCTTCAAACACACTGCCGGGAACAGACGCGACGCCACCCACGCTCAGATCACGTTCCGAATCCGAGCCATCGCCACCCGCGACAAAGGTGTGGGCAAGCACGACACTTCGCGGGTTCCCGAGCACCTCGAGTTTCGCGCGCACGCGATCCATCGCGTTCGCTGTGACGCTTTCGTGAGAACGCGGCAACGGCACTGCGCCCTTCGGCGCGAGGCTGTAGCGCGCGAGATCCGGGTCGAGGAAGGGCAGGCCGAAAAAGAGCACCTCACCGTGCTCATCGGCCACCGAAACCGGATGCTCAATGCCTTCGATATTCGCAAGAATGTGGATGCCGGGCCGCATAAGTTTTGCGCCGAAGCCAAGACGCACCGCCGAATCGTGGTTTCCAGGCGTGAGGATCACCGTGGTTTCCTCCGCAAGCGCCGCAAGCGATGCGTGGAGAAGCTCGACCGCCTCGACGGGCGGCACCGAGCGATCGTAAATATCCCCCGCGATCACGAGCGCGTGGGCGCGCGTCTCGCGAACCTTCGCGAGGAGGAACTCCTGAAAAGTTCGCTGCTCTTCGTGCAGGTTTTCGCCGTGAAGGGTGCGCCCGAGGTGCCAATCCGACGTGTGAAGAATTTTCATGCTTTCACTCTAAAAGGAGGGTGGGACATTTAAACTCACCTCATGAATTCCGCACCTTTTCTCGCCCTCGTGGCGGCGCTCGCCAACGCCGTGTTTTTCATGCCGAAGATTCCGAACGCCGCCGAGCCCGTCATGAGCCTCCCCGGCGCCGATAAGATCGGTCACACTCTCATCTTTGCCTTCACAACCTGGGCTTTTGCGAGGCTCCTGACACTTCAGGATCAAAGCGTTCTCGCGTGGTCCTCCGCGCCAGCGCACGGCGCCCACGAAAGGGGTCACGCGCAGCTCGGTTCGGTGTTCGGGTCCGTGCGGGTCCGACGCTTGCTCGCCGTCATCGCGACCCTCATTCTTTGGGGCGCCGCAATCGAGGTCCTGCAGTCGTTCATGCCGGCGCGCTCGGCTGACTTCACCGACCTCCTTGCAGATGCCTGCGGAATCGCTCTCGGCGTCGGAGCCCTGTGGATCGAACTCGCGCTCGCCCAGCGTTCTCGCTCACGCCTCTCCACAAATTGATGGGGCGCCCCGCACCCGGGCTCGATGGTCCGGTGCAAGGCGCCCCGCGCTCATGAACTGCGCACATCTATGCGCGACGGCGATGCACAAGCACGCTCGCACCCGCAATCATGACAACAGCGGAAAGAGCGACAAGGCTGGTGACTTCTGCACCTGTTCGCGGAAGGCTCGACACAGAAGGTGTGCGAGCGTCGTGCTCCGTCGACGGCTGCGATTCTGGCGTGCCGGCGTCGGAATCCTCGCCATCGCCCCGGTCACTGCCCTCACCCGAGCCATCTTCGGTGCTGCCACCCTCATCGGTGCCACCCTCGTCAGTGCCGCCCTCGGAGCAGTTCGCGGGGACGTCACCCGTGCGGGTCACCTTCAGTGGAAGGGTGATCGCTGTGCCGGTCTCGGGAACAGCCGTGACGGTTGCGTCGTACTCGCCAGCCTCAAGACACTCATGCGGGAAGAGGTCCACGGTTGCGGCCCACTCGCCGAGCGTCTCGTCAAACGCGTAGTCGGCCTCGTACGTGTGACCACCGATCGTCACGATTGCTTTCGTAATCTTCGGTGCCCCGAGTGAAGTCGAGTGGAGCTTCGTGATCCGCACACGCAGCGGGTTGTCCTTCGTGCCGGCAGACGCAGGATCCTCGTTGAGGAACTCGATGCCCGCGCCGCGCTGACTGTAATCGGGCGTGAGGGGGGAATTCTTCGCGATGTAGTCCATCCACGTATCGCGATCGAGAAGACCCGTATCGACGTGGTTCTTGCCCTCCTTGAAGACGCTGAACTCGTCACCACCGTCGAGCAGGAAGCTCTGGCCGACGACCGTGTAGAGCTTCTCGGTGTCGGTAAGGTCGATCTGCTTTCCGTTGAGCCAGATGCCCGTGATGTGCTCGCCCTTCTCGGCGCTCGGATCGAACGTGTAGCTCACATTCTTCGATAGCCCCAGCTGGAGGTAGGGGCGATCAGCGTTATCGCGCCACTGCTGTTCAAGCATGGTTTTGAGCTGCGCGCCCGTCAGGTCGACCGTGTGCACGTTGTTGGCGAACGGCATGACGTCGTTTGCGTTCTTGACGCTCACCGTTCCATCCTCGTTGTAATAGAGCTCGGCGCGCATCGAACCGGGGCCCATGACGCCGAGATCGGGCTTCTTACCCGGGTAGGAATCGCGGTTCAGCGCCCACACCTGGGATTCAGCGGCGATATTGGAGATTGCGGAACTGGACGAACGGTCATCGCCCTTCTTGCTCTCATCACCGGCCTTGCGGCTCCACGTATCGTTCTTGTACTCGGCCTTCGAGCCGTCCCACGCGGTCGTAACGTCACCCGTGACCTCGCCGATCTTCTTCGAGCCGAGCTCGTCGCCCTTCGCAATCGCAGCGTCGGCGATCTTCGCAGCCTCGACGTACCGCGGGTAGTTCGCGCAGCCTTCCCCCTCAGACTTACCTTTGGTGGGCACGAGTGTCGGTTCCCCGGCGCTCCAATTACCCTCGGCATCCTTCGTGAAGGAAACGGCGCCAAGATTCTGCCCGTACTCGCCGGTCTGGATGATCGAACGACCGTTGTGCACGTACAGATAGGACTTGTGGGTGTGGCCGGTGAAGATAGCGTTCACCTTTGGGGAGGTGTCCTCCGCGAGGCGCGCGAGAAGCGCGTCGTCGATCGTCGAACCAGGCTCGGCGCTCTTAGCACCGCCCGCGTGGTACTCAGCCACGAGGAAGTCGTACTCGACGCCCTCGGCCTCCATTTCTTTGACGACCTTATTAACCTCGTCTACGGCATCGGTGAACTCGACACCTTCGATTCCCGCGGGGGACACGAGGTCACGAGTTTGCTCGGTGACAACACCGATCACGGCGACCTTGAAACCGTCGTGCTCCTCAATCGAATAGGCCGGCAGCGCCCGCTTTCCGTCCTTGTACACGTTCGCACCGAGGATCTCGAAATGCGAGTTCTTCGCAATGCGTCCAGTGAGATCATCAAGTCCCTGATCGAACTCGTGGTTACCGACGGCGCTAGCCTCGAGACCGAGCGCATTGAGGTAGTCGATCGTCGGCTCATCCTGCTGGATGAACGATTCGAACTCGCTCGCGCCGACGTTATCGCCAGCCGAAAGGAAGAACGAAGGGCCGTCGACCTTCGCGCGTTCTTCTTCGAGCGTGCAGGCGAGGTCCTTCGCCGAAGCGTTGATGCGGCCGTGGAAGTCGTTGATATTGAAAAGAGTAAGGGTGTCTTGCTGTTCCTCGGCGAAGGCCGGGGATGCGGCCACCAGCGGAGCCGTCACGAATGCCGCGGCGAGGAGTGCACCGGCGCGGCGCAGGGAGAGAGCCATGTTTTTCCTTGAGGGGTCGTGCGCGGGCACGGGGAAGACCGCGCGGGTCTAAAAGGGTTCACCTTTATTGCACACGAGAGAGTTCGCGCGCGTGCGTGAATTTGACGCAACTGGGACGCAAAATTCACGGCGCGTTCATTTTGCGTCGTTCTCGTGCTCCCCCTCGGCGCTACCACAATGTGGAGCTTTCTTTCACACTTCTCGCCTTAACCTTGTGGGCGGCCGTAGCCGAGTTGCATTACCGAAGGAACAGATCGTTCATGCCCTTGCTCCCCGCGTTCTACCGCAAAACCGTGCCCGCCAAAGACGGCGCAAGCTGGCCCCATGTCGTGATCGTTGGCGGCGGATTCGCCGGCGCCCACCTCGTACTCGCCCTTCGCGACGTGCGCGTGCGCGTGACCCTCATCGATCGGAACGTCTACAAGACCTTCCAGCCGCTTCTCTACCAGGTGGCCACCGCCGGCCTGAACTCCGGCGATGTCACGATGTTCCTGCGCGGGCTCTCCCTCCACGCCCCCAACATGCGCTTCCGCCAGGGCGAGGTCACCGGGGTCGACACCGACGAGCAGGTTGTGAAACTTTCCGACGGCGGCTCGGTGCGCTATGACCACCTCGTTTTGGCAAGTGGCGCCACCACGAACTATTTCGGTACGCCGGGCGCGGAGGAATTCGCGATGCCGATGTACACCCGCTCGCAGGCCCTTGAGATCCGTGAGCGAATTTTCGCGGAGCTCGAGCGCGCAACTCAGCTCAAGGAGATGAGCTTCACCGACCGTCTCGCGATTTCGATCGTGGGTGGCGGCCCCACGGGCGTGGAAATTGCGGGTGCGCTTGCCGATTTCCGCATCAGCGAGCTCGATGTGCTCTACCCGGAGGTGGACCCAGGCACCCTCGAGATCTCCCTCATTCAACGCGGCGATGAACTCCTCAAGGCCTTTGAGCCGCAACACCGTGAATATGCGGCGCGCGAGCTCGAAAAACGTGGCGTGAGGCTACGTCTCGGCCAGGGCGTTGAAGAGGTCGGCTACGACTTTGTGCGCCTCGCCGATGGCTCCTACGTCGAATCAGACATCACGATTTGGGCCGCGGGCGTGAGCGTGTCGACGTCGGTTAACGCGTGGGGCTTCCCGCAGGGGCGCGGGGGGCGAATCGATGTCGATCCCACGCTGCGCGTCAAGGGTTTCGACAACGTGTGGGCCGCGGGCGATATCGCCGGCGGTGACAACCCTCAGCCGCAGCTCGCCCAGCCAGCGGTCCAAATGGGCCAGCACGTGGCGCGCGCCATCAGGGCGCTCGTCGAAGGTGATGAAGCCGCAGCGGAGAAGCCGTTTAAGTACAACGACCTGGGGGCGATGGCCACAATCGGCCGACGTGCCGCTATCGCGGAACTCCCCGGTGGGGTCAATCTACAAGGGTCGATCGGTTGGCTCGCGTGGCTCGGCGTACACGTCTCGAAGCTTCTCGGCACACGCAACCGCCGCTCGGTCGCGGCGAATCTTCTTTACCTCTACAACGGCACGGGGATGTCGCGCGTACCGAACCCGGTCGTGGGCGATGTGGATTCGTTCGAGGCACGACGAGCCTTCCGTGAGAACGCTCCGATCCGACGCTTCGGCTACCAGGCGGGCAAGCGCTTCAAGGATCCGGGCAAGCCGCGCACGCGCCGCTAGGGCATGCCCCGGGTTTTACACGGGTTTTAAGCGCGTTAAACGCTTTGCGGTTGTTCCGTCACCTATGGTGAATCGTGCGTGACAATTTCGCCGCGCTGCTCACCACCGCTCGCCAACCCCGTGAGGACACCGCATGGCACAGCACCGGAACACCGCGCTTCGGCGCCGCCTCGGCGGTGCCGTCGTGGGCGCGAGCGTTCTGGCCTCGAGCCTTGCGCTTTCGTCACCGGTCTCGTTTCACCCCGTGGCGGCGTTCGCTGCCGACACTACCTGCACGCCCGGCGCCGCTACCCTTTCCGCGAAGAAGGTGGAAAAGGCCAAAGAGTTCACCGCTCTCGTGTGCGGCCTCAAGGAAGGGCAGCGCGTGCGCGGCGAGTATCGACATGCTTCGCCGTCCGGCTCGGGTGATGCCGTGCCCGCTCCCGTCGAGGGAATTCCCAAGGGCACCGCACCGCTCGGTTATTCGCGCGAGATTGCTGCGGTAGGCGCTGATGGGCGCGCAACGGTGACCTTCGTGATCGCCGAACCCGGAACCTACGCGATCAGCGTGGTGCCACTCGAGGAGGGAACCGCCTCCAAGGCGACGGTCGAGATCACCGATCAAGCTCCGCCCCCGACGACGCCGGCTGAACCGTCGGACCCGGCACCGAGCCCCACGTCAACAAAGGAACCTCCCGAGGACTCCACGGCGAGCCCCTCCCCTACACCGGAGCCGACACCGAAGCCCACCACGGAGCCTTCCCCCGAGCCATCCCGGGAACCGACCACCGAGCCGACACCGAAGCCAACCTCGGAGCCGACACCGAAGCCCACGGCGGAACCCACGGCGGAACCCACGCCCTCCCCTTCCCCAACGCCATCAAAAGAGCCCAAGCCGAGCCCCACGGAGTCTCCCTCCGAGGAACCGGAACCCACGGAACACCCCACAGCGGCGCCTTCGGAACCGGCCGCGCCTTCACCATCGGCAGCTCCTTCGCCTCTTCCCAACTCAGGCGAGCCCTCGCACGCACATCCGAGTGAGGCTCCCGGTGACACCGACCAGGCCCCCGGGCTCGACACCAACGGCGAAAGTGGAAACTCCTCAACCGAGGCTGCTGGCTCCGACTTCGTTCGCCCTCGAGCCCCGCACATGTCACGTATCCCCGCGCGAAATGGTCACGGCCGTTCGGCCGATTTCGGCGCTGTAGGAAGCGACTATTCAAAACTCGCGGGCCATGGCAAGGGCAGTGATGGCGTTGACAGGCCCGGTCCCACGCCGGGCAGCTTCCCCGCAAAGCCTGACGACGAGTCGAACGAAGGCTCGACCCAGCTCATTACCGATCCCTCTCGCCAACCACTCGGGCTCTCGGTCGCATGGCTCATCGGGGGCGTAATTGCGGGCCTTGGCCTTGCGGCAACGGGCGCAATCGTGCTCATGCGCCGCAACTTCGATCGCTAGGCGAGGTACGCCGCGAGAGCCTCGAACTGTTCACGCGGGCGAAAACCCGCTTCGGTGATCTTGCTCAGATCAAGCGCCGAATTGATGGGGCGCAGAGCGATGCCCTTGTGCGCATCGAGGTACTCCGCACTCGACACGCTTTGGACCATGTTGGGATCGTGCCCCGTGAGCTCGAAGACCTTTTGAGCGATGTCAAACCACGACGCGGGATCGCCGGAATTCGACACGTTGTAGGTGCCAAACGGCGCGTGTTCACGCAACACGAAGTCAATCGCACGGGCGATTTCCTCGGTGAAGGTCAAGCGCCCGAACTGGTCGTTCACAACGGAGGGCGATTCGCCGTTTCGTGCGTGCTCGCGCATCGTCGCCACAAAGTTCTTGCCCTCGCCTACAACCCAGCTCGTGCGGAGAATGTAATGCGCCGCGAGGGTCGAGACCGCCGCATCCCCAGCTGCCTTTGTTTGACCGTAAACGCCAAGCGGCGCAAAGCCCTCTTCTTCGGTATGAAACGCTTCCGAGCCATCGAACACGTAGTCGCTTGAGACGTGCACAAGAACGGCGCCCGCTTCGCGCGCGGCCGACACGAGTAGCGCCACGCCCTGAGCGTTCACGGCCCACGCCTCACGGCGGCCCTCGGCGCTCTCCGCGCCATCCTTGTCGGTATATCCCGCAGCGTTGACAATCACCGAGTAGGGCGAAAAACCAAAGGCCTCAATCGAGGCATGCGCGCCAATATCGAGAACCTCGCGCTCGATAAAATCCACGTCGTCGCGGCCAAGCCACAAACCCTGGAGGGCGCGACCAAGCTGCCCGCCGGCGCCCACCACAAGGGTACGCTCGGGGGTTTCGGTTGCCTGCTGCCATGCACTCTCCACAGGCGAGGTTGCAAAATCGTGGGACACGGGCATTCCTTACTGTTCGTTTTTCGCGTATGTCGCCTCGGTCGCGGCCTTCGAGGCCCGCCACCACTGCTCGTTGTCGCGGTACCAGCGTACGGTCTCACGGATACCGGCTGTGAAGTCACGGTGGCGCGGGCGCCACCCAAGTTCCTGCTCGAGTTTGCGGGCATCGAGTGCGTAGCGCACGTCGTGCCCGGGCCGGTCGGCCACGAAGTCGATCTCGCCGGCCTCGCGCCCACATACCTCAAGGATAATTTCGGCGACCTCGCGGTTGCTTTTCTCGCACCCGGCGCCAACCAGGTAGGTTTCACCGATGCGTCCGCGCTCGAGAATAGCAAGAACGGCCGACGAATGATCGTCAACGTGGATCCAATCGCGCACGTGCGCGCCATCGCCGAAGACGCGCGGGTGCACGCCGTCGATAAGGTTCGTAATTTGCCGGGGAATGAACTTCTCGACGTGCTGGCGAGGGCCGTAGTTATTCGAGCACGTCGAAATCGTCGCTCTCACGCCGAAGCTGCGCACCCACGCGCCCACAAGGAGATCACTCGACGCTTTCGATGCGCTATAGGGCGAACTGGGCCGGTAGGGAGACCCTTCCGTAAAGCGCTCTTCGGTATCGAGAGCGAGGTCCCCGTACACTTCGTCGGTCGAGACATGGTGCAGGCGCACACCATACTCGCGCACCGCCTCCAAGAGCGCGAACGTCCCCACGATGTTGGAGTGCACGAACACGGAGGGATCGGCAAGGGCATTGTCGTTGTGGGATTCGGCGGCGAAGTGCACCACGGCATCACGCTCGGGGTCGAGGCTCCCCACGAGCGTACGCGTCACCTCACGATCGGCAACGTCCCCGACGACGAGACGCACGCGGTGCTCGGGAAGATCCGCAAGGTTTTCTTCGCATCCGGCATACGTGAGCTTGTCGAGCACTGTCACCGAATAATCCGTATGTGTGACAACGTGGCGCACGAAGTTCGAACCAATGAACCCCGCGCCACCCGTCACAATCAACTGAGCTGCACCCATAGCCGCTAGTGTGCCACGGCACGGCACTCCAGACCGTTAGGCGAGCCTCCCGGCCCGATCACCACGACCGAGCGCCATGATCTCGAATCCCGCCTTGCGCCAGCGAGCAAGGTCGAACACGCCGCGGCCGTCGATCACCACACGTTCCGCCACGAGCTCAGCAACGCGCTCGGGATCAAGATCGCGGTAGATCTGCCACTCCGTCGCGAGGATCAGCAGGCGCGCACCGCTCATCGCTTCTTCGAGGTCGTCCACGAGGGTCAGCTCTTCGTAGCGGCCCCGCACAACGTCGAGGGCTTGCGGATCGGTGATGCGCACATCGGCGCCGTGGCGCGCGAGCGAGAGCGCAATGTCGATGGCCGGCGAATCGCGCACGTCGTCACTATAGGGCTTGAATGCCGCACCAAGAACGGTGATGGGCACGCCCGCGAGGTTGCCGCCGAAGTGTTCGAGAGCGAGCTGAACGGGGCGCGCACGGCGCTTTTGGTTAATCCGGTCGACGTTGCGGAGAAACTCAAAGGAATCCCCCACGCCGTGGTCCTCGGCGCTCGCGATGAACGCACGCACGTCCTTCGGGAGGCACCCGCCGCCGAAACCGATACCGGCCTTGAGGAAGCGGCGTCCAATGCGTTCGTCGAGACCGATGGCCTCGGCGACTTCGACGACATCCGCACCCGTCGCTTCGCACATTTCCGCGACTGCATTGACGAAGCTGATCTTCGTCGCGAGGAACGCGTTTGCGCTCACCTTCACGAGTTCGGCGCTCTCATAGCCATACACGAGTCGAGGTGTACCGGCTTCGAGGATGGGAGCGTACACCGCGTCAAGGTGCGCGATTGAAAACTGCTGATCCTCGTGCACGCCGTATACCAGGCGATCGGGACCGAGCGTGTCCTTCACGGCGTATCCCTCGCGCAGGAATTCCGGATTCCAGGCGAGTTCAATATTTGGCAATTCGGCGAAGGCTTCGCTCAGGCCACGCGCCGTGCCCACCGGCACGGTCGATTTGCCCACCACGAGAACTTTCTCGCGAGTGGAATCAGCGAGGACCTTCTGAAGACCTTCGCGAACAGCGTGAAGCGCACCGAGGTCGGCGGAACCGTCGGATCCCTGTGGCGTGCCCACGCACACGAAATGCACATCGCACTCGCGTACATCCGAAAGGTCTGCTGAAAACCGGAGTGTTCCGCGCTCGAGTGCTGCGGAGAGCTTTTCGGGGAAATCGGGCTCAAAAAAGGGCGCTTCGCCGCGCTCAAGTTTGGCGATCCTCTCGGTGTCAACATCGATTCCCACGACATCGTGCCCCAGTTCTGCCATGCAGACTGCGTGAACCGCGCCAAGATATCCGAGCCCAATCACCGAGATTTTCATATATACCCTCGTGCCGAATCAGTAAACTATTATCCAGTGGCGAAAAAATGCCATTGATTCGACTCTATCGACCGCGCAGGTGCGCGCCCGCCGGGGTCACCGAGAGTTCACCGGGTACTTTCGGGCGTTCACGCGCCCGTTAACAAGGTCTGATTTTCCGACGGTTGCCGCGCCCCATCGAAGCCTCGGCGGATCAGAACTTCGGGGTGGAGTGCGGATCGACCACGACGGCCGACTCGTAGTAGGCACGCAGTTGTTCTTCTTGCGTGAACGTCAAATGACCAAGCCCGTTAGCGCGGGGGGCAGCCTCGAGTATTTCGCGACAGAGAGAGGTTTTGGGGCCTTCATTATCGAGGTCGATATATTCATAGGGAATATAGACTTCACGCATCCCAAAAGGGCCGAGTGCGATGGTGACAAACGAGATTTTTTGCGTGCGATCATTGAGGAAAATTTCGCACACCTTTCCGAGGCGCGCGCCTGATGACTCCCGAACGGTAGCGTTGCGGAGCCGGTCGAGCTCAACCTCGGTCGCCATAGGCCCTACTTTCTCTCCTTCGGGGGAAACGGGTCAGCTTCGCGCAGGGGGATCACGAACATGCGCAGGAAGATCGAGAGGTCATGATCATAGAGGCCATCATCCATGAGTGCATCGCGCATGAACACTCCGGTCCACATCGCGACGATCGATCGGGCGATCCACTCCGGTTCCGCCCCCTGCTCAAGCCAGCCCTTTTCCTCGTACATCTTGAACAGGTCGGTCAGTTTTTCTTCGGCCATCGTCTGCATGCCCACGATTGCTTCGTGACCGGGGTGATCCTTCTCCACGGCCTCAGCACGCACGACCGCGAACATCACCGACTGGTACTGGCGAACGGCATCCCACTCGCGGACGGCCGCCGGCTCTTGTGCCGTTTTCACGAAGTCGTCAATGAGGGCCTCGAAGTGCTCGGCGACGCGCTCAAGAACGGCCTGGAGCAGGGCTTCCTTGCGGGAGAAGTGATGAAGCATTCCCGGGTGGGAGATGCCCACGCGCTCGGAGATGTCTCGCAGCGAGGTGCCGCGATAGCCATACTTCGAGAACAGGATTGTGGCTTCTTCGAGAATGACCTCTCTCGTGCGTTCACCGCGGGCGCGCGTGAGGTTGACTCGGGCACCGGCTTCGCGCGAGGGCTCGACCGTGAGACGAGAGGTGCGGCGATCGGGGGTCATGTGTCAACACTCCTAGGCTTTTTCAACGGTGCTTTCGAGTGACTGCCGCGTACGCATGATTCGAACCGCACCTTCGAGGCTCGACCTGCACGTACGGTAAGTTACCGTGATGCTGGTGGGGGAAAATTCACGGACAAATACCGATAATTACAGCAGTTACTACCAGTATTGCACAGCTCGAGACTTTTCACCCCACGAGCTGTTCGCAAATCTGTACCGCGTTGAGGGCCGCCCCCTTACGCAAGTTATCCGAGGACACGAAGAAGATGAGTCCACGACCGTCAGGGACCGCCTGATCACGGCGGAAGCGCCCCACGAACGTGCCGTCGCGCCCGGCCGCGAGGCGCGACGTGGGCAGATCAACGAGGTTGACGCCTGCCTGGGCCCGCACCGCTTCCTGCGCTTCTTCCACGCTGATCGGCCGCTCAAACTCAGCGTGAATGCTGAGCGAGTGCCCCGTAAACGCACCGATGCGCACGCACGTTCCGGAGACGCGTAGCTCCGGAAGCTCAAGAATGCGCCGTGACTCGTGACGAAGCTTTTGCTCCTCATCTGTCTCAAGAGAGCCATCCTCCACAAGAGCGCCCGCAAACGGCACGGCGTTGAAGGCAATCGGTGCGGGATACACACTCGGGGCCGGCTCGGCCTCGAGGCTACCGTCAAGGGAAAGCTCTTCGAGGGTGGCCGACAGTGCCCGGGCCTGGCTCGCGAGTTCCTCGACACCCTTGACGCCGCTTCCCGAGACGGCCTGATAGGTCGCCACCGTGAGCCGCTCGAGTCCCGCGCGCTCGTGGAGCGCCTTGAGCGCCGGCATCGCCGCCATGGTCGTACAGTTAGGGTTCGCGATGATCCCCTTCGGGGTGTTCTCCGCGCACTGGCCGTTGACCTCGGCAACGACGAGGGGAACCTCCGGATCTTTGCGCCACGCGGAGCTGTTATCGATCACGGTCGCCCCCGCGGCCGCGAACACGGGCGCGAGTTTCTTGGACGTCGCACCGCCCGCGCTCATCAACGCAATGTCCACACGGTTACCCTCGCCCTCGAGCTCCGCTTTCTCGGCATTTTCCACCACGAGGTCCTCACCGTTCACGCGAAGGCGCGAACCCGCAGAACGCTCGGAGGCGAACACACGAATCCTCGAGTGGCGAACGCGCCGTTCCTCGAGGAGCGCGAGCATCACGCGGCCGACCTGACCCGTGGCTCCCACGACTGCAATGACGGGCCCCGAAGGGTCCTTGTCCATAACCTTCTCGCCCATGGCCTTCTCCTTCCGTCCGCTCTCAGCGGCCCGTTCCGGCATAAACCTTGGCTTCGCCCTCACCGTCGAGGCCGAAAGCCGTGTGCAATTCGCGTACGGCCTGATCGAGTTGATCGGCGCGCGTCACGATACTGATGCGAATCTCCGAGGTGGAGATCATCGAAATGTTGATTCCTGCGTTGGCGAGCGCACGAAATGCCATCGCTGAAACCCCAGGGTTAGACTTCATGCCCGCACCGATCACCGACACTTTCCCGATCTGGTCCGTGTAGCGAAGCTCGCGGTAGCCAATGTCCTTCTTTGCCGCCTCGAGGGCGCGCGTTGCCGCTTCAGCGTGGGCCTCCGGGATCGTGAACGAGATGGCGACCGTCCCGTCAACAGTCGACACGTTTTGAACAATCATGTCGACGTGAGCCCCGACCGAGGCAACGAGCTCGAACACCGCAGCGGCCTTACCGGGGGTATCCGGGACCTCAACGAGGGTAACCTTCCCCTCGCTTCGATCGTGGGCAATACCCGTAATCAGCGGAGCCTCGTGGCCCCCCTCTATCTGGAACGCCACGGGGGCCTCCTCATTCGTGGGTGAAACGGCGTGGGCGGCCTTGAGGGCGCCGTGCCTCGTCATATCGGGGTCGATGGGAAAATCACGCTCGGGATCCTCGCAAATCACGGTGCCGATCCGGCCGCTGTAGCTCGAGCGCACGTGGAGCGGCACCTCAAAGCGCCGAGCGTACTCCACGCACCGCAGCGCGAGGATCTTGGCACCTCCCGCGGCCATTTCGAGCATTTCCTCCGAGCTGATTTCGGGAATGCGACACGCGCTCGGCACGATGCGCGGATCCGCTGTGAAAACACCGTCCACATCGCTGTAAATCTCGCACACGTCCGACTCGAGCGCTGCCGCGAGGGCAACCGCGGTCGTGTCACTTCCGCCTCGCCCAAGAGTCGTGATCTCCTTCGTGGTTCGCGAAACGCCCTGGAACCCCGCAACGATGGCGACATGGCCGTTATCGAGTGCAGTGCGAATTCGCCCCGGTGTCACATCGATGATGTGGGCGCCGCCGTGAAGCTCATCGGTGATCATCCCGGCCTGCGACCCGGTGTAGGCGCGGGCACTCACGCCATTCGCATTGAGCGCCATCGACAACACGGCCATAGAGATGCGCTCGCCGGCCGTGAGCAGCATGTCGAGTTCGCGGGCAGGCGGCTGAGCCGTTACCTCATGGGCGAGGTCGATGAGCTCGTCGGTCATGTCCCCCATTGCTGAGACGACGACAACGACCTCGTGCCCCGCTTTGGCGTACATCGAGATGCGTGAGGCGACGCGCTTGATCGCAGCGGCATCCTCGACGGACGATCCGCCAAACTTTTGAACGACAAGCGCCATGGGCGAGTTTCCCTTTCATGCGCGGTTTCCCGCGAAGGTGGCATGAATATTAATGCTCATGTCATTGTGGCAGGCCGGCGCGCAGGTGCGAGCGCAGCACGCCCGGCGAGGCTCACAGTGTGAGGCGTCCCGCGTGGAGTTCCTCGAGAGTTTCCGGAATATCGTGTTCGCCTTTCACTTTTGGCGGCTCGATGGTCGCGGGGGCCATCTGTTGCTCACCGAGCCCGAAATCGGGGAGGACCCCGGTGCGCGAGGCAATTTTCGCGATCTGCTCGAGGCTCGCATTTTTCGGTAGGCCAAGGGCCATCGCTTGGCGCTCTCGCAGGGCCGCCCTCACGCGCGGGTCGTCGGCCATGTCTGTTCTGGTTCCTCGCTTGGGAGCGATCGCCGCAAAGGGGACTTCGCGGCGCGCGTACCAGCCGGCGGGGCCGTACACGATCGTGCGCAGGTCAATCGCCATCGCGCGATACGTGGCGATCATGCCGAGCGCACTCGCGCTGAACCCGGCAAACGCAAGGGCCATGATGTGCACGCTGCCCGCCCCGCCCGCATCACCGGAAGCGTTCAACACGATCAGGAACGCGAGGAGACACGTGGCCTCGATCGCCGCGAGCCCAAGGGTCGTTACCCACACGACTCCGCGTTCCCAGCGGTTCACGGCGAATCGCTCGGTGATCGTGGGGTACGTGCGCTGATCACGAACCCCTCGCTTTGACGAGGGAATGAGGTGGAAGAGCGAGAGCACGAGAGGCGGAAGCCACGCAAAGGCACTCCCCCACGCGATCACGAGAAGAACGAACGCAAGGCGCGTACCAAGAGAGAAATCAGTCGCGTTGCTCGCCTGCTTCAGATCGTCAATGTTGCTGAAAAGCTGGGCGATATCGGAGAGGAAGTAGAACGGGCTAAGGAGAGCGGCAAAAAGCACGATCTGCCACGCGCGGTAGCGAAGAATCGTCCAGAACGATTCGAGAAACATGCGCGAGTTCACTACAAGCTTGTTGCGCGGCAAGTGCCGGCGATCCTGCGCAAACATCACGCGCGTGTACTGGGCAAACTTGGGTGTGCCCACAGCCGCTTGCCGCTTTCCTTCAAGTGCGTTGTACCCCGGGAGCCCGAGAGGGTTCGCCGCGCGGGCACACCCGCCCGCGACCGGCACACTCACGATCGCTACGGCAAGCATCGAAAGATAGCCCGCGACAACGATGTAGGAGAAATCGGCGAGCATAAAACTATTGCCAGGAAGGGCCGTGAGCAGCATTGAGAGCCCGAGCACCGCGAGCTGCGGCCATAAAAGCCACTTCGCAAACGACCAACCAATCGCCCGCCGAAACAGCTGCTCCGTGAGGTACTCACGGGGGCGAAGCCTCGCGGCGGAACGCAAACCAAGTGCCGCCGCGCCGAGGCCCGCGAGCGCGCCAAAAGGCGCCGATCCCAAAGCCACGACCAGCACTTCCCACAGGGAGACCCCGAGGCCACTCAAAAGCGAGGTGACGAAGCCAGGCTCCGCAAGTGCGAAAAGAGGAAGGAACATGAACAGGGGCGTGAGCGAGCCAAGAAAAACCATGCCGAGGGTTCCCCACGACGCGGCCCCGACGAGGGCCATCCACACCCAAATCTTCCAGCGAGCCTTCGTGCGCATCACTTGCGCTGATTCGAAAAGAACCTCTTCCGGAAGATCGACCACTTGATCCCCCGTGGGCAACTTTTCCGGCTCAGGCAAGCCGAGCAGTGGAGGAAGTGGCTGCGCGGTGAGCCCAGGAGGCGTCGGACCCCCGACTCCCCCCTGTGGCGCCGCACCCGGTTGAACGACCTGCACCATCGATCCCCCTAGAACGCCCGGCGCCCCGCGAAGGCGCGGCCAAGAGTCATTTCGTCCGCATAATCAAGATCCCCGCCAACCGGCAACCCCGAGGCGAGGCGAGTGACCTCGACTCCGGAATCAGCAAGCGTGCGCGCGATGTACGTGCTCGTGGCCTCGCCCTGAACGTTCGGGTCCAACGCAAGGATGACTTCGGTGACGCCTCCCTGTGAGACGCGATCCTGAAGCTCCTGAATGCGCAGATCCGCCGGGCCAACCCCGCCGATGGGGTCGATCGCCCCACCGAGCACGTGGTAGCGGCCCCGGTACTCGCGAAGACGCTCGATCGCGAATACATCGCGCGGCTCCTCCACAACGCACAGAAGCTCACCGTTGCGGCGCTCGTCGAGGCAGATCGCGCAACGCTCTTCTTCCGCGATGTTGCCGCACACCTCGCAAAAGCGGATGCGCCTTTTCACCTCGGTGAGGGTCGAGGCCAGCCGCTCGATCGACGCGCTTTCCGCACCGAGCACGTAAAACGCGATGCGCTGCGCCGACTTGGGGCCCACCCCGGGAAGCATCCCGAGTTCGTCGATCAGATCCTGCACGATTCCCTGAAACACACCTAAACTCTATGGCACGGGTGAGACAAATAAACTCGTAAACTCGCCCCACGCCTATTCTCAACGCGAAAGCACACCATGACCATCCACACGACCCCCGGCGGAAGCGATGTTGAAAACGGCCGCGGCTACTCGACACTGACCGTGCTCGACCAGCCCTCCGTGCCTCTCGCCGCCGTCCGCGTCAACGATCTCGCGATGGACGCTCTCGGAGAATGTGCACGCGTGGTTGCCGAGGCCCTTCCCCCGGCCCTCGAACGCGAAGGGGCCGCGATCACGGGGCATCTCGTCGTCGTGTTCTACCGCGTGGGCGGCATCGATAGCGCGCACGCCAAAAGCGATGTGGCGATCGGCTTCCCGATCGAAACGCCGCTCGAGGAGGAAATCGCGGTGGTCTCCGACGCCACCTCAGCCTTCACCGACCTCGCGGCGAGCACCGTTACCCTGCCCGAGGGGCGCATCGCGGCCCTTTCCCACAACGGCCCCTACAGCACGCGCGACGACTCGTGGAGTGCCCTGCTGACAACACTGACCGACCGTGGACTCGAGCCCACGCCTCCGTTTTGGGAAGTGTCTGTCCCGGTGGGCGAGAACGATACGGTCGTGACGACCTCGCGCACCGACCTTTTCGCGCCTCTCGCACCGCTGAACTAAGAGGCTGATGATGGTGAGCGCCGGCACTCAAGAAGACCCGCTCGATTTCAGCGCATTGCGCCTCGCGCGTGCCTATCGCGACGGGGAGCTCACGCCGAGCGTCCACATTGAGCGTGTGCTTGAGCGCGCCCACGAACGAGGAGAGAAGCTCGGAGCTTTTTCGTGCTTTGCCGATGATCTCTCAAGGAGGCAGGCCGAGCGCGCCGAGGAGATGCTCCGTGCGGGAAATGGAGTCAAGGCGCCGCTTCTCGCGGGCATTCCCGTACCGATCAAGGACCTCGTCGAGGTCGAGGGTCTCCCCTTCGAGGCCGGTTCTCCAGCTCTCGCCGGGAACGTCTCGACACACACCGATGGCGTGGCTCAGGACATCATGGATGCCGGGACACTCACGATCGGGAAAACGACCACGAGCGAATTCGGCATGAGTGTGTTCAGCGAATCGCCGCTTGGGGCAGCGCGCAGCCCGTGGGATACGCGGCGCACCGCCGGTGGCTCGAGCGGCGGTGCCGGAGCAGCCGTCGCGAGCGGTATCGCGCCGCTCGCTCACGGCAACGATGCCGGCGGGAGCGTGCGGGTGCCCGCGGCCTGCAATGGCGTGCTCGGCATGGTGACCTCGCGCGGCACGGTGAGCTCCGGCCCGCATGGGCTGGATGGGCCGGGTCTTGCGCGTCACGGGATGCTCGCGCGAACGGTCGCGGATCTCGCCCTCGGCATTGATCTCATCGCCCACGCACGGCCAGGCGATGCATTCGCAGGCACGCGGTCCATACGGAGTGCCGGCTGCGGCGCAACCTCTTCAGTCGAGTCGTCGCTCGCCGCCCTCGATGCGCGAGAAGTCTCACCGCTCAGGATCGGTGTGCTCACCTCGCCCATGGTCGCCGAGGTAGAGCTCGCGGCCTCCTCTCTCGAAGCCGTCGAGCGTGCCCGCTCGCTTCTCGAAGCCCTCGGACACACGGTCGTGGAGATCCCCGCCCCCATGACGCCCGAGGATTGGCAAACGTTTATGCCCGTGTGGGCGGTGGGCGCCGCCTCGTTGCCGTTGCCCTTCGGGCCGGCCGGGAGTGCCGAGGCTCGTGTCGGCGAGGAAGCCGCGGGGGTGGGTGCGTTGACACGCTGGTTACGCAGCATTGGCGCCGGCGTGAGCGGAATCGAATACGCCGCTGCCCTCGCACGGATTCAAGAGCTGACGAGGCGCATGGCCGAGGCGTGGCAGGGCTTCGAGGCGATCCTCACGCCGATGCTGTCCGAGCCTCCCTTGCTCGCTAACCGGATTCCCTCCGATCCGCATGAGGACTTCGACTTCCAGTCGCGCTTCACGCCGTTTACGAGTGTGTGGAACATGAACGGCTTTGCCGCGATGAGTGTGCCGATTCACCGCACCGTGGTGGAGGGAGTCACGCTCCCCGTGGGCGTCCACCTCGGGGGAACGCGCCCCGGAGCCGAGGGAGTGTTGCTGAGCATCGCCGCCCAGCTCGAGGCCCTCGACCCCTGGCCCACGCTGATCACCCCCTGAGGCTCGCCAAATTCCCCGCTCGCACCGGCCCCGGCACTGCCCCGCCGCAGTTTCCAGTTCCGACCCTGGCTCTCGCGCCGTCACACTTTGCCGCTCCTACCGACTCTGGCTTCTTCGCCGTCACACTTCATGAAAAAACTACCGGCACAACCCCCAACCAGGCCCCTGACCCGCACTTTCTTCATCATCCGTAGCGGCAGAAGAGCTCAGGGCTGCTCGTCGATAACCTCGAGCACCTCGCCGCCGAGAAATTCCTCGACGATGTCGCGCCCAGGGCGACGCTGCGATCCCACGGACGAAGCGTCCTCATCATCGAGCGACGCTCCCTGGAACGGGTCGTCGTAGCCTTGCGGTTCGGCGGCGGGCGCTTCTTGCGCCGACGACGCGCTTGAGTTCTCCCCGTAGCTGCGACCACTGCCCGAGTGGCGATTGGCCTGTGCTTCATGGAGTGCCTGGCGTGCGAGTGCGGCGCCCGTGAGGCGGGGCGCACCGGCTGGCCCTAGTCCCGGGCCGCGCTTGAGCTCGCGTTTCTCGGCGGCAGGTTCGACCTTCTCCCCCGTCGCTTCGCCCAGCCCCCAGCCGTCGTCTCCCGCCGGAGCGGGCGATGCTGATCCGGACCACGCATCCGCGTGCTCCGCCTCGACCTCCGCCTGGGCTTTCTCGAGAGCAGGGTCTTTCTCGTGCCCCGCCGGCACGTTGGCCTCGGGTTCTTCCACGAGGGTCGCTGCCGGTTCGAAGCCCTCACCGAAGGCTTGCCGCATCGCGCGTTCGAGAGCCTGCTGGCCGTGCGTGCGAGGCTCACCTTCGCCGGGTTGCGCCGGAATCCGCACCGGCTCCGTCACGCCGCGCGGCATTTCACGGGCGCCTCGCGGGTTTTCCGGCGTCGCAATTTCCGAAGCGGGCGATTCGGGAGCCTTGGGTTCCGGTGCTGGCGTCCAGTCCTCTGGCGGTGCGTCTTCGTCGAATGGCGGTTCGTCGTCCACAAACGGCGGCGCATCATCGAGGGCGCCTCGCCCACCGCGAGAGTTCTCCACGCCCCGCGCGGGCGCATTCTTCGCTTCCGCTTCGTGCACCCGGCTCGGCGCCGACGTGTTGAGCGCATCGCCCCACCGCTCGCTCTGAGCCGAGCTCGACGACGCACCCGGTGCGGGCCCTCCCTGACTGGGCTGCCCACTCGGCCGCCCTCCATTCGCAGGAGCGCCGTTCGGCATCCCGCCGCTGGGCGCGCCACCGCGGGAACGGCCACCGCCGCCGGTGCTTTGGCCGCCACTCGGTGGCGCGTCACCAGAAGTAGCTTCGACCGTCACGTCCACACGCATGATGCGGCGCACAGCTTCGGCCATATTCGGCGCGTGCTGGCCTCGATAGAACGCGTTCACGAGCCCCTGGCTGCGGAAACTCAACACGAGGGTTGACCCATCAAACGAGTGAAGGCCCGCGTTTTGGGCGATGAGCGCCCAGGACGCACGCTTGAGCGTCTGAAGCGTATCCATAAGCGCCGACCAGTGCCCCTCGACATCGCTCACGCTCGCTCCCGATTTCGCCGACGCGGCCTGCGGGGTTGGCGCGCTCTGCGCGGAAGGTGCCGGTGGCGCGGTGGCGGGGGCAGGCTTGAGGGAGTCCGACGGTTGCGACGCCACGAGGTCGCCCCACGAATCGTCGTTGCTGCTCGCAGCCTCCCGCCGTGGCTGAGGCTTTTCCAGTTGCGACTGAGGCTGCGGCGACTGTGGTTGAGGCTGCGGCGATTGCGACTGGGGTTGCGCCGACTGCGATTGAGGCTGCGCCGACTGCGACTGGGGTTGCGCCGACGCGGTCTCCTCGGCTTGCGGCGATTGCGACTCTCGATCGCTGTCGCGACCCGCTGCCGCCGCCGCTTGTTCGCGTGCCACCTGCACGGCGCGCTGACGTGGCGAGAGTGTTTGCCGGGAAGCGTCGGACTGAGAAGCCCCACCCGGCGCACCACCGCGAGCCGAGCCGCCGGTGCCGCTCGCGTTCGTGTGTGCCCCGCCCATTGCGGCGCCGGAGCTTGCGGATGAGCCAAGGATGAGGCGGGCGGCGAGAAGCTCGAGGTGCAGACGCGGCGACGTGGCGCCCACCATGGAGTTGAGGGCCTCGCTCACGATCTGCGCCAAGTCCGTAAGAGTGCGCGGTTCGAAGCGCTCGGCCTGGGTGCTCAACCGGTCGAGCTGATCGAGCGGCACATCGGGAAGAAGGTCGCGGGCACGCTCCGGAGCGGCAACCAGAACGATCAAGTCGCGGAAGCGTTCGAGCAGATCCTCAACGAAACGTCGAGGCTCGTGGCCTGAACCGATCACCTCGTCAAGCACACCGAACAGGGTCGCGGCATCGTGCTCAGCGATCGCCTCAACCGCGCGATTGAGCAGCTCCACATCGGTGAATCCCAGCAGGTTGGTCGCAACCTCCAGTTCAACGCCGCGTTCATCGGAACCCGCGATCAACTGGTCGAGCACGCTCAAGGTGTCTCGGGCAGAGCCGCCGCCAGCGCGCACGGCGAGAGAGAGGACTCCATCCTCCACGGCGACGCCCTCCTGCGCACAGATCTCTTCGAGATAGGGAAGGAGCACCTGCGGCGGGATGAGGCGGAACGGATAGTGGTGTGTACGCGATCGGATCGTGCCGATCACCTTGTCCGGTTCGGTCGTCGCAAACACAAACTTGACGTGCTCGGGCGGTTCCTCGACGAGTTTCAGGAGCGCGTTGAAGCCGGCCGAGGTGACCATGTGGGCCTCGTCGATGATGAAGACCTTGAAGCGGTCGCGGACCGGAGCGAAAGCTGCACGTTCACGCAGGTCACGAGCATCGTCAACGCCACCGTGGCTCGCCGCGTCAATCTCGACGACATCGAGGCTGCCCGCCCCATCTCGCGCGAGATCGCGGCACGAATCGCACGTGCCGCACGGCGTATCGGTGGGGCCTTCAGCGCAGTTAAGACAACGGGCGAGGATGCGCGCCGAGGTGGTCTTGCCGCAGCCGCGGGGGCCGGAGAACAAATAGGCGTGCCCGATGCGGCCCGACTTCAATGCGCGCCGGATCGGCTCGGTGACGTGGTCCTGGCCGATCACTTCGGCGAAGGACTCGGGGCGATAACGACGGTAAAGAGCTGTAGCCACGACACCAGCCTAATGGAGGCGAGCACCGCGGCTCTCGTCGGGTGGCCTAGGCTTGAGGCATGACGATTGAGGAGTGGACCGCGGCATTGATCTCAGCGATCGGCATCGAATGGTGGCGAATCCCCATCGTGATCCTCTCCGCCGTGGTCATCTACCTCGTTTTCTACCTGCTCATCCACATTTTTGGGCCGCGCATTCTCACGGGCTCCACGAGCTTCGACGCGGCGGTCATCATCATGCTCGGTGCGGTCGCAGGTCGCGTCGTGATCGGGCATCCACCGACACTCGCCGCAGGTGTGATCGGGCTCGTCACCCTCGTGCTCATGGAAGTGATCTTTGGAGCGCTGAACACGGCGCTGTCACGATCGACGAAATATCCCGCGCTTGGCCTCAACAAACGCCCCGTCGTCGTCTTCGCGCACGGTAAGAAAATCGAGCACTATGCGCGGCGGGCCCGCGTCACGGACCAGGACCTCGCATTCGCGTTCCGTCGCTCCGGCATCGCCCACCGATCCCAGGTGCAGTGCGCCATCATGGAACCGAACGGCTTCATTAGCGTCATCCGCGAGGGAGAAACTATTGACCCCCTCCTCATCACGGGAGTCGTGGGCCAGGAATTTGTTCTTCCCGAAGACGATTCGCTCGACTAGCCCCCGCACACTGACGGCATAAAACGACTCCCCGCGCACCTGCCAGAGCCTTCGTACCCTTGCTGCCGTCAAGCCCTGGGGGATTCCGATGGATGACACCACACGGGGAGTCGCCCACAACGATACAGCCTCACCGGATTTTTCGCACAGTCACCGTCGGCCTCTGTGACATAGCCGAGCTTCACCGACCGACCCGACCATAATGCGGACGACGGTGGACAACCGAGGCTCCCCCTCCCCACACTGTGAAGTCTGATCTCGCCACGCGAGCGAAAAACCGAGGAAAGAACACCATGACTGAGCATTCCCACCATTTGGGCGCGGAACCGTCGGCCCCGAGCACGAGCCGGCCCGCGGGCGTGCAGTCGACCGCCCACGCTGCGCCCGAGCAGCAGCAACGAGCAAACCGAGGGGCGTTCTCCGGCAGGAGCGCCTTCATTTTCGCGGCAATCGGCTCCGCGGTGGGACTCGGCAACATTTGGCGCTTCCCCTACACCGCTTACGAGAACGGCGGCGGGGCGTTCATGATCCCCTACCTGATCGCGCTTTTGACCGCGGGCATCCCACTCCTGTTCGTGGACTACGCGATCGGACACCGCTGGCGTAGCTCCGCACCACTCGCGTGGCGTCGCATGAACCGGAAGGCCGAAGCGATCGGCTGGTGGCAAGTCATGATCTGCATCGTCATTGCGGCTTACTACGCGGCAATCCTCGCGTGGTCCGCGTGGTACTTCATCTTCAGCTTTAACAAGGCGTGGGGCGAGGATCCGGCGGCATTTTTCGGGACGTTCACGGCATCCGTCCCGGCAGAAACGACTGGCATCGGCTTCGATTTCGTGCCGAAGATTCTCATCGCGATGGTCATCGTATGGGTCGCCACCATCGCCGTTCTTGCTCTCGGCGTTCAAGGCGGGATCGCCCGCTCGAGCACGATCTTCATCCCCCTGCTCATCGCGATGTTCCTGGTGCTCGTGTTGCGCGCGGTGACGCTGCCGAACGCCGCGATGGGGCTCGATGCGCTCTTCACTCCGGACTGGAGTGCGCTCACGAATGGCTCGGTGTGGATCGCGGCGTACGGACAGATCTTCTACTCGCTGTCCGTGGCCTTCGGCATCATGCTGACCTACTCCTCCTACCTCAAAAAGAAGACCGACCTGACCGGCTCAGGCCTCGTCGTTGCCTTCTCGAACTCGGGCTTCGAGCTGCTCGCTGGTATTGGCGTCTTCGCCGCGCTCGGATTCATGGCGGCTTCCACGGGTCAGCAGGTCTCGGATGTCGCCGCAGACGGCATCGGCCTCGCGTTTATTGCGTTCCCCACGATCATCAACCAAGCGCCGCTCGGGGCGCTCATCGGGGCGCTCTTCTTTGGCTCGCTTCTGCTTGCGGGCTTCACGTCGCTCATCTCGATCCTCGAGGTCATCATCGCCGCTGTGCAGGACAAGCTGGGCCTTGGCCGCGTTGCCGGCACGCTCGCCGTGGGCATCCCCATGGCGGTCCTTTCGACCCTCGGCTTTTCCACGACGACGGGCCTGAACCTGCTCGATGTCTCCGACAAGTTCGTCAATTCGTTCGGCATCGTGGTTGCCGCTCTCGTGGGCACGCTCATCCTCGCCTACGTTGTGCGAGCAATCCCCGCCCTGCGCGACCATCTCAACATGTACGGGTCGTTCAAGGTGGGCGACTTCTGGTACGTCATGGTCTCTGTGATCGCGCCGGCCATTCTCGCCGTCACCCTCGTTCTCGATGCGAAAGAGATCGTCAACAACGGTTACGGCGGCATGCCGGACTGGTTCGTCAACACGTTCGGTTGGGGAATGGCTGCCGTGCTCGTCGCGTTCTCAATTGTCATGAGCGCGGTCCCCTGGCCCCAAAAGTCGAACGCGGGCAAGCTCGATTCCGACGGCGACCCGATTGCCGAGAGCATCGTGCGCGGCAAGCCCCTCGAGGTTCCCACGCCCGAAACCCAGTTCCCGCAAGAGCTGCGCGCCGACGATGACCCCGCGCGCGCAGGCCTCTTCTCGCGCCTGTTCACGAAGGGAGACACACGATGAATGCCTCTGCGATTGCTCTGCTGGTCGTCTCGATGCTCATGCTGTGGGGCGGGCTTGGCGCCGCGATCATTAACCTCGTTCGCCACCCCGACCTTTCAGCCGAAGACGACTAAGCCGTGTGACCTTCGCCCCGTCCGCACCGAGCGATTCCGGCCCGCACATGCGCCGCACGGAGCTTTTTGGGTACACTGGAGCGCGTTGCCTTGCGCACGCGAGTTTTTCGCGGCCGGCAGCCAATGGAGGATTCGCCTAGCGGCCTATGGCGCACGCCTGGAACGCGTGTTGGGTTCACGCCCTCAGGGGTTCAAATCCCCTATCCTCCGCGGATTGAACGGGCACCGCCTCAGCCTTCACGGTTGGGCCGGTGCCCGTTTTTCGCGCTGGGGCTCTCGCAGTTCCACCAGAACCGGTACGTAAACTCGGTGCGCACACCTTTCAATCACGACGAAGCGACGACCGGCGCCTGGAGTCCCGCATGTGGCACATTACCCCGCTCGACAAGATTCAACAGTGCACCGCCCAGAGCGCAGAGGCGTGCTCGCAGGAGCCGCCCGAACACCACTTCCCCACGAAGATTGCTGCAAGCCTCTATCTCGATGAGTTGCGCTCCGAGAGTGTCATCGACCACATTTCGGGTTTCCACATTCGTGAGCTGAGGCGTGTGCGGCCGAGGAGCGGGGCCCCCGATCGCTTCCTTCGGTCCCTCAAAGATGACCTCGACGAGAAATTTGAGGGGAGCGAGCCGGGCGAAATTAAAGGTGTAAACATGGTGACCACGGCGACGAGTCGGGTTTTACCGGTTTCGTATGGGATCTTTCGTAACGTAAGGAGCGACGGAAGCGGTACGTGGAAGCTCGTGTTCGCCGATCGCGCGGATAAGCACGTTAGGCATCGGTTTTCGACCAAAGATTCCGGTGAAGGGGATCCACGCGTGACGGGCAAAATCGACGAAGCCGTTGAGGCTTTCCGCGACCTGATTTACAAGGAATACGGAAGTGCAACGTGGGAGTTCCGCCCCGAAAGTACGCAAGAGTTCGATCGGGCCATTGCCGCCGACATGGCCGCCATCCTTTCGTGCGTGTACTACGTCGAAGAGTACCTCTCTCCGTTAACCTCCGGCAGCGACCGCCTGTACATCGGGAGCGCGAGTTACCTCTTCAATCACCTGATTCAGTCCGACGGTTCCCTTGCAGGGCAGGTTCCCTACTTTTCCGGATTCGACGCGCGGGACATTAGCCGTCTCTTCCGCTGCTCGCCCGCCGTGCGCGATCGGTATGCGCGTATCGACATCACCGTGGCCGAGGAACCCGATGCGTACCTGCGCAGGGAGATTGGCGACCGAGCCCCCGCGTGGGCGCTTCGGAACGCTCAGGGGCGCTGGCTGTACGACGAAATCGAGAACGGCGAGAGCATCACGCACGCTCTCGCCTCCCCCGACGATGCCTTCGCGAAGGTCATGGAACACTTTGAGAGGCTCGAGAACGCGCAGGGGTTTGCCACTTCCGGGGACACGGTTCAGCGCAGTCAGTACCGACGTGCAGCCACGAGACGAGCGGAGTGGGCACGAGATTTCATGCGCAACGCCGATGCATTTGCACTCGCACATGATGTGGCACGTGCACAGGCCGCGAAGAACGCGCAACGCTAAATGGGGGGGCTGGCGTAGCCGGGAAGCTAGGCCCGGCGGCATCAGCTTTTGATGTGGAGTCCGACGGTTGCCTGGCTACCGTCGGAATCGCAAACCCGAGGTGCTTCGCTCCCCCGCCGGGGATTTCACCCCGTTTGCCCGGATCGCGAGGAAACTCTCTGGCGCCTAAGCCTCAAGCTCCGCCTCCTGTAAACGGACTATCCCACGAAGCTCCCCTCGGGAACGATGTCAGCGTCGAACACGAAGCGGACACCCTTCGATGCTCCATACGTAGCACTCCAGGACACCCGGCTAATCGAGAGAAATCGACCCACGGTTAAATCGAGGCGCGAGGGAGCACAACGATGCATCTTCCTTGCTCGACCGCGCTCTCGTGACACACAACACTCACGATTTTAGGTTGCCCTAACTTCGTTGTTAGTGCATCCTGGATTTCTCGCGTCATAGGACGCGAGAGACGGATCGACATCCGACGTGCACGGATGCACGCCTGCTCGGCACGTCTTCACTCCAGCATCAAAGGGATAACGTGAACCTTCGAAAGTCAGCACGCGCTGCCGTCGTTGCCTTCGCTGCCATGGCGCTCGCACTCACAGGCTGCTCAGGCCAAACCGCAAGCCAAGACGACGGCAAGAAACTCTCCGTGTACGCGACGACGGGCTACCTCGCCGATGCCGTCGCGAACATCGCCCCAGACGCCGAGATCACGACGATGGTGGGTCCCGGAGGGGATCCCCACACCTACCAGCCCTCCACCCAAGACATCGAAAAAATGCGAAGCGCCGACCTCGTTTTCTGGAACGGCTTGAACCTCGAGGCCCACATGACCTCTCAGCTCGAAAGCTTCGGCGATCGTCAACTCGCTGTCGGATCGAAGATCCCCGAGAAGCTTCTCCTGCCGTGGCCAGAAAAGGACGACAAAGGGCGCCCGCTCCATGACCCGCACATCTGGAACAGCCCTGAAGCATGGCTCATCGCCGTTGACTCGGTTGCCGACAAGATCGCCGAGGCCGACCCCAAAAACGAAAAAACCTATCGCGCGAACGCCGAGAAATACAAGGAAAAAATTCGCGCAGCAGTGAGTGAGGCCGACGCAAAACTCGCAAAGATCGATGCGCCCCGCATCCTCGTGACGGGGCACGACGCCTTCAACTATTTCGGAAAGCATTTCGATCTCGAGGTTCACGCGACCGATTTCATCTCGACGGAAGCCAAGCGGAGCGCAAAGGAAATCGACGAGCTTGCAACCCTCATCGCCTCGAAGAAAGTTCCCACGATCTTCCTCGACAACCAGGCCAACCCGCAGGCCATCAAGAGTCTCCAAGAAGCCGTGCACGCGAAAGGGTGGGACGTCAAGATCTCGGATGCCGAGCTGTACGCGGATTCCCTTGGAGCGGAACCCGGGGTCGACACGTACCTGGGAGCTTTCACCCACAACGTTGACGCTGTCGCGGAGGCGCTTGCGAAGTGACGGCGCAACCCCCTGCTAAGAGTGTCGCCGCGCCCGCGTGTCGCGTCACCGACATGACAGTCGCCTACCGCGAAAATATCGTCCTCAAAGGTGTCACGCTCGAGGTGGCACGCGGCGCCTGCATGGCAATCGTCGGGCCCAACGGGGCGGGAAAATCCACTCTGCTCAAAGCCATGCTTGGGCTCGTTCCACCCCTCACGGGCACGGCCGAGTTTTTCGGACAAAGCCTCCGCGTGGCGCGTTCGCGAGTGGGGTACATGCCGCAATCTCTGAGCGTCGATTGGGACTTTCCCGCGACCACGCTCACCGTTGTGACAATGGGGACCTACGGCACTCTCGGGTGGTTTCGCCAGCCGGGGCGCCGCGAGCGTGAGCGTGCGCTCGCGGCGCTTCGCCAGGTCGGCCTCGAGGATCTGAGCACACGCCACATTAATGAGCTCTCGGGTGGTCAGCGCCAACGCGTCTTTCTCGCCCGCGCCCTCGTACAAGAGCCAGACCTCCTCATCCTCGACGAAGCATTTCAAGGGGTCGATGCGCGAAGCGAGCGTGCAATCTTTGATGTTCTTGCCGACTTCCGCTCGAAAGGGCGCACCGTTGTGCTCGTTCATCACAATCTTGCGACTGTTCGGGAGTTTTGCTCTGACGTTGCGATTCTCAATACTGAACTCATCGCGTCGGGCCCCGTGGAACGCACCCTCACAGACGTAGCTATTCGGCGCGCGTATGACCTCGATGGATGTCTCTCGCGCGCCCTCGTCTCTCGCGAAGAAGGTCACTCGTGAGCATCGTCGATTTTCTTTCGGTCTACACCTACCGCAGCGTCCTTGTGGGGACGAGCCTCATCGGGGCTATCGCTGGGGCGCTCGGCTGCTTCGCCTATGTGCGCCACCAGTCGCTTGCGAGCGACGTCATCTCGCATTCAGCCCTCCCCGGGGTTCTCCTCGCCTTCCTTTTTTCAACGCTTGGTCCGGGCGCCTTCATACATTCGCCACTTCTACTCGTCATAGGAGCGGCGGTCACCGGAACGGCAGCGCATCTCGTCGCGAACATCGTTGCGTCTCGCACACCGCTCACGATCGATGCCGCGATGGCCACGACGCTCTCGCTCTTTTTCGGAACCGGTATGCTGCTCCTTCAGTTCATCAGTAAAAGTTCCCTCCCCGGTAAGGGTGGGATCGGTGTGTTTCTTTTCGGTAACGCCTCAACGCTCACGAAAGCCGACATCACCTCGAGCGCGGTAGTCGGCGGGTGCGCAATCCTCGTGACGCTCGCCCTGTGGAAAGAGTTTTCGCTGCGCGCGTTCGATCCGGAGTTTTGCACGGTACTCGGACTGAACGGCAAGGCGATCGATGCGGCCATGTTCGCCATGCTCGCGATCGCCACGGTCGCGGGGGTAAAAGCCGTCGGGCTCGTGCTCATGGTGGCTTTCGTTGTGACCCCTCCGGCGGTCGCACGCCAGTGGACGCGCGAGCTTTCCTCCATGACACTTTGCTCCGCTCTCGTTGGTGCGGGCGCAAGCAGCCTCGGCGCCTATGCATCTGTCGCGCTCGGGGAACTGCCGAGCGGACCCGTGACCGTTCTCGTGCTCGTCGGGGCTCTCGTCGTGTCACTCTTGTGCGCCCCTCGACGTGGAATCCTTGCGCGCATGGTCGCGTCTTCGACGACGCGCCGCACTTTTCGATCGTCGCCCGGGCAAGGGAGGAAACGGTGAACTTCATCCTTGGTACGTGTGCCCTAGCTGTCACGACGGCACTCGCTACTGCCCTTCCCGGAGTTTTCGTCGTACTTCGCAAGAGTTCGATGATGGTCGATGGTATGAGCCATGCGGTTCTTCCAGGAGTCGTGATCGGCTATGCGCTGACGCACTCTCTTACCTCTCCCCTGCTCATCGTCGGCGCCGCAGGCGCGGGGCTCCTCGTCGTGCTCGGAAGCGAAGCACTCTCACGCACGCGTTTGCTCGCGGGAGATGCGTCGCAGGGCCTTGTGTTTCCCGCTCTTTTCAGCGCCGGCGTTCTTCTCATCTCGATCGATTTCGGCAATGTCCACCTTGACGAGCACGCGGTTCTAGTGGGCGATGTCAATCTCGCCGCGTGGACCCCTCTCACTATCGGCGGCATCGACGTTGGACCGCAATACCTCTACGTCATGCTCGCGGTTCTCGCCCTTAACATCGGCGTAATCGCCGCGTTGTTCCCACGATTGACCGTCACGACCTACGATCCAGCATTCGCCCAATCAATCGGCGTGCGCACGGGAGCCATCAATGTGGTCTTCATGTTTCTCACATCGCTCACCGTGACGGCCGCTTTCCACGCAGCTGGAGCCGTCCTCGTGCTTGCCCTCGTCGTGGTTCCCGCGGCGACCGCGAGGCTGTGGTGCAGAAGCATTCGAGAAATGATCATCGGAAGCGCTCTCGTCGCAACGCTCGGCACACTTGTGGGTTTTTGGCTCGCCTACGTTCTCGGCGCGGCGACGAGTGCGGGCATGGCAGTGGTCTATGGCCTCATCTTTTTCTGCGTACTCGCCGTCCGAAAGGCGCTTTCTCGGGGTCGCCCTCCTATTCGAGAACAGTGACCCACACAGCGTCGGTCGCAGTCTTGCCGAGCGTCGCTATCCCCTTCACGCCGTCGACCTCAAGGTCGAGCGTCTCGGAGAAAGGCTCCGATTCGCGCGCACGCACGATCGACCCAAAGGTGAGCCCTTTCCCCGCGAGGAACTGCAAAAGCGCTGGATCAGCATCCGACACTCGCTCCACCCGTGCCGACTCCCCAGCCGCAAGTTTTGTGAGCTGGAACGCGGGGATCGTTTCAAGTTTTCCGTCGGGCCCTGGAATCGGATCACCGTGCGGGTCTCGCGTGGGGTGCGCCAGAGCGGCGTCGATTCTCTCCACCATGAGGTCGGAAACCGCATGCTCAAGCACTTCTGCTTCGGCATGCACCTCCTCCCACCCGTAGCCAAGCTTTTCAACAAGGAAGGTCTCGATGAGTCTATGTCGGCGCACCATAGCGAGGGCGAGGCAGCGTCCTTCTTCCGTGAGCGTGATTGCCCCGTAAGGTGAATGCTCCACGAGCGCCTGTGCGGCCAGTTTCTTAATGGTCTCTGATGCCGTTGCCGGTCGAACTCCCACGCGCGCGGCAATCTTCGAGGTCGTCACGGGTTCGTTCGACCATTCGCCTAGAACCCACACAGCCTTGAGGTAATCCTGCACGCTACCGGAGAGCTTCTCTACTGACACGCCACCACAGTAGCAACACAGCACTCTCATGAGCGGCTCACGGCTGAGCCGATCAAAGGCTATTCAGCCGTGCGGCACCAGTTGAGGCCGCGTGCCGTGAGGCGCGAAAGATGCTCCTCCATGGTCGCGAGCTCGCGAGCGTTGCCGGCCGAGCCGGACCACAGCTGCTGCGCAACGGAACACCCGCGCGGCCACAGCAGGTATTCGGCCTTCGCCCAATCGTGCACGTATTCGCTCCACAGCTGGAACTGTGCGCCGAGCAAGGCCCCCTCACCCTCGCCACCCACGGCATCGAGGAGGTCGCTGAGGCCCGCGACCTTGCTGAGCGGGAGGTTCCCACCGATCGTGAGCGGATGATCCTCGCCCGCATGCTGGCGGTAGTCGAAATAGGTGAATTCGGTCGGGGCGGCGATCGCATCGTGACCCGCGCGCAGTGCCTCTTCGACCGCCTCGGACTTTCGCCACACCATGACGGTCGTTCCCTGCGGGACGCCACCCTCAAGAACTTCGTCCCACGCGATCACGCGGCGGTCCATGTCGAGAACGTGAGTACAAATTTCATTCTCGAACCAGGCCTGCGCCTCGGCGGGGGTCGTAGCGCCAATGCGCTCCATTGTTGCGCGCGAAGCCTCATGTTCGACCCATTCCTTGCCCGGGCATTCGTCGCCACCGACGTGGATCGGCGAGCCCGGGAAAAGGGTGGCGACATCCGTGAGCACGGCGCGGCAGAACTCGACGGCTTCGTCAGTGAGAGCGAGGACGTGCTCGGAGATGCCCCAGCACGTGCGCGGATGCTCGATCGGCACGCAGCCGAGCTCGGGGTAGGCAGCGACGACCGATTCCATGTGACCGGGCATGTCGATCTCGGGGACCACCTGGATGCCGAGCATCCCCGCGCGTTCCACCAGAGCGGTGATCTCCTCGCGCGTGTAGTAACCGCCGCATTCGATGCCGTCATGCTCGGCAACATCGTCGCAGTCGTTTTCGTCGGGAGGCGGCTGATGCCCCGCGAGGGTCCCGGGGCGCGTGGATCCCTTCTCGATGAGCTTCGGGAAGCCCTCGATGGGGATTCGCCAACCCTGGTCGTCGGTGAGGTGGAGATGCACAACGTTGAGCTTGTGCATCGCCATCATCTCGAGGTGCCTGTAGAGGCCCTCGAGCGGAAGGAAGTTGCGGGCCACGTCGATGTGGGAGCCACGCCAGTGGTAGCGCGGGGCATCCTCGATCTCGACACACGGCACCACCAACGACGTGGGTTCCATGGGTCCGGCCGAATAAATCGCTGGAGGCAGAAGCTGAAGCAGGGTCTGCACCGCCCATCCGGCACCTCGCTCGTCGGCGCTTTCGATGCGGATGCCCTCGGTGCTCACACGCATGCGGTAAGCCTCTTCGCCGAGCGAGGGATCGTGGGCAAACTCGATGCCTCCAGAACCTTCGCTCACGCGCACGCCCGCGGCACGACCAAGGCGCTCGGCAAGGTACGCCGCGGCGTTCCCACCACCCGCGATCGGGAGGGGCGAAGGAAGGGCAAACTCGCCGCCCATTTCGCGCACGGTGGTCGGTTCGGGGATGAGTGTTCTCATGTCAGCTTCTCCGGTGTCCACGAGGTGATCAGGTCGTGTTCAAGCGTATCGACCGCCGCTGAGCCAATTCCGCGCGCAGCCTCGCCAATCGTCACGACAAAGGCGCCCGCGGCGACCGCGGCACGGGCACCCGTGGGCGAGTCCTCAAAGATGACGCAGTCGCGTGGATCGACGCCGAGACGCCTTGCAGCTTCGACGTAGAGGTCGGGGGCCGGCTTCGGGTTCATGCCCTCATTGACACCGAGAGCAGCTTTGAAACGGTCTTGCCAGCCAACCGCATGCACGCACTGCTCGACGATGGCCTGAGGTGAGTTGGAGCCGATCGCGATGGGCATGACCCGCGCAAGACGCGACGTTAGTGCATCGGCGCCGGGCATGGGCTCGAGGTCGGTTCGAAGCCGCTCGCGGATCGAGGCCTCGATCCGAGCGCACACCTCCGCCATCCGGTCCTCGCGCGCGCCCTCGAACCCGAATTCGTCGAGGTAGTCATTGGCGACATCCTCGACGGTGCCGCCGCGATCATCGTGGCCGCGGAAAACCCCACCGGCCTCGCGCCAGAGAGCCGCGGCCGCCTCGTGCCACGCTTTTTCGGAATCAAAAAGCGTGTCGTCCATGTCGAAAATGACGCCGGCAACCTTGCCCGGAAGTGCCTCCACCACGGTCGCTTTCACCACTCGAAGGCGAGGTTGCGCGTGGGGCCCACCTGCTCGATGTCGCGGAGCACCCCCACGTTTTCGGAGTCGTAGCTGCCCTGGCTCACGCCCATGGCATCGAGGAGATCCCACATGACCTGCTCGCTATGGAGCACGTCGCGCGAGGTGAGAACAGCGGGCAGGGGCGCGCCGAAGCGGTGCGTGATGAGGAAGCTACGGCGCACTTCCACTTCATCCTCACCGTGGCCGCCTTCGGGTTTGTGGCCGTGGTCGGTCGTGACGGCCACGAGCCAGTCCTCGCCGAGCTGCTCGTGGCGCTCAGCCACGGCTTTGACGAGGTGGCGTGTGAGTTCATCGACGTGGCGGATCGCGTCTCGATACTGTTCCGACTCGGCACCGTGCGCGTGGCCCGCACCGTCGACGCCCTCGAAATACACGACGGCCGCATCGGGACCTTCGTGGAGAAGCTTCCACGTCGCCCAGTGCGCAACGTCATCGTCTGCGCTGTCCAGACCGTCGTTGAGGTCGGGGTGGAACGTCTGGTGCTGGCCGGTGCGCTGTTGGTCCATGCGGTGCTGAAGAAGCGGCCCAAGCCCGTGAGGGGCGCAAAATGCCTCCCACGTAGCCGCAGCGAGCGTGCGTGCGGCAGGGTTCGCAAAGTACACGCGCGAGAGGATGTCGGGATGGCGCGCGAGGTCATGCCCCACGAACTCGTTCCACCACACGTTGCATTCCTCGTGAGTGGAACCCGTGAGGATCGACGACCACCCCGGCGCGGAATCCGTGGGCGGGGTCATCCACATGGGCGTGATGCGCCCGCCCGAGTGGTCGTCGCCGCGCGCGAGGCGCGCGAGCGTGGGCGCGAGGTTCTTCGGGGCCTCATCAAGGGGAAGGGTGCGGTCGAGCGGGGGGTCGTGGGGTCCGACGGCAGGCTCACCCGCATCGTTCACGGCACGGAATCGGGGATCCGCGTCATGATCGGGCTTCGCGAAGTGCGGATCGGCCGCCACGAATTCGGGAAGGGCCACATCGGCCCTCACACCATCGAGGCAAATAAGCAGGAGTTTCATGCGTGTGCCACCCTCAAGGTCACAATCTGGAATTCGTGCATCGATACTTCGTAGAGCGAGGAATCCTCGCTGCATGCTGTGAGGCCTGGCGCGGCCTCAGGTGTGTCGGTTTCGCGGAGGTTCGTTGCATGAACCTCGCGTGGTGCGGTGGCGAAGCGCACGTGGGCTTTGCCCGTGCGTCCCTCGGCTTCGTGCAGGCGCACGATGAGGTCCCCCGAGCCATCGTCGGCGGGCTTCACGGCGTCAATGAAGGCGAGCGTGTCGCCCTCGTGGAGGTCGATGCTTGCGACGGGGGAGACTTCGAAACCGGGCGTTGCTTCGCGAAGCGGCTGCGTGAGACGAAGCCCGGCCGCATGTGCTTCTTCGAGGCCCGCGTCGCACACAAGGCTGTAGCGAAGCGTATGTTCACCGAGATCGACCTCGGGATCGGGCGCCGTAGCGGAGCGCAAGAGCGTGTAGCCGAACGCCACGCCGCCGCGCCTCTCATTGCCGGGTGCATCGAGTACGCGCACGTCATGACCGTAGGTCTGCGAGTTCGCGAATGCGACCGCGTAGCCGGGCTCCTCGAGGAGCGCCCAGCGGTGACCGCTCACCTCGAACTGCGCCTCCTGCCACGACGTGTTCTTCGCAATTGCACGATCGATATGCCCGAACTGGATCTCCGAACGATCCGTGCGGGCATTGAGCGCAAGCGGGAAGCCCACGCGGAGAACGCGATGCTTCTCGCGCCAATCGACGTGCACCTCGAAATCGACCGCGCGCGAATCGGCCTCGAGAGTGATCCGCTGCGTGAACGTAGAATCACCGTGCGCGCGGCGCACCTCGACGCATGACGTGCAAGGCGTGTCGCGTACGACCTTCACCTCGAGTGCCTCGCTCAGCACGGTCTCGCTTCGCTTGTACTGGTGCTGGAGCTCCCACGCATCGAAGCAGCTCGGGAAGTCCGGGTGGATACTGAGCGCGTTCGCCTTCGCTTCCGGAGCAAGCAACTCCCGGCCGCCTACCTCGAGGTCGCGAAGGGACGACACGAGACCGTTTGCGTCAATCACAACCTCCACGAGGCCGTTGTTGAGCACGGTGCCACCTTCGCGCTTTTCACACGTCACGGGGTTCTCCGGCTCCACCTCAACCGAGGAGAGAGGTGCAGCGGAAAATGGAGCAACCTCGATGAGGGAGCAACCGTCGGAATGCTCCCACACCTCGCGGCGAACCACGGGCGAGGGATTGAGAACGGTGGGTTCGGAGCCCGCGAGCCCCGCGGCCTGACCGTGGCCGCCCTCGCGCACCTCGACCTGACTCTTGTGCTCACCTGCGAGGGAGGTGAAGAGCGAGTCGATGAGGCGTTCGATGTCGGTGCGCAGCGCCTCGTACTCGGCGCGTGCCTCACGGTTGACCCAGTGGATCGACGAGCCGGGCAGAATGTCGTGGAACTGGAGAAGGAGGGCGCGCTGCCACAGCTCTTCGACCTCGTCGAGCGGGTAGTCGATTCCGCGCTCGGTCGCGAGGGCTCCGAGCCATTCGAGAACGGCGAGCTTCGCTTCAACTTCGCGATTGCCGCGCTTGAGCTCGGCGCTCGACGTGTACACGCCGCGATGGAACTCGAGGTACATTTCGCCACTCCACACGGGAGCGTTCGGGTACTCTTCGCGCGCCTTGTCGAAGAAGCCGTCGGGCGAATCGAACTCGAGGCGCGGCGCCCCTTCCATATCGGCGAAACGCCGTGCGCGCTCGACCATCTCCGCGACGGGACCGCCGCCACCATCGCCGTAGCCGTATGGGAGGAGTGAACGCTTCGCGCGCCCCTTCTCCTTGAAGTTGCGTCCGGCCTTGTAGACCTCTTCGGGACTCACGATCGAGTCGTAGCAGTCCACGGGCGGGAAGTGCGTGAAGATGCGGGTGCCGTCGATCCCCTCCCACCAGAAGGTGTGGTGCGGGAGCGTGTTCGTTTGGCTCCAGTTGAGCTTCTGCGTGAAGAACGTGGTCATGCCACTCAATCTCGCAATCTGCGGGAGAGCGCCCGTGTACCCGAAGGAGTCGGGAAGCCACGTGCACGTGGGGGCAACTCCGAGCTCGCGCTCCATCCAGTTAAGCCCCACGGTGAACTGTCGAACGAGGGCTTCGCCACCGGGGAGGTTGGTGTCGGATTCGACCCACATTCCGCCCGCCGGGTGCCATTGACCCTTCGCGATCGAGTCCTTCACGCGTTCGAACAGCGCCGGTGCGCCGCTCTTGAGCCATGCGTAGTGTTGCGCCGACGTGCACGCAAAGGTGAATTCTGGGTAGTCCTCGGCAAGGGCAAGGACGTTCGAGAAGGTGCGTGCGACCTTGCGGCGCGTTTCACGCAAGGGCCACAGCCACGCGGAATCGATATGCGCGTGTCCCACGGCGCTCATCACCTGGGCGGAGGCTCCGGCACCACTCGCGATCACGGGCGCGAGGTGGGCGCGGGCGGCGTCGGCACCCTCGTGGATACCCTCGGCATCGACGATGTCGGCCGCCTCTTCGAGCGTGCGCAGGAGGGTCGCGCGAAGAGTCGAGTCTTTGGGCTGCTCTTTGAGGGTGCCCCAGAGCACCTCGATGTCGAGCCACAGGTGCCACACGCTCTCGTTGCGCACCACGAGGTCAGCACCACCGAACGTCCACACGGGTTTATCGGGGCGAGTCGAGAGATCCCCGAGATCGGTGGGGTTGTTCATGTAGTCACCCATGTTGGGATTGGCGCCGGACTCGATGAAGAGGTCCACATTCCCGTTCTCGTCGAGAAGACTCTCGCCCGCCTTCGCGATCGTTTCGGGAAGGCCCTTGCCCGTGAGTGGGATGAGGCGATTCATGGGGTTGACGCCCTTGAGCGGCGTGCCCGAGGTGGTGTAGGCGAGGCCTTCAGACTGATTGCCAGCCCAATCCCCCTCGAAGCCGAGGTCCACGCGCAGCTGCACGCGCTCAGATTTCGCCTCGGCGGGAACCGTGCCCGAAAGCTTGAACCACCACGTGCTCCACGCCGGCCCCCAGCGATCCCCCGAGGCAATCGGGGTATAGCTCGCGCCCGCTGCCGTTGCAAAGTCAACGGGCTCACCCGGCGCCTTCCACGCGGTGACGTGAACGGGCGCGAGAACCCTGAAGAGCTCCTTGCCCAGCCTCTCGTGGAGACGCTCGATGCGGTCCTCCACAAGCGTTGAATCGTCAAACATTCCACCCTCCAGAACATCGCCCTCGTTTCACGGCCAGCACCATAGCTAAACCGCGCACGCAGCGAGCCTATCAGCCACAAAAACACCTCGTGTAACTAAACGCACACCTAATGACCTTTTACCCCTGGGAAGAAACCACGCTTTCGATGAGGCACGACCGGGCATCTCACGCACCGACCCAGAAAAACCCCCATGACAGGGGAAAACACGCCGGAGGCCTAGCTCGAAGACAGTGCACTCTTCGGTCGGCGCAAACCGCATCGATAAAAGTTTACTTACGTCATCATTTTCCATTTACTTGACGTTAACCGCACGGGTATTGACTGGCACGGCAACGCGGCCGTACAGGAATCATCCACGGCGCATCCCACCGAGGCTTACTTGGAGTTTTCAATGAATATTTCCCGTCGTTCATTCCTCGGAGCCAGCGCGCTCACGCTTGGCCCACTGGCTCTCGTCGGTTGCTCGACAAGCAACTCCGGGTCAAGCGCCGGCGACAGCAACGAGTTCATCCTGTGGATGTGGCCCGAGGGCTACGGTGACGACGTTCTCAAGGCCGTCAAAGAACAGTTCCCCGACATCAACTTCCGCCAAAATGTCATCGGTGGCGACTTCAAGCAGAAGCTCACGACGACCTTCAGTGCCGGCTCCGGCCTTCCCGACATCACCGGCGTCAAGGGCGAGGACATCGCCTTCTTCCTCTCGAAGACCGACTACTTCGAGGATCTCAACGAGCTCGGCGCGAAAGACATCAAGGGCGACTACCTCGACTGGAAGTGGCAGCAGGCCACCTCGAAAGACGGCAAACAGGTCGGTATCCCGATCGACATCGGCCCCACCGCCCTCTTCTACCGCTTCGATGTGTTTGAAGAGGCGGGCCTTCCCTCCGATCCCACGGAGCTCGAGAACGCGATCCGCTCGTGGGATGAGTACTTCGAACTCGGCAAGGAACTCATTGCGAAGAAGCCCGGTACCTTCCTCATTCGCAACACGGCCAGCGTGTTCGGCACGGCTTGGCGTCAGGCCGGTAAGGGCTTCATCGACGAAAACGGCGCGTTCATCGGCGACCAGGAGCACATCCGTGCCGCGTGGGATCTCGCGGTCAAGGCCAACGCTGCCGGCATCAACGGCGCGCTCGCCGCACAGACCACCGACTCAGCGGCAGCAGTGAGCGAGGGACGCCTTCCGGCCGACTTCGGAGCTTCATGGCATCTCGCCGATCTCATGTCGGACGCTCCCGAGACCTCCGGCAAGTGGCACGTGTGCAAGCACCCGGGTGAGGCCGTGAACAAGGGCGGTTCGTTCCTGACAATCCCGAAGGGCGCCAAGGATCCGAAGAAATCGTTCGAGGTCCTCTCCTTCATTCTCAACGCGAAGAACCAGGCACTCGAGTACAAGCACAGCGGAAACTTCCCCGCAGCCACCGAGGCTCACGCCATGCCTGAAGTTGACGGTGAGGTCGAATTCCTCGGTGGTCAGAAGGCCGCGGAGGTCTTCAGCGCTGCCGCCGAAACCGTGCGCCCGCTCTACGAGGATCCGAACTCGGAAGCAGTGAACGCCCCCTTCTCCGCGGAACTCGAGCAGGTGGAATCGACAAAGAAGGACCCCGAAAAGGCGTGGAGCGATGCAGTCACGGCTGCCAAGCGCATCGCCGAACAGGCCGGCATCAAGGTGAAGTAACAGATATGAGCAATCCCCAACCCCGGCCACTCGGGACGCGCATCAAAAAGGCGCTGCCGCAATACCTGGCCATCTCGCCGTACTTTTTCTTCTTTTTCGTGTTCGGTGCGATGCCCGTGGTGTTTACGATGGCGCTCGCGTTCACGAACTGGTCGGGGTTGGGCGACTTCGACTTGATCGGCTTCACCAACTTCAAGTACCTGATCTCCGATCCCCTCTTCTACAAATCCCTCGTCAACACCCTGATTCTGTGGGTCATGGGCACCGTGCCGACCCTCGTTCTCGCGACGATCCTCGCCCTCATGCTCAACTCGACCCTCCGGTTTTCGACGACCTACAAGGTCATCTACCTGATCCCAAACATCACGTCGATGGTCGCGATGGGTATGCTGTTCAGCTCGATCTTCTCGAGCCAATTCGGTATCGCGAACGCCATCATCAACGTGTTCGGTTTCGAGAACATCGCGTGGCTTCAAACCGAATGGGGCATCAAGATTGCGATCTCATGCCTAACGACCTGGGCGTTCGTGGGCTACAACGCGCTGCTTATCCTCGCCGGCCTCCAGGCGATCGACAAATCCCTCTACGAAGCCGCCGCCCTCGACGGCGCAAACTCGTGGCAGATCTTCTTCCGCATCACCCTGCCCCAGCTGCGGCCGATCATCCTGTTCGTCACCCTGATGTCGACGATCGGCTCGCTCCAAAGCTTCACCGAATCGCAGGTGCTGACCTCCTCCAACTCCGGAGGCGCAGCAAGCGCGGGCGGCATCAACAACTCTGGTCTCACCATGGTGATGTACTTCTACTCGGTGGCCTTCCAAGAGAACCGCTACGGCTACGGCGCCGCGATTGCGTGGGGCGTCTTCGTTGTCGTCATGTTCTTCTCGATCATCAACTGGCTCGTCACGCGCGAGAAAAAGGACTAGGGGAGCAACGTCATGAGTTCGACCACGCAAGCAAAGCCCCTCGCGAACGCGGTTCCACGCAGGCGAAAGCCCATTCGCCTTTCGACCGTGCTGAAATACGTCGCCCTCACGATCGGCGCGCTCATCTCGCTGTTCCCGTTCTACTGGATGTTCATCCTCGCGACCCACCCGTCGTCCGCGATCTTCAAGTTCCCGCCGGATGTGCTTCCCGGCGATCGTCTCGGCACCAACATCGAGACCATCACCTCGAAGATCAACATTTGGGCGGCGATGGGCAACACCCTGGTCGTGGCCCTGTCCGTGACGGTGCTCGGGCTCTTCATCTCGTCGATCACCGCATTCACCTTCGCGAAGTTCGAGTTCCCCGGCAAAAAAGGCCTCTTCCTCATCATCATGGCCACGTTCCTTCTGCCGGCCCAGCTCGCGAGCATCCCCCAGTTCCTGTTCATGAGCAAGCTCGGTTGGACCGGCGACCTCAAGGCCCTGATCTTCCCGTCGCTCGCAAGCGCGTTCGGCGTGTTCTGGCTTCGGCAGTACGCCACGAACTCCATCTCAACGGAGCTTCTCGAGGCCGCGCGCATCGACGGTTGTGGCTTCCTGCGCCAGTACCGCCACGTGTGCCTCCCGCTCATCAGGCCAGCCCTCGCGTTCCTTGGAATGTTCACCTTCATCGGCGCGTGGAACGACTTCATGTGGCCCCTCATCGTGCTCACGAACCCCGATAAACTCACGCTCCAGGTCGCATTGAGCCAGCTCAAGACCGCTCACGGAAGCGACTACGGCATGCTCATGGCCTCCGCTCTGATCGCGGTCGTGCCGCTCATCATCGTGTTCATCATCGGCGCAAAGCAGTTCATCGCCGGCATCGCCGAGGGCGCCCTGAAGTAGCGTCTCGCTCGAGCACACCCCTCCACCAAAGCCCTCACCGTAAGCGCGGCAACCGTCGGAATTTCCGACGCCCGCCCATCTCGCGGCGCTCCTGAGGTCTTTACGGTGCTTCCGCGTTCCCGCCTTTCTTGACCGAGAAGAGATCGACCTCCGAGCGGCCTTCAAGAACATCGAGAGCATGCCACACGCGCTCGGCGCCCCACGGCGAGAGAATCGCGGCGTCCCGTGGGTCGATGAGATCCCACGCCTCCAGCTCCTCCTCCTGCAGATGCACTCGATCGCGAAGCTCCGCCTCGGGAACCACCCCGGCATCGAACACGAAATGAACCCCCATCGGGGCGCCGTAAGCGGCGCTCGACGGCACCCAGCTCACCGAAAGGAGCCGGCCGACCGGAAGATCGAGGTTGAGTTCTTCGCGCAGCTCCCGGGCGGTTGCCTCTCGCGCGTCCTCGCCGGCATCCACGCCTCCGCCCGGCAAGAGCCAGTGGTCGCGGTAGTTCGGCTTTTCCACGAGGATTCGACCGCGCTCGTCGCGGATCACGGCCGCACCCGAGCTGAAGAGGGTAGGCAGTTGCTGGTAGAAGTAGGGGTTCGGGAGGAGGTCGCTCATGCCTCCACGGTAGCGAGGCAGCCTGAGCCCGGTCAGGGTCGGAGGGCGCCTGCATTTTACGTCGATGCTCGTCGAGGTCGCCTCGCCCGGTGTGCCACTCCCGCGCCGCACCACGCACGGCGCGCGGGCGAAAGTCCCCCGCTCGCGCGCTATACTCGAACGGGCAGCGGAGCCAGCGAAATGGGGCACTGCCGCCCTCCCTGCCACCGTCGGCGGGGCGCACATATTTCATCACCCCACACGTGTGGATAGCTTTATATCCCCGCGGATTTTCACATCATCAATACCCGGAAGTAAGGTTCGGTGCTCTGTGTTCGCGACGGCTGCGGACTCAGGAGCTCCCATAACCTCGCGCTTTCTGAATTACGGAGTTTTCCATGGATATCTCACGCCGTTCGCTTCTGGGCGCCAGCGCGCTCACCCTCGGCCCCATCGCTCTCGCCCTCACGGGCTGCTCCACCGGTAAATCTGGCTCCGCTTCGGGCGGAGGCAGCGACAAGGACTTCACTCTGTGGACCTGGCCCGAGGGCTTCAGTGAGGACACCCTCAAGGCCGTCAAAGAACAGTTCCCCGACATCAACTTCCGCCAAAATGTCATCGGCGGCGACTTCAAGCAGAAGCTCACGACCACCTTCAGCGCCGGTTCCGGCCTTCCCGACATCACCGGCGTCAAGGGTGAAGACATCGCCTTCTTCCTCTCGAAGACCGACTACTTCGAGGATCTCAACGAGCTCGGCGCGAAAGACATCAAAGGCAACTACCTCGACTGGAAGTGGCAGCAGGCCACCTCGAAAGACGGCAAGCAGCTCGGCATCCCGATCGACATCGGCCCCACCGCCCTCTTCTACCGCATCGACGTATTCGAAGAAGCGGGCCTGCCCTCCGAACCCGCCGAGCTCGAAGCCGCGATTCGCGAATGGGACGCCTACTTCGAACTCGGCAAGGAACTCATCTCCAAGAAACCCGGCACTTACCTGATCCGTAACAGCTCCGGCATTTTCAGCACCGCGTACCGTCAAAGCGGCAAGGGCTTTATCGACGAGAACCAGATGTTCATCGGCGATCAGGACCACATCCGCAAGGCCTGGGATCTCTCGGTCAAGGCGAATGCTGCCGGTATCAATGCCGCCCTTGACTCGCAGAGCGCTGACTCCGCGGCAGCCGTCAACGAGGGGCGCCTCCCCGCCGACTTCGGCGCGTCCTGGCACCTCGCCGACATGAAAGTCGACGCCCCCGAAACTGCCGGCAAGTGGCGCGTGTGCAAGCACCCCGGTGAGGCCGTCAACCAGGGCGGTTCGTTCCTGACAATCCCGAAGGGCGCGAAGGACCCGAAGAAGTCGTTCGAGCTCATCTCCTTCATCCTCAACGCGAAGAACCAGGCAGTCGAGTACACCTTCAGCGGCAACTTCCCCGCCGCACCCGAGGCGCACTCGATGCCCGAAGTCGACGGTGCCGTTGAATTCCTCGGCGGCCAAAAAGCCGCGGAGGTCTTCAGCGCCGCCGCCGAAACCGTTCGCCCGCTGTATGAAGACCCGAACTCCGAATCGGTCATCGCACCGTTCACTGCAGAGCTCGAACAAATCGAATCGACAGGCAAGGATCCTGAAAAGGCGTGGAAGGACGCGGTCACGGCCGCTAAGCGCATCGCCGAACAGGCCGGCATCAAGGTGAAGTAACAGATATGAGCAATCCCCAACCCCGGCCACTCGGGACGCGCATCAAAAAGGCGCTGCCGCAATACCTGGCCATCTCGCCGTACTTTTTCTTCTTTTTCGTGTTCGGCGCGATGCCGGTCGTTTTCACGATGGCGCTCGCGTTCACGAACTGGTCGGGGTTGGGCGACTTCGACTTGATCGGCTTCACCAACTTCAAGTACCTGATCTCCGATCCCCTCTTCTACAAATCCCTCGTCAACACCCTGATCCTGTGGGTCATGGGCACCGTGCCCACCCTCGTTCTCGCGACGATCCTCGCGCTCATGCTCAACTCGACCCTCAGGTTCTCGACGACCTACAAGGTCATCTACCTGATCCCAAACATCACGTCGATGGTCGCGATGGGTATGCTGTTCAGCTCGATCTTCTCGAGCCAATTCGGTATCGCGAACGCCATCATCAACGTGTTCGGTTTCGAGAACATCGCGTGGCTTCAAACCGAATGGGGCATCAAGATTGCGATCTCATGCCTCACGACCTGGGCGTTCGTGGGCTACAACGCGCTGCTTATCCTCGCCGGCCTCCAAGCGATCGACAAATCCCTCTACGAAGCCGCCGCCCTCGACGGCGCAAACTCGTGGCAGATCTTCTTCCGCATCACCCTGCCCCAGCTGCGGCCGATCATCCTGTTCGTCACCCTGATGTCGACGATCGGCTCACTCCAAAGCTTCACCGAATCGCAGGTGCTGACCTCCTCGAACTCCGGAGGCGCAGCAAGCGCGGGCGGCATCAACAACTCTGGTCTCACCATGGTGATGTACTTCTACTCGGTGGCCTTCCAAGAGAACCGCTACGGCTACGGCGCCGCGATCGCGTGGGGCGTTTTCGTTGTCGTCATGTTCTTCTCGATCATCAACTGGCTCGTGACCCGCGAGCGCAAGGACTAAGGGGCGCCTCGACATGACAGCTCAGACTCATACGAACACGATTGTGCGCCGCCGCAAACCGATCCGGATCACCACGATCCTCAAATACATTGCGCTCACGGCGGGTGCGCTCGTCTCGTTGTTCCCGTTCTACTGGATGTTCATTCTCGCGACCCACCCGTCGTCCGCGATCTTCAAGTTCCCGCCGGATGTGCTTCCCGGCGATCGTCTCGGCACCAACATCGAGACCATCACCTCGAAGATCAACATTTGGGCGGCGATGGGCAACACCCTGGTCGTGGCCCTGTCCGTGACGGTGCTCGGGCTCTTCATCTCGTCGATCACCGCATTCACCTTCGCGAAGTTCGAGTTCCCCGGCAAAAAAGGCCTCTTCCTCATCATCATGGCCACGTTCCTTCTGCCGGCCCAGCTCGCGAGCATCCCGCAGTTCCTGTTCATGAGCAAGCTCGGTTGGACCGGCGACCTCAAGGCCCTGATCTTCCCGTCGCTCGCGAGTGCGTTCGGCGTGTTCTGGCTTCGGCAGTACGCCACGAACTCCATCTCAACGGAGCTTCTCGAGGCCGCGCGCATCGACGGTTGTGGCTTCCTGCGCCAGTACCGCCACGTGTGCCTCCCGCTCATCAGGCCGGCCCTCGCCTTCCTTGGCATGTTCACCTTCATCGGCGCATGGAACGACTTCATGTGGCCCCTCATCGTGCTCACGAACCCCGATAAACTCACGCTCCAGGTCGCATTGAGCCAGCTCAAGACAGCCCACGGAAGCGACTACGGCATGCTCATGGCCTCCGCTCTGATCGCGGTCGTGCCGCTCATCATCGTGTTCATCATTGGCGCGAAGCAGTTCATCGCGGGTATCGCCGAGGGCGCGGTGAAATCCTAGCCCACTCCCTCATGAGCGGCGGCAACTACTCCCTCGACGCTCAGGCTTTGCGGGTTTCGACGTTCTCCTCACCCACGAGCTCGATGAGTTTCGCGTCGTACCACTTCGCAGCCTGCTCGGGGGTTTTGTCGCCCACCATCACGGTGTCCATCGTGTCCTGGAGGGCGGTCGACACTTCGGGATAGACCGCGAACGCCGGGCGGTAGTACGCAGATTCGAGCATGTCGGTGAAGAATCCGACGGTCGGCGAATATGACCTGTACTCCTCGTTCATCGCGACGTCCCTTCTCGTGGTGAGAGTGCCGCCGGAGATATTCCGCTGCACCTGTTTCTCGAGCGAGCACAGATCTTTAATGAGCTCGAACGACATGTCGCGGTCGCGAGCGTGCGTGGGGATCGTCCAGCCCCAGCCACCAGAAAGCGTCGTAGAACCCGGGGTTTCGCCGTGCTGGGTGGGCATGGCAGCAACGCCAACGTCCTCGGGCCACGTGGGCCACGGTGCAAGGCTCCCCTCGGCCCAGAGAAATGAAATCCACGAGCCGTCCACGAGAATGCCGAGTTCTCCCTCGGGGAACATCGTGGCTTGCACGGCATCCATGAGGTTGGGGTCGAAATGGCGGGCAACGGGCAGCGTAAGGCCCTCATCAAATTGGCGCTTGAAGAACGCGAGAGAGTCGATGAACCCTTGCGAGCCCGCGACCCATTTTTGTGTGTCGGGGTTGTAGAGCGTGTCTTTTGTGCCATACAGGAGCATCTCGAACCCCTGCATCGAGGCCGTCTCCCCCTGGGCCTTTCCGCAGAACATGAACATCCCGGTAGCACCGATGTTCGCGTCGCGGATCACCGCGGCGGTTTCGGCAATGTCGTCCCACGTACGCGGCTGCCACTCGGTGGGAAGCCCCGCCTTCTCAAACACTCTCTTGTTGTAGTAGATGCCGCGCGTATCCGTCTCCGTGGGAATGAAGTGCACGCGCCCCTCGGGGTCCTTGGCAGCCTCCTTGGAGGCCGGGTAGAAGGTTTCCCAGGCTTCCCACGCTTCAACGAGATCGTCGATCGGTTGGAGGTAGCCGGCGGCGATGTCGGATTGGAGAATGAAGGAATCTTCGAAGACAACGTCGGGGCAGCTGCGCGGCGAGGCCATGAGCAGCTCGTTTTTCGTGAAGTAGTCGTTCGTCGCGGCAACGATCGGCACGAGTTCAACGCTCGTGCCCGGGTTTTTCGCGGTAAACGCCTCCGCAACCCCCGCGAGCCACCGCTGGAGGTTCGTGTCGGAGCCGAACTGCTGGAAAGCTATTCGCAGTGTCGAGGCGTCGCGCTCAGTTCCGCAGCCCGCGAGCATCCCGAGGGGAAGCGCCACAGCGGCACCACCCGCAACCCTGAGAAACCCGCGGCGTGGAATTTCGCTCGTGACCGTCACGGGTGGGTGCATGGCCGCAATCCTCTCGCTCGTGGGCCAACCGGTCCTCTCGGCTGGGGTTACCTCGTTTTCAAGGCACGGGCCCCGGCGAGGTCTCCCCAGCTTACCGATTCCGGCGCTGATGACGATCAGGAGTACACGAACGCGTGCGGCGCATGGACTGCTATCCCTTGACGGCGCCGTCCTCCACTCCTTTGAAGAAGAAACGCTGGAATACGGCGAAGAAGATAATAATCGGCACGAGCGCAATCATGGTGCCCGCAGCAATCACGCGCGGGTTCGAACCGAAGTTCGAGTTGAGATACTGCATACCCACGGTGAGCGTGTATTTATCGGGATCGCTCAGCACAAGCAGCGGCCACAGGAAGTCATCCCACCCACCGATGAACGCGAAGATCGCAACGACGCTCGCCATGCCGCGAACGTTCGGCCACACCACACGCGTGATGATCTGCCAGGTGCTCGCACCATCGATCACGGCAGCATCGAGCAGCGCCGGCGGAATCGAGCGGCACGCCGCCATCATGAGCAGGACGTTGACTGCGCCGATCAGGCCGGGAAGCACAACGCCCGCGAGCGAGTCGGCGAGGCCCAGCGATTTGATCGTGAGGAACTGGCTCATAAGCGTTACTTCGCCGGGCAAAAGGAGCGTGGAAAAGAGGATCCCCAGAGCAATCTTCTTGCCCTTGAATCTGAGGCACCCGAGGGCATAACCCGCAAGGGTCGAGAACACGACATTCGCAATCGCCAGCGTCACGGCAACGATGAGCGAATGCCACGCGTAGCCAAGAATCGGAACAGTGTTGGCGACCTCCACATAGTTGTGGAGCGTGAAATCGCTGGGGATGAGCGACGGCGGGAACTGGTAGATCGGGTCTCTCGGGCCTTTGAAGCTCGTACTGAGTTGCCACAGGAACGGCCCCACCGACACGAGGAAAACCGCCACGAGCAAAACGTAGCGCACGATCAACCCGGCAAGCGTCGGCTTATGAAACCCCCCTGACTCCTTGCTGCGCCACGGGCGGTTCGTGTTGCGATAGGTGCGAGGCGAGGTTCCGACGGCTTCCTGGTTCACGGTGCCGGCCCCGGTTTCAAGAGTGGACATGCCCTTCAATTCCTTAGTGCGCGTTCGAATCTGGCCGGTTGTTGAGGTAGGCCACGAGGATGAGCGGCCCCACCGTGAAGAGGAACAGCAGCACGGAGAGCGCTGACGCGTATCCGAGCCTGCCGTTGAGGCCCGAGCCGACCTGCTGGACAAGCATCACGAGCGACGACGCCTCGCCACCGGGTCCACCCGAGCCTTTCGAGAGCACGTACAGTTCGGAGAACACGCGCATGCCGCTCACGGTGATGAGGGCGCTCACGAGGAACATGGCGCCGCGCACGCCGGGCACGGTGACCGACCAGAAGCGGCGCCAGGCGCTCGCGCCGTCCATGGCGGCGGCCTCGTGGAGCTCGTTGCCGACGTTGGCAAGTGCCGCGAGGTACACAACCATGTAGTAGCCGAGGCCCTTCCACACGGTGAGGACGACGGCCGTGAAGATGAGGCCCCATCTCGAGGCCAGGAACGGCAGTGGCCCTTGGACAAGGCCGAGGAACTGCAAGGTTTCGTTGATCACGCCGCGCGAGTCGAAGAGCCACTGGAAGATGAGGGCCACGACGACGACCGACGCGATCACCGGGAAATAGAACGTCGTGCGGAAGAACGAAATGCCGGGAATGACGCGGTGGACGAGGAGGGCAAGTAAGAGCGGCAGGAACGTCAGAAGGGGAACGCACGCGACGGTGAAGAGGAGCGTTGTCCCAAGTGATGTCCACACGCGCGAATCACTAAAGAGCGCTGCATAGTTGTCGAAAGCGACAAAGGTTCCGCCCGTGAGTGGGCGCGCATTCGTGAAACTCAAGACCACAGTATTGACGAACGGCCAGAGAGCAAATACGACGACCCACAGGACCGCGGGTCCCACGAGGAGCCACGGCACGTACCACTTGTATGAATGCACGCTACTTCTTCCCTTCCAACGATGAGGCGTGAAAAGGTCGGGCGAAGCCCCCTTGAGCTTCGCCCGACCTTTGGTCTCAGCTGAGCTGATCGTTGCCGTACTTCACGGCGGCGTCGAGCGCCTCTTTCGCCGTGATGTCGCCACGCATCGCGAGCGCCATTTGCTGGCCCATGTTTGTCTTCATGTCTTCGGTCCACATGACATTCGTGGGGTCGACTGCGGTCTTCATCGACTCCGCGGCGAGCTCAACAGCCTTGTTCTGCAGCTCGATGTCGGATTTCTCGGCGAACTTGCTGGGATCCGCCGCCGCTTCTTTCGTGCCGGGCAAGAAGCCCTGTGCGAGCTTGACGAATTCGATCTGGTTCTCAGTGTTCGTCGCAAACTTCGCGAAGGCGAGCGCCGCGGCAGGAGCCTTCGATTTCGCCGATACGGCAATGCCCTGCACGAAGAGTGGCGGCTCTCCCATGCGCTTCGTCACGACAGTCTTGTCGATGAGGCCGGGGTTATCGGTCTTGAGCTCGGTGGGGTAGCTCGAGGTCGCGGTCGTCCAGAGGACTTTCTCCTGCTTATACAGCTGAGCGTTGCCCGTGTAGTTATCGCTCAGCACTTCGACCGGCATGGCCTTGGCCTTGTACAGCTCCACGTACCTCTGGAGGAAATCAACGTTTTCGTCGGTGTTGAAGTTGAACTTGCCGTCGTCACCAGAGGTGATGATGATTTCGGGGAGCGAGGAGATGATCGGGGCGGATCCCCCTTGCTTGGCGGCTTCCATGGCCAGGTCGTAGAGCTCGTCGAAGTTTGTGGGCAGCGAATCTTCGCTCACGCCAAACTTGCTCAGCGCATCGATGTTCCACCAGGACATGTCGGTACCGAGGTACCAGGGATAGCCATAGCTGCCGTCGATTCCCGGCATTTCGTAGGCCTTAACGCCGCCCTCGACGTACACGTCTTTGAGCTTCTCGTCGGCCTTCGCGAGGTCGAGGAGCATGCCGTTTTTCGCGAGCGAGTACGCGAAGTTCGGCGGAACGTTGACGACGTCTGGGAGCGCACCGGAGTTTGCCTGCCCAAGAAGCTTGTCCTCATAGCCTTCGCCCGGCTGGTCCATCCACTTCACCTTGACGCCGGGGTTCTCCTTCTCGAACCTCGCGACGAGGTCTTCAAAGTAGGGGGTGAACTTTTCGTTCTTGAGCGACCAGGTTTGGAACGAAATCTCGCCCTCAACCTTGCCCTCTTTGGCTTCCTTGGCGGCCTTCTCCTGTTCGGCGCTGCCGCCGCCACCGCTCAGACCGCATCCCGCGAGGGTGAGCCCCATGAGCCCCACGCCCGCACCGAGAACCGCGCGACGAGTTGTTTTCATTGCCGTGTACCTCTTCCTTGAGATGTCGTGAGCGGCACCGAACCGGTGATAACTAAACCGCTAAAGTTAAGTGTACATGCCTCCTCAGCCACGCGGAAGACTGAAGGCCCGCGGGCAGATCTCTCCACCCGCGGGCTCAAACCCCCACAACCCCTATGGAATCCAGTTAAAAACGGGCGCGGAGGGTCACGATCTGGAACGGCCGCGCCGCAACCTCGATCTGCTCCCCCTCGGCGCGCTGCGCCTGGTAGTGCAGCACCGATTCCTCGGTGAGCTCACGCTCGAGGAGGTCCACGGCAACGATGTCCTTCGCGCCTGGAACCACGACGGTACCTTCGCCGCGCACGCCCTCGGACTCGTACAGACGCACGATCACGTCGCCCGACTGATCCTCGGCAAGCTTGAGCGTCTGGATTCGCAGCGACGTGCCCTCGCCCTCGATGCGCGCAAGCGCCTCACCAACAAGGTCCTCGTCGATATCGCGCGGCACCTGATTGAGGCGCACACCTTCGTCGATCGCTTCGGCGATCGACGCACCGGGCACGAGTGAGTACCGCATCCGATACTCGCCTTCTTCGGCGCGCGGATCGGGGAACTCGGCGGCGCGGATCACGGTCGCGCGCACGATCGTCGTCGTTCCACCGTCATTCTCGCGAAGGCATCGGCGCACGTCGTGGCCGTACGACGAGTCGTTCGACAGGGACACAGCAGCGCCAGCTTGGCCCCCCTCATGGATGCGCACCCAGCGGTGCGCGCACGTCTCGAACCGACCGAAGTCATCGATCGTATTCACAGGGATGGGGCGCTCAATGTGCCCGAATTGAATTTCGCTCGCCATGTGCGATGCACGCAGATCGAACGGGAACGCGAGCTTGAGAACCTTCTTGCGCTCGTGCCAGTCGACGTCGAGCACAATCTCGAGGCCCTTAGCGCCGGGGGCGAGCACATACGTGAGCGTGATCCTCGAGCCGGCCCCGTTCGAGGGCGCTCCGGGGTACGGGTGCTCCTTCGTGTGCACGCCGTCCGTGCGAGTCTCGTAGGTGGTGCGCACGTGCACCGCCTCGCCTTCGCGCTCCACGCTCACGGGTCCGACGGCTGCCAGGTCCCTACCAACACGGCGATAAAACTCGTCTATGTCCCACGAATCCCACGCGTTGGGGGTATCGCGGTGAAGCTGGAGCAGCGCGCCCTTGGCGCCGGGAGCAATGAGCTCGCGGCCGCTTTCGCCAGCGCGGAGGCTCACGAGGTGGCCTTCGCCGTCAATCCGCGCGAAAACGTGACCGTTACTGAGGGCGAAGCAGCCGTCGGACTCCTCGCACGTCACGGCACCCGCTCCCACGCTCGCGCCGCCGCTCTCGCCCGCGCTGCCGCGAGCGCGCGCAATGGCGTCGAGAGCCTTTTCTACGAGCGCCTCGCCGCGCTCCGCGATGCCCTCGTAGTTGTGCTCGGTTTCCTTGTGTACCCAGGCGATCGCGCTTCCGGGCAGGATGTCGTGGAACTGGAGGAGGAGAACCTTCTCCCACAGTTCGTTGATCTCGTCGTAGGGGTATTCAAAGCTCTCGTCTAGGCGTGCCGCGAGCGCGCTCCATTTCTCGACGTCGTGCATGAGCGCTTCACTTCGGCGGTTGCCCTGCTTACCCCGGATCTGCGACGAGTACGTGCCGCGGTGCAGCTCGAGGTACAGCTCACCGTTCCAGCGGGGCGCATCGGCGTACTCGGCGCGGCTGCGCTCGAAAAATGCGGTGGGGCTCGAGAACTCGACCTTCGGCGAACCCTCGAGGTTCGCGGCCCTGCGACTCGCCGCGAGCTGCTCGCGCGTGGGGCCGCCACCGCCATCACCCCAGCCGGTCGGGCTGAGCGCGATGTGGCTGCGGCCCTTGTCCTTGTAATTCTTCTCGACGTATGCGAGTTCTTTGCCGGTGAGCTGGCAGTTGTAGGTGTCGGCGGGCGGGAAGTGCGTGTACTGGGTCGTGCCGTCGATGCCCTCCCACCAGAACGTGTGGTGCGGGAACACCGAGTACTGGTTCCAGCTGACCTTTTGGGTGAGGAAGTTGGTGTTGCCGGCGGCCGCACAGATCTGCGGGAGCGCGCCCGAATAGCCGAAGGAATCGGGCAGCCAGGTTTCTGTCGTTTCGAGCCCAAATTCGCGAAGGAAGAAGCTCTTGCCCTGAATGAACTGGCGGGCCATCGCTTCGGAGCCGGGCATGTTTGTGTCGGACTCGACCCACATGCCGCCCACGGGGATGAAACGACCGTTCGCGACATGTGTCTTGAGGCGCTCGAAAAGCTCGGGGTAAAAATCGCGGATCCACTGGTACTGCTGCGCCGATGAACACGAGAACGTGAGGTCGTCGTAATGTTCGAGGAGCCAGCACACGTTGGAGAAGGTGCGCGCGCATTTGCGCACGGTCTCGCGCACGGGCCAGAGCCACGCGGAGTCAATGTGGGCGTGGCCGGTCGCGATCACGGTCATCGCGGAGGCATTGGCGGGCTTGTCGAGTTCGCGACGCAGTACCTCGCGCGCGTCGTGAGCCGTCGCGTGCAGATCGTCCGGATCGGCGACGTCAAGCGCATCGTCGAGGCAGCGGAGGATGTCCTGGCGACGCGTGCTGTCCTCGGGCAGTTCATGCATGAGGCCGCTCAGGGCAACGACGTCCTGCTCGAGTTCCCAGATGGTTGTCGACCGCCACGCGAGGCGAAGTTCCGTGAGGTCGTAGATCGGGTCGTCTCCCACGCTCTCCCACTCACCGAGCGTCGTGGGGGCAAACGTCCAGTCGCCGGCGACATTGGGGTTGGCGGCGAGTTCAAGGTAGTACTCGAAGCTCGTGGTGCCGGGTTCGAGCGTGAGGTACTGGTTGTAGGGATTGATCGCCTTGACGGTCGTGCCGTCGGTATTCCAGATGAGCGCCTCGGCCTGGAAGCCCGGCATGTTCGTGAAGGAGAGGTTGAGCTGGAGTTCGATGTCGCGTTCGTCGTCGCTCACCCACTCCTCGGGGACCTCACCCGTCACGTGCAGCCACAGGGTCGACCAGGGGCGACCCCAGCGCGCGCCGACCTCGATGGGGCTATAGTTTTGCGCTTTCGCTTCGGCGAAGGGCACGGGCTCGCCGGGCACCTCCCACGCTTCGATCGTGACGGGCGCGGTATCGAGGTGGCGCCTCGCGGGGAGTTGTTCGGCGAGGAACCGTCGGACTCGATCCTCACTGTGCGCGCGGTTGTTGAACATCGGGTGGCCTTTCGTCGAGGGTGTGCGGCGCGATCGGGTAGGAAGCGGGCACGGTCGTGATGGGCGTGTGGCGAACGACGGTGCTCGCGTTATCCGAGCTCGAGGCTTCGGTACTCTCCACGGCGAGCGAAGTCCATCCATTCGCCGAAGACATCGGATCCTGTATTGGTGAGGGAGCGGTTCGATCCATCGGGCCTGAGCCCTTCCACGATCACGCTCTGCGTCGAGGTTGGGGTCGCGGAAAGCTCGCCGGCTTTCTCGAGAGAAATGAGCTCCCGCAGGCGCTCGCCCGCGGGCTTCACTTCGCCGTTGGAGTCGATGAGACCCAGGCTATATTCCAGATCTGGGAAGTCGGCAAGCGTTCGCGAAACATCATGCGAGCACCACCAGGTGATACCCGAGAGGTTCCGGTACCCGAGAGCGGCGCGAACGGTCCCCTCGAGGAAATCGGCGGCGTTCTCGGGGCTCACCCAAGGGGTGGGGGCGCCCACCTCCTGGAGCCACACGGGGCGGTCCGACGGTTGCCCGCTCACCCTGTGCCACAAATCCGCAACCTCGAGCAGGTAACGGGCGAAGTGGGGAAGCTCAGGTGCATCGACACCGTAACGTTGGGCGGCACCGCCAAAGATCCACGAGTGCACGGTTGTGGAGTCGCCAAGTTCGACCGCGGCCCGGGGCGTGAACGGGTGGGCATCCACGAACCACGTGTCGTCGTCAAAGCAATGGTGGTGGGATCCGCGCGGGAAGGCGCCGCGGATCTCGGCAAGCATGCCGTCGAGCCACCCGTGGGCTTCTTCAGGGGTAATCTCATGGCGCTCGGGGTGCCGTGGGGCCGCAAACTGCCCGATTTCGTTGCCAAGGGTGAGACCCGAAACGTGTGTGCGGGTAACGAGTTCGCTCGCGAGGGTGCGGGCGAGCGTGTGCTGGCCGCTCACGACGTCGGGGTCCGTGAAGATGTTGCGGCGGTGCCACGTACTCACCCAAGCTGGCAGGAAATCGAAGCTCGAGAGGTGTCCTTGGAGGAGATCAACGGAGACAGTGAGGCCCACGCTTCCGGCGGCGTCGGTGACGGCCAGAACATCGTCGATCGCTTTCGTGTCAATGAAGGTGCGGTTGGGCTGCAAGAGCGGCCACAGGGGGAAAATGCGCACGTGGTCGAGGCCGAGATCGGCAAGCGTGGCAAAGTCGTTTTCGACCGAGCCGAGGTCGAGGTTCGCCCAGGAGTGGAACCATCCCTTTCGGGGGGTGTAGTTCGCGCCCCATGCATGCTGTTGATTCACCGCGTCACCTCGTTGTCACTGATGCACACGCGCCACCTAAAGCGCTTTAGCTCAAAAGGTATCATGAACGCATGTCCCGCCCCACTATCGCCGATATCGCTCGCGCAGCCGGTGTTTCTAACACTGCTGTCTCGTTCGCGCTCAACGGGCGGCCGGGAGTCGCCGAGCCTACACGCGACAAAATCATGGCGATCGCCCACGACATGGGCTGGAGTCCCAACAGGGCAGCACGGGCGCTCTCAACTTCGCGCGTTGACGCGCTCGGGCTCATCATCACCGCCCCCTATGCCGAACTTGCACGCGACGCGTTCTTTCTCCAGCTCATCGCGGGGGTTGAACGCATGCTCGCCGAAAGCCCCGTCGTTCTCGTTCTCAAGATTGTCGAGAGCTTCGAGGATGAGCTCACGGCGATTCGCCAGTGGCACGGCGAGTCCCGCGTCGACGGGCTCATCCTCGTCAATCCACGCCCCGAGGACCCCCGGCCGGAGCTCACGAACCGGCTTGAAATTCCCACCGTGTTTATTGGCAAACCAGGCACAAACGAGCCGTTCTCCTCGGTGTTCATCGATGACGCCCTCGTCATGGGCACGCTCATCGAGGACCTCGCCGCCCGTGGAACCAGGCGCGTTGCCTACCTCCATTCGCACGCCCACTACAGCCACGGCGAAGCGCGCCTCGCGGCCCTCAGGCGACACCGCGAGGGACTCACCGCGATCGACCACGGCATCCCCTCGAACAGCATCACCGAGGCCCACGCCGCGATCCGCGATTTCGTCTCGATGCTCGACCTCACCCCCGCGACGACGTTCGTGTGCGAAAGCGAGGACCTCACGCTCGCAACCCTGCGCGCGCTCCAAGACCTCGAGATCAACGTTCCCGCAGATGCAGGCGTGGTGTCATGGGAATCGTCGCCAGGCCTCACGCTGCGCAGTCCCGCGGTTTCGACACTCGAGCGAAGCCCCGCCGACATGGGCGAAGCAGCCGTCGACCTCCTCCGCGACATGCGCGACAATCCGGGGCCGGGGCCGCGCACGCGCGAGCTCGAGTGCCCGCGGCTTCACGCGCGCGACACACTCCCCGCGAATACTCAGGGCTAAAGCAGTGGCTCGCGAATGAGCGCGGGCCTCTCCACTCCCGCGACGTCGAGGGCCAATTCGCAAAACATCGCGTTGGACCACGAGAACCATTCGCGCGTGAACTGTGCGGGGTCGTTGCAGTCAACCCCCTCGTGCATGTAGCCGGTCCCACCGGTCGTGGCGAGCAGTAGCTCGAGGATCGCACGCTTCTCGTTGACGTCTGTCGACGTCAGGCCTTCGACGGATTTCGCGATGGGCCATACATACCCCGCGGGTGTGTGCGGGGAGCCCACGCCCGCGAGCGCCGTTCCCTCGTAGTAATAGGGGTTCTTTTCGCTCAGCACCGCGGCCCGGGTCGCCAGGTAAAGCGGATCATCGGCCTCAACCACGCCGAGATACGGAAGCGAAAGCAGTGAGGGCACGTTCGCATCGTCCATGAAAAGCGATTCCCCGGCGCCGTCGACCTCGTACCAGAGCCGAGTAGCACCCTCATCCCGCATAATTCCATGCGCCTCGACCCCCTTGAGGATCTCCTCGCGCAGATCTTCGGCGCGGCGCGAGAGAGGCAAGCGTCGGACCCCATCACCCTGCTCCCCCGGCTCCTCACGGAACCCAGCCTTCTCGCATGCCTCCACAAGTGCGGGCACCGCGCGCAGCGCCGACGCCATGAACAGGTTCCCCGGGATATTGAAGCCGAGCGTGCACGCATCGTCGCTCGGGCGAAAACCCTGCCACACGAGCCCACAGGGCGTGGTGAGGCGCCCGCGTCCCTCCCGCACGAGGGTGTCCTGCGCGGGGCAATCGGTGCGGCGGAAAAAGTATTCGGAGCGCTCCTCATGAGCGGTTTCGGTCTCGAGCACCGTGAGAACGGCGTCGAGGGCGGGAAGCGTATCGGCGGTAATCCAGGAGGTATTGCCGGTCGAGAGCATGCGCGCGGCGAGGTCGATGGGGTAGGCGAGCGAGTCGATCTCGAACTTGCGCTCCCACACCCACGGCCCCTGCGCGGGTTCGTCGTCGTCCCAGCGCTTGCCGTTCGGCTCCTCGTTGAACGCGTTCGCGTACGGGTCGATGAGGATCATGCGCCAGTGCGTCGCGAGCAGGCCGCCGATCAGGTCACCGAGAGTTTCGTCTTCGCTGACCAGGCGAAGGAGTGGCGAAAGTTGTGCGCACGAGTCCCGCAACCACATCGCGGGGATGTCGCCCGTCATCACGAACGTGTCATTCGCTCCGCGCTTACGCACGGTCGTGCGAGCTGTGTTGTCGAGAAAGCGCACCACTGCCTCGGCAACGTCATCGCCGGCCGCTTCGCGCACGCGGGCAGCCACTTTTTCGAGGAGGTCGGGGGCAAGCTCGATGCCTTGGGGGTGGGGGGTTCCGACGGTCGCTAAGCGGGTCACTTTTCGCTCATTTCGCTCGGGGTTTTCGGCCGCCACCAACGGCGGTTTCTTAACTGAGACGCCTCTACTTTCTCGCATGTCTCACCATCAAGGCAACACGCCCCGCGCCCGCTTCGCGCCTTTACATTCCCAGGTAGGCACTCTAGGCTCGAACGTGAATCGCGCCATAGATGAGCGACTGGCATAGACACGTCTACAACGGAGTGAGACATGAATCGCCCTTTTTCTCGCCGCACCCTTCTTCGCGGAAGTGCCGCCTTTGCCGCCGCCATAGGTGCGTTGTCGCTGGCGTCACCTGCACTTGCACACCCGCATCGCCCCGGGCGCGGTTCGAGGATTGCCTCGGTCGCCTATATCGAGGTCAACAGTAATTCGATTCTGAACGTTGGCAACTACGTTCTTTCCGATGGCTCACCGGCATTCGATTACGTCGTGATTTTTGCCGCCAATATTAATTATGACGGAGAAAAAGCCTATCTCCACATGAACGAGAATGTTCAACGAGTCCTCGATAATGCTGACACCACGATCCGCCCTCTCCAGCAGCGCGGCATCAAGGTCCTCCTTTCCGTCCTCGGCAACCACGAGGGCGCTGGTCTCGCGAACTTCCCGAACCGCAAGGCAGCCGACGACTTCGCAAAACAGGTCTCGCGTACCGTTCGCCGCTACGGCCTCGACGGCGTCGATCTCGACGACGAATGGGTCGAATACGGCAAGAATGACACGGGCGAACCGAATGATTTCTCGTTCCTTGCGATGCTGTCGTCGCTGCGCAAGCGACTGCCCAACCGCGTGATCTCGTTCTACTTCATCGGCCCGAGTTCCGAGCACGCCGAGTATCGAGGTCTCAGCGCGGGCCAGCTCGTTGATTACGCCTGGAACCCGTACTACAACCAGTACAACGTTTTCGACGTCCCGGGACTGCCGAAAGAGCGCTACGGCGCGGCCGCGATCGACCTTTCGAAGGCGAGTGGAATTTCCCTGGACGGAATTGAAAAGACTGCGCGACGCACTGTCGACGACGGTTTCGGAGCCTTCGTGACGTACGAGCTTCAACCCGGCGATCAGTCCGCGAAGGTCAGCGCCTTCACGCGTGCGCTGTATGGAAGCGAAGCCACCTATACGGGCGAATTCGTCCTATGAAAGGAGCCGCGCGATGCGTCCATCAGTCAAGGTGACGGAGCGATCCTCACGGCGAACCTTCCTGAAGGTGACCGGAGGAATCGCCACCACACTCCCCCTCGCGATGCTCGCAGGCTGCTCGGGTGACCGCGATTCGTCTACGCTCAGGGTCGCCTATCAGCAGTTTGGTTCGGGTACGACCCTCAAGCAGTGGCTCACGAAGATCATCGCGGAGTTCACGAAAACGCATCCAGAAGTGAGCGTCGAGCTCGTGCCGATCGTCGCGGCAGAGAACGACTACTTCACGAAGAACGAACTACTCATGTCCTCGCCGCGAAGCTGCCCCGATCTCGTTTTCGAAGACACCTTCATCCTGCTCTCCGACGTTGCCGCCGGATACATTCAACCGATCGACGATCTCGTGAAGGGGTGGGAAGGTTGGGAGAACCTCTATCCCGCTTCGCAAGCCGCGGCCGTCGACCCCGAGGGACTCGTGCACTGCGTGCCGACCGAGACCGATACGCGCGGCATCTACTACAACAAGAAGGTGTTCGAGAGAGCGGGGCTTCCCACCGACTGGCAGCCGAGTACGTGGGACGAGATCGCACAGACGGCCGCGGCGGTTCGCGACGCGAACATCGACGCAACCGGCATGTTCATGTATTGCGGCAAAACCCAGGGTGAGAAAGCCTCGATGCAAGGCTTCGAGATGCTGCTCTACGGCACGAAGGACACGCTCTACAACCCCGAGACGAAGAAGTGGGTCGCGGGGTCACAAGGCTTCATCGATGCGCTCACGTTTTACAAACGCCAGTTCGACGAAAAACTCACGCTTCCCGTCTCCCAGCACCTCGACCCAAATATCGCCGAGGCGATCCAATCGACGGTATTCCCCTCAGGCAAGCTCGGGATCCTCATCGACGGCTCGTGGATTTCCAATCAGTGGGCTGAAGACGGCCCCGCGCCGTGGCCCACCTGGCAGGACGACGTAGGCCTCGCACAGATGCCCACGCAAAACGGGGAAGACCCGGGCTCCACGACCCTCGCTGGCGGCTGGGGTTGGACGATCCCCACGCACGCGCGCGATCGCGAGCTTTCCTTCGAGCTCATTAAGGAACTGTGCACACTCGAGAGCCTCGTCTACCGCAACAAAAGTGCCGCCAACCTCACGACAAGGAAAGACGTCGCGAAAAATGAGGAGTACCGGACCTATTCGCCAACCGTCGGATTTTTCACCGACATTTTCGAGACCGCTTTTTACCGACCCGCGTTCGCGATTTACCCTGAAGTGTCCTCCGCCCTCCAAGATGCGATGGACACCGTGATGGTGGGCGATAAAACGCCCGAGCAGGCCGCAGCCTGGTACGACTCCAAGCTCACCGAGCTTGTAGGCAAGGAAAACATCGAGGTGCGTAAGGCATGAGTACTTCAGTCGATACCGTGACCACTCCCCCGCCACACGCAGCACCGAAGCGTAAGCAAGGCCCGCTCGGCAATCGCCTCACAGCCCGCCGCGGCCTCCTCATGGTTCCCGCGTTCGTGCTCATCGCGATTTTCATGCTCGGCCCGATCGTCTATTCGATCTATCTCGCGTTTACGAATAAAGCCGTGCGCGGCGAGAACGCGAAATCCGTGGAGTTCGTCGCGCTGGACAACTTCATCACGGCCTTCAGCGACGATCGGTTCTGGAACGCCGTCGTCCTCACCCTGATTTTCACTCTGATATCCGCGGTGATCGGCCAAAATCTCCTCGGCATGGTTCTCGCACTCCTCATGGAGAAGGCCAACCGCATCGTGACCTTTATTGGCACGTCGGTCGTGATTCTCGCGTGGATCCTCCCAGAAGTCGTCGCGGGCTACCTCCTGTACACCTTCTTCGCCGATCAGGGCTCCCTCAACACGCTCCTCACGAGCATCGGGCTTCCCGGGCAGGATTGGCTCTTTAGCGCGCCGATCCTCGCGGTGTCATTCGCGAATATTTGGCGCGGAACAGCGTTCACGATGCTCATCTACTCGGCGGCTCTCACGTCGATTCCCAAGGACGTGTACGAATCAGCGGAGATTGACGGCGCCGGGGCGTTCACGCGACTGATGCGCATCACCATTCCGCTCATGCGCACCGCGATCGCCACAAACCTCATGCTCATTACGCTGCAGACCCTTTCCGTTTTCGGTTTGATCTTCATCATGACCGGTGGTGGGCCTTCCGGTCGCAGCCAAACTCTTCCCCTGTACATGTATGAGCAGGCGTTCTCGTACGGCCAGCTCGGCTACGGCACCGCCATCGCCCTCATCCTGCTCGCGATCGGGGCGATCGCCTCACTCATCTATCTGAAGCTTCTGCCCGAGGAGGACAAGCGATGACCACCGCAGCCCCTACGAAAACTCGCGCGCAGAACGACCGCCTCGACAAGCCGCACACGGCGCGCGGGCGCCTCGCATCCGTTCTCTCATCCATCGTCATCGCATTGATCAGCGTGAGCTTCGCGATCCCGATTCTGTGGGTCGTGCTCGCGTCCTTCGACACCGAAGCGACTCTCGCCGTGAAGGCCCCAAAGAACTGGAGCCTCGGCAACTACCAGGCAATCTGGAACGAGCAAACGACTTTCCGCCCGCTTCTCAATTCGCTCGTGCTGTGCGGCTTTGCCACGATTATCACGATGACAGTCGCGGTTCTGTGCGCGTACGCGTTCTCGCGTTACCGCTTCCGCGCCCGCCGCCCACTTCTCATGGGCATCCTGTTCTCCACTGGTCTGCCGATCACGGCGATTATGATCCCCGTGTATTCGATGTTTGTGCAGGTCAATCTCGTGGACTCGATGCCCGCCGCGATTCTGTTCCTTGCCACGTCGTCCCTTCCCTACGCCATCTTCCTCACGAAAGGGTTCATCGATTCGGTGCCCGTCGAGATTGAGGAAAGCGCGTGGACGGAAGGCGCGGGTGTGGTGCGCACGATCCTCTCGGTCGTTCTTCCACTCATGAAGTCGGGCCTCGCCGTCGCCACGATTTTCACGTTCGTGGGCATGTGGGGCAACTTCTTCGTGCCGTTCATGCTTTTGCTCAGCCCCGAGAAACTCCCGGCAGCCGTCACCCTGTACACGTTCTCGTCCCAGTACGGCCAGGTGGCGTACGGCCAGCTCGCGGCGTTCTCGATCTTCTACTCCGCGCCGATCGTCGTGCTGTATTTGGCGCTCGGTCGCAGCCTCGGCACCGGGTTCGCTGCGGCGGGCGGCGTCAAGGGCTAGGTGGTCCGACGGTTGCTTTAACCTGAAGAGCGCTCCCGGCCTCGATGGCCGGGAGCGCTCTTCATATATGCGGTGGTGGGTGCCGCGAGGCGAGTTACTTCGCCTCGTGCACCTCGGCGTCGCCGCCGGCCACACTCGAGTCGCTCGAGGTGTCTGTGGCCTTCACCTTCGGGGTATCGGCCTTGTGCGAGGCGCGAACCTCATTCGCCTTATCTTTCGCGGTCGAGGCGGCACCCTTCGCGGCGGTCTTCGCCTGCTCGGCAACCTCGGGGGCCTTATCCTTCACCGTCTCGGCCGCGTCCTTCGCCACCTTCGACACGGTCTCGCGCGCCTGGCCAACCTTCTCCTGCACGCGCGGATCATCAACATACTGCTTAGCGGTGGCCTCGAGCTTCTCGTAGGGCTCACGGCCCATCTTCGAGCCGATCACGAAACCGATGGCGATGCCAGTCGCAAGAATGAGCTTGTTCTTCATGGTTCCTCCTCCAAGGGGATGTCTATGGACACGCCCATCGTGGCACTCGGTGCTGGAGAGAACCCGACTGTCAGCTCTCGCTGCCCGAAAGATCAATCCGCTCGATTCCGCAGTACACATTGAAGCGCCCATCGATGTCGTCTTCACCGCGCACGAACCCACACAGGGTGATGCCGAGGCGTGCGGCGGTGTCGATCGCGAGGGAGGACGGGGCGCTCACGCACGCGATGAGACCGATGCCGGCCATGGCGGCTTTCTGCACGATTTCGAAAGAGGCGCGAGAGCTCACAAGGAGCACGGTGTCGCTGAGTGGAAGGCGATCTTCGAGGAGCGCCCAGCCGATGACCTTGTCGACGGCGTTGTGGCGGCCCACATCTTCGCGCAGCACCAGACGCTCCCCTTCGGGGGTGAGGAGCGCCGCGGCGTGCACACCACCAGTCTTGGAGAACGCCGCTTGTCCGTCACCTAGCTCACGCTGCGCGCGAAGAAGGTGCGATGGCTGCATGGCAAACGTCGGAACGAATTCGTGCCGCACTCGTTTCGTGACCTGGTCAATCGAAGCGGACCCGCACACGCCGCACGCGCTCGAGGTCAGGAACGGCTTCGTGATCACCGGGGCTGTGGTGATGGTGCGGGTGGTGAAGTCCATGACGTTATAGGTGTTGCGTTCGAAACCGGAATCATCCTCGACAACGGCCCCGTCACAATAGCGGGCTTCACGCACATCCTCGCGGCTCGTAATGTACCCCTCGGCATGAAGGAACCCGTGAATGAGTTCAACGTCGTGGCCGGGGGTGCGCATCGTCATCGAAAGCTGCTGGCCGTTGAGGCGAATGTCGAGCGGTTCTTCGACCGCCACGTTATCGGGCCGTTCGGAGCGGTAGAGCTTGCCGTCCCGGATTCGTATGCGCGTTAGCCGCGTCGATGCTGTCACTCGTCCCATGAGCCCACCCTAGCCGCATTCTCTCACTCCGGCACGGCCTGTACCCTTGCTTCGTGACCGTGAAGGATTCCCCGTCGAGAACTGCTGCCCTCGCCCATGCGTTGCGGGGCTCGAAGTTTCTCATCGTGGGCGGCCTCGTGTTCTTCTTTGATGCGGCGATGTACAACGTGCTCGTGTTTTGGAGCCCGACGCACGGCTGGGGCGAGGGCCTCATGCATGGCCAGCCGATCCTCGCGAAGATCGTGACGATTGCCGCGGCCAGCTGCCTCACCTATCTTGGAAATCGCTTTTGGACGTACGGGGATCGCGGTAAGCCGCACACGGCGAAATCGATTGTCGCGTTCATTATCGTGAATGTGATCGCGAGCGCGCTGCAGCTCGGTTGCCTGGGATTTTCTCGCTACATTCTTGGGCTCGATTCGGCCCTCGCGGATAACGTGAGCGGCACGTTCATCGGTCAGGTGGTGTCCACGACGTTCCGGTACTTCACGTATGGCCGGTTCGTTTTTCCGGAGGCGAAGGGGTCCGACGCCACCTAGACTTGTGGTGAAGCTTCTTTTGAAAGGCGTGGATCATGAACATTTCACAACGACGTGAAGGATCGGAGCACGAAGCCCCCCGGTGGGTATGCGATGTCACGCGCGATCTCGGGAAGGGCTCCCCCTCGGCCTCGGGCGAGGCGGTGATCTTATCGCCCAATGCCATTCGGGTTCCGGGCCTTGCACGCACTCAGAGCGAAGCGATCGAGGAGGCGGGCGACCTTCTCGTCGAGCTTGAGGCAATTGATCCCGCGTACGTCGAGGCGATGCATGAGCGCGAGGTCGAGGTTTCGACGTTCATGGGGCACGGCGTCGCGGTGCCTCACGCAACGAGCGAGGCAAAGCGCAGCATTCACCGCACCGCGATGAGCGTCGTGAAGTATGACGAGCCGATTCCGTGGGGCGACGATGGCGAGGAAAAGGTTTCCTATGTCGTGGCGATTGCGGGCATCGGCGATGACCATCTCATGCTCCTTCAGGCGATCTCGCAGGTCTTCGCCGAGGAGGATCGTCGCCGAGCGTTAAGCGAGGCGGAGGCTCCCCTGGAGATCCTTGCGGTTTTTGATCCTGACTTCGAGGAGATCCGCGGGCTATGAGTGTGGCCCCTCTTGATATCCCCGACAAGGCCGCCCGCAGCGTCATTCGGTAGGGTGGCCTCACTCAACTTTTTCCGCTGGTGTTTGCCCGTGCGGCATCCCGGCTCGTCGAAAGGCACATCATGGCAGAACGCACCGTCAAGATTGCGGCCGCTTCCGGGCTCCACGCCCGCCCCGCCGCTATTTTTTCGAAGGCCGCGGGTGAGCAGCCCGCAAAGGTGACGATCGAGAAGGTCGGCGGTGCGCCGATCGATGCTTCCTCGATCCTTATGCTCATGACACTCGGAGCTGGCCACGGCGACGAGGTCGTGCTGCGCGCCGAGGGCGATGGCGCGGAGGAGTCAATCAACGCTCTTGCGGAACTCCTCGAGACGGATCTCGACGCGCAGGCCTAATAAGGCACCGCATACTTCCACTGCAAAGAGAATGGGCACGTCACACGGCGTGCCCTTTCTCTTTCGTTCATGAGGGCGTCTACAGCCCAAGCTCGTCAATGATGGGAAGTTTCGCGCGCACGGTTTGCTTGCCTTCGGCCGCAGTCGGTGCGCTCACGGCGAGGCGAGCGAGCTCGCGCGCCTGATCGAGCGACACGGTCGAAAGAACCTTTGCCACCGCGGGCAGGGAGCGCGGCGTCATCGATAGCGAGTTCACGCCGAGCCCCACGAGAACAACCGCGAGCGCGGGATCACCCGCAGCTTCGCCACATACGCCTACGGGTTTGTTCGCACCGTCGCCAAACGCTTCGGGGTCACCACCGGCAAGGCGCGCACCGCTCGCCGTTGCGCCCACGAGCGCAAGCACGGCGGGCTGCCACGGGTCATTGAGTTTCGCGAGCGAGCCGAGCATGCGATCGGCGGCCATCGTGTATTGCGTGAGATCGTTCGTGCCGATCGAGGCGAAGTCGGCGACGGTCATGAGGTGATCACTTGTGAGTGCCGCACTCGGAGTTTCGACCATGATGCCGGCGCACTCCACCCCAGCGGAGCGTGCCATCGACACGAAGTCTTCGGTGTCCTCGAGCGTCGAGATCATCGGGGCCATCACCCACGGCTCAGCATCGGTCATGGCGCTCGCCTGAGCGATCGCCTTCAACTGATTCTCAAGCACGGAGCGCTTCTCCCACGACGTGCGGTAGGCGCGCACACCGAGTGCAGGGTTCGGCTCTTCGGCGTCCGTGAGAAACGGCAGGGGCTTATCGGCTCCCGCGTCGAGCGTGCGGATCACGACTTTTTTGCCGGGGAACTCACGAAGCACCCCCGCATACGCCTCAGCCTGCTCGTCAATGCTCGGCTCCTCATCACGGTCGAGGAAGCAAAATTCGGTACGGAAAAGCCCCACGCCATCGGCGTTGGCTTCGGCGGCGAAGGCGGCGTCCTTCTCACCTCCCACGTTGGCAAGCAGTGGAACGCGAGTACCGTCGGAAAGCTCCGCTCCCCCACCGGAGTACGTGAGCGGGTTTTTCACGAGCTCGCACCAAGCTGCGGAAAGTTCCCGCTCGCGCTCGCCAAACTCACTCGTGACGATTCCGGCGGCGCCATCGACGTACACGACGGTTCCCGGCTCGATCTCATCGACCCCCTTCGCGGCGACCACGGCGGGAATGCCGAGCTGGCGCGCGAGGATTGCCGTGTGGGACTGCGGGCCACCGTCGACTGTAACGAGGGCGGACACGATGTTCGGGTCGAGCATCGCAGTGTCGGCGGGGGCGAGGTCGTGCGCCACGAGAACAAAGCGCTCCTTGGAAACGGGAATGCCGGGGGCTTCAACGCCGCGAAGCTGCGCAACGATGCGTGCGCGCACGTCCTTGACGTCACTCGCGCGCTCGGCCATGTAGCCGCCCAGGCTTTCGAGCATCGCCGAGACCTGGTCACCGGCCTCCCACACGGCTCGCTCGGCACTGAGGCCCTGGCCGCGTACGAGCTGCTCGGCGCTCGTGGTCAAAGTTGGGTCTGCCGCCATTTGTGCCGTTGCTTCGAGAACGGCCTTGCCGTCGCCGCTTGCGCGTGCGGCACGGGCCTCGAGATCAGCCTTCACCGCGGCAGCTGCTTCGGTAATGCGGGAAGCCTCCAACTCACGGGGCTCGCCTTCGGCAATAGCCGCACCGCGTTCCGGCTCAGACACGGGAGGAGCCATGACCTTGACCGGGTCGATGACGCGGCCGGCACTTACGGCAACACCTCGGTATGTCGTCACGCTCTCTCTCCCTCTTGCGCCCTAGGCGGACGCGGTCTCTGTTCTCTACTGACGATGCCACCTCATCGTAAACACGCCGATGCGCCGCGCCCGCGCGGGACCGGCACTTACAACATTCCAACCGTGAGGATTGGATCATAGGCCACAGTGTGACTACAATGAGGCCGCCGCCTCGCGGCACTCGGCAATGACGCCCCTGTTGTTTAAAGGAGAACAGCAATGATCGCACGGAGGACTTTCCTCACTCTCACGTCCGCTGGTATTGCGCTTGGCGCGCTCGCGGCATGTTCCAACTCCTCCGGTGGCGGTTCCGCTGGCGGGGACGACTCCGTCGAGGTGTTCACGTGGTGGGCCCAGGGCTCGGAGAAGGCTGGCCTCGATGCTCTCGTCAAGGTATTCAACGAACAAAACCCCAAGATTAAGTTCGTCAATGGCTCCGTCGCGGGTGGCGCGGGCAGCGCCGCAAAAGACATGCTCCAGTCGCGCCTGCAGACCAAGAATCCGCCCGACACTTTCCAGGCGCACGCCGGTGGCGAGCTGACCGATTACATCAATGCTGGCCAGATCGAGGACGTCTCTGGACTCTACGACGAATTCGACCTTCGCAAGGCCTTCCCTGACAGCTTGGTCGAGCTCCTGACGGTGGATGGCAAGATCTACTCGGTGCCGTCCAACATTCACCGTTCGAATGTCGTGTGGGCCTCGACAGCCGTGCTCGAAAAGGCCGGTATCGACCCGAAGGCTGTTCCCGAGACGTTCGATGCCTGGCTCGCTGACCTCGAAAAGGCAAAGGCTGCGGGTGTCACCGCGCTTTCTCTCGCGGCACCGTGGACGCAGGTCAACCTGCTTGAAGCAGTGCTCATGTCCCACCTCGGCACGGACGCCTATAACGGTCTGTTCGACGGCTCGACTGACTGGGCAGGTGCGGAGGTCGCCACTGCGATCGCGGCGTTCGAGAAGCTCGTGGGCTACACCAACTCCGATCGAGATTCACTCGATTGGCCCGAAGCGACCGCCCTTGTGATCGACGAGAAGGCCGCCTACAACGTCATGGGCGACTGGGCCGTTGCGGCATTCCAGGAAGCCGGCAAGGAAGACATGAAGGACTATGTCTACTTCGAGGTGCCCTCGGCCGCCTCTGGCGACAAGATCTTCGGCTTCCTCGCGGACTCCTTCACCCTGCCCGTGGGCGCACCGCACCCCGACAATGCAAAGGCGTGGCTCAAGACCATCTCGTCCGTTGAGGGCCAGGAAGCCTTCAACCTCGCCAAGGGCTCGATCCCCGCGCGCACCGACGCTGATGTCTCGAAGTTCCCGGCGTATCAGCAGTCTGCGCTCGAGTCCTTCGCACACGACAAGATCTGCGCCTCGATCGCCCACGGTGCGGCAACTTCGGTCGCGTGGCTCAACGCCATTTCCGACGCAACGAGCAAGTTCACCTCCGGCGCGACCGACGCCAAGGCGTTCCAGGCCGAGCTCGTGTCCGCTGCCGAATCGAATATGAAGAAGTAAGCTCCGCTTTCACATCGGTTTCGGGGCCGGGGATCTCATGTCCGACGCTCGCCCGGCCCCCACCGATGCCACCTTCACCCTAGGACCAGGCATGAAAAAGTATGCGGCGCCACTGCTGCTCATCTCGCCTTCGCTCATTCTCGTGGGGATCTTCGTCTACGTGCTTATGGCGCAGAACGTATGGACCTCTCTCACGGACAACCACACGGCAGCGCAAACAAACGGCGTGCAACCCAGTAAGTTCGTGGGCCTCGATAACTACATCGCTCTTCTCTCGAGCCCCGATTTTCGCCACTCACTCATGAACCTCGTGATTTTCACGGCGGTGTTCTTGGGCGGCGCGATGATCACCGGATTCGTGTGGGCGTGGCTTCTCGACCGCCCCATCAAAGGTGGTCGAGTGTTCCAAACCATCTACCTTTTCCCCATGGCCGTGTCCTTCGTGGCCTCGGGCGTGGTGTGGCGCTGGCTCCTCAACTCCAACCAGGGCGAGAGTGCTAGCGGTCTTAACCGCCTCTTTCAGATGGTGGGGCTCGGCTTTCTCCAAAACCCTTGGTGGAACAACATTACGTGGGGCATCGCCGCGATCGCCCTTCCGGCGATTTGGCAGCTGAGCGGCTATGTCATGGCGCTCTTTCTCGCTGGCTTCCGCGGCGTTCCCGATGAGCTTCGCGAAGCGGGACGCATGGATGGCGCGAGCGAGTGGCAGATCTACCGCCACGTGATTTTCCCGCAGCTTACCCCCATCATCATGAGTGCTCTCGTAATTATCGCGCACATGAGCCTCAAGAGCTTCGACCTCATCATGTCGATCTCGAAACCCTCGAACTACCAAACCAAGATCCCCGCCGTGGACATGTTCGTGTTTAAGTCGAGCTTCGACTACGCGAACGCGGCTGCCGTCGGCACGATTCTTCTCATCATCGTGGGCGTCCTCATCGTTCCTTATCTCATCCAGCAACACAGGGAGCGTCAGTCGTGAACACCTCCTCGGTTTCCCCGTGGCGGTACGTCCGCCTTGCCCTTCTCCTCATCGGCGTCGTCCTTGTCCTGATTCCCGTCTACGTCCTCATCGTCACGAGCTTCAAAACGAGCGGCGATGCCTCAGCCGCCCGCGCATGGGCGCTGCCGAGCGAGTGGACGCTTGAGAACTGGGCGGAAGCCTGGGAAACGCTTTCGCCTGCGATGGGGCGTTCGTTTGCGATGGTCATCCCCTCGACGATCATCTCCTCGGCTCTCGGATGCATGAACGGCTTCGTGCTATCTCGCTGGCGTTTCCCCGGGGCGGATCTGGTCTTCACCTTCCTCCTGTTTGGCATGTTCTTGCCCTACCAGGCCGTGATGATCCCCCTGCTCTCGCTCGTGCTTGCTCTACCCATCGACTCGGGCGTTCCCTCGCTTATTCTCGTGCACGTCGTGTTCGGTATCCCGATCTGCACGCTTATCTTCCGCAACTACTTCGAGACGGTTCCCGAATCGCTCATCGAAGCCGCCAAGGTTGATGGCGCGGGGATGCTCCGCACGTTCTGGTCCGTCGCGCTGCCCATCTCGATTCCCGGTTTCGTGGTGGTCATGATCTGGCAATTCACGAATGCGTGGAACGACTTCCTTTTCGCGGTGTTCTTCGCGACGCCGATGAACGGCCCGGTAACCCTCGCCCTCAACAACCTCGCCAACGGCGCGTTGCTGACCAATTACGGGGTGTCGATGGCTGGCGCACTTCTCGCCTCGGCTCCCACCCTCGTCGTGTACATCCTGCTATCGAAGTACTTCATTTCGGGCATGATGAGCGGTTCCGTGAAGGGCTGAGAGCGGAACCTCCACGAGAAAGTAGGCCTCGCGGGTGCGCGCGGGGCCGTCGGCTCTCAACGGTCCCGGAAATCGCCGAATTTTTACCCTAGAATGCCGAGGGCTGCACATGCAGGTCGTATGCCACCGGCCCCCTCATTTTTCTCATCTCATCGCAGGAGGCTCGCGTGGCACGCACGCAAGGTTTTGATCCGAAGAAGTACATCGAGCTGCAGTCGAAGCACATCGCCGAAAGGCGCGCTCAGATCGGCGGGAAGCTGTATCTCGAGATGGGCGGCAAGCTTTTCGACGACCTGCACGCTTCGAGGGTTCTTCCCGGGTTCACACCCGATAACAAGATCGCGATGCTCTACGAGCTGAAGGATGAGCTCGAGATCCTTATCGCCATCAACGCCCACGATATTGAACACGACAAGATGCGAGCCGACCTCGGCATCACGTATGAGGAGGACGTTCTGCGCCTCGTGGATGTGTTCCGCGAGCGCGGTTTCCTCGTCAACACGATCGTGCTCACGCAAATGGACGATCGTAACGAGGCGGCGTCGCAGTTTAAAACTCGCATGGAGCGGCTCGGTCTGACGGTCGTGCGCCACCGCACGATCAAAGGCTACCCGGACCCGACCCTCGTCGTGTCCGAGGAGGGGCTTGGTCAAAACGAGTGGGCGAAAACCGAGCGCGACCTCATTATCGTGACGGCGCCGGGGCCGGGGTCAGGCAAGCTCGCGACGTGCCTGTCGCAGATCTACCACGATCACAAGCGCGGGATCGATTCAAGCTACGCAAAGTTTGAGACGTTCCCGATTTGGAATCTTCCGCTCGAGCACCCCGTGAACCTCGCCTATGAGGCGGCAACGGCGGATCTCGACGACGTGAACCTCATTGACCCGTTCCACCTCGAAACCTACGGCGAAAAGGCCGTGAACTACAACCGCGATATTGAGGCTTTTCCGCTGCTCAGGATCCTCCTTGAGCGCATCCTTGGCGAATGCCCCTACTCCTCCCCTACCGACATGGGCGTCAATATGGCGGGCTACGCGATCACCGACGATGACGCGTGCCGCGAGGCTGCCACGCAAGAGGTCGTGCGCCGCTACTACAAGGCTCGGGTCTCCGAAAAGAAGCTCGAACTACCCGCAAACGAATCGCAGCGCATCAAGCTCGTGATGGCCAAACTCGGCGTGGAGGAAACGATCCGCCCCACCGTGCAACCCGCGCTCGCGCTTGCCGAAAAAACCGGTGCGCCCGCTTCGTGTCTTGAACTTTCCGACGGCACCCTGATTACAGGAAAGACCTCAAATCTGCTCGGTGCTTCCGCTGCCATGCTCCTCAACGCGCTCAAGCATCTCGCGGGAATTCCCGAGGATGCGCTGTTGCTGTCCCCCGAATCGATCAAGCCAATCCAGACCCTCAAGGTCGATCACCTTGGGTCACGCAACCCGCGCCTGCACACCGACGAGGTGCTCATCGCCCTTTCGGTCTCGGCAGGCAGCGACGAAAATGCCGCCGCGGCACTCGCACAGATTAAAAATCTGCGCGGCTGCGACGTGCACACCACGACGATCCTCGGCTCGGTGGATGAATCGGTGTTCCGCGCGCTTGGCGTGCTCGTCACGAGCGAGCCGGTCTTCGGCAAAAAGAGCCTTTTCCACAAATAGCGAGTAGAAGGATAGGCGGGCCGACCCTCAACGAGTCGGCCCGCCTTCACTATCGAGGACTGGTGCTCACATGGTGTTCACGATGAGCCCAATGTGGGTGTAGAAGTTCATCGCGCCAAAAAGGCCCCACGCGATGCCAGCAATCGCAAGACACCAACCAGCGGCCGTTGCGAGGGGCGTGAGAGTTCCTGTGTCACGAATCTGCTTAGTGATGAAGGGGAAGCAGATCGCACCGAAGGCGACAAGACAGAAAAGAATCGCGAGTGCACCGTTTTCGAGCATGGGCATGTTCGAAAACGCACCCGAAATCGGTTCTTGCGGGGGCGCTGCGAACAGCTGATAAACGAGACCCGCAAGCGCGATGCCGATCAGTGCAAGGCCCAGGAGGATCGTAAAGAACCCGACAGGACTCGCGACGCGCGCAAGATGCACGAGCGGGTTCGGAGCCTCGAGCACGCTATCGCGGCGGCGCCACAAATAGATTGAGAGTCCGAGAGCGAGGGCACCGAGCGGCACGCATGTTTCACCAAAGACGATGTTGTCGAACGGGAAGCCGCCCTCTGCGAGCGGCCACGTCAGGATCATGTGGAGGCCGGTCGCAAAAAGAATGAGACCGAATACCCCAAAGGCAACGGCATAACCGTCGAGAAAAGCAGCGAGCTCGCGGCGTTCCTCGGTTCCTTCCGCGAATGCCTCAGTGCGCGAGAGTGCACTGCGCTTCGCGAGTCCCCGTACGAAAAGTACGAGTGCGAATAGGGTCGCACCAGCGGCGACCGCCATGATCGTGTTGTAAGTAGGCATCGACGACCAGTCGATGAGCCCCGGCGTGCTCTCACCGGTGAAAAATGTTCCCATTGGTCCTCCTTGAAAGGTGGATTTTGCTCAAACTAGCATCTGCCTGCAGGTTTTATCCTAGAGGACTAGGTTTGGAGGGTGCCAAGCGGGTCAAAAGCTCAGCAATCGCCTCGAAGCGTCATCAAATATCGGCGATTTCGAAAGACTCGTGCGCGTCACTGCGAGAGCAACACCGTTTCCCTTTAGCCTTGTGCCATGCAACCACCAATGGGTCACCTCAATCCCCCCTCTGCATCCCCGGCACGCAAGAACAACACTCTTCTTTGGGTGCTACTTGGCTGCGGTGGCATGTTCGCTGTGCTCGCGGCACTCGCGGGCGCCGGGATCCTCGCCTATGTGCTGCTGAACAATACGGGCGAGCAAACGTCGGGCTCCTCGGGCACTTCACACTCCGAGGCTGTCACCCCCAAATCGGGTGAGCCCGAGACGGTGGGCAATACACGCCTCGTCATGTCCGAGGCCCGCGGCGAAGATCCAAAGTTCGACTACGTCGTGCGCGCTCGCTACGAAGATGAGAGCGGCGACGGATACGAGATTGGAATCGAGAACGATCCGGGTCGCACATTCGAAGAGGACGTCGCCGACCTCACGAACCCACAGACCATTGGGCGTTGGTCGTGCGGAACGCAATACGAGATGAACGTGTGCATGGCCGACGACGAACGCGGAAGAGTTCTCCTCGTTCCGCTTGATTCAGACGCCGACCTCAGCACCATTGCAGCCTGGGGCGATGAGTTCATGGAGCAACTCAAATAGCCGAGGGGGACCTCGCCCATCGACACCGCGGCAGAGATTTAGGGCAACCCTAGTATTCCTTCGGTGTGATGTGTAATACTGACGCACGGCCTGCATTACAGTGTGCTGCGCTATCCCTTGTGCGCGTGCGCAGACCGCCCCATCCGATGAGGATTACGCATATGTCGAGCAATCAGTGGAACCAGGCTCCAGCCGGTCAAGGAGCGCCGCAAGGGCAACCGCCTATGGGGTACCCGGGTGCGATGCCTCCGGAGAAAAAGAGCAAAACTGGCCTGTACGTCGGCCTCGGCTGCGGCTGCCTCGTACTCCTGGCGCTCCTGATCGGCGTCATCGCGCTCGCAGTGATGCTCATGGGCGGGGACGACCCGAAGGATTCGGGCGACGGCGGCACAACCACATCGGCCGCGGCCCCGGCACCCGGCCAGAACAACGGCGGCGGCGACAACCCAGCTCCCGACCCCGCTCCCAACGGCGGCGGCGACAACCCAGCACCCAATCCCGCTCCTGCCCCGAACGGTGGCGGCGACAACCCTGCGCCGGCCCCTGATGGCGGCAACTCCAATCTGCCTCAGCAGGTTGGAGAATACACCCTGGGTGAAGTCGCAACAGACAACGTCGTCGGCGCCGACTACGGCGCCACCTATACTTCCTCGACCGGCCAAATCATCGTCTCCGGTGCTGAGAACCCCCTCGCACCGATCGAAGACGAGATAGATATGCTGACCCTGAGCGGAAGCGCCCAGGAGATCAGCGGCTGGACGTGCGGCCCCTTCTATGGGGGTGCGTCGGGCAACGAGAGCATCTGCGTGAAATCCACCAATGGCACGAACGTCATCAAGGTCATCGGTGATGCAGACGCACAAACTCTCGCGAACTTTGGCGAGCAGTTCATCTCCGCGGGAGGCGCGAGCTGATGGCGCAACCCTCACCTTACAGCGGCCTTCCGCAAAGCATGCCACCGACCCAAAAGAGCAAAACCGGCCTGTGGATCGGCCTCGGCTGCGGCTGCCTCGTGCTGCTGGCCCTCATTGTGGGCGGCATAGCCCTCGCCCTCACCCTCATGGGTGGCGACGACTCAAAGAAGTCACAGGAGAGCGAGACGGCAACGACCTCCGCTGAGGCTCCCGCCCCGAATCCCAGCGAGACCAGCGGTGGCGAAAGTTCGACACCAGCGCCCGGCCCGAACGACGGCGGCAACGAAACGGACCCCACACCTGCGCCCGCACCGCAACCAGAACCCGGCCCCGACGGCGAACCCACGCCCGTCGAAGCGCGAGGTGGGGAGCCCCAACAGTTCGCAGACTTTGTCCTCGTCCAGTCGGACGAACCGCACCAGCCGCCGCAAAACTTTGACATTCACGCGCTTTACGAGAAATCCGACGGTACCCAGGTCGAAGTTGGGGCTGGTAAGAACGCCGACCGCACCGCCGCGAGCGTGACGAAGGACCTCCCCGGCGCCCAGAAGATCGGCAGGTGGACATGCGTTACCGAAGAAAACGGATCGCTCTCCGGATGCGTGACACAAGACGACACTCACGGCTATGTCGCAATCGCGAGCATAACCAGTGACCTCAAAACTCTCGCCGCATGGGGCGATCAATTTATAGGAGCACTCAATGAGCAACAATGATTGGCAGCAAGCGCCCGATCCCACGGGCCAGGCACCTCAATACCAGCAGCCACCCCAGTATCAAATACCCAATGACGCGTCCTCGATGGGGTATGCGAACGGGATGCCTCCCGAGAAGAAAAACAAAACGGGCCTGTGGATCGGTCTCTGAACTGGCCCCCGAAAGTTGGACTGGTTTAATTCTAGGCGGTTAGGGCTTCAAGGGTCTGATTTCGATATTGCATCGGGGTCAGGCCCTTGAGTCGTTGTTGGATGCGTTCGGTGTTGTACCACTGGATGTACTCGTCGATCGCCTGGTTGAACTTTGCGACGGTGTCGAAGACTTCTCCGTGGTACATCTCGGTTTTCAAGTGCCCGAAGAAATTCTCCATGACCGCGTTGTCGTAACAGTTGGCTTTACGCGACATCGACTGAACACCACCGTTGTCATGAATGAGGTTGCGCCAGGTCGAATGCTGGTACTGGAAACCTTGATCGGTGTGGATCATCCACCCAGGTTCAGGCGCACACGTGTTAATCGTCTTAGCTAACGAATCGGCGGTGAACGCTGTCGACGGCGATGTAGCCACGGTGTGGGCAACGATTGAACGGTCGAACAGATCCATCACCGGTGACAGGTAGACCTTGCGGCCTGCGACCCTGAACTCGGTGACGTCGCTGGCAAAGACGGTATTGGGCTTATCTGGGGTGAACTTGCGGTCAAGCGTGTTGTCGGCAATGTGGCTGCTCGTCCCGCTGTAGGACACATATGGCCTGCGCTGGCGGACTTTCGCTCGAAGCCCCATCTCGCACATGAGTTTGTAGACGAGCTTGTGGTTGACCACCCACCCCTGGTTGCGCAGGTCAAGTAGCACTCGCCGGTAGCCGTAGCGATACTTGTTACGCTCGAAGCTTTCCCGGATCGCGTCTTTGAGCGCAGCGTGCTTATCCGGCTCGCTGAGGCGTTTCTGGTGGTAGAAGAACGTCGATCTCGGCATATCTGCCGCATCCAAAAGGTATTGCAGAGGATGCTGTGACTTGAGGATGACAATCGCCTGGACTTTCAGGCGCGTCCCTGATTCCTCAAGTCCCGCAATTTTTTTAGATAGGCGTTTTCCGCTTCCAACCGTGCGATCTGGCGACGCAGCTTCTCTTCCTCCGAGAGCGGCTTCGGCGCGACCGAGCCTTTGGGCCTGCCCTTCGGCTTCGGCATTAGTGCCTCATCGCCACCTTTGCGCCATTTCCACGACCACGCTCTGACTAACTGCTCTGATGACAGTCCAAATTCGCGCGCAAGATCCATCGCTGTCTCACCAGCAAGGTGGCGCTCGGCAACTTCCTTCTTGATGTCGAACGAATACTGCTGCTTAGTCGGTTTCTCCACAAGACATAGCCTGCCATGCAGCTTAAACCGACGATAGAACTTACGGACGGCGTATTTGGAGACACCAAGAGCATTCGCAGCGGCTTGAGAGCCCATGCCTTGCTCAAACAGTTCAACCAGCTGCTCGCGCTGATGCTCACTCAGCGAACTTCGTGCTCTCAAAGAAAACTACTCCCCACTAGTCGGTAACTGATTTCTCAGTCCAACTAATGGGGAGCAGTTCACTCGGGTGCGGTGCTCTCTTGATTCTGCTCCTCATCGCAGGTGGCGTGCTCGCCTTTGTGCTGTTGAGCGGTAAAGACAAGGAAGCGTCGGAACCCAAAGATGACACCACCACGAGTGCCGCCGCACCCGCCCCTGCACCAAACGCCGGCGGAAGCGACACAGGCGGCGACACCCCCAAACCGGCCCCTGCACCGGACCCCGGTGCCAACCCCGCCCCAGACCCCGGCGGCGTCCCGGCCCCAGACCCCGGCGGCGTCCCCGCCCCAGACCCCGGCGGCAACCCAGCTCCAGACCCCGGCGGTAACGGGGGCGGCAGCGCGGGCATGGGAAGTCTCCCGCCGAAGGTCGGCGACATGACAGCAGACTCGTCGATGTCCGAGATGGGTCTCGGTGAAGAGGAGGCCACGTACATGTCGCCCGACAAACAAACGGTGTATATCGTGTCGATCGTGACCGACTCCGACATGCAAGAGATGCTCACCAAATATTCGACCGGTGAAATGAAAGCCATCGGAAATTGGCAGTGCGCCCAAACCTCCGATATCAGCGGCAGCTGTTACGCGACCGGGCCCAATGGCAAGCTGGTGTACATCAGTGCCGGGGCCGCAAGCGGCCTTCCGATGGAGAACGTGGCTGCCTGGGGCGACCAGCTCCTTTCTCAAATGAAGTAGTCGCACGCCACAGCCATCACACAGGGAGAACACGATGACGTACCCAAACAGCGCGGCACCACAAAAAAGTAAGACCCTCGTGTGGGTCGCGATCGGGATGGGGATCGTGTTCGTTCTTCTTCTCATCGCGGGCGGGATTCTCGCCTTCATGCTCTTGAACGGTAAGGACAAGAAAGCGTCGGAACCGAAAGAAGGAACCAGCACAAGCGCACCCGCTCCGCAGCCAAAGCCCAAGCCCCCGGCAAGCGATAACGGTGGGGATGAGCCGGCTCCGAAACCTCAACCGAACCCCGGCGGATCCCAACCAAATCCCAACCCGGCACCGGCTCCAGGGCCAAACCCGGCACCGGCTCCAGGGCCCGATCCGGCACCACAGCCGAACCCGGGACCGAACCCGAAACCGGGTGGTCCAGATCCCGCCCCTGGGCCGAACGCTGGCGGCGGCTATGTGCCGCCGGATCAGGTAGGTGAGTTCAAAGTCGATTCCACCCTGCCGCCGTTCAATTTCGGGGACACGGAAAAGGCTTACTCCTCGCCGAACAGCACCGCATCTTTCTGGGTCCAAGTATTCAACGATCCTGAAAACGGCAAAATTTGGGTCCAAGACATCGACGCGACCGGCACGCAAATCGGGAACTGGAAATGCCAAGAAGATGCCTTCGCTGACAGCGGTGGCGACTGCTACGCGCAAGGTCCCGAAGGCGCAATCGTGCTTATCATGGCTTCCGGAGTAAAGGACCTCAACGAGATTGCACAGTTCGGCGATCAACTCGCGGAAGAATCGCAGAAGCCCATCGAATGAACAACGTTTATCGGCAAGTCTCATCGCCCAGGCACTCACGCCTGAGTCTCTGGCTCGCGCTAGCGCTCGCGGTATTGCTCCTCGTCCTCGTACTTGCAAGCGGAGGACTCGTGTGGGCTCTTGCCACCCAAGGCAAGAACGAGGGCGCGGGTACGGCCACCCCGGTGCACGCTCAGAGCAGCGATCCTGCCGCCGAGGCCCCGGCAACATCGATCGGCGGCACGATCCATCCCCAGGTTGAGCCGCAGGCAGGTGAGCCCGCAGCCGTGTGGTCCACAACTCTCGTGACTTCCGTACCTCCGGGGCAAAGCCAAAACGGGTACGACATCGATGCAGTCTACGAACACCCGAACGGAACTAGGTACAACGTCGGTGTCAAAAACGAGGACGACGGCTCGGGTCAGGCGCTTCTCGATTCGCTCGAGGACCGCCACAAACTTGGGCGTCTTGAATGTGGCGTAGACGCTACTGGCAGTGGGTGCGTAGGAACGGTCGAAGGGATAGGGCTCATCGTTGTGCACTCCACGAGCATTGCGTCGATCGAATCGTCGAGGTGGTGCGATGCATTCGTAGCCGAGATGCTGAAAGGCACTAAAAACAAAGACTAGTTCCGACGGTTGCCGCACAACATCGACCACCACGTCAACACGCATCGCGTTATATGCGAAGCCTAGGCAAGGCTGACGGGAGTCCACTCGACCTCGCCGTTCGGTTCCTCGTTCTCCCAGCGCAAACTCGACGCGGCCACCCCTAGGCTTCCTTCGCTGTGATGTGTAATACTCACCGACAGCTGCGCCTATATTTGCGCCAGCGACACGTCCCATCCGCACCTCGCACCTTCGCGACCCAGCACAGTAGAAAGAACATACATGAGCAACAACGAATGGCAGCCAGGTGCCGCTTCGAGTGCAAATCGGAACGGCAACCAGGGCTACAACCAGCCGCCTGCATACGATCAGGGCAACCTCCAGGGGCAATACAACCAGCCCGCGACATACCCCGGTGGCGGTATGCCTCCACAGAAGAAGAGCAAGACTGGACTGTGGGTTGGAATCGGCTGCGGTGTTCTCCTCCTGCTCGCTCTCCTGGTCGGTGGAGGCGTCCTCGCATACACGCTCCTAAACGGCAACGACAAAAAAGAGGTTCCCGCCTCAGAAGTGAGCTCCGCGGAAAAGGACCTCAAAAGCTCCGGCGGTGGCAAGGGCGACAAGGGCAATAAGAATGGCAACGGGGGTGAGGACCCTGCTCCGAATCCCGCGCCCGGCGGAAAGAACATCCCTCAGCCTGGCGCAGGGGGCAACAACCCGCAACCCGGGGACGGCGAGGATAACCCCCAGCCGGGACTTGGTGGTGGAAACGCTCCACAGCCCGGAGGCGGCGGGGATAACCCCCAGCCGGGACAAGGCGGTGGAGACGCTCCGCAGCCCGGCGGTGGAGGCAAAGCAGCGTCGGGGAACCTTCCTCAACAGGTTGGCTCGACAACTCTCGATCCTTCGTTCGGCGATACCGGAATCGGTGACGCTGGCGGAACCTACGTCGCCCAGGGTATGACCCTCGTTTACACCGCTTCGATCATCAGCGATAAGGAAACCCAGGAAATGTTGACAAAGTACGGAAGTGGGGAAAAGAAGACCGTAGGCAGCTGGACGTGCCAATCCGTCTCCGACAACACCCAAACGTGCTTCAAACAGAATTCTTCCGGCGCACTCGTTTACATCATCGGCGCGAACACCGGGACACTGAGCGCAGAAGACGTTACCGCCTGGGGCGACGAATTCATTTCGAAGATGGGGTAAGGCGCTCATCTCATCACCTAGGTCGTGCATAGCGAAATAGAACGACGATGACTATTCAGGGCGGGTCAAACGCCAAGCTCCCGAAACTGCGCTTTGGGTAGCTCTGGGGCTTGGCGTGAAACCCTCCTCGTGCTCGCCGCTGCTGGCGGTGTCTTCGTGCGCGGGAGTGCTCATTATCGTCTCAGGGACGGAAGATCTCGCGTCGGTTGCAAGGTGGGGCGATCAGCTTCTCTCCTCGATGCACTAACGGCCGATCGGGTCCCACGACCGCAAGAGCTCATGCGATCAGCTGGCCGGCTCTCCCTCAGGTAGACAACGTCGTTGGAAACATGAGGGTGACGCGAACGTCGGCAGCTAGACAAAAAGAAGGCCCCACGCCTAAGGTCGGGGGTTCTCGTGACTTTAAATGCGGGGAGCCCCGGCCGTGACGGCCGGGGCTCAACCCACAACGAGTAGTTCGGCGGTGTCCTACTCTCCCACACCCTCCCGAGTGCAGTACCATCGGCGCAGTTGAGCTTAGCTTCCGGGTTCGGAATGGAACCGGGCGTTTCCCCAACGCAATGACCACCGAAACAACCAACCAACCCCCCCAAACCCAAACAAACGGGGCCAGGAAAAAAAAGGGGGTGTGGAATGTCAACCACACAGTGAACGCGAACACACAAACAAACAACCATGAAGAGTGCTAGATAAGTCATCGGCCAATTAGTACCAGTCAGCTCCACGCATTACTACGCTTCCACATCTGGCCTATCAACCCCGTCATCTACAGGGGACCTCCCACACAAAAATGTACGGATATCTCATCTCGAAGCAGGCTTCCCGCTTAGATGCTTTCAGCGGTTATCCCTTCCCAACGTAGCCAACCAGCCATGCCCTTGGCAGAACAACTGGCACACCAGAGGTTAGTCCATCCCGGTCCTCTCGTACTAGGGACAGGCCTTCTCAAATATCCAACGCGCGCAGCGGATAGGGACCGAACTGTCTCACGACGTTCTAAACCCAGCTCGCGTACCGCTTTAATAGGCGAACAGCCTAACCCTTGGGACCAACTCCAGCCCCAGGATGCGACGAGCCGACATCGAGGTGCCAAACCATGCCGTCGATATGAGCTCTTGGGCAAGATCAGCCTGTTATCCCCGGGGTACCTTTTATCCGTTGAGCGACACCCATTCCACAATGAGGTGCCGGGTCACTAGTTCCAGCTTTCGCTCCTGCCCGACATGTCTGTCTCGCAGTCAAGCTCCCTTGTGCACTTACACTCAACACCTGATTGCCAACCAGGCTGAGGGAACCTTTGAGCGCCTCCGTTACTCTTTAGGAGGCAACCGCCCCAGTTAAACTACCCATCAGGCACTGTCCCTGAACCAGATCATGGCTCGAAGTGAGGAATCCAAAACGACCAGAGTGGTATTTCAACAACGACTCCACCAACACTAGCGTGCCAGCTTCTCAGTCTCCCACCTATCCTACACAAGCCGTTCCGAACACCAATACCAAACTATAGTAAAGGTCCCGGGGTCTTTCCGTCCTGCTGCGCGTAACGAGCATCTTTACTCGTAATGCAATTTCGCCGAGTTCGCGGTTGAGACAGTGGAGAAGTCGTTACGCCATTCGTGCAGGTCGGAACTTACCCGACAAGGAATTTCGCTACCTTAGGATGGTTATAGTTACCACCGCCGTTTACTGGGGCTTAAATTCTCAGCTTCGCCCACAAGGGGCTAACCAGTCCTCTTAACCTTCCAGCACCGGGCAGGCGTCAGTCCGTATACAGCGACTTACGTCTTCGCACGGACCTGTGTTTTTAGTAAACAGTCGCTTCTCCCTGGTCTCTGCGGCCATCAGTGCTCTCACACCTCAGGCCCCCCTTCTCCCGAAGTTACGGGGGCATTTTGCCGAGTTCCTTAACCACGATTCTCTCGAACTCCTTAGTATTCTCTACCTGATCACCTGAGTCGGTTTAGGGTACGGGCAATAGTGCTCGTCACGCCGGAACTTTTCTCGGCAGTCCAGGATCACCCACCTACCCCACAAAGGGTCCTCATCACGACTCACCCTAAAGAGCGCAACATTACTCGCACTCGGGCTGCTCGCTTGAACGGGGACAACCATTACCCCGCGGAAGCTACCTCACTGCGTCATCCCACACGCTGACCTAATACGCGCTCGGTTCCCAGCCTCACCACCACCAACCAACCCAAAGGGAAGGAAGGGGAAGCTCGGGTGGTTAGCATCACACGCCTCGGTATGGGTCCTCACACTATCGGTACGGGAATATCAACCCGTTATCCATCGACTACGCCTGTCGGCCTCGCCTTAGGTCCCGACTAACCCGGGGCGGATTAACCTAGCCCCGGAACCCTTGATCATTCGGAGGACGGGTTTCTCACCCGTCTTTCGCTACTCATGCCTGCATTCTCACTCGCATAGCCTCCACCACTGGGTTCCCCCGCAGCTTCACCGGCCACACGACGCTCCCCTACCCACCCCACAAAAATGGAGTGACACAGCTTCGGCGGTGTACTTGAGCCCCGCTACATTATCGGCGCAGAATCACTTGACCAGTGAGCTATTACGCACTCTTTCAAGGGTGGCTGCTTCTAAGCCAACCTCCTGGTTGTCTCAGCAACTCCACATCCTTTCCCACTTAGCACACGCTTAGGGGCCTTAGCTGATGTTCTGGGCTGTTTCCCTCTCGACCATGAAGCTTATCCCCCACAGTCTCACTGCTACGCTCTCACGTACCGGCATTCGGAGTTTGGCTAAGGTCAGTAACCCGGTGGGGCCCATCGCCTATCCAGTGCTCTACCTCCAGCACGAAACACGCAACGCTGCACCTAAATGCATTTCGGGGAGAACCAGCTATCACGAAGTTTGATTGGCCTTTCACCCCTATCCACAGGTCATCCCCTCCATTTTCAACTGAAGTGGGTTCGCGCCTCCACACGGTCTTACCCGCGCTTCACACTGCCCATGGATAGATCACTTCGCTTCGGGTCTAGAGCCGGCGACTCAACGCCCCATTCAGACTCGCTTTCGCTACGGCTACCCCACACAGGTTAACCTCGCCACCGACCACTAACTCGCAGGCTCATTTTTCAATAGGCACGCCGTCACCCCTCAAGGCTCCGACGGATTGTAAGCACACGGTTTCAGGTACTCTTTCACTCCCCTCCCGGGGTACTTTTCACCTTTCCCTCACGGTACTAGTCCGCTATCGGTCACAAGGAAGTATTTAGGCTTACCAGGTGGTCCTGGCAGATTCACACCGGATTCCACGAGCCCGGCCCTACTCGGGGCAACACCACGCCTGGCCATGCAGTTTCAGCTACGGGACTCACACCCACTATGGCGCCTCACTCACAAGGCTTCACCTACCACACACCACAACGCCACAACACCGGTAGATGTCATGTAAATGCACCCCACAACCCCACACCAGCAACCCCTACCGAGTCTCACACCAGCATGGTTTAGCCTCCTACGCTTTCGCTCGCCACTACTCACGCAATCACTATTGTTTTCTCTTCCTGAGGGTACTGAGATGTTTCACTTCCCCTCGTTCCCCCCACACCACCTATACATTCAGTGGCGGGTACCACGACTCACGCCGCGGCGGGTTTCCCCATTCGGACACCCCCGGATCACAGGTCGGTTGTCACCTCCCCGAGGCTTATCGCAGACTCCCACGTCCTTCATCGGCTCCTTGTGCCCAGGCATCCACCGTATGCTCTAAGTAACTTAGAAACACTCGAAAATGAACACATAGACCAAAAATCATTGAACTATCTGTAACAAAAAATTGCTTACAAGATGCTCGCGTCCACTATGCAGTTGACAAACAACACCCCCACACCCGAAAACCACCAACCACAAAGCCAGCAGCCCCAGGGGGGGAAAGACCGCACATGCAGTCTCACACCCCAATAGTGTGCCCACAACACGCCACCTCGAAACCAGCACCATTCCAACCCCACAAACACGAGGGGCGTACTCAGCACCAGCACAAAGCAACACGTCTTTTATTGATGTTCCACCCAGCCCATACGCGCTGCACACACTCGGCACAGAACACGCACACCACCACAAACGTGGCAGTGCAGGGCAAAAGTAAACTCCTTAGAAAGGAGGTGATCCAGCCGCACCTTCCGGTACGGCTACCTTGTTACGACTTAGTCCCAATCACCGATCCCACCTTCGACGACTCCCCGCAAAAAGCTTGGGCCATCGGCTTCGGGTGTTACCGACTTTCGTGACTTGACGGGCGGTGTGTACAAGGCCCGGGAACGTATTCACCGCAGCATTGCTGATCTGCGATTACTAGCGACTCCGACTTCATAGGGTCGAGTTGCAGACCCCAATCCGAACTGAGACCGGCTTTTTGGGATTAGCTCCACCTCACAGTATCGCAACCCATTGTACCGACCATTGTAGCACGCGTGAAGCCCAAGACATAAGGGGCATGATGATTTGACGTCGTCCCCACCTTCCTCCGAGTTGACCCCGGCAGTCTCCCATGAGTCCCCACCCGAAGTGCTGGCAACATGGAACGAGGGTTGCGCTCGTTGCGGGACTTAACCCAACATCTCACGACACGAGCTGACGACAACCATGCACCACCTGTGCACCAGTCCAAAGAAAACCACATCTCTGCAGCGATCCAGTGCATGTCAAGCCTTGGTAAGGTTCTTCGCGTTGCATCGAATTAATCCGCATGCTCCGCCGCTTGTGCGGGCCCCCGTCAATTCCTTTGAGTTTTAGCCTTGCGGCCGTACTCCCCAGGCGGGGCACTTAATGCGTTAGCTACGGCGCGGAAAACGTGGAATGCTCCCCACACCTAGTGCCCAACGTTTACGGCATGGACTACCAGGGTATCTAATCCTGTTCGCTCCCCATGCTTTCGCTTCTCAGTGTCAGTAACGGCCCAGAGACCTGCCTTCGCCATCGGTGTTCCTCCTGATATCTGCGCATTTCACCGCTACACCAGGAATTCCAGTCTCCCCTACCGCACTCTAGCCTGCCCGTACCCACCGCACGCCCAAGGTTAAGCCTCGGGTTTTCACGGCAGACGCGACAAGCCACCTACAAGCTCTTTACGCCCAATAATTCCGGACAACGCTTGCGCCCTACGTATTACCGCGGCTGCTGGCACGTAGTTAGCCGGCGCTTCTTCTGCAAGTACCGTCACTTTCGCTTCTTCCTTGCTGAAAGAGGTTTACAACCCGAAGGCCGTCATCCCCCACGCGGCGTCGCTGCATCAGGCTTTCGCCCATTGTGCAATATTCCCCACTGCTGCCTCCCGTAGGAGTCTGGGCCGTGTCTCAGTCCCAGTGTGGCCGGTCGCCCTCTCAGGCCGGCTACCCGTCATCGCCTTGGTGAGCCACTACCTCACCAACAAACTGATAGGCCGCGAGCCCATCCCTCACCGAAAAACTTTCCACCACCAACCATGCGGCCAGTAGTCATATCCGGTATTAGCCCCGATTTCTCGGAGTTATCCCAAAGTGAAGGGCAGGTTACTCACGTGTTACTCACCCGTTCGCCACTAATCCACTGTGCAAGCACAGCTTCATCGTTCGACTTGCATGTGTTAAGCACGCCGCCAGCGTTCGTCCTGAGCCAGGATCAAACTCTCCATTAAAAAACAGAAAAATCTAAACCCAGCAGAAACAAAACAATCAACATTACGCTGACCATCCAGAAATTGAACAAGAAATTCAATGTTCCTGCCAAAAAAAATTGGCATCAATAAACAGACACACTATTGAGATATCAAACAACATGCGCACCCAAACACCCGCACCCACCAGAGCACTTCGTTTTGGAGCAACCCCTACAACTTACCGAACCAGGCCCACCCCGTCAAATCCATGCCACGTGATCCGCAACACCAACAAGAGTGAAAACCCAGCCCACCAAGCCAAAATGCGCCACATGCAAACCAGTCTCAACCGGTCCGCATCCGCCGCATCCCTTCCGGGGCAACGAGGAAAAATACTACGCCCCACACCCCCCCCTGCGCAAACCACACACCCCAACTCGTGGCCCACACCATAAAACAACCCAAAAAGCCGCTCATTTGACTCGGTTTTAGGGCCTTAGGTCACATAAAAGACGGGGACTACGAGCCGACCGCCCGTAGTCCCCGCGGGTTTACGAAGGGGATCTTCGTCGCTACGCCTACTTCTCGTCGGCCGCGCCCGGAAGGTTCACCTCGGCGATGTCACCTGCCAGACGGCCACGGAAGTCCTCCCCCGTGGCGTAGGACGTCTGAGTGCCGTGCCGCGTCACGGAGTCGGAGGCATACAGGCGCGCCATGCGCATGGCATATTCGATGTCTCCGGTTTCAACCCAGTAGTGGGAGAAGCACCCGATGAATGCATCACCCGCACCCGTGGTGTCGACCGCATCAACCGCACGTCCATCGACGTACGTCGAGCCACCCTCGTGGACCCACACGGCACCCTTTCGGCCGAGGGTCACGATCACGTTGCGAATACCGACGTTGAGGAGCACCTGAGCAGCCTTCAACACATCGTCCATGTCGTCGACGGGCATACCTGACAGAAGCGAAAGCTCCGTTTCGTTCGGCACGACGAACTCGGCCCCGCGGATCTTGTCGAGGCGCAGCTCGGGAGATGCCGGTGCGGGGTTGACGAGAACGGGGATTCCGAGTTCGTTACCGAGCTCAATCGTGGAGTACACGGTCTCCAGCTCGATCTCGAGTTGAAGCATGATGAGGCTGCACTTCGCAATGTCCTCGCGTGCATTCTCCACGTCTTGCGGGGTCAGGTGCGCGTTCGCCCCTTTGACGATGATGATCGAGTTTTTCGAATCAGGATCAACGAAGATTGGGGCCACGCCACTCGTCGCCTCGGTCGTGAGCACGTGGGTGGTGTCGATGCCGTTGTCCTGGAAATTCCGGATCGTGTTCTCGGCAAAGATGTCGTTGCCAACCCTCGTCACCATGGTGACGTTCGAGCCGAGACGCGAGCACGCAACGGCTTGATTGGCACCTTTACCGCCGCACCCCATTGTGAAGTTCGGGGCTTCGACGGTTTCGCCCTCGGCAGGCATGCGGTCGATGTACGAAATGAGGTCAACCATGTTCGACCCCACGACAGCGATGCTCACGACAGTTCTCCTTCGTCAAGTGTTTCGTTCTCGGCAAGTAGCCCGGTCCTCACGCAGAATTCGCGCGTTTGTCCGGCTTCCAGTTGGATGAGCGTCCCCTGGGCCTTTGCCGCCATAAAGCCTTCCGGCCGTGACGTGCCGGGGAGCACGAAGGCGGCGACTTTCTGATCAGGATTATGGAGGATCCACCGCGTGGCCGTGGAAAACTCCTCGCTCGAAAATTCCGTCGCGAACCGGGGGCCGGAGGGCAACGCCAGTTCGCAGTGCACGCGTTCTCCGTACTGCGCGAGGTCGTCAGCGAAATACACGATCTCTGGATCGAAGGCTTCGGCGCCGTGCAAGGAGTCTGCGTCGACTTCGCCTCGCGTGATGCTGGCGTTAATGGCCTCCCATGCCGGGGTCGGTGTCACGTGTGCGGGAACCGTGGACCTCAGCTTGAAGGCGCCCTCGGGGAGGTTTTGCGACATCTGCCCCTCCGGCACGAAGGCGTAGTTCATGTGGCACATGTACTGAAGAGGCATCGGTTGGTACGCGGACAGGTTCGTGACGGCCATGCCGATGTCGAAGATCGCGCTGTCCTTTCGCAGTGTCACGCGGGGCTCCGCCCGGTAGTGATACCCAAATCCCTTGACGTATTCGCCGACGGAGACGAGCGAGAGAGCGTCGTCGTCAATGTCCAGGCCGGCACTCGCCATCGGCAGGCACGGGAATTCTCCGTGCAGCGGGTGGTCGTCCTCGGGGCTCGGGCACCCGTTAGCGAGCAGGCCGGAGTGGAAAGCGAAGCACCCGTAGGTGTCCACGATCTCGCGTGCCGGCATGGGCTGCTCGAACATGTTGGTCATCGTGAGGTCGATGCCGTCGAACTCGGCTCCCCAGATGATCTGGCCCATGAACGGCAGGATCTCCAGCGAGCCTCGCGAGTTTCGAAGGGTGATGGAGGCGACGCCGTTCGGGTAGCGGAATGCTTCTACGGTGAACGACTCGTTCGCGCAGAGGGTGTGCGGACTCTGCGGAAACTGCGCCTCGCTGAGCGGGATTGTCAGGGTCATTTCGTTGCCTCCGTCGTGAGCGATTCCTTGTGGGAAGACCTGTACTGCGCAACAAAGTAGATGAAGATCGCGAGGAAGCACACGAAGTTCACGATGAAGCTGAAGCGCATGGAGCCCGTCGAATCGGAAATGAAGCCCTGGACGACAGGAATGACCGCGCCGCCGATGATCGACATGACGATGATGGCGCCGCCCGTTTCGGTGAAGCGCTTGTCTTTGATCGTGTCGAGGTTACGTGCGTAGATCGTTGCCCAGCCCGGGCCGAGGAGTGCGGAGGCGACGATCGCCGCGTAGACGCTCGTGAAGTTCGGCGCGAGAACGATGTAGAGAATCGTGATCATGCCGAGACCCGAGTAGATGAGCAGCACGACGTCCTCGTTAATCTTGGTCATGAGAACGTTAGCGATGATCTTGCCGATGAAGAAGGCGATGAACGTGGCGATCAAGTAGTTCGCGGCAGTCTTCTCATTGAGCGAGTGGTCGAGATTGAGCGCGAGTCGAATCGTGAACGACCACAGGGCGGTCTGCATGCCAACGTAGAAGAACTGAGTGATGATGCCGCCGATGAACATCTTGTTCTTCACAAGGTAGGCAAGTGTTTCGCCGATGGAAGCTTCGGCCTCTTTCGCGTCGCTATTGAGCGGTTTGCAGTGCGGGTACTGCGTGATCGCAATAAGCACGACGAGGACGACGAGGATCGCGAGGATGATCTTGTAGGGGCCGAGGGTTCGACCGAGTGCGGCTTCGGTGATTTCCATACGTGCGGCTTCGGAGCCTGCCGCGGCGATGCGGCTATGGAGAGCATCTCCGTCTTCAAAGACGAGGAACTTGCCCATAACGGCGCCCGACAGGAACCCCAGCGCGGTGAAGGTCTGGGAGATGTTGAGGCGAAGCGTCGCGTGTTTCCTATCGCCAATGAGCGAGGAATAGGTGTTGGCGGACGTCTCGAGGAAGGAAAGGCCAATGGCGATCGCGAACAGCGAGGCAAGGAACACTGTGTATGTCGCCATCGTCGACGCGGGGAAGAAGAGCATGCAGCCCGCGATGTAAACCGTAAGGCCAATGAGGAGGCCGGTCTTGTACGAGGTGCGTCGAATGACGCGAGAAGCGGGAATCGCGATGACGAAGTAGCCACCGTAGAACGCCGACTGCACGAATGCCGAGGCAACGTCCGAAAGGTCGAAGACGGCTTTGAATTGCGTGATCAGGATGTCGTTCATACTTGCCGCGGCGCCCCACATGGGGAAGCAGATCGACAGCAGAATGAATTGGAAGATTGGGGTTTTCGTCAAGTACCCGTCGCGTAGCTGTCGGGTCGGATCTTTAATGAGCCCCCAGCTCGTGTTGGGAACCCCTTGGTCGACGTTCGTCGTCTGTGGTGAAGTCACCGGTGACCTCCTCTTTCGTCAATTGTGGTGTGTTAGTTACCCTGCGCGGTCAGGAGAGCGGCGCCTGCGGAGGATCCGATGCGTGTTGCGCCTGCGGCGACCATCGCGTCGAGGTCTGCCGCTGTGCGAATGCCGCCTGAGGCCTTGACGCCCATGTCGGGTCCGACGGTCTCGCGCATGAGTTGAACCGCGTGGGTGGTTGCTCCCCCGCCCGCGAATCCCGTTGAGGTCTTGACGAAGTCGGCGCCGGCAGCGCGCGCGGCGGTGCACGCCGCGACGATCTCGTCGTCCTCAAGGACGCACGTTTCAAGGATGACTTTAACGACTCGCCCCTGAGCCGCCTCGACGACTGCGCGGATGTCGTTCTCGACCGCGGCCCAGTCGTGGGCCTTTGCGGATGCGAGGTTCATGACCATGTCGATCTCGTCAGCCCCGTCCTCGACTGCGGCGCGAGTTTCGTAGGCCTTCACGGCGCTCGTGTGAGCGCCCGACGGGAAGCCAACGACTGTGCACACGTGCACGTCACTCCCCTCAACCAGGCTCGCTGCTTGTGCAACATAGGTGGGGCTCACGCATACCGAGTAGAAGCGGTTGTCGCGCGCATCGCGGCAAAGGGCCTCGATTTCGTCAGGCGTTGCCGTGGGTGCCAGGAGAGTGTGGTCCACAATCTGGTTCGGTGTAGTCATGCTCACTCCTTTGTGTGAAGAGAGCACTAGGTTAGGGACGCGCTCGCACCGTTCGGGAGGCCGATTTGGCACATATGTGCCATTAGGGCTCGGCGGTTGGCGAATCCGCGCGGGTTCGCTGACGGTCCTCGCTCATGCGCACGAGATCGCGTGCCGTGTCGATGTCGGTCACGAGGTGGTTCGCGTACCTGTTGGCGAGGATCGCATCCATGGCGGCAACCTTGTCGGGCCCGCATGCCACGAGGACTTTCTGCTCGACGTTACGGAGCGTTGCCAGCGGGAGACCCGAGGTGCGCTGATTGACGATCGGCTCGCATATCCGCGCATCGGCATCGATGAAGTGGCCGCATATGTGCCCAACGGACGTGCACTCGATCCTCGCACGTTCGTCTTCACTCAGCGTGTCCGGCAGGCGCGCCATGAGTGCGTGCGCGCTGCTGGTGCTGAACACGGTGATGCGGCACGCGTTCTGGGCGGCGCGCACCGCCCTCGCCTCGGGGGTGCGCTCACTCTCGAGCTTGTCACTGAGGCTCGAGTAAATGTGCGGGCTGCGCGCGGCCACGGTCTCCCACCCGAGCTCCCGTTCAATGTGCTCGCGGGCGGATTCCCACGCCGCGAGGTCGTGCGCCGAATCGTCGCTGCCGTTGAGCCCCACAATTCTCACTCCTCGGGTTGCCGTGCGACGGAATGCGCGCGCAACTTCGCACGTCGTCTGCGACCACCACATCCCGAGGGTGTCGGAGACTTGCACGAGCCCTTCGAGGAGTTCGGCGCCCGCGACACCGAGTGCATGGCGTTTATCCATGGGGCCGCGGCCCACCGGCACCACGAGGCGCAGGCTCGAGAGATCGTAGGCGGCGTTGAGCGCTCCGTACAGTTCCGTGTCCATTTCCCTTGGATCACGAATCACCGTACGAACGAGCCCCTTGCGTCGGGCAGTCGAGAGAAGCTTCGACACGGTCGCGCGATTAACGAAAAGACGCTCGGCGACTTCGGCTTGCGAAAGTCCCGAATAGTAGAGCTTGGCCGCATCGAGGGCGAGTCGATCCCTCACGGTCAAACCGTGACGATCGGTTCTGGCCATTTCTCGCCACCTCGTTGTCGCGCACGAGCCGCCGCTCGCACCCCGGGCCGGATGAACAAACGAGCCGCAACCCCAAAGCTTGAGGCTACGGCTCGTTTTCGTGGCGGTAGCGGCGGGATTTGAACCCGCGGTACGGGGTTACCGTACACAACATTTCGAGTGTTGCACCTTCGGCCGCTCGGACACGCTACCGCGGAACACTTTACCGATTCGTCGCCTTACGTCAAAGTTGAGGCTACCTGGTGGGAGGCAGGTCACGTGGCGTGCAAGGGAAAACGACTCGCGAAGCGGCCACCGAAAGAGCACGAGTGCAAGGGCCCTCGGTACGCATCTCGGAACCCGCAGGTCCGACGGCTCAGGCCCCTATAGGGTTGTGCCTATGACTGACAACACTTTCATGAAGCCGCCGGTACCGGCGAAGAAGCCCATCGAGCGCACACATCACGGCGACACGGTCGTGGACAATTTTGACTGGTTGCGTGACAAGGAAAGCCAGGAGGTCCTCGACCACCTGAATGCCGAGAACGCCTACGCTGACCAAATTCTCGAGCCGCTTCACCCGCTCCGCGATCAGATCGTCTCGGAGATCAAGAGCCACACGCAGGAGACCGATAGCTCGGTTCCGTTTCGCGATGGGGACTACTGGTACATCTCGCGCACGCGGGAGGGCGACAACTACCCGCGCTTTAGCCGCATCGCCCTCGCGGATAGCCCCGAGCGTCCCGTTGTCGATGCCGAAAACGACGAACTGCTTCCAGGCGAGCACGTTTATCTCGATGCACAAGCGCTCTCGGAGGGCACGGAATTTTTCCAGCTCGGCGGCATCACCCTCAACGACGAATCGAACCGCCTCGCCTACAGCGTGGATACTTCTGGCGGCGAGGTGTATGCGCTTCGCATCGTGGACCTCGCTTCGGGCGACGTGATCGACGATTCCGTCAAGGACGTTGCCTACGGTCTGGCGTTCTCGCTCGACGGCTCGGAAATCGTCTACGCGAAAAACGACGAAGCCTGGCGTCAATGCGAAATTTGGGTGCATACGGTAGGCACGCAGGCGTCGGACGACCGCCTTCTGTTCCGGGAGGACGACGAAAAGTTCACGACTGCAGCCGGGGCGAGCCGCAACCGGAAGGCCCTCATCATCGAGACTGCCTCGCGCGTCACGGCTGAGGCGCTCGTGACGTCACTCGAGAGCCCCATTCAGGAGCCTCGCTCGATTGCCGGCCGCGTCGAAGGCGTCGAGTACTCGGTCGAGCACGCGGGCGACCACTACCTCGTCATCCACAACCGCGACCACAAGGGATTTGCCCTTGCGCGCCAGGAGCTCGATGCGAGCGGCGCCGAGGCGCAAGAAACCTGGCGCGAGATCCTCGCCCCCGCAGAGGGCGAGCGCATCGAGGCGGCCGACGCTTTCGAGAGCCACGTCGCGATCACCATGCGCGCAGCAGGGCTGCCCACCGTGCGCGTACTGCAGCGCGATCAGGTGAGCGGCGAGCAGAACACCGAAAGCAGCACGGGGTGGGATACCGCCTCCGCATTCGACATTTCGCACGGCGGCGAACTCGATGCGGTCTATCTTGCTCACAATCGCAATTGGGACGAGGAGACGATTCGCTACACGCTCGACTCGATGCTCACACCCACGACCGTCGCACAGATTCCCGCCTCGGGTGGCGAACCGGAGATCCTCAAGGAAACTCCCGTCCCGAACTTCGATCGCACGAAGTACGTAGAGAAGCGCCTGTGGGCGACGGCTCATGACGGCACGAAGATCCCGATCTCGCTCATGGCACGCGCCGACGTCGAACCCGACGGCACGAACCCCGGCTTCCTCTACGGCTACGGGAGCTACGAAATCCCCAGTGATCCAACGCTTTCGGTGTTTTGGCTGAGCCTCATGGACCGCGGCGTGGTCGTCGCCATCGCGCACATCCGTGGCGGAGGCGAGATGGGCCGTGAGTGGTACGAGAACGGCAAAAAGCTCGCAAAAAAGAACACATTCAGTGATTTCGTGGAATCCGCACAGTTCCTCGCGAGCGAAGGCTGGTTCGACAAGAACCGCATCGCGGCAAATGGTGGAAGCGCGGGCGGCCTGCTCATGGGTGCGGTAGCGAACCTCTCGCCCGAAACGTTCCGCGTCATCGTCGCCGGCGTGCCGTTCGTGGATGCGCTCACGACGATCCTCGACCCGAGCCTCCCGCTCACGGTCGGCGAGTGGGAGGAGTGGGGCAACCCGCTCGAGGATCCCGAGGTGTACCAGTACATGAAGGAGTACACACCGTACGAAAACATCCGAAATGTGCAGTACCCGGCCATCCTCGCGACAACGAGTCTCAACGACATCCGCGTGTTTTATGTGGAGCCCGCCAAGTGGGTGGCTCGCCTTCGCGAAGAGACCCGCAACTATGAGGGCGGCGAGGCGATTCCCGCTCACCCGATCCTCTTCAAGTGCGAGATGGTCGCTGGCCACGGTGGCCGCTCGGGGCGCTACGCCCGGTGGGAGCAGCGCGCCGAGGAATACGCCTTCGTGCTCGATCAGCTCGGGGCGACCGAGCTGATCTAATTCCCCTTAGAAAGCGGGGATGACGGAACCGTCGGTGTAGGTCTTCTCAATGAAGGCCTTCACCTCGTCCGAGTGCAGGAGCTCCTCGAGCTTCTTGAGGTACTCGTTTCCGTCATCCTCGCTTCGCCATACGAGGAGGTTCGCATAGGGGCTGTCTTCGCCCGGCTCAAGGAAAATCGAATCTTCGTTCGGCTTGAGGCCTGCCTCGAGCGCGAAGTTGCCGTTGATCACGGCGGCGGCAAAGTCTCCGAGCGAACGTGGGATCTGGCCCCCCTCGAGCTCGGTGAACTTGAGGTTCTTGGGGTTCTCCTTGACATCCTCGGGCTTGACGAGTGCGTCCTCGGGGGCGTCACCGAGCGAGATGAGTCCCGCCGATTCGAGAAGCCTCAGGCCACGCGCGGTGTTCGCGGGATCGCTGTTGAGCGCGATTTCGCCACTCTCGGCGATCTCCTCGACGCTCTTCGCCTTCTCCGAATACAGGCCAAGAGGCTCGATGTGCACGCCCTTGCCGGCCGTGAACTTGTAGCCGTTTTCTTCAATCTCGTTCTTGAGGAAGTTCGGGGTCTGGTAGAAGTTCGCGTCGGTGTCGCCCGCCTCGAGGTCCTTGTTCGGCAGGATGTAGTCGGTGTATTCGACGATCTCGATGTCAATGCCCGCGTCTTTCGCGAGCTCGTCCTTCACAAACTGGAGAATCTCCGCGTGGGGAACCGGTGACGCACCGATCTTGAGCGACGAGTCCACGCTCGCTTCACCGCTCTTGCCCCCGGTACCCGGCGAGTTCGACACGCACGCGCTCAAGAATCCGAGCCCCGCGAGGCCAGCGGCCGAGGTGAGAAGGGTGCGACGGTTGAGGTTGGTCATGATGATCTCCTTTTGCTGTTCTCGATTGGCTCTAGCTTGCAGTGCGTGCGCACCTTGGCGCGAGAAATGTGACGGTTCGTGACATTGGCGCGGGTGCCGGGCGCGTTGGGGCGGGGTCCGACGTCGGACTGCCCTCAACCGTTTGCGCGTGCATTAGCCCTTCGCTCGGTGATCAACCGCTCGCGCGGCCCAATCCCCCACGACCTGCACGAGCACCACGAGAAGAATAAGCACGACGACGGTGGTGATCATGACCGTGTTGTTGTAGCTCAAGTACCCCTTGCGGAAGGCGAGGTCGCCGAGGCCGCCAGCGCCGACGGTGCCCGCCATCGCGGTGTAACCGACCACTCCGATCGTCGTCGTGGTGATGCCGGCGATGATGCCGGGAAGCGCCTCGGCAACGAGTACGTGGCGGATCACCTGGAATCGGCTCGCTCCCATCATCTCGACTGCCTCGAGCTTGCCGGCGGGGATTTCCCTGAGCGCGGTTTCAACGAGTCGCGCGAGGAAGGGAACGGCGGCGATCGTGAGGGAGATGATCGCGGCGTTTGGCCCCGTTCCTCGCCCGACGATCGCCTTCGCGAGTGGCAGGAGGGCGATGATGAGGATGACGAAGGGGAAGCTGCGCAGCACGTTCACGATGAAGCCGAGCACCTGATAGGCGAGTCGGGCAACGCGGCCGTAGGCACGCGAGAGTTCAAAAAGGCCGATCCCGAGGGGAATGCCGATGACGACGCTCAGCACCATGGTCCACGCGACCATGTAGATCGTGAGTCCCGTGTTGATCCACAGTGAGTTATTCGTGCTCGTCGAGGTAAAGATCGGGTCGGAGAAAAACTCCTGAATCCACTGGGTCATGGCTGCACCTCCACGGCGACGATGTTGTTGTCGGCACAGTCCTGCACGAACTTGGCGAAGCCCGGCGCGCTAATGGGACTGTTATCGGCGTTGCGGAGCGCGAGCTGCACGCGGCCGATCTGCTGGCCCTGGATCGTTTCGATCGACGCGGCGACGACCTCGGCGAGAGCGTCGTGCTTTTCGGTGAAGCGCACGATGTCATTCACATTCTTGACCGCTGGTGATTTGCCGTAATCCAGGTTGACGATCTTCGCATCGACACCCGTGGGTGCGGGCGGCAGCGGAATGAGTTCTTTTGCGAGGCGACCGAATGGGTCGGAAGCGACGTCGAGAAGCGTTCCGGTCTGCACAACTTTTCCGGCGTCGAGGAGTGTCACGTGATCGCAGATTTCGCGCACGGTGCTCATCTCGTGGGTGATGAGAAGAACCGTAATGCCGAGGCGGCGGTTGAGGTTCTTGATGAGGGACAGGATCTGGCGCGTCGTCCCCGGATCGAGCGCGCTCGTGGGCTCATCGCACAAAAGCACCTGGGGACGGGCCGCGAGGCCGCGTGCGATCCCGACGCGTTGGATCTGCCCGCCGGAGAGCTGCGCCGGGTAGTTGTTTTCGCGACCTTCGAGGCCCACGAGTGTCACGAGTTCCGCGACGCGCTCGCGAATCTTTCCGCGAGACCAGCCGGCGATCTCAAGCGGATGCGCAATATTGCGTGCGGCAGTGCGGGAATCGAGCAGGTTTGCGTGCTGGAAAACCATGCCGATCTTCCGTCGCGCGGCCCGCAATTGGGGCCCGTTGAGGGCGGCGATATCGGTGTCGCCGATCCGCACGGTGCCGCTCGTGGGCTTCTCGAGGCCCGTGAGGCAGCGAATGAGCGTTGATTTACCGGCGCCGGAGCGGCCGACGATGCCGTGGATCTCGCCGTCGGCGACATCAAGTGAAATGCCGTCGAGGGCGCGAACCTCGGCACCGCCGGTGCCGGGGAAAACTTTGGTGAGTCCGTCAAGTGTGATCACGCGCTCCAGTATCCGTGAAACGCGGCGCGATGGCAGATGTCAGTTCATGAAAGGACACACAGTTCACACGCGCCGGCCTTGGCCGGGGCGCGCAGACGCCTACTGATTCTGGGGCGGCTGCTGCTCGTTCTGCTGGTTGCCCTGCCCGTAGCCGTAGGCCTGTTCGGGGGTGAATCCGGGCGCCTGAGGGGCGCTCGGCTGACTCTGCGGGTAACCCTGCTGGGGCGCCCCTTGCTGCTGGTTCAGCTGCTGACCGTACTGCGGAGCGCTCGGCTGGCCCTGCGAATAACCCTGCTGAGGAGCACTCGGCTGGCCCTGCGGGTAACCCTGCCCGCTCGGCTGCTGGCCGTACTGCGGTGCCTGATTCTGCTGCGGAGCACTCGGCTGTCCCTGCGGAGCACCCGGCTGCCCCTGCTGAGCCTGCTGCCCGAAGTTCTGCGCCTGGTTCTGCACGTTCGCCGCGAGGGCAGCGAAGTCCACCTTTTTCTGCTGCACCTCGGTTGCGGGATATTCCTCGTTCGCACCGTGCTGCTTGTGCACAAAACCGCCCACAACGGCGGGCACAAACGCTGAGTAGAACGGGGCGATGAAGCGAGAGATGACCTCGATCAGGATGCCCACGATCGCGGCGATGAACGGCGTCGCGAGGCTTACACCCGCGTGCGCATCGCCCTCAAAGTTCGTGAGGCCGGCGGCCTCCAACACCTCTTTTGCGCCGCTTGCGCCGTAGCTCGTGTTGATCGTCGCAAAAATGATGCCGATGACGCTCAGCACGAAGAACACGGCGGGGAGCGCAGCCCATGAGGTCACGGTGGCGAGCATGTTGCCCTGCACTCGGCGGCGGGACTTCGCCCATACACCCGCAAAGACGAACATGAGCACAAACGCGAACGGGATCGCGGGAAGGATCATCCACCAGTGCGGGAGGGTAAACACGGAAACCATGTCGTCTTCATGGTTGAGCAAGAGGCCGGCGTATTGACCGTTGCCCGCAGCGTAGTTCACGGGCGAGAAAGTCACGAGGCCGAAGTGGGTGAAAAGTACCGTCAAGAGTGTGGCTGGAAGCGTAAGGACGAGCATGACGAGCGACTTGAGCGTGTCGCCGAAGTGCCCGTCGTTGATGGCGGTGATGAGCACAACAATTACGCTGCTCAGCGACCCCACGATCGCTGCCGTCACGGCGTACAGAAGCACAAGCTTCGCTGCATCGAAGTATTCACTCACAAGCGGCCACTTCTTCGGCAGGGCGCGCACGCTGTAGCGGCCAGCCACAAGCGCGAGAGTGAGGAGCACGAGGATGCCGAGGAACGGAAGGATCCCGGCTGCGTGAATACTCAAGTGCGACTCATATTTCATGCCGTAGGCATCCGTCTTGTCGCTCGCCCGCACGGCAAGAGCCCACGTGAGAAGGGTCGACACGAGCGCAACGGCAAAGCTCGCCATCACGGCTTGAACCCAGATCGCGACAGCGCCTTCGTTCGGCCTACGTTTGGCAACGAAGCGCGACGCGAAGAAAGCGCCGACGAGCACGGCAGCGAGAACCAGGAATGGCACGAGTCCGAGGTGCGAGTAGGCGGTGAGGGTCGCGTCGTCCTGACCGGCGAAGTTCCCTTTGACGGTCGAGCTATTCGTGTACGAGCCAAGGAAAGCCATCGACACGACCTGGAAGGGAGCGCCGAGAATGTAGAGGAACTCGGGGGTGTCCGGATCCACTTGGCCGCCGGCGGCGGAGGTGAGGCCGGTCTTCGGGTCGGGAACGATGCTCGGCATGTCGAGAACCATCGACCCGAGAATGGGCAGGCCCACTACGATCGCGGCCACGATGAGGCCGGTGACGTACGAGGCGAAGGCAGCGCCCAGCGTAGGCAGCGGATTACCGATAAATGACGCGGCCTGGCCAAGCTGCTTGCCAAAATCGGGGCCCTGTTGTCCCTGTTGGCCCTGTTGGCCCTGGTGATTCTGCGGGTTCTGCTGACCCGTCTGGAATTGCCCCTGGTGCGGCTGGAACTGCGGGTAGCCCTGCTGCGCGCTCGGCTGACCCTGCGGGTACTGCTGCGGCGCGCTCGGCTGCCCCTGCGGGTACTGCGGCGCGCTCGGCTGGCTCTGCGGGTACTGAGGTGCCTGGTACTGGGGGGCGGATGGCACAGATTCCGACGCCTGCTGGGCGTTCGGTGCCGCCGGGGCCGAGGGCGCCGAAGGCGGAACATTCGAGGGAGTGCCCTGGCCGTCGCCTTGAGGCACATTCTGCTGCGGGGGGTTTTCTGACATGTCGATTCCTTGCTCGTCGGCGCACGCGCTCGTCCTCTTTTTACGCGTGTGTCACGGGCATCATCGTACGGGACTTTTTACCCTTCGCGTAGCCCCTTGCGTCGTTCACGCAAGGCGCGAAAAAAATCGCGGAGCATATCGCCGCATTCTTCGGCTCTCACGCCCGTGGTGAGTTCCACTCGGTGATTGAGCCTCTCTTCACGAACGAGGTCGTAGAGCGACCCGGCCGCTCCCGCTTTGGGATCCATCGCGCCCACGACAAGGTGTTTGATGCGAGCAAGCACAATCGCACCCGCGCACATCGTGCAGGGCTCGAGGGTCACGGCGAGGGTACAGCCGCTCAGGTTCCAGCGCCCGCGCACGCGGGCCGCTTCGCGAAGGGCAAGGATTTCGGCGTGGGCGGTGGGGTCTTCATCCGCTTCCCGACGGTTGCCGGCGCTCGCGAGTAGCCTTCCCTCTTCGTCGTACACGGCGGCACCGATGGGAATGTCGCGGCGCGGTGGCGTCGAGGCGGTGCGCGCTTCGTTGATCGCGGGCTGCATGAGCTGGTCCAATTCGAGAACCGCGTGTGTCATGCGCGCCTCGCTTTCATGTTTGGGCCCTGTGGCCGCGCCGGATCGGCTTTCATCGTAATAGGCTGGCCTCATGCGCGTATTGAACATTGACCACCCGCTCGTTGCCCATAAGCTCACCGTCCTTCGCGATAAGAACACTCCGAGTTCCGTTTTCCGCCAGCTCGCCGATGAGCTCGTCACCCTCCTCGCGTACGAGGCGACTCGCAATGTCGCCGTTGCTCCCGCGGAGGTCGAGACCCCTGTCGCGACGACGGTTGGCCGTAAGCTCACGGATCCAAAGCCCATGGTTGTGCCGATTCTCCGCGCGGGCCTCGGCATGCTCGATGGCATCACTCGCTTGCTTCCCACGGCCGAGGTGGGCTTCCTCGGCATGGTGCGCAATGACGAAACCCTCGAGGTCACGACCTACGCAAACCGCCTCCCCGATGACCTCACGGGCCGCCAGTGCTTCGTGGTGGATCCGATGCTCGCCACGGGCCACACCCTCATCGCCTCCGTGAACTACTTGCTCGAAAAGGGCGCTCGCGACATCACGTGCGTCACTCTCCTCTCGGCCCCCGAGGGCATCGCCACGATGGAGCAGAAGCTCGATAAGAACGCCAACATTACGGTGGTGACCGCGGCGATCGACGAGAAACTCAACGAAAAGAACTACATCGTTCCGGGCCTCGGTGATGCGGGCGATCGCCTCTTCGGAGTCGTCGACTAAGCACCACTCTTCTCTTGTGCACGGCGCCGGCGCGGCGCGCGTTCCCCACGGGCTGAATCCCCCGAGTGTTTCAGTATGTGAACGCCCACTTGCGCCGGCGTCATTCATGTTTCACACTTGTGGCATGACATTCCATGCCGCATCGACCATCAACGAGGGGACCCGTTCGGTCTCCCGTTTCATGATGCGCGGCATGATGATGGACATGGCGATGTCCATGATGCAGGGTCAGCCGCGCCTCTAAGCGCACTGCAAAGAGCCGGCTGACAGGAGCCGGCCACTGGGCGTGGGCTCCAGGTGCCCACCGGGAGCACGCCTCGCACGCGAGTTCACTTCACTCCCCCGCGAGATCTCGGATTCCTCATCTTTTTGCGCCACGCGGCGCCGCATCCTGGAGAATCGCCATCACCGTTGCTTTTGATCGCCCCCTCGCTTCCACTTCGACCCGGACGGTGAGCGTGACGCTCACCGTTGAGCTTCCCGCTACGAGCCATCCGCGTGAGGTCACGCTTCTCGCGGATTCGCTGCGTGCCCACGCCCACTCGCTCGCCACCGCCAAAGGTGGAACCGCGCACGTGCAGGTGGCGTCGGAACCCGGACCCCGCCCCGCCCGTTTTACCGCCGTGCCCGGCCAGAGCGCGACCGCTTCGATCCCGCCGCGCCCCGCAGGCAAACCGCAAGCGCTGCGCCCGCGCAAAGCCGGAGTCGTGTCACCGAACGCTCCCGCGAGGCGCGATGCCGAAGCTGCGCGTTTGCGTCTGCTTCAGTCACGCTCGGTGAGTCCGGTAAGTGCTCCGGGGGCTGCGAGCGCGCTCAGCCCCGCGAGCCCATCACTTCCCGGGCGCCGGGGTGCCCGCCTCGCACAGCCCTCACTCGTGATCGACCTCTTTGGGCGCCGCGTACGGATCGACGGTGAGGACGTGGACCTCACGCATCGCGAATTCGAGCTATTGGCGTATCTTGCCCGCAAGGCGCGCTGCATCGTTTCGCGCGAAGAACTCATGAGCGAGGTGTGGAACTCGGCGGGCAGCGAGGCGGGCGAGCGCACCGTTGACGTGCATATTCGCCGTGTGCGCAACAAGCTGGGGCGCTACCGGAAGCTCATTTCGACCGTGCGAGGTTCGGGTTACCGGCTCGAGCTTGGGAGCGATGTCGCGCTTTTGGGAACGAAGTAGAGAGCCTGCGCAAGCACCGGGATTAACAGACGAACGGACCGGAGCGCGCACAGATGGGGCTCACGGTCCGTTCGCTGGCTCCGCGGGACGAAGGGGGGAGGTCCCTGCGGAGCGGCGATCGGGTTCGGGGGAACTGCCGATCGCCGGGCCGCACGCGCAAGGGGGTGAGCGCTGTGCGGCGGCTATGTTCCGGCACATGTGCCGTGCTTGTGCCGCTCATGCGACGCCGGAATGCCGCGGAGCGGGCAACGCCGGTACTCCAATTCTAAAACACATTGGGGTAAAAGTGAACTCAGATCGACGCCTCACGGCGGCGGGTTCTCCACGAGTGATTCACCTCGCCTCCCCTCGTTTAAGGTGGGGCCGTTACGATGGGGGGTCAGGGCGCGCAGGCGCCTTTAACCAGCATCCGCACATTCGCAGCGAGGACCTTCATGATTGCTCACGCACGCATCGTTTCGGCGAAGGACGCCACGATTCAGTTCGCCGACCGCGCCGAACGCATCGAAGGCGAGAGCAGGAACGAGGTGCGCACCGCCATCAAGCACGCCTTCGTCGCAGAAGCTCGTAAGCAGGACGGCCCGATCGATGTCGTCATTTTTGATGGCCCGGCAACCCACAATCTTCGCGTGGAACCCAACGGCCGGATCCAGCCGCGTGAGGCGGACTCACGCCCGCTGTATGCCTCGAATGCCGCGATGCCTGCCGCCGCAGGTCAAAAGCGAGGGCGTCATTCGGCGCTGAGTGCCACGAGCCCGGCTTCCGGGAACACCCCGCGACCCGCAAGCGCCTCCTCCCCTGGCTCCGCGAGCGCGGCCTCCGCCGCCGCTCTCGCCGATCTCCAGAAGCGCCTTGCCGCTGCGGAGGAACGCCCCGCTGCTGATTCCACGTCCTCTCCCGAGGCCCTCGATGGCACGCGTCGCGCAGGTGGCGACGAGCTCACCCCCTCCTCGACGGCACAGCCGCACGAGCCCGTTGTGGCACCGAAGCGCGAGCTTCCCAAGGACGACCTGCCGACGCTCGATGACCTACGCGCGGGCAACGACGCCCACCGCAAGCCGGTCGCCACGCGAGGCTTCAACAAGTTCATCCGCCAGGCCACCTTCGGTCTCATTAAGCCCGGGCCCGGCCGCGCCGAGCGCCTCGAACTCGATCAGATTGAGCGGATCCGTAAGCGGCTTGACGCACCGAAGAACATCGCGGTCGTGAACCTCAAGGGCGGCGCCCACAAAACCACGAGCGTGCTCATGCTCGCCGCGACCCTCGGCATGTTCCGCGGGGGAAGCGTGCTCGCGTGGGACAACAACGAAACGCGAGGCACCCTCGGCTGGCGCGGCATCCCGAGCGAGCACCACCTCACGGCCCTCGATCTTCTCCACAACCTCGATCACTTCGCGGGCACGGATGCGCGCGTGGCTGACCTCGATAAATACGTGCGCCCGCAAGGCGACATGAACTTCGACATTCTTGCTTCCGATGAGGATCCGGGCTCGGCCGCGTCGATCGATGGCGATGCTTTCAATCGCCTCAACGACACGCTCTCGCGCTTCTACCGCATCAAGGTCGTGGACACCGGCAATAACGTGCGCGCCTCGAACTGGCTCGCCGCTGTCGAAGGCGCCGATCAGCTCGTGATCGTCTCGACGGTTCGAGAGGACACCTTCAACGCCGCGGCGTGGATGATCGATGAACTGCGCATGACGGGCCACAAGAAACAGGTCGAGAACGCGGTGACGATCCTGTCGCACTCCTCGCGCGGCAAGATCGACCGCGTGCTGCGCAAGCGTCTCCTTCACCACTTCGGCGCTCACACGCGCGCCGTGCTCGAAGTTCCGTTCGAGCCGCACTTCGTGGATGGCGGAAGCCTCGAATGGGCCAAGCTCTCGAAGGAGACGCGCGAGGCGTGGATGAGCGCAACCGCGACGGTCGCCGACGGCCTCTGAGCACCACGGGCACCCACGAGGCGGAGCCGAGGCCCGCTCTCGCGTATCGTTCGTGCACGCTCCACCTTCACGCTGATACCGCCCTCGGCGTGAGCCTGTGGGCCCACGTGACCGACTCCGAGCGCCGCGCGCATACGCTCGACGCTCTCGAACCTGCACTCACGGCGCTTTCTCCCGACAGCGGTCGACCCGCGCCACTTGCCCCGATCGGGGCGTGGCTCGCGCGGCCCATGCGTCACGTGATCGAGGTCGAGCTCCTTGGCCGCCGCACCCGCGTGCGCACCCTCGCGCTTGAAAGCGCGCACCTCGCTGAGCTCACCACGGCTCTGCGCGCACGCATCGCTCACCTCGCACGCACGTCGGCAACGCCGAGAGATACGAGCACGGAGGGCATCACCCGCCTCATCGGTGAGCTCGCCGCGGCCGGTCGCCCACTCGACCTCGGTGAGGGAATCCTCCTCGCGCCCGAAACCCTCGCGGTCCTCAATCTCGATTCACACGCGAGAGAAATTGTCGACCGACGTGACGTCGTTCCCGGGCCCGAGAGCGCCCACGACACTTCTCGCGTGCGCTGGCGCCTCGCCCCGGGTCTCGCGGTGGGCACTTCCCCCGTTCATCCCGCGCTCGAACACCTCGTCGATGCCCACGCACGCGTCGCTTTCACGCGCTTGCGCAAGGAACGCGAACGGGCGGGAAAGCTCCCGGGCGCCGAGGAACTCGCGGCCCTCGACCCCGTGGGCGCGGCGCTCCTCGATGCCCTCGACACCAGCGACACGCTCCTCGCGCTCGACACCGTCAGCGACCGCCGCGTGCGTAAAACCCTCGATTCCTTCGTGGATTCGGCGCTCGCCGGAGTTCTCTTGAGCGAGAGGCAGCCACGCCTCACGGTGCGCGTGCGCGAGGCGCAACAGAAGGGGTACGACGCCGGCTCGGCAACCGTCGGACTCCGTGTGTACTCCAGTGCCGCCCGCTGGCAGGTCGAGGTGTGCCTCACCGAAACGTCGGGCCGCGTGCACCTGCTCGGGGAACTCGTGAACGCGGGCGACCTGACGAGCGTAGGTGCGCTCGAGCATGCCTCCCACGTGCGCCGCCTTTCTCCGACGCTTGCGGCGATCCACGCCGAGCCGGGCGGGCTCACGTGGAACCTCTCCACGAAGGAGCTTTCGCGCTTCCTCACCGATGACGCGGCCGTGCTCGAGACCGAAGGGATCGCGGTCATGCTGCCGCGCGAGTGGACGAAGCAGCGCGTGAGCGTGGTCGCGACGGTGGCAACGCCGCAGGAGGACCCCGAGAATCGCCCCACAAAGTCGGTGGGACTCTCGGGTGCGATGGCGTCGTTCGAGTTTGGCATCGCCGTCGGCGAGTCGATGCTGAGCCCCGAGGAACTCGAGGAACTCCTCGAGGAGCAGCGCGAGCTCGTGAACATTCGCGGGCAGTGGGTGCGCCTCGATTCCTCGACGCTCCGTGCCGCGACGGCATTCCTCCAGGGCGCGCGCCGGGTGGCGGCGGCAAACCCTCGCGAGAGGGAACGTGAGGCGCTCACCGACGTGCAGTTTCGCGGCCTCCTCACGGAGAGTGGCCTCGAGGATCTCGACCTGAGCGTCGAGGCCGCGACGAACAACGGCGACGAGCTGCTGTTTGGCACCGATAAGGTTTCCGTTCCCGCGCTCCCCGCCCCCCGCACGCTCAAGGCGACGCTTCGCCCCTATCAAAAGCGCGGCCTCGACTGGCTCACGTTCCTCGATTCGCGCGGCCTCGGCGGGATCCTCGCCGACGACATGGGCCTCGGCAAAACGATGCAGGTTCTCGCGTTCCTCGCGCGCGAACGCGAGAAGCTCCCCCAGATCGGCCCCACGCTTCTCGTGTGTCCCATGTCGGTCCTCGGTAGCTGGCAGCGCGAGGCTGAGCGCTGGCTCCCCAGCCTCGACGTCCACATCCACCACGGCCCCGATCGACTCCACGGCGAGGCGTTCCGCGAGCGCGCTCGCGCTTCCCACCTCACCCTCACGACCTATGCACTCGTTGCACGCGATTTCGACGATCTCGCCTCCGCGACGTTCCACCGCGTAATCCTCGACGAAGCGCAACACGTCAAGAATCACGACACCGGCGTCACGCAAGCCGTCAAGGCCCTTCCCGAGGGGCGGCGGCTTGCTCTCACGGGCACGCCCGTCGAGAACGACCTCACGGATCTCCACTCGATCCTCTCGATCACAACGCCGGGGCTGCTGCCGAGCGAGGCCGCGTTTAGGGAGAGGTTCGTCAAGCCGATCAACGAGGGCAACCGGGCCGTGCAGGAACGCTTGAGTCTGGTGACGCGCCCCTTCATCCTGCGGCGCGTCAAGACTGATCGCAGCATCATTTCGGATCTTCCCGACAAGCGCGAGGAGCGCGAGCTCGTCAACATCACCGAGGAGCAGGCCGGGCTGTACAAGGCGCTCGTCGAGGACATGACGAAAGAGCTCGAGCAGCTCGCAAAAGTTTCTGACCCTCTCGCCCGCGACCGCCGGCGCCGCACGATCGTGAGCACCACGATCATGAAAATGAAGCAGGTCCTCGGGCATCCCGCGCACTTCCTCGGCGACGGCTCACCCCTGCTGGATGCCACTGGCGAGCACAGAAGCGGAAAGCTTGAGCGGCTCGATACGATCCTCGGTTCTGTCGTCGCGAGCGGCGAGAAGGCCCTCATTTTCACGCAGTTCACGGCGTTTGCCCCCACGATGCTCGAGCACTGGGAAAAAACATTCGGCATTCGCGTGCCGTTCCTCCACGGCGGAATCTCGAAGGCCGAGCGCGACGAGATGGTGCGCGAGTTCCAGAACTCCCCCGGCATGCCCGGGGCGATGCTGCTTTCGCTCCGCGCAGGCGGCACCGGCATCACCCTCACGGCCGCCAATCACGTGATCCACCTCGATCGCTGGTGGAACCCCGCCGTCGAAAACCAGGCCACCGACCGCGCCTTCCGCATCGGCCAAACCCGAGACGTTTCCGTCCACAAGCTCATCTCGATCGGAACGATCGAGGAGAAGATCGACGATGTGCTGCGCTCAAAACTCGAGCTCGCAGAACACACCGTCCGCTCCGGCGAAGGCTGGCTCACGGAACTCAGCAATGAGAAACTCGCCGAGATCGTCTCGCTCGGCGACGCGCGGAAGGACAGACGCCCATGAGCATCGAGATGGCCTCGAAGCGCGGCGCGATCGGCGAAAGCTTCCTCGCGACCGAGTTTCTCGCCCGCGCCGAGGTGCAGCTCGGCCGCACGCGACTCGCGGCCGGTAAGCGCCTCGCGCGCGCGGGCGCCGTCCAATGGCTCGACGTGACGCTCGGGCACGTGAAGGCTGAGGTCTCCGCCGCGATCGACGGGACGCTCACCCATCCGCAACTCGACTTCGGGCCGCGCCTGCCTCACGACATCGACGCCCTCGTCGCGCGCGCCGCGCGCGACCCACACGAGATCCTCGCCGTGCTCGCGGGCACCTACGACAACGCCGACGAACGCGCCCTCGACCGCGAAGGCCTCTCCCTCCTCCCGAGCGCCGAACTTCCCCTCTCCTTCGGCTGCACGTGCCTGCGCTGGCCCGACGTGTGCGAACACGTGTGGGCGCTCGCCGTCGCCTTCACCGAGCACATCGACCGGGCGCCGGCGGATTACCTTGCGCTTCTGGGGTTGGACGTGGAGAGGCTTCACCTCACGGAAGGAGTGTCCGACGCTCCCCCGGCAACCGTCGGACCAGATCCCCACGTGGAGACCCGCACCCGTTTTGATCCCGCGCGGCTCGAGTCCGAGATACTGGTGAGAGCAATGAGCGAAGAGTCCGCGGCTCTCGTGGCCGCGTTCTACGCTGAAGCACAAAGAGGCGGCGACGTGCCGCACATCGAGACGAAAGGACGGGGCCAGGGCGATGGCTCACGAGCTGACACAGGAGACGATTGACGCCGTCGCGGCGATTTTTGACAAGGCTGTCGCGGGGCACCGCATGGCGGGTGTCGCGTGGGGCATTGCGTCGGGCGGCGAGGTGCTCGCCTCGGGTGGTGCGGGTTCGAGCGCGCTCGTGGGCGGCGAAAGGGCCGAGGGTGCCTTCACGCCTCGCGTCGATTCAATCTCGCGCATTGCGTCGATGACGAAGTCGTTCACGGCCGCGACGATCCTCGCTCTTCGTGACGAGGGGAAGCTGCGCCTCGATGACCCGATCGCGACCTACGTTCCTGTCGCCGCGCACATCGGATCGTTGAGCGAGGATTCCCCCGCCCTCACGCTTCGCCACGCGCTCACGATGTCGGCTGGCTTCGTGACGGATAACCCGTGGGGTGACCGGCAGGAGTCGATGAGCACCGACGAGTTCGATGAATACATCGCCGGTGGTCTCTCGCTCATCGCCGAACCCGGCTGCGGATTCGAATACTCGAATACCGGTTTCGTTCTCCTTGGACGCGTGATCGACGAGGTCACGGGCGTGAGCTTCCGCGACGAGATTCGCCGTCGTTTTATCGATCCTCTCGGGATGAAGGACACGGTGTTCTCGCTCGCCGAGATGACCGATGACCAGCGCTCGCGCGTGCTCACGGGTCACCGCGTGGGCGACGGGGAGGGCGCGAAGCGCTTTGAAGAGGTCGATTTCGACACTCCGGGCGCCTTCGGCGCAATGGCGGGACTCTTCTCGACCGTCGCCGACGTCGCAAAGTGGACGGCGTTCCTCGCTGAAGTGGGCGTGCATGGCGCCGACGGCATCAACGACGACTCGCGCGCGATGCTCTCGCCGGCTTCGCGCCGCGAAATGCAGGAGATTCACCGCATCCAAAAGTGGCCGGTTCTCGAGGATGGAAACGGTTTCGGTCGCGTTCGCGGCTACGGCTACGGCCTCGTCGTCGAGAAATTCCCGAAGCTCGGCGATGTCATCTCCCACTCCGGTGGGTATCCGGGCTACGGCTCGTACATGGTGTGGCTGCGCGGCACGGGCCTGACCGTGATCGCCCTCGCGAACTCCAAGTACGCGCCCGCGATCCCCTGCTCGCTCGACGCGCTCGAGGCGATCCGCACCCACCAGCCCGAGCTCGTCGAAGCGCCAAAGCGTGAACTCGCGCCCACCACGCGCGACGCCCTCGAGAGGGCTCTCGCGTGGCTGCGCGACGTCGAGCTCGAGGGCCAGCCGACGACCCTCGTGCCGAGCGGCTCGGCGCGCACCGTGCTCGCGAACCGCGCCGAGCAGGGCGTGAGCGAGGAAAGCGACCCGCTTCTCGCGCTGTTTGCGACCAACATGGATCAGGACGTCTCGCGCGCCGAACGCGTGCGTCTGCGTGACGCGGCCCTGCGGATCGCCGGCCTCGACCGCGCCGACCTCACGCTCGAGAAGGCTGCGAGCCTGAAGGTGCTTTCACCGTTCCAAGCGGTGTGCACGTTCGAGGGCGAAAGCGGGAAGGTCCTCATCGACCTGCTTATGGATCCGCGCAAGAACTCCCAGATCCAGGCGCTCAACATCAAGGGTGAATCGAAAGACAAGGGTGAGGCCTCGGGCGCCGCACCCATCGGAATCTGAGCCTCATGCCGCACATCCACCTCGAGGTGAGCGACCTCGATGCCGCCCTGGTCGACGATCTCGACTGGGGCGGCACGATCCTCACGATCGGCGGGCACGAGCAGTCTCACGTCAATCCCGCCGATCCGCGAGAGATCCGCTACGAGTACTTGAGGCGCATCGCGAACGTTCTTGACGAAGGATTCGAGGCGGGCGCGCCGATCACCATTCTCCACCTCGGCGCGGGCGCGCTCACACTCGCGCGGTACGTGCAGGCCACGCGCCCGGGAAGCATGCAGCTCGCGGTCGACATCGAACCCCGCCTCGTCACGTTCGTGCTCGAGAACCTGCCTCTTCCAGCGGGCACGCGCCTCGAGCACCGCGTGGGCGATGCCCTCGCACAGGTGCGTGCACTCTCGCAAGAGCACGCGGGCTCCGCCTCCGCCTCGAGCGGCGAGGTCCGACGGTTCCACGCCGCCGTCCTCGATGTGTTCAGCGGGAAGGAGACCGCGCCTCACCTCGCAACGGCTGACTTTTACGGCGCCGCACTCGACGTGCTCGACGCGGAAGCTGAAGATCCGGGAGTGCTCCTCGTCAACATCGGCGACGACGAGCCCCAACGCTTCCTCGACGCGCAGGCGCGAGAGCTTCACGCCGCGTGCGCCGAGCGGGGCTACCCCGAGCCCTGGATCCTCACCGATACTCACGTCGCGCACTCCCGTGCGACGGGCAACTCGATTCTCGTGGCGGGCCCCCTCACGGCTCGCGAGGATTTTGTGCAGATTGCCTCGCGCGTACGAGCCTTAGGGCCCCATCCCGCTGTCGTGGAGCCGTGGCGGGACGTCCTCGGCGCTTAGCTCCGCCGCGCTTTACAGGAAGCCAATGAGCGTGAGCGAGGCGAAGGCGCCAGCGCCGATCGCGATCGTCATGCCCGCGATGATCGCGGCCCACCCCACGAGAGTCATCCGGTCATAGCTGCGCGCACGCTCACCCAGCCCGCGCTTTCCGGTGCGAATATCGACGTCGTGCTCATCCGGGCTCGACGGCACGAGTGAAACCGCGGGAGGCATCCGTGGTTCGGGCGGATCGAACGGCGCCTCGACGTCATCCACTTCTTCGATAATCGCGGCGCTTGGGGGCCGCTGCGGCACGGGCGACGGCACCGGCTCAACGGTGGGCGGCTCCCCCTCGTACGGATCGAAATCCTCCGGAATATCCGGCATGAGGTCCACAATTTCTAGCGGGGAACCGTCGGAAAGAAGAGCCGAGGAACCGGGCTCCACGCTCGGGATCTGCGCGAGGGCCTCCCGCGCGCTCGGGCGCTCGTCGGAGCTCTCGGCGAGCATCGCGGAAAGCGTGCGCGCAAGCGCGGGGGAAAGATGTGCAGGAACCGTGGTGTCGTTGAGCGCGGAAGGACCGACGAGCGCGAACAGGATCGACGCGGCGAGGGCGTAGACATCACTCGCGGCCGTATCGACGCTTCCCAAAACAACCTCGGGCGCGCGGAAGTTCTCCACGGTCGCGGCGTCGAGAACGGGAAACTCCGCGGCTTCGTGGGCGGGGATCGCAGCGCTCATGCCTGCGAGAACGCTAAACACGGGCGGGCGATCCTCGCGGAACATGATCGTGTCGGCACCCACGCGGCGGTGCACCCAGCCTGCCTCATGCATCGTGGCGAGAGCCTCGAGCATTTGCGTGAGAACTGCAAGAGCTGCTGATTCCCCGAGTGTGCCACGAAGGCTTACGACCTCCGCGAGTGAGCCGCCGGAGACGAGAGGCATCGCGATGAGCGACTCGTGCTCGCTCAGCGCATACGGTCGAAGGAGGTGTTCGTGGGCAAAGGCGCCGTCGGAATCTTCGAGTATCCGCCTCGCCGGGACCAACTGCCCGGCACCCAGAATCTTGAGCGCGCACTGATCCTCACGCTCGCAATCCCATGCACGCCAGACCTCACCCGTGCCCGAGTAGGCGATGACATCGATCGGGATGAAACGCTTGCTTCGCGCGCTCACAGTCCCCCCTGTCCCCGCGTTCGCACGCGTCCTAACAGGGTCTGGAGATCCTCGAGCCTGCGCTCCCACCACGACTCGGGCTTCACGCGCTCCCACAGCTCATCGAGCTCGGGCGCGAGATGCCACACGTGAAAATCCGCGCCCGAATCCGCGGGTGGGCGCGCGGCGCTGGCGAAAATCCGCGCGAGAGCCTCGCCAGTGCGATCGAGCTGAAACTCGACACCCGTGACCGCCGGGTATTGGGCCTCGCGAGCCGCTTCGAGCGCGTACTCCCACGCGGGTGCGAGGTGTTCCTCGAGTCCCTGCACCGAGGCGAGTGGGGCGGGTATGCCTCGATGGGCGACCCACACGCCACGAATGTCAAGCACCGCATCCACGCGGCACAGCTGCTCACCGTCGGCCCCGGCCGCGCTCACGTACACGAGGTTGCGCAGTGCATCCGCGGGCGTCAGGGGGGACACGAATCGGGCGAGCGGTTCCGCGATTGTCGCAGGCAAAGATCGGCGAAGCGGTGCAGGCTCAGCGCCCGCCAGCTCATTCCCGCTCAGCGACACGTCCTCACCTCCGAGTTCGTCCATCAGTGTCGACATGGTTCGCTACTGCGCCATGTCCTTGAAACGCGAGTAATGCCCCTCGAACGCCACGGGAATGGTCTTCGTTGCGCCGTTGCGGTGCTTCGCGACGATGAGGTCCGCCTCGCCCGCGCGGGCCGATTCCTTCTCGTAGTAGTCCTCGCGGTGGATGAGAACGATGAGGTCCGCATCCTGCTCAATCGAGCCGGATTCGCGAAGGTCACTCATCATGGGCTTTTTATCGGTGCGCTGTTCGTTCCCGCGGTTGAGCTGCGAAATCGCGATCACGGGCACCTCGATCTCCTTCGCGAGGAGCTTGAGCGCACGCGAGAATTCCGAAACCTCCTGCTGGCGCGATTCGACGCGCTTACCGGAGCTCATGAGCTGCAGGTAGTCGATCACGACCAGTTTGAGATCCGCCTTCTGCTTGAGGCGACGGCACTTCGCGCGAATCTCCATGAGGGTCATGTTCGCCGAATCGTCGATATACAGCGGCGCATCCATGAAGCGAGTCGTGGCGCGCGCAAGGCGCTCCCAGTCCTGATCATCCACCGTGCCGTCGCGAAGGCGGCTCATCGGCACCTGCGCTTCGGCAGCCATGATGCGCATCATGATCTCTTGGCGGTCCATTTCCAGGGAGAAAATGGCCGACGCCATCCCGTTGTGGATCGCGGCGCTCCTCATCACGTCCATGCCGAGAGTCGTCTTACCCATCGCAGGGCGCCCCGCGAAGATGATCATCTGCCCGGAATGCAGGCCCTGGGTCAGCTCATCGAACTCCGCGAATCCCGTGGGCACGCCGTTGACCTGCCCGCCTCTGGACTGGAGCATCTCGATGAAGTCCATCGTCGGCTCAATCACTTCGGAAAGCTTCACGTAGTCCTCGGACTTCGTGCGGTCCGTGACCGAGTACACCTGCGCCTGCGCTTCGTTGACGGCGGCATCAACCTCGCCGCCATCCGCGGCGAAACCAAGCTGCACGATGCGCGTGCCAGCCTCGACGAGCCTACGGAGCGTGGCCCGCTCCGCGACGATCTCGGCATAGAACCCCGCGTTGGCGGCCGTCGGAACCGCATCGATCAAATCGGCGAGGTACGGGGCTCCGCCAACCTTCTCGAGGTTGCCCTTCTCACGCAGCGCATCGGCGACCGTCACGAAGTCGGCCGGCTCCCCGCGACCGTAAAGGTCGATGATCGCCTCGTAAATGAGTTCGTGCGCGGGGCGGTAAAAGTCGTTGCTGCGGAGCTTCTCGACGACGTCGGCGATCGCATCCTTCGACAGCATCATGCCGCCAAGAACGCCCTGCTCAGCACCTAGATCCTGCGGCGGGAGGCGGTCCATCCCCTGATCGGGACCCGGCTCCAAAAGGGCGCTCGACATACGACCTCCTCAAGTCTCGGTGTGGCTGCCCCGAGGCAGGGCATGAATGCCCCAGAATCCTACCGCGAAGCGCTACTCGGCAACGAGGTCGCGCGCTTCCGGGTTCTTCTCAAGCCATCCCTGCACGTAGGGGCACACGGGACGAACCTTCACGCCGTGACGGCGCGCATGTTCGAACGCCGCGGCGGTCACCTCGCCCGCGATGCCTCGCCCGCGAAACTCCGGATCCGTCACGACATGCGTGGCGACGAACACGGCGCCATCGCTCTCGCGGTCGTATTCGAGGTAACCAGCCTCCACGCCACCTTCCGTGGCGCTGAAGCGCTGTTGGTCAGAAAAATGAGTCACGGTAGCCATGCCTCAAGTGTCGCAGGAACGTGAGGGTTGCGAAAGTTTTTTTGGGTCATCAGGTCGGGGCATCTCGAGGGATGGGCCTTGCTCGCTTGGCCCGTCCGGTTCCGACGCTTGCCGGGCAACCGTCGGACTCTCAGTTCTGGAGAGGTTGTCCACATTCGCCAATCCGTCCGCTGTTGACGGAGTTTTGTTGTCGCGGTGTTTTATGCGGTGGCTCGTGCTCCACAATCTGCTTTTATCCACAAATATTTCAGGTTTTTCACACGCTACGGTTTCGCGGTTTTCAGTTATCCACATCCCCTGCCTATTCGAGGGTTCTTTTTCGGGATTGGTCGAGTTTAAATGTCTCACCCCCTTTATAGGCTCGAGGTATCAATATCGAACACAAAGCTCTCAAGATTGAGGGCCCTCATTGGGGAAGGAGGAAACAAAATCATGACCGCGACAGTCACCGAGCACAACGCCACCACTTCACGCGCTTCAATTGTCGCGAGCTTGGATGCCCCGACCCGCACGGACGTGCTGAACCTTCTCCTTGCCCGCTCCGAGGGTTGGCAGGCCTCGCTGACGGGCATGCTCGAAGCCTTCCCCACGGCACTCACATCCAATAATTCCCATGCCGCCGCTCCGGCTCACCCGGCAACGACGCCCGCGCGTGTCCTTGACGGTCCGGATCTCCTTATCCGCCTGGACGTGCTGGAGTCGTTGACTCGGATCGCCGAACTAACCGAAGCAGTCAAAGCGCACATTCTCACCGAGCTCGACGAGACCGACGGGATCGGCCACCTCTCCAGCAAAGAGATCGCTACCAACACCACCAGTGCCCCCTCCCGCACGGAGCCTTGCGAGCGTTCTGCCGCCGCTGCCGCTGCCCAGAGCACGAGCGAGGATGCTGCCGGGGTTGATCCGTCTGCGGGCCTAGATTCCCTCAGTGACAAGGATCGGGCACGAGTGTTCGCTGTGCGGCGGGCTCTCGCGCATGAGGTGTCGTTGATCCTCAAACAATCCCCTTACGCGACGAGCGTCGAGATTGCCCGCGCACGAATGCTCACGAAGAATCTGCCGACGCTCCTTTCGAACCTTGAACAAGGCCGCATCTCCATCAACGAAACCCACGCGATCACGAACAGCCTGCGCGATGCCACAAGCACCCACGCACAGATGTTGGATGCGCCGATTGCACGGGAGTTGGAACGCTCCCCACACGCCGGAAAATCCCACTGGCGCAACTACACCAGTACCGCCCTCCTGTCTCTTGATCCTCAAACCGCGCTGGAGCGGGAAAAGAAAGCGTTCACCACACGCCGCCTCACGTTGAGAACCTTACGCAACGGCATGAGCAGCCTCACCCTCACCCTGCGCACCCTCGACGCCACACGCATCCACGACCTGCTCACCCACCACGCCGCCCGCGCCTACAACACCCTCAACCAACACGAAATCACCACCGCCAAACGCAAAGTCCACAACCACGCCCAACACACCACCACCAAACTCCACTCGCTCCTCGAAAACGGCGACTTCACCCTCCACCACCTCACAAACACCCCACACACCCCCGAAAGCTTCAACGCTTTCAACCGCACACCAGGAGCCTTCCTCAATCAGGCCACTCATCCCAGATCGCTTGACCATTTCGAACAGGAAAAAACAGGCGACGCTTCCCGCAAGAAAGCACACGAATTCAAAACCATGCTTGAACGGGAAAATCTCCACCTCAAAATTTTAGAAACCAAAGACGGAACACACGACGTGACCGTAGAGCCACGTGGTGGGGCATGGCGAGGCCACTACCAAAAACCCGCGCACACGAAAAACAACCTCGCTATCGACATCCTCGTCGAGACCCTCCTCAACACACGCCCCAACCACCCCACCACACAGCTCGCACCACCCAGCACCGCCCCAGGCATCACCCTCGACCCCTGGACACCACTACCCCACCCCCACACCAACAACGGGAACCTCACCCACAACACCAGCAACGCCAGGCAAACAGACCCGCTACCAGACACTCCACCCCCACCACAAACACCACCAACAGAAACACACAGAGAAACCGAAACCACCCCAACCGAACCCGAGACCACCACCTTGCAGGTTCGGGGATCAGAGCGCGCCCGCAGGTTCGAAATCGGGCTACTCGTGCCCGTCAACCCCGATACCTCAACCGCCTACATCCCCGACGCCGGCCCCATCACCGCGAAAGCCGGATTCGACTACCTGAACGAACTGCTCGACAACGACGTCCTCGTCAAATACAAAAGGATCTTCACGAGCGCCACCACCGGTGAAATCCTCGCCATGGACTCCCGCTCCAGACTCTTCCCCAAAGCCCTCGCCGAACTCGTTCGCCTCAGAGACCGCACCTGCCGCGGCCCCTACTGCGACGCCCCCATCACCCACATCGACCACATCCAACGCCACGCCCAAGGAGGACCCACCACACTCACCAACGCCCAAGGCCTCTGCGCTCGCTGCAACCTCGCAAAAGAAGCCCTCACCGTCACACTCGCCAACACAGAAACCACCGCAAGCACAAGCACCATTGGGGTTACCCGCAAATCGTGGACACGTAGTGGAGCTACCTAGTGGTTAGGCAGCTATTCCTTTTCTGCTAGTGATTAGACCAATTTGGTTCTCAAAGTCGACGGGGCTGACCATACCGAGTGCGGAATGTCGGCGTCGACGGTTGTAGACGACTTCAATCCAGTAGGCAACGGCCTTGCGTGCAGCATCACGGGTCGTCCAGCGCTTACGGTCGTAGAACTCGGTTTTAAGCGTCGACCAGAACGACTCAGCCATCGCGTTATCGAAGCACACACCAGTACGCCCCACGGACTGAGCAATGCTCAGGCTGCGGCAAACCTCCCAGAGCTGCTCGCTAGTGAATTGAGCTCCGCGGTCAGCGTGAAACACCAGCCCATCAGGAACGTCACCACGCAACGTGTGCGCCATCCGCAGGGCTCGCTCGACCAGGGAAGTATCTTGAACGCTATCCATAGCCCAGCCCAGCACCCGGCGGGAATGGCCATCGCGGACCGCGCACAAGTACAACCAGCCTTCACCGGTGCGCAAGTAGGTAATATCTGACATCCACACCCGGTTGAGCTCACCAGTATCAAACATGCGCTTGACCAGGTCAGGAAGCGTGGACTTACGCTTAGCTTGAATCGTTGTCACCGGGACAAAGGCCCGCGGTGAAATCCCCTCAATCCCCATCATGCACATCCGTTTAGCCACAGTCTTACGGTTAAGCGCAATGTGGTAGCGCTCGGCAAGTTCTGCGGTGATCCGCGGCGCACCATAAACCTCATCGGAGTCTTTCCAAATCCGGTGAATCTTGCGGTCAACATCATCGTAAAATGCTGCACGATCATCTTCGCCCGATAGTCGCTTCTGCTGCGTATGGGCCCATTTGTAGTATCCAGACCGAGACACTTTTAAAAGCCGTGCCATGCGCTTGATGCTGTAGTTCGCCTTCTCCTGCTGCATCAATTCGAACTTTTCTGCTCGCGTTGCTTCGCAGCGAAGAAGGCTGTCGCTTTTGACAAAAACTCGTTATCCATCTTGGCTTCAGCCAGCTCCCGACGAAGACGAGCATTCTCAGCACGAAGATCAGCCTCGCTCATCCCATCTGATGCTCCTCGGCGCTCACGCTCGAGTTTGACCCACCGGCCTAAAAGCCCGGCGGACACACCAATCTTCTTAGCCACATGAGCAATCGGACGCCGCGACTCTATTACCAGGTTCGCGGCTTCACGCCGATACTCCGGCGTGTACTTCTTGCGCTGTTGACTCACAATGAACATCCTCTCCTACGGACACAAGATCCGCACTAATAGGGTGTCCACTAAACGAGGGTAACCTCACCATTTGGACCACGCAGAGCGGGCGCACCTACACCAGCGCCACACCCAGATACGACAGTTAGGCAACCTGAAAAACACGGGGAAGAACGCTCGCGACAGAATCGAGCGCCTGAGGAAGCGGCCGTGCGGCCATAAGCGGCACGCCGCCATGAGCGCGAGGACACCAACGCCAATTGTGGAGATTGTCCGAGGGGCGGGAAGCGTCCCGTGTTGAAGAACGACGAGGCGCAGCTGACCTGAGGCAGCTCCGGGCTGCCGCACCTAAAATTGAGAGCGTGAGCACTAACGAACAGAAGAATGAGCTTCAACAGGACGCGGGCGAGCGTCGGAACGACAACCCGGATGCCAACGCACCCGCTGAATCCCCCTCCACCGCCTACGCCACCCGACGCCCCAGCCGCATGCTGTCGAGCGTGTGGGGGGATGAGCAGCACGCCGTCGAGGCCGCACAGAAGTGGGCGCGCGAGCACACGGCTCTCGCCCATGACCCGAAGGCGACGGCACGCTCCGCAGCCGAGCTTGACGAAGCCGTCAAGGCGCTGGCGGGCGACATGATCACCGAAGAGGGCATCGGCGCCGATCGAGCCCTCGAGATCTACGAAAACATTCTCATCCCTGCGACCCGCGCCGCCGATGACCCCATGAACCTCGCCTACATCCCCGGCGCCCCCACGCGCGCGGCCGTTGCCTTCGACAACGTCGTGAGCGCCGCCAACGTGTTCGGTGGCGTGTGGGAGGCCGGCGCCGGCGCGATCTGGGCCGAAAACCAGGTACTGCGCTGGCTTATGGATCTCCTCGGCTGGCCCGAAGAATCCGCTGGCGCCTTCGTCTCGGGCGGCACAAGCGGCAACCTTTCGGCGCTCGCGACGGCCCGCGAGAAAGCCCGCGAGGAATGGGCCGCCCGCGGCGTGTTCATGGACGGCCGCCCCACAACGGGCTTCAAGGTCGCGTGCGCGAGCAGCGCCCACTCGTCGATCCGCAGCGCGGCGCGCCTTCTCGACGTCGAAGTCGTCACCGTTCCCGTCGATGAGCGCGGCCACCTGAGCGGTCCGAATCTCGCGCGTGCCCTCGACGAGAACCCGGGCGTGTTCGCAGTCGTCGCCTCGGGCGGCACAACTAACGCGGGCATCGTTGACGACATCCGTTCCGTGGTCGAAGTCGCTCACGCACGCGGCGTGTGGGTCCACATCGATGGCGCTTACGGTGGCGCCGCCCTCGCTGCCCCGAGCGCCCGCCCGCGCTTCGACGGCATCGAACAAGCCGATTCCTTCATCGTCGACCCCCACAAATGGCTCTTCGCCCCATACGATTGCTGCGCCCTCGTGTACCGGGACCCGAGCCCCGCCTACCGCGCGCATTCTCAGCACGCCGAATACTTGGATTCGATCGTGAGGTCCGACGCTAACCCGAGCGACCTCGCGGCCCACCTCTCACGACGCACCCGCGGTCTCCCGCTGTGGTATTCGCTGCTGACGCACGGCACGGCGAAGTATTCCGAGGCGATCGAGAAGTGCCTTTCGACCTCGCGCGCGGTGCGCCGCGGCATCGACGACATTGACCACCTCGAAATGGTCATCGAACCCGAGCTGAGCGTTCTCGTGTTCCGCCGCCCCGGCTGGACCGACGAGCAGTATCACGAGTGGTCGCAGCGCATGGCCCGCGACGGCGTGATCCTGTGCATCCCCACCAAGCACGGCGGCGAAACGGTGCTGCGACTTGTCTTCGTCAACCCCGACACGGAAGCGGACCGCGTGATCGCAGTCTTGCGCGACACGATGGCTTAGCTCGCGAGAGCCTCGAACTCAGCAAGAACTGCATCGTCCGCATCGCCCGCAGCGCGAGCGCGTGCCATTCGACGTCGCATCGCCTCAATCTCGTTCGCTGCGGCTCGGTCCCGGCCATCGGCTCGCATGTGTGCGAGCACGTGCGCGCGGGCCTGAAGTGCCGAAATCGTCGCATCGCGCCGCAACTCGGGAGTGCTATCGAGGTCGTCGGCGACACGTTCGGCAAGGCCTGCGAGCTCAGCGTGCGCGGCAACTTCAGCCCGCTCCCGCCCCATCATGCCGAGCGCTTGCGCCCGGATCCGCTCGCCGTGCCACTGCCCTGCGAGGTCGCCTGCGCGATCCGCAAGAATCTTCGCGCGATTAACGGGAATCAACGCCTCCTCCGGAATACCGAGAGCGAGGCGTGCAATCGCGATCGACGACCACGCATGGAAGCGCACATGCGAAGCCTCGACGTTCGGCGCAAGCTCCGCCACAACGGCAAGAGGTCGCTCCACCGCCTCTCCGCGCTCAGCCACGAGTGCCGCGCGCACGAGGGTAAGGCCCAGTTCAACGGCAACGTCGGGAACACGGGCCACGGCGTCGTTCTCCCCCGAGGCTTCACACCACGCGAACGCCTCTGCTGCGGCATCGTAGGCATCCGTCGGACCAAATGCGCGTGCCCGCCGACCCCCGCCTGCGCCGCCCGGGTCCACTGCCGAGAGCGCAAAGCGCTGCAGCAAGGCGGCGCGAAGGTACTGGTCAGGGCCCGAAAACCCCGGGGCGGAAGCGGATCTTTCTAGGGCGGCATGGCAGAGCGCTGCCGAGGGCGCCTCGGGCGCAGTCACGAGCTCGACCAGGTGCCTTTCGAGAGAATCCGACGCTTGCCCCGCACACCACGCGTCCACGCGTGCACGCCGCTCGCGCGCGAAGGCTCGACGATTGGCAACCGCAAAAAGCGGCACGTGCCACGTGAAAAGCGAGCCGACATCACCCTCGTGCGCGGCTCGCTTTTCCATGACTGAAGGGTATCAATCGGGAATTTTTACTTCTTTGCCTTCGCGGCAATCGCCTTCACGAGATCGACCTTGAGCGTTCCCGGCTGCTCGCCGTCGCCCATCCACTCCTCGCCGTCGATATACACGGTCGGGGTGCCAACCTGGCGTTCCTGGCCGACCTCTTCGATAGTCGCGACGTAGTCGCGGTACTTCTCGTCGAGAACTGCCTTCTTGACCTCTTCGCTCGCACCGGCCTTGACGGCTGCCTCGGCCACCTCCGCGGTGTCGGGCGTGTGATCCTCGGGCGATTCCGGCTGAAGGGCGAACATCGCCTCGTTCATGTCCCAGAACAGCTTCGGATCCTCGACCCACGAGGCGACGACAGCGCTCGCCGTATCGTTCGAGAAGCTGAGGCCGGTGCGCATGTCGAGCATCGGGCGCGGGTAGACGCGGTAGTTGATGTAGCCCTTCTCGACGAGTTCGCGAATGTCCTTATCCTGCGCCTCGGCAAAGAGCTTGCAGTGAGGGCAGCGGTAGTCAACGAGCAACTCGACGACCGGCCCCTCGGAATCGGGGTTGAACTCGAGGTAGGGCTTCGATTCGTCGAACGGCACGCTAACGGCAGCGCTCTGCGTGGGCTCGGGCAGAGCGGGGGTGGCGTCGGAAGCGCCAGAATCCGACGCTTGCTTGCCTTCCTTGCTCCCGGAGTTTCCGCATGCGGCCAGGAGCACGGCAGCGGTTGCGCCTCCCGCGGCAAGCGCGGCGCGGCGGGTCGTGACAAGGCGGCTGAGGGCCGATTCGTGTGAAGTCTTGGGACTGGTCATGGAGCTATTGTGACGCCTTCCGTTGAAGAAGCCTCGGGACCCATGGGAACTGAGACGAAAATCGTGAAAAGTGTTCACGATGTGAGCGGCAGGCCACGGGCGGTGGAACACGGGCGCCGGACCTAGCCGCCCTCGCCTCTCCTTTTCGAAAGTGGTGAAAAACGACCCCCAGCAGTCGAATTCTCGGGTCTAGAGGCGATTTTTCACCACTTTCAAGGCGCCCGGAGATGAAGGGGAAGATGCGGGGAGGGTGTCGGTTGCAGGAGAAGGTGCGGGACGCCATGGGCAGCGGGGAAACTGTGCGGCCCTAGAAATTAGTCAACGCGCGGCCGGTTCGACCACGTCACATGCGCGACAGAGCACCGAAGCTGTTCACGGCGATGATGATGCCGGCGATCGCGGCGATCCACAACAGTGTGACCTTGGCCTCGTATTCAAGGCGGGGTTGCCAGCGCGTCAGGGTGCGGGTGATGGTGGGTCCCATGATGCGCGCCAGCACGCCAGCAATGAGTGCGGGCACGATCATGACGATGCAGTACCCGGCCATGATGAGTGCCTTCACGGTAAAGGGCAAGTCGAAGGATTCGACGATGCCGACGGCGGCAAGGTAGGGCAGCATCGTGGCGGCTTCGATGACGCAAGCCCCCAGCGCAAGGCTCACCATCGCCTCTGGAGCGGATGCGATGGTCTGCAACTTGGTCATCTGCGGACTGTCGTCGCCGGTGTGATCGCGCTGTTTCGGGGTGGGGGCCAGAATGCCGTACGCGGCAAGGAGGATACCGACGATGAGCATGACAATGGTGAAACCTCTGCTCTTACTCGCTTCGGCCATGAAGGAGGAGAGTGCTGTGAACCCGAGCAGCAGCGTCATCCCGAGCCCAAAGTAAGCGATCAAGATCGTCAGCAAATACGTCCCAAACAGGCGAGGCTTCAGCCCACGCCAGACGATGATGAGCCCCAGTGGGATGACGAGCGTGCCCACACTCAGCGAATCGACGAGGGCGAGCCCCACCAGCGAAAGGAGCGACATACAACTAACCTTCTCGTACGAACGTATTACGTAGTACAATCGTATGAATAAGTCCCGCGTTTGTCAAGGAAACGAGCATCCACTATGGACATCACGCGCGATCACCGCTTCAGCCATGCAGCTGCACACATCGCTGACGCCGCGCTCACCGTTCTCGTCCGCGACGGCTTCGATGCCCTCAGCGTCCGCACTGTCGCCGCACAGGCCAACGTCGCTCCCGGCACCGTGCAGTACCACATGGGTACCCGCGATGAACTAATCGCGAAAGCCTTCGTTCGGTCCATTCAGCGTCAGGTCCACCGCGCCGAGGAAGCGCGGCAACGCGCCACTCCAGCAACCTCCTTGGTCGAGGTACTCGCTGAGTTACTCCCCATCGGCCCGGAACAGCGCGAAGATGCGGCCACCTGGGTAATCATCGGCGCCGCCGCCTCAACGCGGGAGTGGCTCGCAGCGCTCTACACCGCGGAGCTGAACTTCTTTCAGGAACAAACCGCGGCAGCCCTCGATATCGCCGCGCGATCGGGTCAGTTGCGGGAGGGCATCACCCCGGCCCGCGGCGCCCGCATTGTCACCGCCCTCGTCAACGGGCTCACGCTCGACAGCCTGAACAACCCGGACGCGACTCGCAACGCCATCATCGCGGACCTCGAAGCGGGCCTGGCGCTGCTGCGCCGGTGACGCCACATAAAACCCGCAGGGGCCGCCGTGACAGGTGGCGCTGGCCGGACCAGTTAGTTTTTGCACGGAAACAAACCAAACGGAGTCGAGCACTTTTCAAGATGTGTAACAAGATGTGTAGCAACTCGCCGCTTCAGTTTGGATAAAGAGAACCCCCACCGGGTGTTTGTCCTGGTGGAGGTCGCTTTGTTTCAGTGGAGCTAAGGGGAATCGAACCCCTGACCTTTTCATTGCGAACGAAACGCTCTACCAACTGAGCTATAGCCCCTGAACCGGATCCACTTTACCGCACGAAGCAGCGCTCATCGAATTGAGGCCGTGACTTCCTCGTCACGTTTGGCGCGCCTGGCGCTCGAGTGGACGCGGATGCGCACCGTAGCATCGACGCGTGAGTTCTTCTGCCCCCACCGATTCGCCTCAGCCCCGAACCGATGCGCGCGCAATCCTTGCACTTGCGATTCCCGCCCTCGGCGCTCTCGTTGCCGAACCGCTGTTTATTCTCGTGGATTCGGCGTTCGTGGGGCACGTGTCCACGGCGGCTCTCGCCGGCCTCTCGATCGCCTCGACGATCCTCACGACGGTCGTGGGCCTCGCAATTTTCCTCGCGTACTCGACGACCGCGGCGGTCGCGCGGGCTGTGGGCGCTGGGAACATGACTCGCGCCCTCACGAAGGGCATCGATGCCACGTGGCTCGCCGCCCTCATTGGCCTCGGGTGCGCACTCGTGCTGGGCTTCGGCGCGGACGTCGTGATCGGGCTTTTCGGGCCTCGCGCCGAGGTCGCCCACGAGGCGGCCACCTACCTGCGCATTTCCACTGCGGGCCTTCCAGCGATGCTCATGATCCAGGCGGCCCTCGGGCTCGTGCGAGGTCTCCAGGACACGCGCATCACGCTCATCATCGCGGGCGTGGGCGCGGTGCTCAATGTGCCCATCAACTGGGCGCTGATCTTCGGCCTTGATCTCGGTATCGCGGGCTCCGCGATCGGCACGCTCATCTGCCAGTGGGGCATGGCGGCGTGGTACATCGGGATCATTGTGCGCGGAGCCCAACGCCGCTCGGTAAGCCTCGCCCCGAACTTCTCGGGCGTGAGCTCCGCGTGGAAAGAAGGGCGCTGGCTGTTCATCCGCTCGGTCACGATGCGCGTCGTGCTCCTCACGGCCACGGCTATCGCGATCAAGCTCGGCGAGGTCACGCTCGCCGCGCATCAACTCATGAACTCCGTTTTCTCCCTCACGGCCCTCGCCCTCGATTCCCTCGCGATCGCGGCGCAAGCCCTCACCGGCAAGCATCTCGGGGCGGGCGACCGCAAGAGCGTCGAGTCCGTGACGCGTACGCTCGTGCGCTGGTCTTTCGTCGGCGGGCTCGCCGTCGCCACCGTGCTCCTTCTTGCGTCGTTCGTGCTCCCCCAGGTGTTTACGCCCGACCCCGCGGTGCAGCGCTCGCTCACGTGGGCACTCGTGGTTTTGCTCGTCGCGCAGCCACTCGCCGGGTACGTTTTTGTGCTCGACGGGGTGTACATGGGCGCGGGCGACGCCCGCTATCTTGGGCTCGCCGGGCTCGTCACGATGGGTGCGTATCTCCCGTTTGCCCTCGGGCTCTGGTGGGTGTCCGACGCCGGCCTACTTCCCGCCGATTCCCCGTTCGCACTGGCGCTTCTGTGGGCGATCTTCACCTTCGTGTTCCTGGCCTCGCGCGCCGCGACGCTCTGGTGGCGCGGCCGAAGTGACGCGTGGATGCACCTTGGAGAACACGGGGGCGCTGAGGCGTAGGCAAGCGTCGGAACTGGCCTACGGCACGCCCGCTTGCACGAGCCGGCCGTGCCCACGCACCGTGAGCGCGCCTTCGTGAGCGGCGATGAACACGGCCTCGCCGCGCTCAAGTGTGTCGCTGCCCGCGGAAGTGTCGAGCACGAGGGGCCCGTCGAGGCACACGACGATGCGCGGGCCCGTGCCCACGAAAGTTTGGGCCGAGGAGTCATCGCCCGCCTCACTCGTGAACGTCGAGAGCTCGAAATCGTCGATTGGGGCGAAGTACGCGCTCGTGGCGTCGTTGAGGCGCTCTGGCGCGATACGAATCGGCGGGGCGGCGCTCACGGACACGCATTGCAGAAGTTCGTCGGCGTCCACCTTCTTCGGGGTGATGCCTGCGCGTAGCACGTTGTCGCTCGAGGCCATGATTTCGACCGCGAAGCCGCTCAGGTAGGAGTGGAGGGCGCCTGCCGGAACGAACATCGCCTCGCCCGGCTTGAGCGATACGGGGTTGAGCAAGAGGGTCGCGGCAACGCCCGGGTCGCCGGGGTATTTCTCGTTGAGGAGGGCGACGGCGCGGTCGATGCGTGGCGAGGGCGAGGTGCGTGCCCGCAGGCGCACGGCGCATTCCTCGGCGAGCGCGACGATCTCGCCCGGATCGGGGCGCATCGTGGGGGCCACCAGCATGCGGAACGCTGCCCGCATACCGTGCGCGCTCGGCTGGGCCTCAAGCAAGGCGAGTATGCGCTTCGCGAGCGGAGCCTCGAGCCCCTCGAGAATCGAAGCGGCCTTGCGCGGGGTGCGGAAGCCGCACAGCGCCTCAAAGGGTTCGAGGGCGAGCACCATCTCGGGCTTATGGTTTGCATCGCGGTAGTTGCGCTCGGGCGAATCGAGCGCGAGGCCCGCGGCGTTTTCGGCGGCAAAGCATTCGCGCGCATGCTCTCGCGTGGGGTGCACCTGGAGTGAGAGAGGCTCCTTAGGAGCGATGAGCTTGAGGAGGAACGGGAGGGCGTTTCCAAAGGCACGCGTGACAGGTTCGCCGAGCATGCTCTCCGGGTGATGGGCAATCGCTTCGTTGAGGGCCTCGCCACTTGCCGTGAGAGTTGCGGGCGCAAGCGGGTGGGCGCCGAACCACAGTTCCGCCCACGGGGTGCCGTCAGCCTCAACCGAAAGGAATTCAGGCAGGTGCGTGGGCGAGCCCCACGCATAGCGCTGGAGATGGCCGCTGAGTCGCCGCATCCGGTGCCTCCCGAGTGAACCTGTTACGAGAATCAATCCTAGACGTAGCACACACCCCATAAGAAACCCTTTGGAGGCCTGTAGACTCGGGCGTATGGATCCTCGCAGACTCGTGATCTTCAACAGAGTGGTCACCAATGGCTCGATCGGCGCCGCGGCGCGTGAGCTTGGCTGGACCCAGCCCGCCGTGTCCCAGCACATCGCTGCCCTCGAAAAAGATACTGGCATGCAGCTCGTCGTGCGCGGCTCGGGCGGCGTCACCCCCACCGAGGCCGGCGCGCGACTCGCCGTGCACGCTGCCGCGATTGCGGCGAACCTCGAGGCAGCGGAGACCGAAATGAACGACCTCGCCGCCCTCAAGAAGGGCCTCGTGCGCTGCGCGGCTTTTCCTTCGGCCGCCGCGATGCTGCTACCTCCAACCCTCGCCCGCATGGAAAAGGACTACCCCGGCATAGAACTGGGCTTCACCGAATGCGAGCCGCCCGAGGCACTCGAAGGCGTGCGCGGCAATAACTTCGACGTCGCGATGATTTTCCGCTACTCGCAAACCCCACCCGAGGAGCACGAAGCGCTCGAGTGGACGCCGATCCTCGCCGACCCGGTGCGGCTCATTCTCCCGAAGGGGCATCCTCTCGCGAAGCGAGACGACATCAGCATGAAGGATTTGAACGGCGAGGCGTGGGTTGCCGGCTGCGATAGGTGCAGCGCGAACCTCCACCACCACGCACAGGTCGCGGGCTTCACACCCGATATTCGGTACTGCACGGACGATTCGACGGTGGCCCAGCGCCTCGTGGGGCACAACACGGGCGTTATCGCGCTCCTTCCCGAGATTGCCCTCGAGGCCTACCCGAACGACACGGTCGTCATCAAGGAAGTGAAAGAGCTCGACAACCGCGTGATCGGCATCGTCAACCGCCCCGGTGCGCTCAAGATCCCCGCGATCGCGGCCTTCGTGAACACGCTTCGCCACAACGCGAACGCCCACGGGTGCACGCTCACGCACGCCCATGTGCACCTCGATACCGAGGACATCGACAATCTCGATGCCCTCGCGGATATTGAGAACAACGCGCGCGAGGAGGCGCAGTCATGAGCACGCGCAACTCCCGCTCGCACCCGCCTGCGATCCGGCTGTGGCTGCGCACGGCCATGTTTCTGCTCGTGGGGGCGGTCGCCGCGGCGATCTGCGCGTACTACGGGTGGTGGATCACGATGACGATCATCCTCGTGCCCACCCTGTTCTTCGCGTGGTGGGTCTCCCCCGCCCGCAAGGGTCAGCACACCCCGTGGCTCGACGCACTCACGCGCCGCGCCCCGGACCACGCGATCATCGTGTGGTCACCCGCCGATAAGCACAGCGCCCAAATCCAGATCGCGCTTCAGCCCACCGATCCGCGCACGTCGTGGGTCAACTACCACCACGACACCGAGGCGTGGGCGTTCGCGCAGCAACACGGCGGTTTCGCGGCACTCCCGATCGCTCTCATCGGCGAGCGGGTTCTGGAAAACGCGACATCGGGGCAGGTGTTCGACGCACTCGACAGCACGAACACCGAGGGCACCAAGGACTCCGGCGAAGCGCCCGAGCGTTAGATCCAGTCGAGGAAGCGACGCACGTACTCGTCCCACACGGCCCATTCGTGGGCCCCGGGCGTGTACGTCACCTCGTGCGCATGCCCCGCCTCTTCGAGCGTGCTCACGAAAGCCCGCGTTTCCTCAAGCAGGAAATCTTCGGTTCCGCACCCGATCCACAATCGCGGAAGCGAGCCCGGCTCGGCCTTCTGCGCGAGCGCGTTGAGATCGTCAATCGCGGGAAACGCGCCCTGCTCCACGCCCTCGAAGTACGACTCGTACACGCTTCCGTCCTCGGGCGTGAGGCCCTGACCCCATATTCGCGCGGGCATTGCATGCCCGAACTCGGTGTAGTCGCGCTCCGCAACCGCAAGCGCGCCCGAGAATGAGCCTGCCGCGGCGAAGCGCTCGGGCTGGTTGAGCGCGAGCTTCATCGCGCCGAAGCCGCCCATGGAGAGGCCAGCAACGAACGTGTCTTCGCGAGCCGTCGAAATCCGGAAGGTCTGGTTGATGAGCGCGGGAAGCTCCTCGCTCACGTACGTCCAGTACTTTTCACCGAGCACTTCATCGGCGTAAAACGAACGGCGCACCTCGGGCATCACCACGCAGATCCCCTTCGCGGAGGCGTAGCGTTCGATGCTCGTGCGGCGCGTCCATCCCGTGCAGTCGTCGCTCAGGCCGTGCAGGAGGTACAGGACCGGAACGCGCGGCTCGCCGTTCTCGTCGAGGTCGATCCCTCCCGCCATACCGATCTGGCCGTCGGTTTGCTGCGGGTAAAGCACCACCGCGCTCGTGCCCATCCCGTGTGCGGGCGAGTGAAAATCCATGCGTGAGTGAATCATGGCTCTAGCGTAGTCGCCGAACAGAACTCGTCTTTCGCATTCTTGCCCACGAGGATCGTGAGGGTCTGAGGGTTCGAGGTCACCGTGGTGCCGTCGGGCTTCACCGCCTTGTAGGTGAAGGTCAGGGTGTACGTGCCCGGCTTGGTGAAGGCCCACGCAGTGTGCGCGTGTGTGGGGCCTTCGATCGGGAGGGAGCGCGGGGCCCCCTTGCGTGAGGCCAGCAGTGTCCTCGGTTTTCCGCCGAGGCCGTCGGGGACGAAGAGCGACACGTCGCCGGGGCCCGTGACTTTCTCAAGCGTCAGTTCGTAGGAGGAGAAGTCTCCTTCCTTGACGCGTTCCGTGCTGTACCCGGGCCAGGGAAGGGAGGGATTCTGCGAGAACGGGAGCACCCACGTCGGTTCCCCCACGGGCGCGAGAATGCCGTCCCATTCCTTGCCAGCCTGCGCCTTGGTGCGCGCTTCCTTGGCGGCATCGCTCACGACAAGAGCAATCTCGCCGCCATCGCGATCGACGGTATTTTTCGCGCCGATTCGGCTGTCGTCCTTGATCGTTGAGCTCACGCCGCTCGCATCGCCCTGGAGGGCGAGATCGAGGTGACCGTGGTCGATCAGGAGGCGGTCGCGGCACGTTGGTGCCTCGCCGGGAGTGGTCGGGTCCGACGGCTGCGAGGGGTCGGGGCGCGGCTGATCATTGCTCGGTGATGTTGCCCCATCCGGGCTCAGCTCGAACGTTTTCTTAAAGGTGTCGCGTGCGTTGAATGAGGACGCGAGGGTCACCGAGGTTTTCTTGGCGTTGCGCACGAGCGGATGCGGAGTGAGACTGAGCTTGAGCGCGTCACCACTGTCGAGGTAACTGCTCGGGACGCTGAGGGTGGCTTTGCCGCCGCGAACCGCGGTGTCAAACGTCGTGTTGGGCAGGTCGTCTTTTTCGGAGCTGAACTGACCAAGCGAGACGAAGCCCGCGAATTGGGGGTCGTCGACCGTCACCGTGAGCGCGTGTGTTCCGTTGCTCGCGGGGGCGAAGGAGGCAGATACGCGGCGCGAGCCGATGCTCAGTTCCTTCGCGCCGAATTTTTCGGATTTTTCGGCGTTCGGCGCGAGCGGGTCTGCGCTTTCGCCTGTGCTGGCCTTGGCGTCTTTGAGTGAGAGCGGCGCGGAGGTGTAGCGGAGAGCGCCGGATTCATCGCGAACGTTGACCTGGTACCGGGACGCATCGGCGGGAAGGAGTTCATGGAAGCCCGCGTAACCGTGCGAAAGGCCGACGGTGGCGAGGTGAGAGCCGTTGACGGTGAATTCTGCGGTGCCCTTCTCCACTTCCGGGGTGCGGACCTCGAGCGTATGGAGCTTGCCTTCGACTGCCGAGTCCCTCCCCTCGACGCCGGAGGCGGGGGTGATCGTCAATCCGTGTTTCGCCTGAGAGGGTGTCTTTTCAGCGATGCTTGTCATCGCGGCTCCGGGGCGGTTGCCGCCCACTTGCCACTGGGTCGTGTATTCCTTCGTCGCTAGTAGCGAGCCGCTCTTGGTGCGTGCGCTCGCGCGATACGTGAGCTCGTAGCGGCCCGGGCGCGAGAACGTGGTGTAGTTGTGGGTGTGCGTCCCGGCAGTGAGGAGCGCGCTTCGGTAGCGGGAGTCGCTACTGCTGAGCATGCGGGTCAAATATCCGCTTTCTCCTTCGCCGCCTGGACTCCAGCGGAACTGTTCCACGCGGCCCGGCCCCTTGACATCGACGAGGTCAAGCGTGAAGGCACCGTCACGGAAGTTTTCGATCGGTACGCCCGTGTCCGCGCCGAATCCTGCCCAGATCGGGTCGTGCGGAAGGTTGGAGATCATGGGGGACATGAACAAGTCGGTCCCGGGTTTTCCGAGGAAGTCGAGCTCGGGGGCATTCTTCGGAACGGTGAAGATGAAGTTTTGCTTGCCCTCTCGCGTATAGCCGTGACCGAGGTTGTGGATCGCCGTGTCGATCGGTCGCCTCTCTCCCTTGGCTTCGGTTTCGAGGCTCAAATGACCGTCTTTGTAGAAAACCTTGGGGCTGTCGACGTGGCCTTTTTCGGCGACGAAAAGGGAGGAGTCGCGCGGAATCTCGCCCGGCGCGGCGCTTGCGGGCGGAGTATGGAACGGGGCGATAGCGAGAGTAACGGTGACGACGGTTGCCGCCATCGTGGCGAAGAGGCGTCGAGACATCGAGGCCCGTGGCGTTGTGAGGGACATGGCTTCTTTCTCGGCTGGGCGCCGCGGAACTCGGCGCGTGAACAGGTGGGCACCACCCTACACTATTGAGAACGGTTCTCATCTAGGCGTTGATGACCGCTCACTTCGTGAAACAGCACACACGAAACCGCCACCATCCCTAAGATTGTGTACATCATGCAGAACAGTGCCGCTCCCCCGCGCCCGCACCCCATGATTCGCCTGTGGGGCATTGTGAAACCCATCCGCATAAGGCTCGTCCTTGGGCTTTTGTGCGCGATCGGCAGCGCCGTTCTCGGCCTCATGATTCCGCAGGTGCTCGAGCGCCTCGTGAACTCTGATCTCGTTGAAGGTGGCACCGCCGCAGCCGTGTGGACCGCCGGCGCCACAGTTCTCGTGCTCGGCATCTTCGAGGCCCTCCTTCTTTTCCTTCGCCGCGTGTTCGCCCTCGTGCCCGCGACCGGAGTCGAACGTGACATGCGCACGGATCTCTACGACAAAATCCAGCACATGCCCGTCGCCTTCCACGACCGATGGAGCTCGGGGCAGCTCCTCTCACGCGCGATGAGCGACACGAACCTCATCCGCCGCTGGATCGCCTTCGGCGTGATCATGGGCGTGACCACGGCGGTCACCGTAATCGTGGGCATCATCCTGCTTCTTCGCTCGAGCTGGATTCTCGCCCTCGTCTTCATTGCAGCGGCGATCCCGATTGGAATCTTTTCGTTCCGGTTCAACCGCCAATTCTCCACTCTCTCGCGCCTCTCGCAGGATCAAAACGGCGATCTCGCCACCACAATCGAGCAGTCGGTTCAGGGCATTCGCGTGCTCAAGGCCTTCGGGCGCGGCCCCACGGCCCTCGAACAGTTCACGCATCAGGCCAACGAACTGCGCGGCACCGAGGTCAAAAAGGCCACGGCCATCGCCCGCTTCGACATGCTCATGTATGGCCTCCCGGAGATCGCCACCTCCATCAGCCTCCTGCTCGGCATCTACCTCACGGCACACGGCCACATGAACCTCGGCCAGCTCAGCGCCTACTTCGTGACCGCCGTGCTCGTCACGGGCCCCGTGCGCATGCTCGGCCAGCTTTTTGGCATGCTCATCAACACCAACACGGCCCTCGACCGTTACTTCGAAGTCAAGGATGCCGCGAACACGATCACCGACCCCGAGCACCCCACAATCGAACCCGGGCGCACATTCGAGGGGCGCCTCGCCCTCCACGACGTCCACTTCCGCTACTCCGATTCGCCCGCGCACATGCCTGACCTCCTCGACGGTGTGAGCCTCGAGGTCAAGCCCGGCGAAACGATGGCGCTCGTGGGCATCACGGGCTCCGGCAAATCGACCCTGCTCCAGCTCGTGCCACGCCTCTACGACGTCACCTCAGGCTCGATCACGATCGACGGCTACGACGTGCGCGACATCCCCCTCGACACCCTCCACAGCATGACGGCCTTCGCGTTCGAGGATGCGACGCTTTTCAGCGATTCCGTTCGCGACAACGTGCTCCTTGGGGCGCCCGGGTACGAAAGAACCGTCGGAACCGTGGAGTTTTCGAACCGGCTTTTTGGTTCCGACGGCACCGTGCCCCCATTGACGCGCACCTCCACGCGCAGTGCCGAGCTTGACGAGGCGCTCGACCTCGCCCTCGACACCGCCGACGCGCGCTACGCCTACGAGCTACCCGAGGGCGTCGACACCCACATCGGCGAGGAGGGCATGAGCCTTTCGGGCGGCCAGCGCCAGCGTCTCGCCCTCGCGCGCGCGATCGCGGCGAAGCCCACGGTGCTCTTGCTCGACGATCCGCTCTCCGCGCTCGATACGAAAACGGAAGAACGCGTCACGGAGCGGTTGCGCGAGGTTCTCTCCCACACGACCACGCTCATCGTCGCGCACCGCACCTCAACGGTCGCCCTCGCGGACCGCGTGGCGCTCCTCGAGGATGGCCGCATCACGGCCGTGGGCACACACACCGAGCTCATGGCCACGAGTGAACGCTACCGTTACGTGATCGCGAATCAGGAAGAGGAAGCGCGCGGCAATCGGAACCTCACGCGCGTGGCAACGGAGACGGGAAGCCTCGAGGTTGCCGAGATTCGCGCCGCGGCCGAAGAGAAGGGAGGTGCGCGATGAGTCAGGTTGTCACCGACGAAAACCACGAGTTCACGAAAGAAGAAAACCGTGCCTCGCGTCAGCGTTCATTCGCCCTTCTTCGGGAACTTCTCGCACCCGAGAAGGCCTCGATCGCGCTGGTCGCCATCATGGTGGTTCTCGCGCAGGCCGCGGTCGTCGCGGGGCCCGCGATTCTCGCGTGGGGCATCGACCACGGTCTTCCCGCCCTCATCGAGGGCGACGCGCTGCCTGCACTCGGCGTGGCTGGCCTCCACGCGGCGTGCGCGATCATTGCCGCGGCCCTCACTTTCGTCTTTACGCGCCAGTCCTCCGTCATCGGCCAGCGACTCCTCCTTGAGCTGCGCCGCCGCGTTTTCCGGCACACGCAGCGCCTTTCCCTCGAATTCCACGAACGTTACACCTCCGGGCGTATCGTTTCTCGCCAGACTTCTGACATGGAAGCTCTGCGGGAGCTTCTCGAGTTTGGCGTGCCGATCCTCATCGGCTCGAGCCTCTCGATGGTTCTCACGGCCGCCTCGATCGTCGCGATGGACTGGCCCACGGGCCTCATCATGCTCGTGCTGCTCATCCCCTGCATCGCGCTGACCGTGTGGTTCCAGGTGCGCTCGCGTATCGCGTATCGCGGCATGCGCACCCACTCGGCTGCGCTCATCGTGCAGTTCGTCGAGGCGATGAACGGCATCCGCGCCGTGAAGGCCTTCCGCAAAGAGGAATCGAACTCGCGCGAGTACCGGGCCCTCGCGGAAAACTACCGCCGCGCAACCCTCAACTCGATCTCCGTGTTCGGCATCTACCAGCCTGCTCTGCGCCTGCTCGCGAACGTCACGGTCGCGGCAGTGTTGGTCGTGGGCGGCTTCCGCGTTCTTTCGGGTGACTTGAGCGTGGGCGTGCTCCTCGCCCTCGTGCTGTATGCGCGGCGCTTCTTCCAGCCGGTCGATGAGATCGCAAACTTTTACAACTCGTTCCAGTCAGCAACGGCGGCACTGGAGAAGATCAGTGCGCTTTTGTGGGAAATTCCGACGGTTGCCGACCCCCACGCCGCACACGCGAAATCCATTGCGAGCGGCCGGGGCGCCATCGAGTTCACGGATGCCGAATTCCGCTATAGCGAGGATGGCCCGCTCGTGCTCAAGCCCCTCGACCTCACGATTCCCGCGGGCCAGACCGTCGCGCTCGTGGGACAAACGGGTGCGGGTAAGTCGACGATCGCGAAACTCGTGTCGCGTTTCTACGACGTCACGAAAGGCAGGGTCGAGCTCGACGGTGTGGATCTTCGCGAGCTCACGAGCGAGGAACTCACGCGCAATGTCGTGATGGTGACGCAAGAGGCCTACCTGTTCAGCGGCACCGTTGCCGACAACATCGAGTTAGGGCGTCCCGGCGCAAGCCGCGAGGAAATCATCCGCGCGGCGAAGGCGATCGGCGCCCACGAGTTCATCGAAGCCCTCCCCTACGGCTACGACACGGACGTGAGCAAGCGCGGCGGCCGCGTTTCCGCGGGTCAGCGTCAGCTCATCTCGTTCGCGCGTGCGTTCCTTGCGAACCCGAACGTGCTCATCCTCGACGAAGCGACAAGCTCGCTTGACCTCCCGAGCGAGCGGCTCGTGCAAGAGGGCCTCACGAAGCTCCTCGGCAACCGCACGGCACTCATCATCGCGCACCGCCTCTCGACCGTCATGATCGCGGACCGCGTGCTCGTGCTCCATGACGGCGTCGTGGTGGAGGACGACACGCCCGCGGCGCTTATCGAGAAGGGTGGCCGCTTCGCCGCGCTCTACAAGGCGTGGCAGGATTCGCTCTAGGGTTCCTCGGTTGCGGCCCCTCGCCCCAAAATCGCCTCGCGAAAAAGCCCAAGCGCACCGCGCATATCCGCTTCTTCGTCGAGTCCGAATCCATACTCCTCGAAGTCCTCACGACGAGGAAAGTCGGGATGCTCCGGGTCAAGAAGCGCGGCAAGAATAGTGAATTCAAGACCTGGATCGTTGTGCCTCGCCATATCAAGGATCTCCGGGTGCATCCACCTGCCGTCGAGCACTATCGCGGCTACGTCCATGTAGTCGCGTTGCTCATGGCGACTATAGAGGGCCGCCATTTTTGATCCCACGCAGTCCCTTATGTCGAGAACGGGACCAATAGGCAGCTCGGTCGGTGGAAACCCCCGCCAATCGATGCCAAGATCAAACCCGACCTCGTGTCCCTCCCAGCGAATTCGTCCGTCGACAAAAGACTGGAACTCACGCCCGATAATCAGCTCTGCTCCTTTCTCGAGCAGAGCTGAGCGGAGACGAGGCACGATCTCTGGCACCTTGCCAGCGAACTGATCGGTAGCAAAAAGATCAACGTCTCGTGTGGGACGTGAAATGACTCGGTGCTCAGAAAGTGCACCCGCGCCGGTTAAAACGAATCCGGTGCCGCGTAGTGCGGAGAGCATTACCCGGGCGACCTCGCGCCTAATTTCCTCGTCCATCGCCTCTACCTCCGTCGGCGTTGCTCAATCTCAGGAAATCGCCGCGCCCAAGAATCGACGATGCGAGTGTCGAGCGTGAGGGTCGGCCAGTCATGAAGGAGGAGATCACGGTTGAGAAAAGCGGTGAGATGTTCTTGGCGGCCATTGGAAAGAACCGCCTGGTAGAGGCGACGACGCTGCCGCTCATTCGACACATCAAACGTGGTGCGCAACCCCGACCAATGAACGTCCACGGGTGGAGTGAGCAAGCCTTCCGACGGCCCTCTGAGTTCCTCGAGCGAATCCGCGACCTCGAATGGCTTGACGTCTCGAAAACGCACACGCTTTTCAGCCTGATTCGTCGCCATGAACTGCTCCTTTTCCTAGTTCCATGAGTCGCATCGAGGTTGCCGCTGCACGCTCGAGGTTGCGCGGACCGTCATTGAGCGCCTCTTCGAGAGTCGTCACTCCCTGCACGATCGGCACGAGAGCGCTCACACCATGAGCGTAAAGCACCTCGGCGCCCTCGCCTACGCGCCCCGCAAACGCCACGCACGGCACGCCGTGGCGCCTTGCGAGAGCGGCGACACCCGCGGGGGCCTTGCCGTGGAGCGTCTGTGCGTCGATCGCCCCTTCACCCGTGAACACGAGGTCAGCATTCTCGATCACCTGCTCTAGCCCCACCGTGCGCGCGACGAGATCGAAGCCCGGCTCGAAGCGCGCACCGAGAAACGTTCGCAGTGCCCACCCAAGCCCGCCTGCGGCTCCGGCGCCCGGTTCGTTCGCGTGGGCGCGGGCGCGAAGGACGGGGTCCGACGCTTCCGCAGCCTCCACGAGTTCCCCAAGGAAAGCATCGAGCTTCGCCACCGTAGTGCGATCCGCACCCTTTTGCGGGCCAAAGATCGCGCTTGCGCCGCTTTGACCGAGAAGCGGATTCGTGACGTCGCACGCAACCTCGATGCTGACCTGCGAAAGCCGTGGATCGAGGCCGCTCACATCGATACGCGCGAGCTTTCCCGCGAGTGAGGAGGGAGCGGGGTGAAGCGGGCAACCGTCGGAATCAAAAAAGCGCACGCCGAGCGCCCCGAGCATGCCCACCCCACCATCGTTCGTGGCGGACCCGCCGATGCCGATGATGAGGCGGCCACCCTCGCCGATCCGGTCGAGGGCGTGCGCAATGAGCTCCCCCACGCCACGCGTATTCGCCCTCCACGGGTCTCGCTCATCGGGCGTGAGGTGCATGAGGCCCGCGGCGCTCGCCATCTCGAGGGCGGCGGTGGGCGGCTCCACTTCCAAGGCAAGGGCAAGCTCCGCGCTCACGGGGCGGCCGAGGGCATCGGCGACGGTGATGGGATGGCGGGTGGCCTCGAGAGCGGAGGAGAGGGAAGCGGTGAATCCCTCGCCACCGTCGGACACGGGAATGAGCGTGCACGCCGCCCCCGGAACCGCTGCACGCACCCCACGGGCGATCGCCGCTGCGGCCTCCCCGGCGCTCATCGACTCCTTAAAGGAATCGGGCGCGATTACCACCCTCACGGTGAGCCTCCCTGCTCCCGAGCCATGACGACCTGGATTTTCCTCGACAGCTCTCTCACAGTGAAACTACCGTCTCTCCCGTGGAGACCGTCAAGGGGGTAACGTGGAATTATGCCCCAGACTGAGAACCCCGAGTCGAACCTGCCCACGAGCCCGCGCGACATCCTCGAGGCTCTCGTGCGAATCGACAGCACCTCCCACACCGGGAACCTCGAGACGATCACACTGCTGCAGCGGATCTTTGCGAGCAAGGGCGTGACGACCCACGTGTTCCGCGAAGACGACGGGCTCGATGCGAACCTCGTTGCCGTATTCCCCGCGAAGGGGGAAAGCGCTGGCGACAGCACCGATCGGGCAGCAAAGGACGTGCTCGGTAGCGACTACGGTACGGGCCGCGGGGGCGTGGATCGACTCGAGGGCGAGAGCACGCCTGCACACGCGAGCGACGCCGCACGCCGAGGCATCCTCATCGCGGGCCACACTGACTGCGTGCCCGTCACGGGACAAGAGTGGGTAAGCCCGCCCTTCGAGCCGACCGAGCGCGACGGCAAACTCTACGGCCGCGGCACGGCCGACATGAAAGGCTACATCGCGACCTTCACGGCCCTCGCCGATCGTTTCCTCGCGGCCGAGCTGACCGAACCCGTGTACCTCGCCGCGACATGGGACGAAGAAACGAGCTGCAACGGTGCGCGCGAACTCGTCAAGCAACTTGACACGCTCGAGATCGCACCGCGGATTGCCTACGTTGGCGAGCCCACGATGATGGACGTCATCACCGCCCACAAGTCCATGAACTCCTTCGAGGCCGATTTCCGGGGCATCGCCGCCCACTCGAGCCTCCTCCCCCGCGGCCTCAACGCGAACCGCTACGCGGCGATGTTCACCACCTGGTTCCACGAAGAGATCATCGACCGCGGTATCGCCGAAGGCCCGAGCGATTCCGCCTTCCTCGTCCCCCACATCACGGGCGGCGTCAACCGCTTTGACGGCGGCAACGCGATCAACACGGTCGGAGCGCACGCGCACCTTCTTCTCGAATACCGCGCCCTCCCAAGCGACGACGCGATCGCGATCGCCCGCCGCATCCAAGCGAAGATCGCCGAACTCGACGAGGAGATGAAGAAGGCAATTCCCGCCGATCCGGCCGATCCCGAGCAAGCGAAAAACGTGGGCGCGAGCCTCACGATCCGCACGCTTCTCTACCCGCTCGACTGCGGGACCGAGGGCGAGGCCGTACAGCTCGCGCGTGAACTCGGCGTGACCATCAGCCCCACGAAAGTCACCTACGGAACCGAGTCCGGCATTTACGAAGCTGCGGGCATGAGCGCCGTCGTCATCGGCCCCGGCGATATCGCCCAGGCACACGGCGCGAACGAATACGTTGCCCTCGACCAACTCGACAAGTGCGAAGCGTTCTTCCTCGCGCTTCTCGAGCGCCTGAGCAACTAAGACCACAAACCCGAATCCTTCACGACGATCAACCCATTGGAGTAGCACGCAGTGAATAGCAAGCAGGCGTCGGATAGCGACCTCCCCGCACCCAAGCCGGGCACGCCCAAGAAAATCCTTGAGCAGGGAACCTTCCGCGAATACAGCCGCGTCGAAGAAATCCTCACGAAAGAATCTGCGGGTGGTGTTGCCCTCGTCATCGCGACCATCCTCGCGCTCATCTGCGCAAACTCCCCCCTTTCGGATCTGTACTTCAGTGTGCGAGACGCGCATCTCGGTTTTGATCTCGGCTGGCTCAACCTCAACCTGTCGATCGCGCACTGGGCCGCCGACGGTCTCCTCGCCGTCTTCTTCTTCCTCGTGGGCCTCGAACTCAAGCACGAATTCATTCGCGGTGACTTGCGCGACCCGAAGCTCGCGCTTGTCCCCATGCTCGCGGCCGCCGGTGGCGTGGCGGTCCCCGCGGTGATCTATACGCTCGTCAACCTCGCCGGCCCCGAAGCCTCTCACCACGGCTGGGCGATTCCCGCCGCGACCGACATTGCTTTCGCCGTGGCCGTGCTCACCCTCATCGGCTCGAAGCTGCCCGCGGCGCTGCGCACCTTCCTTCTCACGCTCGCCGTTGTGGACGACCTGATCGCGATTCTCATCATTGCGCTCTTCTACGCCGAAGAAACAAACCTGCTCTACCTCCTTGCGGCGGTGCCCGTGATCGCGATCTACGCGCTCGTGGCCTACAAGGCCGAGTGGCTTTTCAAAAAGCACTACTCGACGGCGTGGATAATTCTCTTCCCGCTCGCGGTCATCACGTGGATCCTGTTCTACAACTCGGGCGTCCACGCCACCATCGCGGGCGTTGTGCTCGCGTTCTGCGTGCCCGTCCACGCTCGCAGCGCCTACGGCCAGCAGCATTCACTCGCCGAAACCCTCGAGCACAGGCTCCGCCCGTTCTCCACGGGCGTTGCCGTTCCCGTATTCGCGTTCTTTAGCGCGGGCGTCGCCGTGGGCGGCTTCAGCGGGCTGTTCGATGCATGGACGACAACCGTGGCCCTCGGCGTCATCATCGGGCTCGTGTGCGGCAAGATGATCGGTATCACCGGCACAACCTTCCTCGTCACAAAGCTGACGAAGGCGAACCTGGACGACGAGATCAAGTGGATCGACCTCATCGGCATGTCCGCCATCGCCGGTATCGGCTTTACCGTGTCGCTCCTCGTCGCGGAGTTGAGCTTCGATCCCACGAGCCCGCTCGTGGAAGACGCGAAGATCGGTGTGCTCACCGCCTCCCTGCTCGCGGCAGTCGTGGGCGCACTCATTCTGCTGCCTCGCAATAATCACTACAAGAAGATCGCCGAGCTCGAATCGCGCGACGAGAACAAGGACGGCATCCCCGACGTGTTCTCCGACGACACCTCGCGCTCACCTCAGCAGTAGCGCACCCCGCACATGAATGGGGCCCCGGTCACACGACCTGGGCCCCTTTCGCATGCGCAATGAAACGGCATGTACACTCGGTTTTTGGTGTGCCGGGAAGTCTGGTCGGCACGGGCCTCGCGGCCGAGACCGCGGCCCGTTGATAATGCCCGCCGAGCCCCCAAGGACTCTCCCCATGACGAGCAACCATCAAAGCCGCACCGACACGATTCTCGCGCGCGGCACCTATCGCGAACTGACGCGCATCGAAAAAATTCTCACGGCCGAAACCACGGGCGGCCTCATCCTCGTAGGCGCCACCATTCTCGCGCTCATCCTCGCGAACTCCCCCGCCGCCGACGCCTACTTCTCGCTTCGCGACATGCACGTCGGCTTCTCCACGAGCTGGCTCGACCTCGACCTTTCCCTCGCGCACTGGGCAGCCGATGGCCTCCTCGCGATTTTCTTCTTCCTCGTGGGACTTGAGCTCAAGATGGAGCTCACAAAGGGGGATCTGCGCGATCCACGCCGCGCGTTTGTGCCCGTCGCGGCAGCCGTTGGTGGCGTGGCGCTCCCGGCCCTGCTGTACACGGCTTTCAACGCCGCGAACCCCGAAACTCTCGATGGTTGGGCGATCCCCGCCGCGACCGACATCGCCTTCGCCGTCGCCGTTCTCGCCATTGTTGGGTCAAAGCTTCCCGCCGCGCTGCGCACCTTCCTCCTCACCCTCGCCATCGTCGATGACCTCATCGCCATCACGATCATCGCCGTGTTCTACTCGAGCGACCTCAAGCTCCACTACCTCGCCTTCGCACTCATTCCCCTCGCCCTTTACTGGCTCGTCGCCAACAAAGCCGAGGCGCTCTTCAAGAAGCACTACAGCGCGGCCTGGTTCGTGCTGCTCCCACTCGGCCTCATCGTGTGGGCGCTCTTCTACAACTCCGGCATTCACGCCACCATCGCCGGTGTGGCCCTCGCGTTCATGATCCCCGTGAACCCCCTCTCGAAATACGGCGAGCGCTACTCGCTTGCCGAGACGTTCGAGCACCGCTTCCGCCCGCTCTCCTCGGGCATCGCCGTGCCGATCTTCGCGTTCTTCAGCGCGGGCGTCGCCGTGGGAGGCCTGAGCGGCCTCACCGAGGCGTGGACGTCGAGCGTTGCGCTCGGCATCATCGTGGGCCTCGTTGCGGGCAAGATGCTTGGCATCGTGGGAACGACGTTCCTCGTGACTCGCCTCCGCGGCGCGAGCCTCGACCCTGACATCAAGTGGATCGACCTCACGGGCGTCGCGGCGCTCGCGGGCATCGGCTTCACCGTGTCGCTTCTCGTGGCCGAGCTCAGCTTCGATGTGTCCAACCCCGCGCACGATTGGGCGAAGGTGGGCGTGCTGACCGCCTCGGTGCTCGCCGCGATCGCCGGCGCGGCCATCCTCGCACCGCGCAACGCCCGCTACGCGAAGATCGCCGAACGCGAGAAGGTCGATGCCAACCGTGACGGCATCCCCGACGTGTTCTCCGACGACTCCGCGCGCACGCCGTAAGCCTCAGGCTCGGTCGGGATCTTCGCCGCAGGAGGAACCTTCATCGTTCGCGCTCTCGCGCGCGGCGTAATACGCGATGCGGTCCGTATGCACCCAGATGCGGGCCGCATCCGACGTGAGCGTGAGAAGCGCGAGGGTGCTCAGGCCTACGCCGAGAAGCTCGGAGGCACTCGCCGCCCCCGCCGGTTCAAGTGCCGCCACGCTGATGCGCGTCAGAGAATCGAACGCGAGCAGCGCCATGAGGCCGAGCCTCGCCCATCGATTGCGACCGAGCATGAGCAGGAAGAGCACAATCTGCCCCGCGACGAGCACGGTGAGAGGCACAAGCGGAGCATCACCGAGACGCTCGAAACCAAGAGCGCGCGTGACGCCGTCGGCCACCGTTGCGCCCGAACCCTTCGCCCACACGAGCCACCACAGCCCCAGAACCGCGATCGTTTCAAGAGCGATCATGAGCCCCACAAACCCGATCGAGGGGGGCGGGAGGTGGTGGTCGCCGAAGTTACGAATCGCCTGGAGGAAATCCTCGCGTGCGCCGTGCCATTCGCGCTCGAGCGATTGCATGAGCTCGCCCGGGCGAAGCGAGCGGCCCCGCAAGTAGAAGATGCCCGTCGCGCGGTTGCGCGGCTGGATCACGGCGGTGGAACCGGTCGAGCGGGCCTCGGCACCCGTCACGTCAACAACGGGTAGGTGGCCGTCGGTACGCAGCGGGTCACCGCCGCCATTCACGTGGTGGTACGAGGTTGAATAGTCCTTGATGACGCCCACGGGGATCGCGTGATCGGCGTGCAGAAGCGTATCGACCACGTAGTTGCGTTCAACGTCGGTGTTTTCGTCGATCTTGTGCGTGACCTGGAGCGTGAATCGCGAAAGCCCCACGCCACGGTCATAGGTGGCGGCGGCGAGCCATGTCACGCGATGCCCGCCCGGCATGACCCACTTGTGTGGCACGCGCCAAAAGCGAATGTGATGGCGCCTGAGCGTTGTACCGCCCACCTCCTGCTGATAGGCAAACTCATGGCGCCTGCCGAAGAGGAAGAGCGAGCTCACGGGCGCCCTCGGATACGAGCGCCTCAAGAGGAATGCCACCACGGTGCGGCGGGCGCTGTGCAGGGTGTTTTCTTCCGCGAGCACCCAGCCGGCCTTACGCATCGCCACGTGAATGTCCTCGGCTGAGCCTTCGAACGCGAGGTTGACGGGGTCGCCGAGCAGCCCGTCCGCCGTGCGCGTGCGTCCCATGAAGTAATCGGGAACGTAGACGGCCGTGAGCGCCTGGTGAATGCGCGGGAGCGCGGCGTAGGTGAACACGAGCCAGAACACGAGCAGGTTAATGAGGCGGCTCGGGTTGGTCGTAAGGCCCTGGCGAAGAAACACGTACGCGAGCACGAGGGAGAGCACGGTCGCGAGCAGCACGAACACGGCATCGAGTCGCGGATAAATCTCGAGGCGCGGACGGTCGTGGTCGTGGCCCGCCGCGTGGTCGTACGTGGGGTACGTGAGGGGAACGGGCCGCTTCCACTTCGCAAACCGGGTGCGTTTCGTATGCGGCGGGCGGGGAACCACGCGCGGCTTTTCGGGAAGGGGGAGGGGATCCGACGGTTGCCGCGCCTCCGCGCGTGCACGCGCCCCGTAAGCCTCCATGACGCTCATTGTACGGGCGCAGCTTCACCATCGTGATGATTCAGGGACCACCCGATGGAGGTTTATAGGCTGGTGCGAGGCTTTAGGAAGAAGGATGAGATGACCTCCGCGAGCGATGCCGCTACTGCAAGCCCCCTGCTCACACTGAGCGACGGCAGGACGATCCCCCAGCTCGGCTTCGGGGTGTACAAAACCCCGAACGACGAGGTCGAAGCCGCCATCGCCTGCGCGTTCGAGGCTGGCTACCGGCATATCGACACGGCGAAGCTCTACGACAACGAGGAGGGCGTGGGGCGGGCCGTGCGCCACTCGGGTCTTGCGCGTTCCGACCTCTTCGTCACGACGAAGGTGTGGAACGACGACCACGGTCGTGAGAAGACCCGCCGCGCGTTCGAGGAGAGCCTCGAGCGGCTCGGTCTCGACTACGTGGACCTCTACCTCATCCACTGGCCCATGCCCATGAATGGTCTCGCGGTCGAGACCTGGGAGGAACTCATCAGGCTCCGCGAGGAGGGCCTCGCCACCTCGATCGGCGTGGCAAACTTTCCCGCACGCCGCATCGACGAGCTCACGGCCGCGACGGGCGTTGCGCCGGTTCTCAACCAGATCGAACTCAATCCCTACTTCGCTCAAACAGAACTTCGCGAGGCCAACCGCGAACGCGGCGTGCTGAGCCAGGCGTGGGCACCGCTTCACCGAGCCAAGGGCCTCTTCGACGAGCCGATTATTCGCGACATTGCCGAGCGCCGCGGGGCGACGCCCGCGCAAGTGGTGCTCGCGTGGCACCTCGCGCTCGGCACGATCGCCATTCCGAAATCCGTGACACCGAGCCGCATTCGCGAAAACTTCGCTGCACTGAACGTTCACCTCACGTCCGAGGATCTCGAGGCGATCGCGACCCTCGATCGCGGGGAGGCCGGGCGCACCGGCTTCGACCCGGAAACGATGGTGCGGGGTGCGGGCTACAAGGGCTAAGCACCACGCATTTCACGCAGACCAAGAAAAGTGTGACCGCTAACTGTAAGGAGACACCCATGGCCTACGAAAGTCCACTCACGACCCTGAACGACGGGAAGCAGATCCCGCAGCTCGGCTTCGGCGTGTTCAAGGTCCCGAACGACGAGACCGCCGCTGCTGTCAAGGCCGCGATTGAGACCGGCTACCGCCACATCGATACCGCAGCCGTATACGGCAACGAGGAGGGTGTGCGCCAGGGTATTGACGCCGCGGGCATCGACCCGAAGGACCTGTTCATCACCACGAAGCTGTGGAACGCGAACCAGGGCTACGACGAGACGATGCGCGCGTTCGACGAGTCCATGGGCAAGCTTGGCCTCGAGGTGCTCGACCTGTACCTCATCCACTGGGCATGCCCGAGCTTCGGCCTCTACAACGACACGTGGAAGGCCTTTATTGAACTCCAGAAGCAGGGCCGTATCACGTCGATTGGCGTGTCGAACTTCCCCGCGGAAAACCTTGAGGATCTCATCGAAACGAGCGGCGTCACCCCGGTTCTCAACCAGGTTGAGCTTCACCCCTACTTCAACCAGGCGGAGCTGCGCGTGGCCAACACCAAGTACGGCGTTGCCACCGAGGCATGGGGCCCGCTTGGCCAGGGCGGAGACGTTCTGAGCGACCCCGCCCTCGAGACCATCGCGAAAGCCCACGACGCGAGCATCGCGCAGGTCATCCTCGCGTGGCACCGCCAGCTCGGCACGATCGCCATTCCGAAGTCGGTCACGCCTTCGCGCATCGCCGAAAACTGGGAGTCGCTTGGCCTCACGCTCAGCGGCGAGGAGATCGAGAAGATCAACGCTCTTTCGCGTGCCGATGGCCGCGGCGGCCCGGACCCGGCCACGGCGGATTTCAAGTAAACCGTCGGAGGCGAAGTTTCGTTCCGTTAAGCGGAAGGTAACAAGTTCCCGAACACTGTGCGGATCCTGCCCGCGCCCTCTTCCCAGGGGGGCGCGGGCCTTCCTATTTTGGAGGCATGAGTGACGCACGCACCCTTTCACGCACCGATTACACATTCCGCGCACGCGGCCAGTTCGCGCTTTCACAAGACGAGGCGTGGGACCGCATGACCCAGCAGTGGCTTCCCGCCTGGCTGGGCCTGCCGTCGATCCCGCTCATGGTGGGTGGCCCACTCGTCAAGAATCCCGGTAAGAACCGCCAGATCATCGGCAAAGTGCTCGGCTCGGCGCTCGGGCACCGCATTCGCGTGGAGTACGACAGCCCGCTCGTGAACGCTCGCATCATCGTGCAGGCCACCCTGATGGAGGACGAGGGCGCGACCATTCTTGAACTCGATGTGGAGCAGGCCCCCTCGCACGAGGCCCTCGAATCTCTCCGCGAGGTGTGGAGCGAGCGCGTGGCCGCCGCCGAAGCCGAGGTTGCACGCGAGCACGAGGCACACCGCGCGCTCTAAGGGCTCGCCCCAACCGCATACGCGAAAGCCCCGCCCGTGTGGGCGGGGCATCGGTGCTGTTCACGCGTGAATGACACCGCTGTAGTTCTCCCCAACCGTGAACAACGTTGTGGATAACTCAGTTGTGCGGTGGTGGCTGGAGCAACCCTAGGCGAGGTAGCCCGTCTGCGCCGCGAACCACCACTTGACCGCGCACGCGGCGATCAGCAACACGACGATTCCCGCGATCACGCCGCCGTGAATGAGCGTCGATTTTTTCGCGACAGCAACGCGATCCGCGCCAGGTTCGGCGGTGGGTCGGGTTGCGAAGAACAGGCCGACGGCTGCTGCCCCCACAACGAGGCCTCCAAGGTGGCCCTGCCACGAGATACCCGGGTAAATGAAGCCAATCACGAAATTGAGCACGATAAGGATAAGAACCTGCGTGCTCTCCGCACCGAGCCGGCGTTGGAGGATCAGGAGCGCGCCGAACATGCCGAAAAGACCGCCCGAAGCGCCTACCGTGCCCGTGAACCACGAATCCGTGCCGATGCTTGACAGAAGCAGCACGGCGGTGTGCCCGCCGAGCACGCTCACGAGGAACACCGCGAGGTATCGCCAGTGCCCGAGCGCGCGCTCAAGATACTGCCCAACGGCCCACAGCGCGTAGAGATTCAACCCCACGTGTGCGATTCCCCCGTGGAGGAAGCCGCTCGTGAGGAAAGTCCACGGCATCGCGAGCGAGCGGAACGGCGCGAACATGAACCACTGCGAGAGTGTGTGATCAAGCCCGATGAACTGGAGTGCGAAGATCACGGCGCACAGCCCCATGATCGTGTACGTCACGACGGGGAGGGTGCGCACGGGCTCGGCTCCCACAACGGTTCGCGGGGCACTCTGACGCTGACTGTGTTCGGCCTCGCTCACGCAGTCGACGCATTGGATGCCTACGGCGGCCCTGCGCTGGCATTCGACGCACGCGGGGCGGTCGCAGCGCTGGCAGCGGATAAGAGAGGGCCGATCCGGGTGGCGCGGGCACACGGGGGCCGCACTACTCGTGTAGTCCGGCTCGCCCCCGCCCGGCTTCGGATCGGCTCCTTTTCCGTAGCTCTGGGACATTGACGGTGAAACCCTGCGGGTTAGTCCTCGATGGTCACCGAGGTGATGACGACATCCTCGAGCGGACGGTCACGCATGTCGGTGTCGACCTTGGCAATTTCGTCAACGACCTTCTTCGACTCGTCGTCAGCGACCTCGCCAAACACGGTGTGCTTTCCGTGGAGGTACTGGGTGGGGGCAACGGTGATGAAGAACTGCGAGCCGTTCGTGCCCGAGGGGCGGCCCGTGATGGCGTTCATGCGCTTACCGGCGTTCGCCATGGCAAGCACGTAGGGCTCGTTGAAGTTCTTCTCCGAGATTTCATCGTCGAAGTTGTAGCCGGGGCCACCCGTACCGGTGCCGGTCGGGTCGCCGCCCTGGATCATGAAGCCATCGATGATGCGGTGGAAGATCACGCCGTCGTAGTAGGGGCGCTTTTCCTTGTCGCCCGTCACCGGATTCGTGAATTCGCGCTCACCCTTGGCGAGCTCAACGAAGTTCGCGACGGTCTTGGGGGCGTGGTTGGGGAACAGTTCGAGGCGGATATCGCCGTGATTAGTGTGAAGCGTTGCAAACATGCCTCGATCCTCCCATACCCTCGCTGAAAACCGCTGAACGGCGCTCACCCATTCTGCATAGAAACTGTGATCCGCCGATGTACCGCTAGTAGGCTTGAGACATCGCGGCGTGGCCACCACCCGCACTTCCAGACCGCCGCCGGGGTTTCCGGCGCACGAACGAAAGGGTCAGCGATGGCTTTCACCAATTCCAAGCGCGAGGCCAAGAAGGCCGCGAAGAAGCACGCAAAGAACGCCAAGAAGCAGGCGAAGCACGCCCAGAGCACGTGGCGCAAGGCGCTCGATAACGCCGGTCCGCTGTTCAACGAGGCTTCGAAGGGGGCGCGTAAGCGCGCCGAGAAGTTCTACGGCGACTACGCCCCCGAGGTGGAAAAGCGCGTGCGCAAGGGCCTCAACGCCGGCCAGGCACGCGTGAGCGGGCTTTCGGGCCGTCTTTCCGATGAATTCGACCGCAACGTCGGCCCCCGCGCACGCAAGTTCCGTAGCGATTTTGAGGCCGACTACCTCCCCCGCGCTCGCCGCACGGCGGACGCCGCGAACACGACCCTCGGCGCAGCTGTTGCCGCCGCCGTCGATGCCGCTCGCGCCGAGTGGGAGAAGGGCGCTCCGGAAATCCGTACCGCCGCTACCACGAGCCCCGTGGCCGACAAGAAGAAGTCGAAGGTGGGCACCGTCCTCGTTGTGCTCGGCATTGCCGCTGTTGCCGGCACCGCCGGCTACCTCGCGTGGCAGAAGACCCGCCCCGTCGAGGATCCGTGGGCTCCGCCGGCTGACTTCGCTCGCTCGCACTACCCCGCCGCAGGCGTGAGCGAAGAGGATTCGACCGAGGTTTCCGATTCGGTGGCCGCAGCCGAGGCTGGCGACGTTCCCGAGTCGCTCGCCGATGGCGAGAAGGAAAACACCCACAAGGGTGAGTGACACTTCGCCTCTGAGCAGCGAGAGCCCCGTTCCCCACGCACTCCGTGGGAGCGGGGCTCTCTCGCACGTCCTCGCACCGTTGAGCACCGAGGACCTCCCTGAGCTGTGGCTCCTCCACTCCGATCCACGCGCGTTCGAGCTCGACTCGATCGGTCCACTTGAGACCGTCGACCAGATGCAGCGCGTTCTCGGTGTGTGGATCGCCTCGCACGAGCGAGACGGCTACGGCTACCACGCGATTCGCACTCGAGGAGCGGGAACGTTCCTCGGTGTCGCAGGCCTCTCGGGCATGCCGCTCGGCGAGCGCTGGGTCGCCAACACCTACGTGAGGCTCGCACCCGAGGCATGGGGCACGGGTCTTGCCACGGCCGCCCTCGCTCAGAGTCTGCGTGCTGTCGCCTCCCTCCGCGACGCCCCGCGCGAAGCCGCATTTATTACCGCGGATCAGAACCTCCCCGCGCGTCGCCTCGCCGAACGCCTCGGCTTCACCCTTTCCACCGAAAGCGACCCAACCGAAACGGGCGCGCATGTCGTCTACCTCCTCGATCTCCATGACTACTCCTGACTCCCACTCCCCCTTGGGCTTCGCGGGCCGCTACGCGCCCTCGCCGAGCGGCGACCTCCACCTCGGCAACCTCCGCACGGCGATCCTCGCGTGGGTATTCGCGCGCCGCACGGGCCGCGATTTCCTCATGCGCATGGAGGACCTCAACCGGGTGAAAGAGGGAAGCGCCGCACGGCAACTCGAGGACATGGAGGCGCTTGGCCTCGACTGGGACGGCCCTGTCGCCTGGCAGTCGAAGCGACTTGACCTGTATCAGCGGGTCGTGGCTGCCCTCGATGAACGCGGACTCGTCTACGAGTGCTATTGCACCCGCCGCGAGATTCACGAGGCGCCGTCGGCCCCTCACGCCCCGCCGGGGGCGTACCCAGGGACGTGCCGTGAGCTGACCGAGGCCGAGCGAACGGCCGGCCGGGAGAAGATGCGCGCACTAAATCGGGAACCGTCGCTGCGACTGCGCGCGGATACGCACTCCTACGAGGTCACCGACCTGTACGCCGGGCACACCGTGGGCGATGTCGACGACTTCGTGCTCGTGCGCGGCGATGGGATGTTCGCCTACAACCTCGTGGCGGTGGTCGACGATATCGAGACGGGGGTCGACCAGGTCGTGCGCGGGGATGATCTCCTCAGCTCGAGCCCGCGCCAGGCCTACCTCACCGATCTGCTCGCGCAGGCCGCGCCCTGGCTTTTCCCGCACCCCGATCGGCTCAGCGCGGGTCCGACGGTCGCCGGGACAGCCTCGCCGCCGCATCCGTCGGCGCAACTCTCCTACATTCACGTCCCGCTCGCCCTCAACACCGATGGGGCGAGGCTCGCCAAGCGAGACGGAGCCGTGACGCTCAGGGATCGCCTCGCCAAAGGGGAAAGCCCCGAGGACGTCGCCGAAACCATCGGAGACTCCCTGGGGCTTCCGGGGTGCCGAAGCGCCCGCGACATCCTCGAGGCCTTCGACCCTGAAGCCTTGCCGCGAGCGCCGTGGATCTACACTCCCGGCGAGTGAGCCGGCGCCTAGATGTACTGACCGGGGACGGTGATCAATCGCGAGAAGGGCGGCGGAGTGTCACCAAGTGGGAAGTTCGCCCCGGCCTGGGGTGATGCGTCGTTCCTCCTGGCTGATGGGGCGGTCGTTGATGCTGGCCTCGCGATGGGTCATGTAGCCGTGCGCGTCGAAGCGCCACAGTTCGTTACCGTAGGAGCGCCACCACTGGCCGTCATGGTCGTGCCATTCGTACTGGAATCGCACGGCGATCTGATCATCGGTGAACGCCCACAGGTTCTTGCGAAGCTGGTAGTCGAGTTCCCGATCCCATTTGGTGGTGAGGAAGGCGATCACCTGGTCGCGGCCGGTGATCGTCTGGTCACGGTTTCGCCAGACGGTGTCGACGCTGTAGGCCTGCGCGACCTTCTCGGGATCGCGCGTGTTCCATGCGTCCTCGGCGGCCTGTACCTTACGGGCGGCGGTTTCAGCGGTGAACGGTGGGATTGGGTTGCGTGTTTCGGTCATGTGATTACTCCTCGATCTGGGAATGTGAACCGCCCCGGCATGTCCGGAGACTTGGCTTGGTGGCTCAATGGGATGTGTCAGTGGTTTAAGGGCGTTGGCCAGATGGGCGGCGCCGGGTGGTACTCGATGCCGTCCTGTACTTGTCGGGCGCGTTCGGGGCTGGCGAGTCGTCCGACGAAGAGGAGGGCCATATCGAAGCCTGCCGAAACGCCGGTTGCCGTGACCACCCGCTTGCTCATGGACTCAAACCTACCGGGGCGCCCTGCCCAGTGCGAGTGGCGGGAATGACGTATAACGCGCAGTTCCTGCCATTATTGCTACATGCCACACCATGTTGTCGCCCTCGCCCTGCCCGGAGTGGTCGCCTTCGACCTGTCGACGGTTGCTCAGGTCTTCGGACACCCCGCCGAGGAGGAGTACACCTTTGCGGTGTCGACGCCCGGCGGTGACGACGTAATGACCTCCAGCGGATTCAGCATCGGCGCCGTCCATGACCTGGACGCGCTGGCCCACGCCGACACGATCATCATCCCTGGCTACCGGCCCTATCCCCGCCCTCATGAAAGCACGCTGAAGGTGCTCCGTGACGCCCACCAGCGCGGCACAAGAGTCGCGTCGGTGTGCACTGGCGCCTTCGCTCTCGCTGCAACCGGACTCCTTGACGGACTAACGGCCACCACGCACTGGCAGGACGCCGCGGAGTTGCAGCGGCTGTACCCCGACATCACGGTGCAACCCGATGTGCTCTATGTCGACCACGGACAGGTCGCCACCAGCGCCGGCGTAGCAGCCGGAATCGACTTGTGCCTGCACCTGGTGCGCAGGGACTTTGGGGAGCGGGCCGCTGCCCGGATCGCTCGCCGCATGGTGGTACCGCCCCACCGAGCAGGCGGCCAGGCCCAATACATGGAGCCAGCGGCTGGTCCCACGGCGCATGGCTTCGCCGAACTCGCCGCATGGATCGTGGACCACCTCGACCAGAGCCTCACCGTCGCCGACCTGGCGCGCCAGGCGCACTTGTCCGAGCGGCAGCTCGCGCGACGCTTCGTTGCCGAGATGGGACAGACCCCCCTGCAATGGATCCTGCACCAGCGAGTCCTTGCCGCCCGACACCTGCTGGAGAACAGCCACCTGTCAGTCGATGTCATTGCCCAGCGCACTGGCTTGGGAACAGCTAGCACGCTACGGCGTCACCTGCGTCGTGAGATCGACGTGACTCCCACGAACTACCGGCGCACCTTCCGCGCTGACTAAGGACGGGTCGATCAACCTCTCTGGTCAGCACACCTAGATCACGCTCACGCCGAGCAGCGTGCCTATGCCGTAGGAGACGGCCATCGCAGCCGTACCGCCGAGAATCGTGCGGATCGTGGCGCGGCCCGCTTTCGCCTGGCCGAGGCGCGCCGAAATGAAACCGGTGAGGGCGAGTGCGAGCACTACCGACGCCACGACGGCGGGAATCTTCACGGCAACGGGCGTGAAGAGAACAGCGATCACCGGAAGGAGGCCACCGAGAGTGAACGCGATGAGGGAAGCAAACGCAGCACCCATGGGCGAGGCGATCGACTCTTCTTCGATGCCGTAGCGCACGCGGGCGTGAGCGTCGAGCGCGTCGTGCGCGCTCATGCGTTCGGCGGCTTCGCGCGCAAGGTCTTCGGGGATCCCGGTCTCCTCGAGAGAGGCCGCGAGGGCGGCGAGTTCACGTTCCGGGTCCGTGGCGAGGCGCTGCCGCTCACGCTCGAGGAGCGAACGTTCGGTGTCTCGCTGCGTCGAAACGGACACGTACTCGCCCATCGCCATCGAGAGCGCGCCGGCACTGAGCGCGGCGGCGCCCGCGATCGCGAGAGCGCCGAAGGTCGGGGTTGCGGCGGCGACACCAACGACCATGCCGGCGACGGACACGATGCCATCATTTGCGCCGAGTACGCCGGCACGCAGGCGGTTGAGGTTCGCCGATGACGCGGCGCGGTCGTGTGTGTCTTCGGGGGAGGTTTCTGGGGCAGGGGTGGAGCTACTCATAGCTCTCACGCTATGTCGCTAAAAACCTTGCCCGCTAGACCGGGAAGCCTACCCTTAGCGGCCTTCGCCACCCTCGACAGCAGCCGCCGGTTGATCGTCGTTCGTCTTCGGCGCCCACAGAAGCGAGGCGATGATCGCGATGATCATCGAGCCGGCGATCACGGCGAGCGAAAGCCAGATCGGGATCTCGGGGATCGAGTGCACGAAGTGACCAAAGCCTGAATCCTTAGGCCACAGCGGCGCCTCGTGGGCCGCGTGAATGACGAGCTTCACGCCGATGAAGGCGAGGATCGCCGCGAGGCCGTAGTGGAGGTACACGAGGCGGTCCACGAGCCCACCGAGTAGGAAGTACAGCTGGCGAAGCCCCATGAGCGCGAAGAGGTTCGTCGTGAACACGATGAACGGGTTCTGCGTAATGCCGAGGATCGCCGGGATCGAGTCGAACGCGAACATCACGTCGGTCAGGCCGATCGTAAGGAACACGAGCAGCATCGGCGTGAAGACCTTCTTGCCGTTCACCACCGTGCGAATCTTACTCCCGTCGTAGTGATCGTGGACGTGGACGACCTTTTTAAGGTTCTTCATGACGAAGCCGTCCTCGGCCTCCTCCTCTTCCTCGCCCTGGACCTGTTTGTAGGCCGTGTAGAACAGGAAGATCGCAAAGATGTAAAACACCCACGCGAAGGAATTGATCACGGCGACGCCGAGCAAAATCAAGATCGCGCGCGCGATGAGCGCGATGATGATGCCCACCATGAGCACCTCTTGCTGGTATTTCCTCGGCACAGCAAACTTCGACATGATCACAATGAACACGAAGAGGTTGTCGATACTGAGCGAGTATTCGGTGAGCCAGCCCACGATGAATTGTCCCGCGACCTGGTGGCCGGCGAGGAAGTAGAGCGTGACGGCGAAGATGAGCGCGAGCGCCACGTAGAACACGACCCAGCCGATGCATTCCTTGAAGGACGGCACGTGGGGGCGCTTGAGAACGAGGAGAAGGTCGATAACGAGGATCGCAACGAGGACAATCAGCGAAATGACCTCGAACTGCAGGGAAATCTCACCCATCGGGGTCCCTTCGGGCTGGGGGCGGTGGAAATGACGAGGGCGCCTCACATCATGGGGCGCCCGTCTTCGGATTGTGTCTAGTCTACGTGTTCACCTTGGACGAGAGTCGAGCGAAGAGGTCGGGAATCACCTGCGCAATGTCGCTTGCGAGAATCGGCGCGTGGCCCTCACCCGCTGCGAGGGCCGCGGCGTGAGCGTGCAGGGTCACAGCGGCTTCGCACACCGCAAGGAGCGTCCGACGGTCGCCGCGCTCAAGCCCTTGCGCGATCTGTGCGTGGTTGAGCGCCAGCAACGCCCCGGTGATGCCCGCGAGCGCATCGCCCGTTCCCGCGGTCGCGAGGCGCGTCGTGGGCGATGTGACCGCGAGAGTGTCCTCTCCCGGCGCGGCAATCCATGTCGTGTGCCCCTTGAGGATCACCGTCGCGCCGGTGCGCTCGGCGAGGGTTTCCGCGGCCTCGCGGGGTGAGGACGCGATGCGGCCACGGTCCCAGCCATCGAGCAGGCTCGCGGCCTCCCCCGCGTGAGGGGTGAGGACGAGGCGGGCGGAGAAACCGTCGGAATTCGCACGCGCCAGGGCGGGTCCAAGCGCGCCCGCATCCGCGACCAGAAGGGCACCCGGCGAGGTTTCCGTCATGCACGCGCGCACGGCCTCAAGACGGCCCGGCCCTTCCCATCCGGAGCCAGCCACGAATGCCTGTGCACGGCCGACGGCGGGGACGACCTCGGGTGTACGCGCGATCACCATGCGCGCGACGGCTTCGGGCCCGAGGTAACGCACCATGCCCACGCCGCAGCGGGCCGCCGCTTCACAGCCGATGAGCGCCGCGCCCGGGTAGTGCTCGCTGCCCGTCGCCATGCACACAACGCCGCGCGTGTACTTGTGGTCGCGCTCGGTAGGCGCGGGCCAGAAGCGGGCGAGGTTGGCGAGACCGGTCACGAGAAGAGCTCCTTGACGTCGTCGGCGGTGATCTGTGCGCTGAACGCCTCGCCACCGTCGGTGAGCGAATCGAACAGCGCGCGTTTCTTCTCCTGGAGCGCGAGAACCTTGTCCTCGATCGTATCCGCCGCGACGAGGCGGTAGACCATGACGCGCTCCGTTTGGCCGATGCGGTGCGTGCGGTCAATCGCCTGGTTTTCGGCGGCGGGATTCCACCACGGATCGAGGAGAAACACGTAGTCGGCCTCGGTGAGCGTCAGGCCGAAACCGCCAGCCTTGAGGGAGATGAGGAAGACCGGGTCATCGCCCTCGCGGAAGTCTCGGATGACGTCCGCGCGATCGCGGGTCGAACCATCGAGGTACTGGTAGGCGACCTGCCGCTCGCGCAGTTGCTCCGCGACGCGCGCGAGGAAGCTCGTGAACTGCGAAAACACCAGCACGCGGTGCCCCTCGGCAACGACTTCATCGAGCCGCTCGAAAAGAACCGCGAGCTTCGTCGACGGCGCGTTCTTATCGCCGCCATCGTCCACGAGCGCGGGATCGAGCGCGAGCATCCGCAAGAGTGTGAGTGAGCGAAACACGATGAAGCGGTTCTTGTCCATGTCGTCGATCAGGCCGAGGACCTTCTTGCGCTCGCGTTGAAGCACCGAGTCGTAGATCCTGCGGTGCGCGCCCTCGAGCTCGACCTTGACGACCTGCTCCTGCTTCTGAGGAAGGTCCTTCGCGACGAGTTCCTTCGTGCGGCGCAGCATGAACGGGCGGAGCCTACGACGAAGCACGGGCATCTTCTCCGGATGCTCGCCCGATTCGATCGGCTGCGTGAAGTGGGTGCGGAACTGCACGTGCGGGCCGAGCACGCCCGGCGCGACGATCGACATGAGCGCCCACAGGTCCCCGAGGGAGTTCTCCATGGGCGTGCCCGTAATGGCGAGACGGAAAGGCGCTTTGATGCGCTTGACCGCTTGATGGATGCGCGAGGCGCGGTTCTTCACGAATTGGGCCTCGTCGAGGATGAGGCCCGCGAACTGTTCGCGTGCGAAATCCTCCGAATCGATGCGGGCGATCGTGTAACTCGTGACGACGATATCGGCGCCTTCGATTTCGCGCCGCAGCTCCGTTTTTCGGGCGCGCCTCGTGCGATCGACGAGCGCGACCTTCAGGTTGGGCGTGAAGCGCTCGGCTTCCGCCTGCCACACCCCGAGCACGCTGCTCGGCGCCAGGACGAGGAAGGGGCGATGTGGGCCGGCAGGCGTCGGACCTGCACTTACCTGGGCGGGGGTCTCCCCCGCGCCCGCCGTCACCGGGCCGTTCCCCTCCCCCGTGCTCGCCGTCTCGCGTGCGTGCTGGATAAGCGTAAGCGCCTGGAGTGTCTTGCCGAGGCCCATGTCATCGGCAAGAATCCCGCCGAGCCCGAGCGAATACAGAAGCGCAAGGAACTCGAAGCCCTCGCGCTGGTAGGAGCGCAGCTTCGCGTGCAGCCCGGCTGGAATGGGCGTATGTGGGATGGCCTCGAGTTTCTTCAGTTTTCCGACGGTTTCTTCCCAACCGTCGGCAGCCTCGGTCGCATCCGCCGCGTCGGCAAGATCCTCCCAAAAACCCACCTGATACTTCGAGATCTGCTGGCGTTCGGGCTCCCACTCGGCGAGGGCCTCCCCCTCGGCGATCAGGGCGCGCAGGGCATCGAAGGCCGGGTGCTCAAGCGAAAAATAGGTGCGATCCTCGAGAAGAAGTTTCGACTGTCCCTTCGCGAGCGCCACAAACAGGGAAGGGAACGGGATCGTTCTGCCCTCGAGCGTCACCTCAAACCCCAGGTCGAACCAGTCGTTCTTCGCGGGATTCTCGGTTTGCCGCACGCGCACCGACGGGGCGCCGTCGAGCTCGCGGTAGGTGTGGCGTGTGCCCGAGATCGTGACGTCGATGCCGTCCATCGCCTCGAGCTCGGGCAGAACGCGCGTCGTGAAGTGCGCGGTGTCCACGTCGCTCAGCTTCTCGGTGCCTTCGGGGGCGCGGTCATCGGGGCGCGCGCCGCCCACCGTTGGCCACACCTCGCGCACCTCGGCGAGGAGCTCATCCTCGTAGTCGTGATCGCGGTCGGCGCCGTCACGCGCATGCACGCTGAAGCGGCGGCGCGTCGACGGATACAGCCACGACCACGTCAGAGCAAGGGCATTGGCGCCGCTATATGTGAGTTCGAGCTGCAGCCGCGGCTTCTTGGGCGCAGGCATCGCGACACTCCCGTCGCCACTCGCGATGCTCGTGACGCGGTTCAGGCGAGGAAGCGCACTCTCGAAGAAGGCCTCGCGGTCGCTCTTTGGCACGTCAATGCGGGTCCGGGCTTCAAGGAGGCGCTGCACCGGCATCGGCACGGGTGCGGACGTTGCCGCAAACTCAATATTGAACGTGCCGCTCTTGCCTGGGGAGATATCAATGACGCCGTTCGAACCGAGCATGCGCGCCTCGGGCCTCGGCTCGTCGTCGATATGCGCGAGGGCCCGCACCTTGAGAGCATCGGCGCCACTCAGGTCCAGGCCAACGTCGGCCCCCTCACCGAGGCTGACCTCACCCACGCTCTCGAGCCCCACGAACGCCACCCCCGCCTCGCGAGCGCGCGCGAGAGCCTCCCACAGGATCGGCGAGCGAAACTGGTTGATCCACAGCTGCTCGACAGCGGCAGTGTGACTGCGATCCGCCTCCGAGAGCGCAAAGATCCTGGTCAGGGCGTCAGCATGCGCGGGGTCGAAGCCGCGACCGTTCATGCGGTACTCGAACGTGCGCCACGACAGCCCCGACTTGATCCAGTTGTTGCGCTTGCCGCGGCGCAGCGGGCGGATCGACAGATACACACTCTTGCCCGCCTCGAGGTGCTCTTTCGTGAACGGCTCATACCCCCACGAAAACCTCGTCTTCGTGAGTTGCTCGGCTTTGAGCTCGAAGCCGAGGGCGAGAGGGGTCGTATCCTCCGTCTCTTCCTCGCTCGCGCGCAGAAGCGGCGCGAGGGTCTCGAGCCACGAGGCTGGCTGCTCCTCGGGTTCCGCTTCGCGGGCCTCCTCCCACGCCTCTGCCTGCTGCCCCGACCACAGGGCAAGCGCAGCGCCGTGCTTGCAGTTCATGGCCACGGGGCACGTGCACGTCGACTGCACGGGAATCCACAGGGGAAGCGCCTCCTCGGAGTCGCTTTCCTCATCGTCAACGCGGTGAAGCGACACGCGCACGCGGTAGGGATCCGGGCCGCGACCGTGCACGACACCGATGAGCTCGCCCTTCGAGCCGGTCGAGGTCGTCACCCAATTGGGCAGGCGAATATGCTCGTCGTTCGCGTAATCGACCGCGCGCTCCACGACGACGCGCCCAAACATCGGTTCGATGAGGGCCTTCGGCACGAAGGGAAACGGCGGCTGAGGGGTGCGCGCGGAAGAAGCCATAACTTCCAGGGTACAGGCCAAGAAAAGGTGTCGTCGGACCAGCAAGAGCCCTCCCAGGCGGAAGCGTTTAGCCTTGAGCCATGGTGAACCAAGACACATTCAAGAGTGAGTTCGAACAGTGGGCACCCGCCTGCGTGCAACTCGCTGACACCTACGCCGACGGCCACGAGGCACTCGACCGGCTCTGGGTGATCGCGCACCTCGGTGCAACCGTGACGCCGTACGCCGCCTACGAGGTCGCGGGTCGCATTTACGAGCCTCACAACCTCAACGAGGCGATCCCTGAACTCGACTGCTCCCCCGACGCGCAGGGCGAACTCCTCGATCCCCTCCTCGAGAACTCGGTTGCACTGCGAAACGCCGTCGTCGAGGCGGGCGAGGAACTGCCCACTCGCATCGTGCTGCGCTACGACGTCAAGCAGGAAGAACTGACGGCGAGCATGACCTACGACTCGCTCGAACCCGGAGTTCCCGAAGAAAAGCAGGCGAGCAATACCGAACTCCTCGAGCGGTGGATAGAGCGACTACGCGAGACCGGCGTCGATTCGGCATCCGCACTCCCCGAGGAATCCGGCGACGAACAGGACGCTCACGCCACCACTCTCGAGTTCGAGCCGACGGACCCCACCGCCGTCGAGACACCTTTCGACCAATGGTCGGCATACTGCTTGCAGGTCGCCTATAGCTTCGCCGACTGCCACGACTCACTTCAGCGCGTATGGGTCGTTGCCCACCTCGGCGGAGCCGTCTCGGTGAACGCCGTCTACGAGATCGACGGCGCCATCGTCCGCTCGCACGAGCTCGGTAAAGCAATCCCCGAGCTCGAAAGCCCGATCGAGGAGCAGGTCGAGTATCTCCTCGAACCGCTCACCGAAAGCACGGCCGATTTCCAGGACGTTCTCGAGGCCATGGGCGAGCCGGTTCCTACCCGTATCGTGCTGCGCTTCGACGTCGCCGAGGACGACGTGAATGAAGACCTCACCTATGAACCGCTCGAACCCGGCATTGCCGAGGAGGAACAAAGCCCCGCGAGCGTACTCCACGAGCGCTGGGTCGAGCGCTTGCGCGACACGGGCAGCGACGCAGCTGGCGCCCTAGGGAACTAACCCCCACGTTTGTGGCGGTAGGAGATCGAGTTCCGCCACAATTGTTGGGGTTAGATCCCCTTGAATGCCGGAAGCGGCAAAAGGACACCCCATGCCCCTCCACCAGCCCTTCGTCCACGACCTCTGCGGCGTCTTTGCCGCGCCCGTTCACGCATGGTCCACCCCGAGCGGGGCAATGACAGGCGAGGGCGCCGAGGGGCTCTTCCTCGCCGATGACCGCCTCATCAAGACCTACGAATTGGAGGTTCGCGGCGCGCAGCTCACCGACGGTGCCGCCCCCGAGCAGCTCCCGGAAGGCGAGCTCTCGAGCATGGGCCTCGAAACCTTTGGCGCGAAGAAGCTCCGCTTCACCGATGTCGTGTCGCTCGAGGGGCTCCCCGTCGATCCCGTCGTGCGGCTCGTTCGCGAGCGCGAGGCCAGCATCGACGGCGTGCGAGAAACGCTCACGGTGACCTCCGCGGCGGACCACCCCGTTGCCTTCGAACTCGACGTGGCGCTCGACCTCGACGCGAGCCCCATGGCGGCCGTCAAAGACCCGCACCTCGCTAAGAAACTTGCCGTAGCGGCCCCTACCGCGAGCCTTAACCGCAGCACTGCCGAATGGAGCTGGCGAGAGGGAACGCGCGCACGCCTCAGCATCGAAGGTGAGGGCACAACGCTCGCCACGTCCACCGAGGAGGGACGGGTTCTCCACGCGCGCTTGCGCACGACCCTCGAGCCCAACACGACCGCGACCGTCGCGTGGGATCTCACCGCGCGCGACGATCGCGCACCTTTCACCGGCGTCGACACCCCGAACCTGGGTGCCGGAATCGCACTTGAGAAGCCGCACGATGCTGAGCAGACGGCCGTCGGAACCCTCCTCACCCAATCCCTCGCGGACCTCACGAGCCTGCGCCTCGCCCGCCACAATGACCCCGATCAGGCGTTTCTTGCAGCCGGCGCGCCGTGGTTCTTCACGCTTTTTGGGCGCGACTCCCTCATCGCGGCGAGCTTCCTCGCGCCGCTCCATCCTGAACTTGCGGCGAGTACTCTGCGCACGCTTGCGACTCAGCAGGGCACCGCGAAGAACATCGATACCGCCGAGCAGCCCGGAAAGATCCTTCACGAAGTGCGCGCCGTGGGGATGGATATGGGCGATTCGTACCTCCCACCCGTGTACTACGGCACGATCGACGCGACGCCCCTGTGGATTCTCCTCGCAGGCGACGTCACCGACCTTGGGCTCGACGTGAGCGACCTCGCCGACAACGTCGCACGCGCCGCCGACTGGCTCCTCGACCACGCCGACGCCGACGGCAACCTGTTCCTCGAATACATCGACGAATCCGGCCACGGCCTCGCGAACCAGGGCTGGAAAGATTCGGGCGACTCCGTGCGTTTCGCGGACGGCACGATTGCGGAGGGCCCGATTGCCCTCGCCGAGGTGCAGGGTTACGCCTATGAAGCTGGGCTCGTGGCCGCGCGCCTCCTCGAACAGTGGGGGCACGAGCGCGCGAACGAACTCGGGGAACGGCTTCGTGAGCGGTGCGACGGTCTCCGGCGGGCCTTCCGTGACCAGTTCTGGGTGGAGGACAACAAGGGGGCCTACATTGCCCTCGCGCTCGACGGCAAGAAGCGTCCCGTGGACGGCGTCGCCTCCAACATGGGGCACCTTCTTGGCACCGGGCTTCTCGATCAGCGCGAAGAGCGCCTCGTCGTCGACCAGCTCATGGACTCGACGATGTTCACGGGCTTCGGCATCCGCACCCTCTCGAGCGACAATGGCGCCTACTTCCCCACTCGCTACCACGGCGGCAGCGTGTGGAGCCATGACACAGCGTTCATCATGCGTCAGGCCCTGCGCGCGGGTTTCACAAGCGAGGCACAGCAGATCGCCAGGGCGCTCGTGCGTGCGGCGCGCGGTTTTGAGTGGCGCCTGCCCGAACTGTTCGCGGGGGATCCGACGGCTGCCGTGCAACTGCCGCTCCCCTATCCGGCAAGCTGCCGCCCGCAGGCATGGGCTGCGGCGAGCGCCGTTCCGATTGCCGAGATTCTCGGTCTCCTGCCCGCGCGGGGCTAGCTCCCGATCTCGACTTTCACGACGTAGCCGCTGAGCGGGAGATGCACGAGGGCATACTCGGGCCGCCGCCCGGTGCGTTCCTCGAGGGCGCTCATGTAGGTCGCGAGTTGACCCACGTACTCTTTGCGGATGTAGTCGAGGACCTGGACCGGGTCTGTGCGTGAATTGGTTTTGTGATCCACGACGATGCTGTGACCGTTCTCGAGAGTGAGCAGCGAGTCGATCCAGCCCTCCATGGCTTGGCCGTCGGCATTCCACCACGCGACCGGCACTTCGGTGCCGGCGGTGTGCCCGGGAAACTCCCGCGCGGACCACGCATGCCACCGCTCGCCCGCCTCAATGACAACCTCGGGCGTGACCTTCGCCTTGAGCAGGGGGTCCGTACCAAGCCAGCGCTCGGTAATCCTTCGCGCGAGGGCGAGCTGGCGCTCACGGGGAAGCAGCGCATAGGGGGTCGCGAGGTACGCGTGGACCGCTTCGCCGACGAGTTCGCGATGCTCCCCACCCTCACCCACGAGAGGAGCGCCCAGCTTCGCGTGGATCGTCACGTTCGCGTCGATGCCCACGGATGCGACTGCGCTCGCCGCGAACCTCGCGGGAAGGCCGCCCTCGTGCTCAACGAAGCTCGACGGCGTGCCCGCGGGCCTGGCCGCGACCGACGCTGCGAGAGGGCTACGCTCCTGGCGGTACGGCTCGAGAGGCGACTCGGATTCCTCCAGTTCCTCGGGAGTCTCGTGGTGGAGAACCGTCACGGGGATCGTGGAGACGCGAGCACCGCACTCACACTTGCCCGCCTTGGCGTTCTCGCAAGCATCAGCGGAGCAGGGAGGCTCACTCTGGCCCGGCAGGCCGACCGGTACGCGAGCCCCGGTCACGGTGAGAGCCGCGGAGCCGTCGGACTCCTCCGTGAGGCTGAGCGTGTAGGTGGCCTTCTGATCCCGCGCCACCTTGCGTTCTTTCAAGGCCTTCGGCGAATCGTCCCGATCGGGCGTCCAAGCGGCGGCCTCGGCTATTTCCGCTTCGACAACTTCGGGCGAGAACTGCGCATACAGGGTTTCGGCAAGGTCCTTGTGACCCGCGAGAACGAGCTGATATTTCGCTCGCGTGAGGGCCACGTAATGGATTCGGGCTTCCTCGGCGCGATTCTCGAGGCGAGCGCGCGTAACATCGGGGTTGAGGGCGAGCGCTTTCGCCATGGGCGGGAACGCGTCGTTGAGAATCGGGATAAACGTCAGTCCGCGGCCCTCGAGAGGGTGCTCAGCATCGAATTCATCGGCGGGTCTTGGCTTCACCGTGACGGAATCACGAGCGTCTTTGGCCTTGTCGGGGACGATCGTGATCACCACGGGCCACTGGAGACCTTTCGCCCCGTGGATCGTGCCCACGGTGACGGCATTAGGGTCATGCGCGAGTTTGTGCTCCTCACCGTGCTCGTCGAGGAAAGCACGAAGACCCGCGAGTCCCATGGCGCGACCGCGGCTTGCGCAGTCGTCTTCGTACGTGCGCGCGAGAGCGTGGAACGCGTCGAGCACGGCGAGGCGATCTTCGGTCGTACTCCACTGCTTGGCGCGCCGGGGAAGCTCGAGCGCGTCGATGAGTGCCAGCACGACTTCACTTGGGCTCAGTTGCGCGGCGCGTGCACGGAGAGCTTCGAGACTCGCGAGCGACGGATCCTCACGCCACGCCTTCATGCGACCCTCGCGCTCTGCGCGATCGGGAAGCGCGCCGAGCTCCTGGAACCAGGTCTCGTGCGAGGCGTGCTCGGGGATGAGATCCACGAGTTCGGCGAGCGCGAGCGTATCGCTCGGGTCGAGAAGCGAGGCGAGCCCCGCGCGCATCAAGTGCGCTTCGCGGCCCGTCCAGAGGTTCCTTTCCGTGCCCGTCGTGGGAATGCCGAGAGTTTCGAGCGCATCGGTGACGGTGGAAAGCGACCCGCCGCCCCTCGCGAGGACGGCGATGTCGCCGGGCTTCACGGGCTTGCCGTCAAGCGTGGCGCCCGAGGTGAGCAGTGCGTGAATTCCGGTCGCGATCGAGCTTCGCAGCGCCGAATCCTTCGCGCGCGGCAGGGTTTCTGGCCCCTTCCACACTTCGATGCCGCCCTCGTGCCGCGTGCTCTCCCGCCTCTCAGGGATGTCGAGAGCGACGGTCGACGGATCCATGTCGCGGAAAATGGCCGTAAACAGGGCGTTCGAGAGGGAGAGCGGTGCCGCGGAGCTGCGGTATGAATCCGTGAGTGCCTCGACGCTCCCGCCAGCGAAACCGCCGTGCTGCTTGCGCACGGCGGACACGACGCCCGCCATGAGTTCGGGAGCGGCATCGCGAAAACCGTAGATCGACTGTTTTTGGTCGCCGACCCACACGACGTCGTCAACGAGGTCACCGAGCCGCATGAACAACTCGAGTTGGATCGGCGAGGTGTCCTGGAATTCATCGACGGCGAGGAACCGGAATCGCTCTTTGAGAGAGGCACGCACGCGTTTCTTGAGCGAGGCCGGCACGCGGTCGCTATCACCCACGAGGTCGAGTGCGAGGATTTCCTGGTCGGCGAAGTCCATGACGCCGAGGGCAGCCTTCCGCTCGGCATAGGCTTCGAGCGCGTGCGCGGCGGTCGAAAACGCGAGGCGAATGAGCCGCTCGACATCGGCGAGGAACGCTTCGTTGCCGAGCACTCCCACGCCATCGCTTTCACCGAAGATGAGCGCGGCGAGCGGCGCAAAAACGGCTTTCGGTCTCGCCCCGGGCTTCTTGCCTCCCTGCGACGCCGCCATCCCGCTGACATCGGCGAGCGCCATCCATTCGCGCCACGGAACCGCGCTCATGTCGCGGCTCATGCGGCGGTGGGCGGCCTCGAGCGTCACGACTGAGCCCTGAACATTCCCGAGGGTGGATCCGAGGCGTTTCACCGGTGCGCCGTCGCTTGGCCACTCGGTGAGCTCCTCGCCCTGGGCCTGCGCCGCGAGGGCCGCATCGAGGTCCTTTTTGAGCTCCGCGAGGCAGCCCTCGAAGGTCCTCCTCCACTGCTCCCGCTGGTCCGGACCAGTCTCGTACCCTGCAGCTTCGATCATCGCGCGGAAATCCGCGATGGATTCCTCGGCGTTGCGCGCGAGCGCGGCGGGACTCACGGCGTTCGTGCGCGCGAGCTTCGTCAGGTCTCTGACGGCGCTCGCCCACGACTCTTCCCTCTGGAAAGAATTGGCGCTTTGCCCCGGAGTCCCCTCGTACCCGAGTCTCGCGAGCAGTGCGTGTTCGCGCTCTTCCACTTCCGCGAGGGTGTGGTTGATCGACGCCGTGAGGATGGTGCCGCTTTCCTCCTCGCTCAGAACGCGAAGCTCGGGGCTGAGCCCCAGGTCAATCGCGTAGTCCTGAACGATCTGCCCGGCGATCGAGTTCACCGTGCCGATGAGCGCCGAACCAATCTCGTTGGCTTTCTCCACCTGGCCGAGTTCGAGGAGACGCAGTTGGAGGCGTTCACGCAGTTCAGCGGCGGCCTTGGTGGTGAAGGTCGTCGCGATGATCTCGCTCGTGCGCACCCCTCCCGCGAGCGCGTCCGCGAGGCGGGTCGTGAGCGTGTACGTTTTGCCGGATCCTGCCGACGCTGTGATGACGGTGAAGGTCATGAGTAGTCTCCCGTGAGTCCCGTGAGCAGGCGGTAGTCGCTGTAGCCGGCGTTGTGATCCACGAATACGCGCCCGGCTTCCGCACGCGCCTCGGCAAGTTCTGCCGCGGCTTTCTTGTGGGCGGTCTCGTAGTTCGACAGACCGCTTGCGAGAGCGAGATCCCCGAGTGCGCTCGTGACGTGGCCCGCCGCGATCGCGCTCAGCTCATCCTCGATCGTGGCGCGCAACCTCTCGAACAGCGCGAGGGCTCCACCTTCGCTACTCGCGCCGCGCCCGCCGAGGCCACGATCGTTCGTCACGAACTCGCCTTGGCGCAGCATGAAGTACCCGGTTCGCGGCTCGTGCACCTCAGCTCGCTGCGTGCCGTAGGCCCAGGCGTAGGTCGCAAGCTGGAGCGAGGCGTTTTCGGCAACGTAGCCCGCGTATCGGGACGTGCTATTGGTCCATTTGAAATCGAGGAGAACCGGTGCACCGTGCTCGTCGATGCCGGCGAGGTCGATCGAGCCGGAAAGGGGCACGGTGATGCGCTGGGAAGCGTCGGACCCCTCGACCGTGAACTCGAGCGGCACGCCCTCGAGCCTGTGCTCAATGTCGAGCACGCCGATGCCCGCGGTGCTGAGCGTGCGAAAGAGCAGGTGAATGCTCGCTTTCGCGCGGCGCAGAACGAAGGCGCGCTGGGCTTCGTTTCCGGGGAGGTCGAGGTCGCTCGCATAACGAGGCACGAGGCGCGTGAAGATCTCGTCGATTGTGCTTTCGGGGATTTCGTAGCTCGGTGGAACGCGCCCCTCCTTCACGAGCGTTTCGATCACGGCGTGCACGAGTGTGCCGATTGCACGGTTGCCACTCGGAACACTCGCGGCGTTGCCCGGCTTGATGCCGAACGGATAGCGAAGTACCCACGCGAGGGCGTCGCGGTGGAGAGTGTCGAGCTGCGTGTACGACAGTTTGTGCGGCATGAGGTGCATGCCGGGCGCGACCTCGCGCGCAAGGCTTGATGGCGGCATGAACCGGAGTTCCTCGGGCCTCCTGCGACGGCCAGACTCGATTTGCGCGGCGGCCCATGCGCGCGCATCGGTACTCACCGCGCGGTGGCGGGTCGGGTCCGACTCCTCAGGATCGCGCGCCTTCATATCGGGATTCGCGTCGAGACACGCTCCCGCGAGAGGGGCGAGCACGGGATTGAGGCTCGCGTGCTCACCGTCGACGACGTCGGCGGCAACGGCAACGATTCTCGTAGCGCTGCCGAGGGCACGGAGCTTCGTTTCCATCTCGAGCGCTTCGAGATCCTCCGCTTCGAGAATGCGTGCCCCGCCCGTCTCGAGAATCTCGATCTCGGACTTGCCCCACGTGGCGCTTCGCCGGCTCGGCACTCCGGCGGCACCCCACCACAGCACCGTTCCCCCTTCAACGTGAGCTTCATTCGCGGCCGTGTTCCACGGTGTTACCGAGGGGCGCGCAAGCACCGATCGTGGTGAGGGCGCCGATGCCGCCACGAGTTCCCTGAGCTCACGCTCCTGGAGGCGCTCGGCTCCCGAAAGGTCCAGAAGATCCCGCAGCGCGGAGAGGTGTTGGCGAATGACACTCTTGGCGGGCCCTGCCGCGCGCGGCATTGCCTCCACGCGCGCGTCAAGGAATGCGAGACGACGCTCGAGGTCCCGAGCCTCCATGACCTCGCTCGGCGTTTCCGCAGTGAACGCACACAACTCCCGCACGATGGCGAGATTCTGCGCGCCATTTTCGGCATCCTCGCCGATCTGCACGAGGGCCTTGGAAAATGCCGATTCCGGGTCGCGAGTATCAATCCCCGCTTCCGTGCCCAGCGCGCGCAGAAGCGCTCGCGTGACCTTGCGCGGAAGTACGGGGGCCGACGCTTGCCCCTCCCCCGCTGCTTCCCGAGCTTTTTCACACGGCACCTCGACACTGAGAAACTCCACGAGCGCCCGCACATTCACGGGGGAACTGCTCGCCTCGAGAAAAAGCGGCACGACTTGCGCGGCGAGCCGCGGCGCAGCCTCGGGGTTATACGCGACGGGCGGCAAACCCCGGCGCACGAGCGAGATATCGAGCGGGAGCGTGTCACGACCCGCGAGGACGGTCACGGGAGCCGCACCGCCGCATTCCTCCTCGAGGATGTGCGCGGCAATCTCACCGGCGGATAGTTCTTGGGGCACGCGCACGAGAGAAAGTTCCACCGGCACCCGTTGATGATCCGCCCTGACCTCGATTTTTACGCCGCAGCGTTCAAGAAGAGCGAAAATCGCGGGCCAACGCCCGGGGAGCGACGCGGGTTCCTCCGCGCACTCGATCACGTCGATTCCAAGCGGCCACGCCTCACCGGAATCCACAATCGCCTCGAGCTCGGCGTGCACGCTCGCGAGATCGTCGGCAAAACCCGGCGGAAGATTCGCGCCGGGAACCCCCGCAACACCCACGTTGATGACCCGTTCCAGAGAGACGAGTGCACTGAGGCGCGGATGGCTCGCCCCATCAAACTCCCCCGACTCAAGCGGCCTCCACCCCGCCTCGAGTGCTTCATCGCGCAACCGAAGCATCGCGCGCGCCGTATTCCACGAATCTCGCTCCCGCGAGCGCGCGTACCACGGGTGATGGACCTCGCCCATGAGCCGCTGCATATGCGCGACACGCACCGCATACGGCGTATCAGGATGCAGCAACCCCAGGCGCGTGAGCAGAACGCCCACGAGTTCACGGGGGCCCGCGACCATGTCCCACGAACGCTCCGCGCCGGCCCCGCGCGGCGCCCACGCGGCGCCATCGGCAAGCCACCCAAATCGAATCTTCACGAGGGCCCCTCTCGACCATTTCCCGTTATACCCACAACGGTATCCCGAGGGTGAGACATTTAAACCGGCAACCGTCGGCCCCTGCCCCACTCGCCCCGCCCTGCAGGGTGAAAAAATTGCGTCAGTACTCCATTTCACGGCTTACCCAGGTGGTTTTCTCGACCCTGAGGGTCGGAGAGATAGACTCGCACGCGTTGTATTCAATGCCCCCACGGTTTCGTACGAGAGCGGTCCCCGGCCCGCACCGAGTAAGGAGGCCCATGCCCACGCCGCGTAAACGCGCTACCTCGCAAGACGTTGCCACGCTCGCGGGAGTTTCTCGCGCAACCGTGTCCATGGTGCTCAACGACCGCACCGAAGGAACGGTTTCAGAGGAAACGCGCAAGCGCGTGCTCGAAGCAGCAAAAACTCTCCAGTACACGCGCTCACGGGCGGCACTCACGCTGCGTGAAAAGCACACGCGTACGATCGGGATTATTTCCGACGAAATTATGACCTCCCCCTGGGCTGGGCGCATGTTGCGCGCCGCTAACCAAGCCGCGCACGAACGCGGGTATTTCACGCTCAGCATGGATCGCTCGATCGAGGGCATCACGCAAGAAAGCGCAATACACACCCTCCTCGAGCGAGAAGTCGACGGACTCATGATCGCGACCATGGGCGCCGTCCACGTTCGAGTGGAACCGGGGGCCGCACCCATCCCGATCGCGCTCCTCAATTGCTTCAACACTTGTGCGCCAGCGAGCTCCACCCCACCACCGGATTTCACGGCCGAGGAACGCTTGACGCAGGAGGAAGGTCCGACGGTCACCGTGACCGGGCCGACCCTTTTCCCCGAGTTTGGCCCCGATGACTACCAGGGCGGCTTCCGCGCCGCGCAGCGTTTGATCGATGTTGGCCACGAACGCATTGCCATGTTCACGGGCGACGACGTCGTCATCGCCAAGCGGGCACGCGATGCGGGTTTCTTCGACGCGTGCCGTGAGGCCGGCATCAAACCGCGGTTTGTCTCAGCGGGATGGGAGCTGGACGATGGCTTTCGCGCGGGTTCTCGTGTCCTCGCAGAACCCTTTAATCGCCGACCAACGGGGATCTTCTGCATCCGCGATCGCGTGGCAGCGGGACTCTTGCAGGCTGCTGCCGTCGCGGGCGTCAATGTTCCTCACGACTTGAGCGTGATCGGTTTTGACGATGAGGATTATTTTGCGGAACGCCTCACCCCTCCGCTTACCACAATTGCTCTTCCGCACATCGAGATGGGGCGAGCTGCCATGAGCGCGCTCATCGACGAAATCGAACAACCGAAGTCGGTTGTCCCTGATCGATCAGTTTTCACGTGCCCGCTTGTCGAGCGCCAAACGGTCGCACGCCCGAAAGGCCTGTCCTAGCGACGATAAGCTCAGAAACCGCGAAAACCCCCGCAGCCTTGACACGTGTAAAAGCCGGAGGCATACTGGAGCCACTTAGACACGTGTAAAGCTTTCGTGAACTCGAGCTTCCCGCGTACATCCACCCATTCAACCCTCAAAGAAGAGACAGGGGGAATCATGGCCCTATCCTCAAATTTCGGCCGTCGCGCCCTTCTCGGCGGCGGTGCGCTTGCGGGCCTCGCCGGCCTCGCTGCGACATGGCCACGGCTCTCAGCCATGGATATCCCAGGGCGCGGGGACGACGCACTCACAATCCTCATCATCGGCAACAGTTCGGATGCCGAAGGCCGACAAAAAATCGCCGATGCCTTCATGGAAAACCACCCCGGAGCCAAGGTCCGGGTCATGGCAGTCCAAGCAACCGATTGGGGCGACTTCTTCGCAAAGGTCCTCACCATGGTGGCCGCGGGCGTCGCCCCCGATGTCGTGTACGTCGCCACCGAAGGCGCCCAGCTTTTCGCGGATCGTCTCGGCGAGCCCCTCGACAAATACATCGAACGCGATGCCGAAGAGATGCAGGACTACTTCGCGGACGTCCACCCGAGCCTCATCGAGGCCTTCATGTATAAGGGCAGCCTCTACCAGCTCCCCCTCGACTTCAATGCCGCGAACATGTATCTCAACCTCGACGTTCTCGAACGAAACGGGCTCGAGATGCCCGACGATGAGTGGACCAAGGATGACTATGTCGCGATGCTCTCCGAAATGAAGGGCGATGCGACCCCGTATTTCTGGACCAATCGTCTCTTCGGCGGCATTGTCCCGTGGCTCTATGTCAACGACACAAGCTTTCTCACCGAGGAACGTGTCGACGGTGGAGAAACAATCTGGGAGACGTTCTACCCGGGGGAAACAGACCGCTCTGGCGGATACCTCTGGAAGGAATCCAATGCCCTCGATGAGCGCGTACACGAATCTTTCGAATTCATGCGCGAGATGATCGCCAACCGCCTCGCGGTGCGCCCCGAAGAAGGCGGCGGAAACACGCTCGTAGGTCTCTTTGCCTCGGGTCGCATCGGCTCCACACCTGCAGGCGGTTACTGGGTCCAGGGGCTCCACGAAGGCGGGATGAGTCCCGATCAGTACGACGTGGCATTCTTCCCGAAGTGGCGTACCCAGCGCCATCAATTCGGTGCGGCGGGCTACGCGATCATGAAGTCCTCTCAAAAGAAAGACCTCGCCTGGGAGTGGATCAAGTATTCCGCCTCCAAGGAAGCTATGCAGCTCCAGTTCCCCATCCCGGCAACAACTCCTACTCGCCGCTCGATGGTGAACGACAACCTTTACAGCAAGATCGGACCCGCACACTGGGAGCGCTTTTACAACACGCTCGACCGCTTCCCAACCTCAGGCCCCATCCCAGCTCCGCCCCAGCAAGCCGCCGTTGAGACCGCCCTTATTAAAAACGTCTCGGTGGCCGTCAGTGGAAATGCCGATGGGGTGACGCGCGCCCTTAAGAATCTTGATCGCGACCTCAAAGCCGCGCTCACCTCAAATTCGGAAGGAGAGAACTGATGACTCACCAGAAAGGCGCAAAGCTCCTCACCTGGCTTTTCCTCGCGCCCACTCTCATTGGCATCGGCGTCTTCACACTTCTTCCCATCATCGGCTCGCTCGTTCTCGCGTTCTTCCGATGGGACATCATCACGGATCCCCAGTTCGTCGGGCTCACGAACTTCAGCCGCATCCTCGGCGATGAAACCGTGCGCGTGAGCTTCGTGAATACTGCGATTTTCGTGGTGTTCGCCGTTGCATTGCAGCTCATCGTCGCGATGCTGCTCGCGGTACTCGTGCAATCGAAGATGCCCGGCTGGCTTCGCGGAATCCTCCGTTCGACATTCTTCTTCCCCCTTATCCTCTCGGCCGCGAGCGTCTCGATTCTCATGAAATACCTGTTCAACGAGCAGTTCGGCGTCGTGAACTGGTTGTTAAGTCTCGTCAATATTCCCGCCGTCCCGTGGCTCACGAGTGGCCAATGGGCGATGGTCGTGGTGATCGCCGTGTACGTGTGGCAGCAGTTTGGCTTTAGTTTCTTGCTCTTCATCGGTGGACTCGCTGCGATTCCGCGAGACGTGTACGAAGCAGCCTCGATCGACGGGGCAACGGGCTGGAAGCAATTCCGTTCAATCACCCTGCCTCTCGTGAGCCCCACGATCCTCGTCGCAACCGTCATGGCGATGATCTCCGCAATGCAGATTTTCGACCAGCCCTACGTCCTTACGAAGGGCGGCCCTGGCGATTCAACCCGCACGGTCGTCATGGTCATCTACGAGACTGCTTTCCGCCAACTCGACTTCGGGTACGCGAGTGCGATCGGTCTTGTTTTGATGCTCGCGATCATGCTTGTCACCTTCATTCAGTTCCGTCTTTCGCGCGCCCTGGTCTTCTACCAGTGATCACGCCTCACGCAGCATCGGAGTAGAACAATGCAGTCCAAATTTGCTTCCATCGCGAAATACGTGATTCTCGCCGTGGCCGTGATCCTCACTCTCGGCCCAGTGTGGTGGACGTTCACCACATCTCTTCGGCCGGCAGCCGAGTCTTTCTCGAACCCGCCAAGCTTCTTCCCTCTCAACCCCGATTTTTCAAGCTACAGGGCGGTGTTCGAGCAGCTCAAAATGCCGCTGCTCGTACTCAACAGTGCGCTCGTCACGGGCATCATTGCGCTAGGTCAAATGCTGAGTGCCGCCATGGCTGGCTACGTCTTTGCTCGCATGAAGTTCCGCGGCAAAAACCTCCTGTTCGGCATCATTCTCTCGACGATGATGGTGCCCGTGCAGATCACCATCGTGCCCGTGTTCATGATCATTCGCGGCCTCAACCTTTCGGATACGTTGTGGGCGCTTATCCTGCCGGCGATTCCCACCGCATTCGGAACGTTCCTCATGAGGCAGTTCTTCATGGGCCTTCCGCCAGACCTTGCCGAGGCGGCAGCAGTGGACGGGGCCTCACCGTGGCGCACGTTCTTCTCGATTTATGCGCCTCTCGCCGTCCCGGGCATGGCTATCGTGGGCGTTCTCGCGTTCAACTTTCACTGGAACGAGTTCTTCCGTCCGCTCATCTTCATGCTGAGCGAACAGAACTACACGCTCCCGCTAGGCCTCGTCACGCTTCAAGGTAACCTCGGCACCGGCTCCATCTCGATCGTGCTCGCCGGCGTGATTCTCTCGATGATTCCCGCGGTTGTCGTGTTCTTCTTCGGCCAAAGAGCCCTCCAAGAGGGCCTCACGGCGGGCGTCTCGAAGTAGTCGATTCCCGCCCCAGCAAGCCAGCCACCTCTCGAAAGGAGACCGTCGATGACGGCCCAGCAAGCGTCGGAACCCACCTCGTTCTTCCCGCACCGCCACCGTGTCCACACTCGCGGGTGGATAAATGACCCGAACGGGATTCACAAGAATGGCGACACGTGGCACGTGTATTTCCAGTGGAATCCGCATTCGGCACGGCACGACCGCATTCACTGGGGTCACGTGGTCTCGCACGATCTCGTGCACTGGGAGGAGCGTCCCGCGGCGCTTGTTCCGCGCGAGGGTGAGGCGGATTCGGCTGGTTGTTGGAGCGGCGTGGGGCTCGTGGATCACGGCCCGGGCACGAGGGAGGGTGGTACTCCGACGCTTGTGTATTCGGGTGTTGAGGAGGCAAATCCTCAGTTCGCGAGTGCGATCGTTGCGCGCGGCAATTCGGACGAGTCAATCTTTGACCGCTTCACCGTTGCCGCCCCCACACCCGACATCGAGGGCCTCACCGGCATTCGCGACCCGTTCGTTCTCGAAGCCGAGGGTCACCGTTTCGTGCTCCAGGGCGCGGGGATCGAACGCGAGGATGGTTCGCACGATGCCGTGCTTCTCGCCTGGCTTGCTGACGATCTCGAAAACTGGGTGTACCTCGGTGAGGTCGCCTCGAGTGCCGACCCGGGCCTTCGGGATATGACCCGTTCAACGCTGTGGGAGTGCCCGCAGCTCGTGTGCGTCGATGGGCACTGGGTGCTCATCGTAGGGCTGTGGCACGGCGAAAATGAGGCGGAGGGCAAGCCCGTTCTTCAAGGTTCCGGTTACGCGCTCGGCTCGCTCGAGGTGCAGTTTGACGGCGATACGCCGTGCGGCCTGCGCTTTCACAACGTGACGGCTCACGGTCTCGTGGATCAGGGCCCGGACTTTTATGCGCCGCAAGCATATGTCGATGGCGACCGGGTTCTCCTGTGGGGGTGGTCGTGGGAGAACGCCTCACGCACGCAGGAGGAGACCGACGCTCAGGGCTGGGCGGGCTGCCTCACGCTTCCGCGAGAGCTCCACGTGGAGGGCGATCTGCTCGTGTCTCGCTTCCCGGAGGAAGTGCTCGCAAGCGCGGGCGCGGCAGGGGTGCGGGAGTTCGGTTCCGACGGTTGCCTGCTCACCGTCGTGGATTCTTCGGGCGTCGAGCGCGAAGTGGCACGGCTCGAGGGCGCGGGCGCCGTCGCGGTCGACGCGTCGATCATCGAGGTGCTCCCCTCCCATGGGACCCCGCAAACGCTGCGCGTGTACGGCGAGATTCGCGTTCACTAACGGCCCCGTGCTGAGTGCTGGTTGAGGGGTCGCGGCGCGAGACGTGTGGGGCACGGAGTCGACTGCAATATAGTGGCCGAGCGCACAGCGGCCAATTTTCCATAACACCGTCTCTGGATGGCGCTTGACCTGCGGCTGTTATATATTCGTGATGTTGCTCGTGTCGCGGGCCTCACTGGCCTCAACGCGACACAGCCGCGCCCCTCACTCCACAAGCTAGGGCTCACGCCCGCGCCGCCAGTCGGCGTTCCCATCGCCACCCGCAGCTGACATCGTCGCGCGGGTGAGGCGGTGCCGCGGTGAGGGGATTTCCGCGGTACGAGAAGCGCCCGGCGGAGGGGGTCCGACGGGCGCTTCTCTATATCTCCTCCGAACGCCCGGTGATTCCGGGGCTCGGGTATCGACTATTCAGCCTGAGCCTCATCGGAGGCCGAGGAAGCGTCGGACCCCTCCCCCGCGCTCTCCCCAGCGGGCCTCCCACCGAGGTAGCCAAGGTAGCCGTAGCCGCCGTCCCACGGCTCAAGACCGTCCTTTTCAGCATGCTCGGAAGATTCATGTACGAGAACCGTGCTGGTCTCGCCTCCTTCGGCAATGATGAACCCGAGCGGCAGATACTCCTTGACCATGTCCCACAGCGCGCGCGCGTCGGATTCACTCACAGGGGTTCGTCCCTTCGGCAACTCAATCGTGAGGTCCTCAAGGACACCCTGATTGGACGGCAGAATATCGAGAGTGCCGTGCATCGGACCTCCGTCTACGCACCACAGGAACGGCTCGGGAGAAGCCTCAGCCGACATCTTTACGACCAACTCGCGGTCCCATGGAACTCGGGAGATCTCAGTCCGACCTACGGTCACGTTTGGGAGTCCGACGGTTGCGGCGAGCAAGCGCTCAGTCGCTTCGCTCACCGTTCCCGTGTCATCGAGGGGATGGAGAATTTGCAAACGGATAATAAGGTTCGAAAACGCCACCTGGGCCCGTTCGCGGTCATCCTCGGGCTCGCCGAGTAGGCCTTCGTCACTCCACGAGAACGGGAGACCGGTAAGCGCCTCAACTGGACCGTTTGCGGTTTCACGGATCCACACAACTTGGAACGTATAGAACAAGCGCCGCATGTACGGCGTGATCGTCGTCGATTCCGGCGTGCGGATAACAAGTGAATGCGACTCTTCTTTCGCGCTCTTAATGAGCGAAGAAATCCATGGGCCAAAATCAAGAACGGCAACGGGCATATCCACGATACGTGGCACGAGAGGCGAGCCATCTTCATAGAATGCACCCCGCTTCAGTTCCTCACGGGGCCTTCTTGCAGCCCATCCGGGATCGTCGACGAGCTGCTGGTCGATACTCACGTCCGTCGCCGTCGCGGCGAACTCACGCGCGCACGCCTTGGCAAACGCAATCGTCTCAGCCCGCGGCCCCACGATCTCAGCTGCATAGTAGGGGGCAGCCGTGAGGGCTTCCTCAATAAACCAGATCGGCGGCGTCGAGCATGAGGCATCAGTGATAGCGATGGCGTCGCCATCAGTCGACCACAGTTCGTGCTCGGGAGTGAACACAGCGCTCACGACGTCGGCAAGAGCTTCTGCCGTCCATTCGCGCGAACTATGCAGGCGAATTATCGCTTGCTGATCCATAGTCAGTGCCTTCCGTGATGGGGCGGGGTGGACGCGTTCAAAGGTGCAGAACCGCTCGCGGCGCTGCCACCACCCGTGCGGTGAGTCGAACGTTCGAAGTCCCGCGCTTCCTGCAGGTCCTCGTCAGGCTCGTCACAAACGAGCTGCACCGTTTCACCGGGCTGTCCCGTACGAAACATGCGTGCACGACCCGTCGGGAGCTTACGAGCACGCTCGCCGCCGAGAAGCAGACCCTCGGTCCGGTCGCCGGAAAACATGAAGCCCGTCGCTCCACTCTCGCGTACCGTGTTGAAAACGGGTTCGAACAATCCGCGCGAGGCACCCGCAACACGACGAGCAATGATCGCCGAGAGGTTGATTTCCGGTCCCATTGCCAGGAACGGCTGAAGCGCCTGAAGCGGACTCATGTTGCCCGCGGTCAAAACGTCATAGTCGTCGATAAGAAGTACGATACGTGGCTGACTATCGTTGTTCTCCTCCGACTCAGCCGTGCCCGGAACACGCTTTTGGAGTTCAGGAATGATCGCCTTAACAAGCTTCTCGGCGAGCGTCGCTGAGGACGCATACCCGCCAAGATAGGGCTCCGGAATCAGGTCGCTCAGGCCACGACGCGGGTCGAACACGGCAAACACCAACTCTTCCGGGCTCCACCGCTTCATCATTTCGCGCGCGAGGTACTTGAGCATGCTTGTGCGACCAGTCTTGTTGGCGCCAATCGCGACAACGTTCCAGTCCGTGCCGGACACGTCGAGCTGCGCGGTATTGAGCTGGGTCTCGTACAGGCCGATGGGGATGAGGTTCTTAGACTCGGCCTTCTCGACCATGTCGGGTGTGACTACCTGCGGCAGCAGTCGAACCTTCGGCGCACGATCCGTCGTCGCTTCCGAAACGGCCTTCACAAGGGCTGACAGCCCCTCAGATGTCGATCCACGGTCGGGATTCGAATCGATTCGCGGAAGTGCGATTTGCCCGAACAACCCGTCCGACGTGAGGCACTGGCCGGGTCGATCAGCCGAAATCGTTGCCGAAAGCTTGCGGGCGACGCTCGACTCACCGGGGTCGGTGAGTCGAAGCTCGAGGCGATTACCGAAGTAGGTTTGCATCGACAGGCGAGCGTCGTTGAGGCGCGAACCGGTCGCGACCACGTGAACGCCAAGACCAGCGCCACGGCGCACAATGTCCTTGATGTTCTCTTCGAGGTCGTTGAACTCCTCGTTGAACTGACCGAAACCATCCACAAGAAGCACAATTTCGCTCATGAGCTTCGAGTCGACTTCATTGCCGGCCAAACGCCGCACCGTTTCGAGATCGGGCATTTGACTTTGATGCAGGAGCATTTCGCGAGCCTGCATTGCGGACTGCACTTCTTCAATCGTGCGACGCACTGCTTCGCGGCGTTGGCGTGTCGCGACGCCCGCCACGTTCGGAAGCTTCTCAATCGACATGAGGCCCGAACCGAGCAGGTCGACGCCATACACGATTGCTTCGGCCGAAGGATGCGTAAGGGCAAGCGACGCTGCGATCGTTTGAAGCACCGTTGTCTTACCCGAGCGGGGCGCACCTACAACAAACACGTGACCACCGGGGCCCGCGAGATCAAGGTTGAGCTTGCCCTGCCACTGGTGCGCCGGATCGTCGATCATGCCAATCGGAATCCGTAGGAGCTTGTCCTTCGTGATGCGAAGTCCACGACGGGTCGCCATGGGCTTGCCGGCTGCCTGATCCAGCGTGAGAACGTGCTCAAGGGGGTCAAGCCAGATCGGGCGTGTCACACGCGGCCGCTTCTCAAGCTGGGCGACGACGGTCGAGAGTACTGTATCGCCCTCTTCGTCCTCGTCGTCAGCACCGCCAGGAGTTGCCTGCTTGTCAGCTTGCTCTTCGCGATCCAGCACCGCAAACTCGTCGATCAGAGACACGTGTGGGAGGTTCTCAACCTCAATGTCCTCTTCATTCTTCGGCAGAAGACCGGAAACGTACCCTGCGCGGAACTTTGTGTAGGTCGTCGTGTCGACCTTGAGGTAGCCGTATCCGGGAAGCGGCGGAAGCGAGAACGCGTCGACCGTATCAATAACCGTGCGCGACTCCGCCGCGGACAGCGTGCGCAGACCGATGCGATACGACAGGTAGGTGTCAAGACCGCGAAGCTTACCGCCCTCAATTCGCTGGCTCGAAAGAAGCAAGTGCACACCGATCGAACGACCGATACGGCCAATCGACAGGAACAGGTCGATGAAGTCGGGACGGGCCGTGAGGAGCTCACCGAACTCGTCGATAATTACGAGGAGGTGCGGGAGCGGCTCCATGTTCTCGCCGCCTTCGGCAGCCTGCCGGCGCCGGTAGGTCGTGATGTCCGAGAGGCTACCGGCATCCTTGAGAAGCTGCTGGCGGCGCTTCACTTCACCCTCAAGGCTCGCGTAGACCCTCTCCACAAGGTTCGCGTCGTCACCGAGGTTCGTGATGACGCCCGCGACGTGCGGAAGATTCTCGAACGGTGCGAAGGCCGCACCGCCCTTGTAATCGACGAGAACCATGTTGACGTCGGAGGGCGAATGCCCGGCAACGAGACCGAGAACGAGAGTACGAAGAAGTTCTGATTTACCCGAACCAGTCGCACCGATTGCGAGGCCGTGAGGGCCCATGCCGTACTGCGCTGACTCCTTGAGATCGAGCATGACGGGTGCGCCTTGATCATCGGTACCGATTTGGACGCGCAGGAAGCTCGAGCGGGGGCGGGGCGCCCACGCCTCCTCAAGGTTGATATTCGTAAGATCCTCAACACCGAGCAGGTCCGACGCTCGCATAGCCTGTTGCGCTTCATCGTGTTCGAGAGAGTCTGGTGCAAGGCGCACGCCCGAAAGGTAGCGCGCGAGTGCCTGCGCCTCCTCGTGCGTGAACTCATCGAGCTTCACGTTGATGCGCTCCGGTTCTTTATCGCGCTTCTCGTAGCGTTCAATGATCGCCTCGTCGGCCTTGACCGACGAGGGGCTGATGCGCAGCGTAATGTCGTCCGGTTCGTGCTCGCGGCTGGCGAGGAGGTGAAGCATCGTGACGCCAACATCGGAAGGGCGGACTTCTCGGTCGCCGAGGGGCAGGTCAATTGCATCTTCACCGTGATGATCAGAAACGACCCACATGCGGGCCATGGTGCTCGAGATATCCCCGCCGCCACGATTACGACGAACTTGCGCCGCAGCGGTAAGACGACGGTGCAGCTCGGGGCGGAGTACTTCCGCGAGTTGTTCCTCGTCTTTTGCTATGCGGCGGATCGGCCCAAGATGCGTTGCGCGATCCTGGTCCGCCATGTGCGGAAGCCACGTCATCCACTTCCAATAGTCCCCCGTCTTTCCCTCGGGATAGGTGAGGGCCATTTCGATATCTTCAGGCGAGGAAAGCGCAGCCGCATGCGAAGTGAGGAGTACAGCGATCCGGCGGCAGAAAGGCTGGTCGCCGACGATACTCACGTTGCCCACGGAGTCGAAGGGCACCGTCACGGGTGCGTCGGGCATCGTGGAAAAGCGCTCTTCAACGCGGTCGAGCTCGCTTGACATGAACTCATCGTCCAAACTCATGGCGTTGTCCTCGCCTACGCGCTCGAACTCCACGGAAGGAGCAAAGCCGATGCCAAGACGGAGCCTCATGAAGTCCTGGTCATCACGACGACGCTCCCAGAGGCGCGACGTGGAGCGTACGAGGCTCAGGAGCGCACCAGGGTGAGGTTCGGCGGTGCGCGCAAGCCGAGCTCGTTCCTGTTCGGCTTCGTACAACTCACTAGACTGGCGGTCTAGGTAGGTCAGGTACCGATCGCGAAGGGATTGCCGACGCCTGACTGACCGACCACGATTGCTCATGAACATGATGATGAACGCGATGACGGTCACGATCATCATGAGGGCGCCGATGGCGGCGAGCGCGGAACCCCTGAACAGCATCATGAGGGTCATACTCGTAGCGGCACCGAGCATGGGGATGAGCATGAGGAAGTTTGCCGTGCCGTCATTTTCGGGCAACGCCGGCGGAAGTTCAATTTCGTGGCGAGCTACGCCCGGGGCAGAGGGCGATGTACGGGCGGGGCGATGAACGATTCGGGTACTCAACGACTAACCGCCAGCTGCATCATGAGCGCGCCAAGCTCCTCAAGTGCGACGCGCGAGGGTTCGGAAATGTTTTCGACGCGCACGTGGGAATCACCCGCGAGGTGCTGGTCCTGCGGAATGACTACGAGGTCGCCGAGCTGAATACCGCCGCGCGGCTTGCCGAGGCCGCTCTCGGGCGTTTCGCGAAGTAGGCGGATCGTCGCACCGTGCTTGTCGCCGAGAGCTTCGCGGATGTTCTCCACTTTTTCAATGCCCTGAACGGTACGGCGTCCCACGATGACAATCACGTGAGGCATGAGCATCGAGAGCTCTTCGTCGGTCACGTGCGAATCGCAGTCCACGAGAAGCACCTGCTGAGCGCGCGAAATTTCACCAATCGATTCACGGGCATTCACAAGCGGAGTGTCGTGAAGGCGCACTCCACGCTGATGGTGGTTGTCGCCGAGGAACCACGCAAGGTCACTCGTCGAGCGGAGCCCGGCAACCGTCACGGAACCACCGCGCGCTTGCGCGAGGTAACCGGCGCACGCGACGAGCAGCGAGGTCACGCCCGCACCGCCGTGGGCACCGAGGAAGACGACACGACGGCCCGTCGTGATGGGCAGCTGCTCATCGCGCTGCGCCTGGGCGATACGGGTGGGGGTTTCGTCGTTACCGATCCAACCGGTGACACGTCGAAGCGCGCGGCGTGCGCCGCCTTCACCCTTACGTTTGCTGATCTTGAGAGCGCGGTCTTTTTGGTTCACTGGAAAGTCCTCAACAGTTCGCTATACACACCGAAAATTCCCACGAGCGCGGGCACGGTCGCGAGCGTGCAAATACGTTCAACGACGCCCGCGATTCGACGGCCGAGCGCCGAGTTCACGGAGCTGCGGAAGGCAAAGCGCGGAATCGTATAAATGGCAACGGCGATCACGATGGCGCCCACACCGAGCCAGACCGAAAGGTCGGGGTTCGAGGCGACAATCGCTTGCGCGCAGCACACGCCTGTCACGATCGCGGCGCCCCAGAGCGATGCCCGGTGGAGGGCGAAGGGGAAGTGGCGAGTACGGAACACCATGGTGATGGCGACGGCTGCCACGGTAATCGCGGCGAAGGTGTTCTCGACGACGAGCGCCGACGCAAGCCCAAGAGAGATCGCGAGAATCACGGCGAGGACGCCGACCGCCATCGTGAGCGTCTCGTACGCCTCGGAAATAGCGACATCGACGCGCTTCGCTTTCACGTCGCCCTCTTCCGCGAGAGAATCCTGCACCGTGTAAAGGCCTGCGCCCTGCATCGCGAAGCGCGGCACGAGACCGAGCGCTGCGAGCGCGACAACGGCGACGATCGCACCGGCCTGTTCAACCGTCGCGCCGAGAGAGGTCGCCGCGACGAAAATGCCAACGCCAGCAGCGAGAGTGAGCAGAGCAGTCCACAGCGCCCGGAAGCGTCGGCGGAGAACCCCGAATACCGCAAGCGTTGAGGCGAACGCGCTGAGCCACCAGATCGCGCTCTCCTTGCCCCCAAACTCGAAGTTGAGGCCGCCGAGGACCGTAAGCAGAAGCGAACCGGCGAAAAGCGGCCACGCGAGCGTGCGGACCTGAAGGGCCGCCGCGACGATCGTCAACGTAAACATACCGGAGACGGGCCACCACGGGCGGGAGAAAGCACCTGGGATGAACCAGAGGGAGAGAAGGAGGAGGGCCGTGGAGAGAATGCCGAGAACCCACGGGCGGGTCTTGTCGCTCCAGAGACCGCTCACGTCGGTCGACGTAAGGCGATCAACCACGTCGTGGACGACGGGCTCGAGTGGCGCATCAGCAAGCGGGAGAACTTGAACGACTTGACCGTCGAGCAGATCCTGCTCACCCACGGGGATCGTCGGATCTAGGCGTTCGCCAAGCACCGTGAAAAGTCCAAGACTTGAAATCGTCGTCGTTTCTCCTACGAGTTCCATGAACTCGGGGATCACGTCAGAAGGCGTGAGCGAACCCGGGATCACGACGTCTGCGGCACGCTCATTTCCGCGGATCGTTAAGCGAACAAAGGGACTCGTAGTCATCGATCGTCCTCTCCGGATGAGGCCGGTTTTTCGTCCGGCGTAGGCGTGGCGTTAGCGGGGGTCGTTACGGACGTGCCTTGCATAGGATTTCGTTTAAAGGTCGTGTCGGTCGCGAGCAGGTGCATCACAAACGAGACTGCAACGCACACTGCACAGGCAAGCACCGCAAGAAAAATACTGCCCAGCATGTTGCCAAGACCGTCTGTCCACGTGCGACGCAGCCTCTCCGACCTATGCAAGAGCGCCTGTGCGAGCCGTTTGCGGCGCACTTTAACGGCATCGAGAAGCTGGTCGTCATAGGTGTACACGCAGTTCAAACCCCCTGCTGAGCGTGGTGGCAGTAATATACGAATGCCATTGTGCACACATTCGCTGACAACGGCCACTTGCGTGAACATCACGGAAACATAACGGAAACTTTAGAAAGACTCCGAACAGATCCCGTGACGGTTGTGTTTTTCTATAACGGTCAGATAACGGGACGTGTGTCCCGGACAGCACAAGGGGAAGCGTGGGAACCGCACGCGCTCTGACGCCGTGGTTCACACTCCTCACAACACTTTTGCAAGGGAGTGCACTCATGAAGTTCGATATGGGCAACCAGACCCTCTCCACCCTCACCACCAACACCTCCGGCGCTAACGACGACCTCGGCTCGCTCGTCAAGCAGCTCGTTGCCTCGGTGGAGCCCCTCGAAGGCAAGTTCAACGGCGCCGGCCGCGCCGCCTTCGACCAGTTCAAGGCCCGCACCGACGAAATCAGCCACGACCTCAACGTCTCCCTCGGCCGCATCCTCGAAGGCCAGGGCGGCATGGACACCGCCTTCCAGACCGGCGACCAGGAGTCGATGGACAACGCCACCTCCGCACAGGGCTCGGCCAACTTCGACGGCGCACGCTTCTCCGGCCAGAGCTGAACCCACACACCACAAAAGCCACCACACACGCTTTAGAGAGGACACCTCATGCCCACCACCGACCGCATCTCGTTCGACACCGGCGTTTCCCAGTCCGTCCAGGGCGACCTCGCCGGCATCATCGGCCGCCTCGAAGGCCTCATCTCCATGCGCGACCAGCAGGTCAACGCCGCCATGAGCGACTTCCAGGCCGACGGCGTCTCCGAAGAATACCGCCACGTCGAACAGCGCTGGCACCGCGCCTCCAACGAGGTCCGCGGCATCATCGACCTCGTCAAAACCACCATGAGCAAAAACGACGAAACCGCCACCAGCGCCCAACAACGCGCCGCCAGCGCCGTCGCCAACATCGGCTAACACCCACACCACACAAACGGCCCGGCCACCAACACAGGCGGCCGGGCCCGTACCACTGCGAACTGAACTTACATGAACCCGTCACACTGACGGGCGCAAGATTTAACACCGGACCAGCACCAGCGCACAGTTGCGGACCTGCTATCCCACGTCATAGCACCGTGGCGTCTTGAGGGGCTCACCACACCGACGCTGAGCTCACACCCCTCACGCGTCAGATACACGCCCGGGACCCATGAGACAAGACAGATCGAGCACCTCCAATACAGCCGTCTCATATCCGCAATTAAGGGGAAGCAATTGCAGTACGACATTCAACCTAACGCCGTCGGAATCATCATCGGCAAAGCCCGCCAAACGGTCGACCAACTTGAGGCGGTTTCAGGCGCTACCGACTCCGCAATATCGGACGCCGGCAGCGCACTGACGCATAGTCCGGCTGCTTCTTCCGCAGTCCAGCACTACCTCGAAGTATTGGTGAAGTTCGGGGTAGACGGTTGTCATGATTTAGCTCAGCACAACATCCTTTGCACCGACGATGCTTGCCGGTCCTACCTTGAGGGCGATGCACAAGCCGCGAGCAATTCCCAGACCGCCTTGGCATCTGTGCCCGAGATCGACTCACCAGGAGCATAAAATGGTATCCGTTGCAGACCTCCCAGATCTAGACAACCCAACTGAGGTTGATTCGCTCGCCGACGCACTAGACAACATTGCTCAAGACACCAAATCTATTGTCGGTGAAGCGGGAATGGTGTGGGCCACCATGGACCCTGTTTGGATGTCGCCCGAAAGCTCCTTGGTGCAGGTGGCCATGGTCAACCCCATTCAGATCGCGGAAGAAATTTACGATCGGAACACCCAGCGCGCGGCTGATTTGCGGGCGTACGCAGACGAATTAGAAAAGCTTACTGATGAAAAATCTAAGCTAGAAGCTCAAATAGAGTCCGCAATCGCCGCACTTGAAGCGGCCGAACAGCTGCCCGATACCGTCCCCGAGGAGAATCCTTCCGGCGAAGGCGAGCCTCAACAAGTACCCAACCCTGAAAAGGAACGGCAACTGGCTGCCGCTCACCAAGCTATCGCTGCCGCCGAACTAGCTGTCAGCCTGTTCCTGATGCGAGTCCAAACGGCCGACCGCGCACTCGCCGCCAAATTCACTGCGGCTAGCTTCGGCCCGCACACAGTGTCGTCAGCATTCGGGAAGTATGTTAACGGAAGCTTCTTCGACGGACTCTCCGATGCCGTTTTCGGAATTCTGAAACTACAATGGAGAAACCGAAAGCTTAAGCTTATCGACGCACTCAAATACTCCAAGAATGGAACGGAGTTCTTCTTCAGGGCGGCCGCTATTCCACTTGAAGAGTTGATTGTAAGGCCGTACCAAAATCAGAAGCGGTTCTTTTTCGGTGGAGGCATCAATGCCCTCGGACGTGGTGTTTGGCGAAATTACCTTGACTTTATAAACCCCGACCCGGAAGTCCAACCTTCGGTCGTCCGCCATACAGCCGCCTGGCTGACGGGGGGCGCCGTCACCATCGCCCACGACCCCGCACGCACCGTCGGGGAGCTTGCACCCACAGCCTTCACGGGAGGCGGAAAAGTCGTCATCGAAAAGGGCGGAAAACTTGCGTATAAGAATTTCAAGGTCGGTTCCGACGGCTTTAGCGATTCAACTAAGAGAGTCGGTAAGAAGTTAGGTACAGACGTCCCCCAAGAGGCGCTGGATCAGGGCCTTATCGGCGCCTACAACGAAGCAGTTGCTGATTGGCGCGAGGAAAATCCGCGGACGCCCATTGCACCTCCAGAAGATCCCAACGTCACTACGCCCGGCAGTGACCAAACAGCAGATGGGGTCAGCAGCACTGGAGTAACTTCCGGCACTTCTCATTCGGCACCGGGAAGCTCTCCAATAATCGGACCGCCCTCACCCAAACCGAGTCTGAAGGTATACAACGTCCCACCGGCGCCTCCGGCCGTACAACCACAGGCAGCTTTGCCTCAGACCGGGGGCTACACACAACCCATAGAAAGTCCTGCAGAAATAGCTGAAGTCTCAGCTGAGCCTACGGTGCCGGATGCGACTACGAATCCTGCGAACCTGCCGATATTGACCCCAGAAACGATGGACACTAGCCAGGAGTCTGCACAACCAACTCCTGCACCAGTGTCGGATACATCAAGTAACTTAGAAACAGCGCGACCCGTTAGCGGCCCTGAGGACACTGTGCTCGAGAATCTCCATCACCTCGAAAACCGAGCCGCCGACAGATTCTCGATCGCTGCAGGGGTCGACAAAGCCGCGATCTCAGAGACTCTCCACCAAGGCTGGAATGTTTCATCGGACAAGGTAAGCGACCTACTTGAGCATGCTATTGAGGCGAATCCAGAGCTACTGAAAGTCCTTCGCGAGAAGGATTTCACGGGCGACCTTCACCTCCAAGACCTCGAGGAGATCCTCGCAGCCCTGGCTAAGTAACCCACTCGCGCGGTAATATCCGGCATAATCGGTACGGCCCCATCTTATGTGGAAGCTTTTTCCGCATGGGATGGGGCCGCCTTGTAGTGTCGACCGCCCACTGCTCATTCCCATGCAAACAGCGCAGACGCAACCACTATCGCGGACATGGCATTCCTACCAGAAACACAACCCAAGTCCACTGCGCAAGTAGTTCTGGACCGCAATATCGCCACTGGGCAAAATAGACGAAACGTCGCAATAGCCCCTCGAGGAGCAGTCAACCTCGATCCCCTTGACAACCCCCAAGATGAACATCACGGAAACATGACGAGAACGTTTGTGTATTTCGGTGCCCGCCCGTGACGGTTGTGTTTTTCTATAACGGTCAGATAACGGGACGTGTGTCCCGGACAGCACAAGGGGAAGCGTGGGAACCGCACGCGCTCTGACGCCGTGGTTCACACTCCTCACAACACTTTTGCAAGGGAGTGCACTCATGAAGTTCGATATGGGCAACCAGACCCTCTCCACCCTCACCACCAACACCTCCGGCGCTAACGACGACCTCGGCTCGCTCGTCAAGCAGCTCGTTGCCTCGGTGGAGCCCCTCGAAGGCAAGTTCAACGGCGCCGGCCGCGCCGCCTTCGACCAGTTCAAGGCCCGCACCGACGAAATCAGCCACGACCTCAACGTCTCCCTCGGCCGCATCCTCGAAGGCCAGGGCGGCATGGACACCGCCTTCCAGACCGGCGACCAGGAGTCGATGGACAACGCCACCTCCGCACAGGGCTCGGCCAACTTCGACGGCGCACGCTTCTCCGGCCAGAGCTGAACCCACACACCACAAAAGCCACCACACACGCTTTAGAGAGGACACCTCATGCCCACCACCGACCGCATCTCGTTCGACACCGGCGTTTCCCAGTCCGTCCAGGGCGACCTCGCCGGCATCATCGGCCGCCTCGAAGGCCTCATCTCCATGCGCGACCAGCAGGTCAACGCCGCCATGAGCGACTTCCAGGCCGACGGCGTCTCCGAAGAATACCGCCACGTCGAACAGCGCTGGCACCGCGCCTCCAACGAGGTCCGCGGCATCATCGACCTCGTCAAAACCACCATGAGCAAAAACGACGAAACCGCCACCAGCGCCCAACAACGCGCCGCCAACGCCGTCGCCAACATCGGCTAACACCCACACCACACAAACGGCCCGGCCACCAACACAGGCGGCCGGGCCCCACCCCCTCCCTAATACAGGGCAAGCCCCAGCGCCAAGCCTCTGTCTCAAAACAACACCAGCCATACAGCCAGCCGACGCCAGCCCCGGCACCTCCACTAAACCCTTTGCAATCAGCTGGAAAATCGGCGGTCACTATTCATGTCCTGCACCATTCAATGGCGCCATCAAAAGAAGCCCGGTACTGCAGAGGAAGAAGCACGCCGTTAGATCTAGAGAGCGCCTGCTCAATAGAGGTAAATAATCATGAAGTTAAATATCCTATTTAGTGAAGTTGACTCTTCCATTGAATATGCCGAGTGGCAAATGAGCGAGATGGAGCACGTTAAGAGTTTCACTGAAGAAACCACCCAAGCTGCAGCAAGCGCGCTCAGTCATAGCCCCTTTAGTGCGATCATGGTAGAGCGCTGTCTTCAATTTTTTGTCCTCAACGAGGTCGACCATTGCTACAATCGCGCAAGCATCAACATGGAAGCTACGCGTGAAGCCGTCGGCCACTACGCTGATGGCGATCAGCAGATGAGCGAGAACTCGTCACAGGCCATGAATTCGTTGAACATCCCGGACATGCCGGGTGTGAACACGTCTGGAACACAAGGCATCCCCTACATCGAAGGCCCTATCGATGTTTCGAAACCCTACGAGTTTAGTAACGATGTACCGCTATTGACATCCGAAACACTTCCCGGCGCATTCAACCAGTCGCTGCAGACAGAGGATCCTAGCCACCCTCCTGTTTGCACACCCGAAGATGCAGGACCCTTCAAGTACCAGACATCTCCCAACTTCAAATCGACTTCACCACAAACTTCTGGAGAGTAACATGGTTTCCACTTCCGATCTCCCCGAACTCGACGATCCTGCCACGGTAGAAGAACTAGGAGACTGCTTCTTATCGATTGGCGAAAGAACCAAGACCGTCGTTGCAGACTCTTCAGCGGCGTGGACCGGAGTTATCCGTGGCTACTATTCGCCCGAAGACTGGAAAGTACACTCCTCTTTCCAGACACCAAAAGCTATCGCCGAAAACCTCGCTACAAAAACTTCCGAATTCAAGGACAACTTGGTCGAATATGCAGGCCAGTTGCGGGATTTTGAGACCCGAAAGGAGGAACTTGAACGCGAGATTGACGACGCTAATGACGAACTCGATGCAGCTGAAGCTATGGAGGACGAAATTGAGGAATCCGATCCTGACAGTCCTAGCGGAACACGTATGGTCCCAAATCCCGAGAAACCTCCTGCAGTGTTAGCCGCACAGATACGGATCGAGAATGTCGAGCGTGAGGTAGCCGCATTTAAACGCGAAGTAAATAGGGCCGACCGCGCTCTCGCCCGGAAATTTGCTACCGGGACTTTCGGCCTGCATACGCTCAGCCAGATGGTTTCGGACTTCGAATCCTTGGGAGCCTTGCGAGGAGCGGTCGGGGCGCTAGCCGGGACCCTCAAACTGGTCCTAGGAACGGTCAAGATTTCCACCAAGACCGTGTGGGACCATAAAGAGGACATCGCCAACTTTTTCCTCCATCCAGTTGACTCCGGAAAGAAAGTGCGGAGTCTTTTTACAAAAGAGAATGCAGAACCGGCCCTACAGTGGGCCAGTGAGACCGTATTCGACCTCGAGCACGACATTACGCCCTCATTCGTGTCCCACGGCCTAGCGTGGATGGGAGGCGGTGTCGTTACTATTGCTCATCAGCCTGCCACTGAGGCTGGCTCACTTTCCCCAGTTCTCTTCACTAGCGGTGGAAGTCTTGGCGTCAAGGTAACCGGCGATGTCGCGAAAGGAGGCTTCAAGGTCCTCGCAGACAAGTCTGAAGACAAGATTAAGAAGGATCTCAAGAAAAAGGTCACCGGAGATCCGGCCCAAGAGGCCTTTAATAATGGCGTAACTGGGTCACTAGGCGAAGCTTACGACTCAGAAATAGGCCCCGAGGACCTGCCTGACCTTGAACCTATGGCTCCCGCTCCGGAGGGCCCGGAGCCGCCGCATGAGGACTCGGCTCCTACCGGTGCCCTACCAACTCCTCCCGCTCCTCCCTCACACAGCAATGGCGGATCGGAACCGGCACCGGAACCCACACCAGAACCGGCACCGGAACCCACACCAGAACCGGCACCGGAACCGGCCCCCGCACCAGTTGTGGACGCTCCCGCACCGGCACCCGTTGTCAACACTCCCGCACCGGCACCCGTTGTCAACGCGCCAACACCGGCCCCAGCACCAATTGTGGAAGATCCCGCACCCGCACCAGTTGCGGACAATCCCGCACCGGCACCCGTCGTCAACGCTCCCGCACCCGCACCGGCACCCGTTGTCAACGCGCCAACACCGGCCCCAGCACCAATTGTGGAAGATCCTGCACCCGCACCAGTTGCGGACGCCCCCGCACCGGTGCCCGTCGCCGAGCCTCCCGCACCAGTTCTGGAAGATCCCGCTCCGGCACCTACCTTGGCGCCAGCACCGCCCACACCATCGGGCGACGGCTTGTCTCACAAGTTCTTTGACTTCAAGAATCAGGTCATCGACGATTTGTCCTCGGCGTCAGGGATAGATGCAGACTCGATTCAGGAAGCTTTCGACAACGGAGGGAACGTGTCGGCCGCTCAGGCTGATCAGATGCTCTATCAAGCCACCGAGGCTCACCCCGAACTGGCGAGCATCCTTCGCGCTGAAGGACTCAACGGGAACTACAGCGCGGCCGATCTAGATCAACTTCTCACCAATACGGGGAACTAAAACCCCACCGGCTGTCAAGACCGAGGCCAATTAATGCGGTCCCGTGCAGGCTAGCGACTGAGTCGTATTTAGCCAGTGCGGGACCGCAATCCAATTCACCCTGCAACCGCGACCTCTGCACGTGCAGATGCGAAACAGCAATTTTAATCGTCACCCGGCACTGGGCATGTAGAAGTGACCTACATGTACTCCTCACGCCAAAAATCTGCGCGCCCACTTACGTTTCAGGACCATTACCAGTCACCGAGCACCCGCAGCCGCTTCGAGCAACTCGTTCGAGGACCGATCCTCACGGGACAAATTAACATCGCGGAAACAGCAAGGAAACATTTGGAAGATCACGGTGCGATAACGAGGCGCTCGTGGTTGTCTGTAATGGTCAGATAACGGGACGTGTGTCCCGGACAGCACAAGGGGAAGCGTGGGAACCGCACGCGCTCTGACGCCGTGGTTCACACTCCTCACAACACTTTTGCAAGGGAGTGCACTCATGAAGTTCGATATGGGCAACCAGACCCTCTCCACCCTCACCACCAACACCTCCGGCGCTAACGACGACCTCGGCTCGCTCGTCAAGCAGCTCGTTGCCTCGGTGGAGCCCCTCGAAGGCAAGTTCAACGGCGCCGGCCGCGCCGCCTTCGACCAGTTCAAGGCCCGCACCGACGAAATCAGCCACGACCTCAACGTCTCCCTCGGCCGCATCCTCGAAGGCCAGGGCGGCATGGACACCGCCTTCCAGACCGGCGACCAGGAGTCGATGGACAACGCCACCTCCGCACAGGGCTCGGCCAACTTCGACGGCGCACGCTTCTCCGGCCAGAGCTGAACCCACACACCACAAAAGCCACCACACACGCTTTAGAGAGGACACCTCATGCCCACCACCGACCGCATCTCGTTCGACACCGGCGTTTCCCAGTCCGTCCAGGGCGACCTCGCCGGCATCATCGGCCGCCTCGAAGGCCTCATCTCCATGCGCGACCAGCAGGTCAACGCCGCCATGAGCGACTTCCAGGCCGACGGCGTCTCCGAAGAATACCGCCACGTCGAACAGCGCTGGCACCGCGCCTCCAACGAGGTCCGCGGCATCATCGACCTCGTCAAAACCACCATGAGCAAAAACGACGAAACCGCCACCAGCGCCCAACAACGCGCCGCCAGCGCCGTCGCCAACATCGGCTAACACCCACACCACACAAACGGCCCGGCCACCAACACAGGCGGCCGGGCCCCACCCCCTCCCTAATACAGGGCAAGCCCCAGCGCCAAGCCTCTGTCTCAAAACAACACCAGCCATACAGCCAGCCGACGCCTCCAAGCACATGGGCGAATTCGTGCATCAAAGGAACGAACATTGCAATTCGACATCAATCCCGACGAAGTTTGGGCAAAATCTCTTGAAGCTCACTCGTAACTTGATGGTCTCAACGCCATGGTCGACCTCGCCAACGACAGCTTGGGGGACGCCAGCAGCACCCTCCAGCACAGCCCTCTAAGTTCGACCGCCGCTCAGAAGTGTCTCGAATTTTTCATTCTGCACGACATTGAGTATTGCCAGGGACTTTCGCGCAAGAACGTTGAATCCGTTAAGGAAGCTGTCGACAAGTACGTCTATGGCGATGGACTCATCGCTGAATTCAACAGTGCCGGTGAAGCTTCAATTCACACGCCTGACGCGCCCGGGTCCGGGAACCGAAACCCCAATGTTGTTCACTCGGCCGACGAGATTGCTCGGCTCGATGCGGCTAAACGACAGCAAGGTAGCCTCTGCACGCCTGATAACCCAACCGGGAAAGGCATCGTTACCAAAAATGTTCCTGACCTTGACCCAATGACGACCCCCTTGGGAGACTGAAATGATTTCTGCCGCTGACCTACCAGAATTGGACGATCCAACCCGCGTGTCAGCCCTTGCCGAAAATTTCGGTGCATTGGGGGAGGGCACCAATACCATCATCAGCGAGGCTGACGCCTCTTGGACCTCTATAGCAAGTTCGTATAAGGCACCCGAAAGTACGGACGTCCAACGAGTTTTCCGAACTCCATCAGAGGTCTCACAGAATCTTGCATCGAAGACCAAGGAACTCCAGGGTCACCTCGAGGACTACTCGCAGAAGCTCAGCGAGTTTGAGAAAGAGAAGAAGAAGCTCGAATCCGACATTGCCGAAGTGGAACAGCTTTACGCTGACGCGAAGGCGATGGACGAATATGTAGAGGAACCCGATCCGAGCAATCCCGGTGAGACCCGACGGGAGGAGAACCCGGAGCGCGCGAAAGCTATGGAAGAAGCGCGATCACGGGAGGACGAGGTTGCCGCAGCGATCGCGGACTTCAAGAGGCGTGTTCAACAGGCGGATGCTTCACTTTCCCAACAGCTTCTTGTTGGGACTTTTGGAAAGCATACGGGCGAAACAGCCTTGTCTAACTTCTTGAATGGCTCGTTGGTGATGGGCGCCCTCGAAGGCGCTATTGACCTTCCAAAGATCATGCTCCTTACCTTGAAAGTCAACGCCGTCAACGTCTGGAAGCATCGCGACAATCTTTGGTCCTATTTTATGGACAACAAACTTCAGGCTCTCGGACATTTAGCACCCAGCCAATTCGGCGCAATTGCTATATTTGGAAACTTTTTGCGCAAGAACTCCGACGACAATACCTACTTGGGGGGAGCACGATGGTTTCATCAAAACGCCAGGGATCTAGCTTTGTATGGCGCGATGCCATCGATCGCAACGCACGGTATAGCCTGGGTAGGAGGCGGTGCCGTTTCCGTCGCACACGACCCAGCCAAAGAAATCGGGAAGCTCGTCCCGACAATTTTCCTAGGCGGCGCGAGCGTGGAGCTGAAGGCAACAGGTGTTACCGCTAAAGAATTCAAAGGCGTCGGTTCCAAGAGCATCAAGCAAGGCCTCAAGGACGCTTCTGCCAAACCTTTCAAAGACGTCCCACGCGAAGCATTTAACCACGGCATTTATGGTTCCCTCAAAGAACATTTCTCCGAAGATGCAGCTGGTAGAGGGACCGCTTCCTCGCCTGCCCCATCGGCACCTCAACCCGCCCCTACACCGCATTCACCCGTGCCTACACCAGCACCCGCACCAAGCCCTCAGCACGCCCCGGTTCCAACACCTCATGTAGAACCGGCACCTCCGTCGCTAAGCCCGCAGCCGTCGCCCGGCCCACAAGCAGCACCGGCTCCGCAGCCAATTCCTGCACCAGCACCGACACCCGTCGACGATGCACCAGTGCTAGCTCCGGTTCCAGCACCCGCTCCAAAACCGGCACCGGGCCCGGCACCAGTGTTTGATGATCCCGCACCGAGCCCACACCCAGCTCCAGCCCCTTCACCGGCTCCACACCCAGTCCCGGCGCCTGTACCAGCCTCCGCGCCAGACGCACCGGCACCTTCTCTCTCCCGGAAGTCCGGGGCTCCGTTGCCCCTTGGCAACGCTCTCCGTCGCGAGTTCTTCACGCTCAAGGACCAGGCCGTTCAGGATCTATCATCAGCAACCGGAATCGACGCTGCTTTGATCCAAGAGGTTTTCGACAATGCCGGTCACACATCACCCGAACAAGCCTCACACATGATTGATCAGGCCCTTTCTTCGATACCGGATCGCGCTGAGTGCCTGCACGTTCAGAACTTCTCGGGCGACCTCAACTCAAGCGATCTAACAGCACCCAGGGCTAATGCCGACAACTAAATAAGCAGTGCAAGAGAATCTCTCCTTCGTTCTCTCGCGGCCCCGTAGGGCACTTCGCGATTCGATCGCGATGCTCGAACTGGGCCGCGCGCGCTTTAAGGAATCCGCATCCCCATTATGCGCAGCCGCCGTTCGCAAAACTACGGCAGTCAACAATTGAGTCAAACCTTTTCGTGTCCCTCTGTCAGCGGTCACACAACGAGGCGACCTATGCAAGAGCGCCTGTGCGAGCCGTTTGCGGCGCACTTTAACGGCATCGAGAAGCTGGTCGTCATAGGTGTACACGCAGTTCAAACCCCCTGCTGAGCGTGGTGGCAGTAATATACGAATGCCATTGTGCACACATTCGCTGACAACGGCCACTTGCGTGAACATCACGGAAACATAACGGAAACTTTAGAAAGACTCCGAACAGATCCCGTGACGGTTGTGTTTTTCTATAACGGTCAGATAACGGGACGTGTGTCCCGGACAGCACAAGGGGAAGCGTGGGAACCGCACGCGCTCTGACGCCGTGGTTCACACTCCTCACAACACTTTTGCAAGGGAGTGCACTCATGAAGTTCGATATGGGCAACCAGACCCTCTCCACCCTCACCACCAACACCTCCGGCGCTAACGACGACCTCGGCTCGCTCGTCAAGCAGCTCGTTGCCTCGGTGGAGCCCCTCGAAGGCAAGTTCAACGGCGCCGGCCGCGCCGCCTTCGACCAGTTCAAGGCCCGCACCGACGAAATCAGCCACGACCTCAACGTCTCCCTCGGCCGCATCCTCGAAGGCCAGGGCGGCATGGACACCGCCTTCCAGACCGGCGACCAGGAGTCGATGGACAACGCCACCTCCGCACAGGGCTCGGCCAACTTCGACGGCGCACGCTTCTCCGGCCAGAGCTGAACCCACACACCACAAAAGCCACCACACACGCTTTAGAGAGGACACCTCATGCCCACCACCGACCGCATCTCGTTCGACACCGGCGTTTCCCAGTCCGTCCAGGGCGACCTCGCCGGCATCATCGGCCGCCTCGAAGGCCTCATCTCCATGCGCGACCAGCAGGTCAACGCCGCCATGAGCGACTTCCAGGCCGACGGCGTCTCCGAAGAATACCGCCACGTCGAACAGCGCTGGCACCGCGCCTCCAACGAGGTCCGCGGCATCATCGACCTCGTCAAAACCACCATGAGCAAAAACGACGAAACCGCCACCAGCGCCCAACAACGCGCCGCCAGCGCCGTCGCCAACATCGGCTAACACCCACACCACACAAACGGCCCGGCCACCAACACAGGCGGCCGGGCCCCTCTACGAGCACTTGAGTTTGAGGGGGACACTCTCCATGCACTACGACATTGATCCGGAAGCTTCGGGGCACATTATCGAAAGTGCCGTAAGTATCGTCGAAGATCTCTCCATCGCCGTCGATGAAACTAACTCCGCGATTTCGACAACCGGAAGCGCCCTTCAGCACAGCCCCGCGAGTCAACCCGCGATGATGTCCTTCCTTCAGGACATCGTCATGATTAGCGTCAAATCGTCGCAGGGCCAGGCCTTCAACACGATTAACTGTACGATTGACGCCCTCACCTCGTACCTCGAGGGCGATGCCACCATGAGCTCTAACGCCAGCAGCGCCGATGCAAGCATCGGGGCCACCGACATGCCAGGAGTGTCCACCAATGGATCTTGAACTGCCCGAAATTGACAGCCCGGGCGCTGTTACCGGCCTCGCATCCGAAATCCAATCGATAGGCTCGCGCACCTTCGACCTCGTTTCGTCTGCACAGGAAACGTGGTACGGACTGTCCGGAACCTACAAGGCCCCGGAGGCCGAAACCGTCTACAACGGTATGCGTCAGCCGCTCAAATCTGCCTCCTTGCTCCAAGAGAGCACCAACGAGGTCAAAGCAGCACTCCATGAATACGCGGCAAAGCTCGTAGAGTTCCATGAACGCAAGGCGCGACTCCAGCTCGAGATCATGGCCGCTGAATTAGCTATGGCTGCGGCACTCATGATGCCGAAAACAAAGACAGAGACGAATGCGGACGGCGAGGAAGAAGAAGTACCGAACGACGAACGCGACGACGCAATCGCCGAAGCCGAAGCTGAACTTTCGCGTCTCGAAGACGAAGTGAAGAAGCTGCGCGAGGACATGAAGAAAGCTGACGAGGCTCTTGCAGGGACTCTCGGCGGCGGTAATGCGGGCAATGCCGACGAATCGGACGGCAAGCACGAAGGCAATGTGGCCGAACGGTTCCTGCGTGGACTTGGCGATTCGGTCAAAGAGACGCTCACGGCCGTCGTGGACCTTGGAAAGCTTGTGTTAAAGGGGACAAAGTCTCTCTGGGATAATCGCGAAGAACTCATGGAGGCTGCAAGAGGCCTCGACGATTTCGTCAAGAACGGCGGAATCGGGCGCATGAAGGACGCGGCTGCGAACGCCATCAAGAATTTCAGCCCGAAAGACGCCGCCGTCACCGTCGCTAAAGGGACGAAGAACTTCGTGGTCAACGAGGTCGATAAGTTCAAGGAGGACCCGGCTTACTACCTGGGCCACGCAGCGCCAGACCTCGTCATGACGGTCGCGAGCGGCGGCACTGGCGGCGCAATTAAGGCCGGCGTCACCGCCGGTGCCAAGGCTGCCGTGGGGACCGCTGCTAAGGGGGGCGTGAAGGCAGCGGCAGGCACTGCGATCAAGGGCGCCGCTGGCTCGGGTGCTAAGGCCGCAACCCAAGGGGCGGTCAAGGCCGGAGCACTCTCCACGATCAAGGGTGCCGCCAAGGGCGGTATGCATAAGGCCGCAGGAACGATCGGCACCGGTGCGGTTGCTCGCGGTGGAGTGAAAGCCGCCGGCAGCAAAATTGGCGGCACCACCGCACGCGCAGGCGCCGGTAGCGTCACCCACCACGCGGACGATGTTGCGAGAGCTAGTGTCAAGCAAGCTGGTGGAAAATTCGACAACTTCGCACGTACAGGCGCGCCACAAGCCAGTTCTCACACCGGGGCTGCCGCCAAGGTCGCGGGGACGAACGCCAACCACATGGCAGTTGAGGCAGGCAAGAGTGCCGCGCCCATTCGATCGGGAGCCGCCGCATCGATTGAACACCGCGCTGCAGGCAAGATCGTCGATTCCGCCGACAACGTCGCAAAACCCCGTGGCTTCAACATGAAGGATGCCCATCCCGAACCACACCGTTCCGGTCTCGGAGCGTCTGCGTCACCAGCCGACGATGCCCTTCAGGACGCGTCCCACCACCTCGACGATGCTCCGAAGTCCACTGCCTCAATCGGGAAAACGGGTAGCGTCGAAGCCGGAGGGCCCCTCGGGGAGCGCACCAGTGCCGGCCGAAGCATGAACGAGGCAGACGAGCTCACGCCAAATCGCAAGGCCAGCTCAGGCGACACTGATCTCACGAAGGAGCCAGAACCTCAATCCACCACCAAAGATGCGTCGCAGGGGGCGGCCTCGGCGCATCACATAGATCAGGCTGATTCTCCCACCGCCAAGGTGGTCGACAAAGCCGACGACACCCGCGCAACCGCCGTCGCCGAAAGGACCGGTGTCGACGAGGCACTCGACAACACCGATGACTTCGCCAAACGAGGCAAGGGCGACGGTGCCGAGCTCGAGGTCTCGGATGTCTCGAAGGCCGATAAGCCTGAAGCATCCGCACCTGCCACCAAAGAGGCCGCTGAAACTTCGACCGATCACGCTGACGACGCAGTGAAGGGCGGCAAGGAGGGTAAGGAAAGCGCGGTAATTCATGCCGACGATGTCGCTGAGAAGGGGAAGTCCACCCCTGACGCTGAGGACGTCAAGACAGCTAAGGATTACGATCGTTCCGATGATTCGCGTGGCGACAGCCACCGTGAAGAGCCAGCAGGCACTGCAATCCGCGAGGCTGGTGAACACACCGATGAGGCTTCGCGGGCTAAGAGTGCCGGCGACGGTAAGCATCCCGAATTCGCAGATGGGCGAAATGCTGCCGGAATCGAACTCAACGAGGAACAGTTGCGACGCGAAAGGGCTGAGTTTCTCAAGCCACACGAGGACGGCCCCTTAGGTGAAACGCGCGACACGATCGACACTGCACACAAGCCAGTCGATGACTCGCACTTCTCACAGCACCATCATGCGGACGCAGCCGACGTGAACCATAAGCCGAATGTTTCAGCCGACGAATTCTATGAGAAGACCGGACGTGAGACTCTCATTGAGGACGCGCGGGCAAAAGGCGACTTGGATCGAGTAGCCGAGCTTGAGAAGCTCGACGCCAACGATATTCGTGCCGAGTACCACCAACTCAAGTTCGATGAGTATGTGGAACGACAAAGGATGTCGGGTGAAGAGTTCGACTTCGAGAACAATCTCAAGAAGAGGCCCGAAGACGAGTGGCGAGGCGCCAACATTGAGTACTCCGTCAATGAGGGCTCCTACGTCAAAGATAACAACAGCTTGCTGCCGGAATCGCTGCCTGACAAGGTCGAAAGGAAGAAGGGCGAGGCACCGAAGCCGCAAATCAGCGTGGTTGATTATGTCAACGAGAACATGCGCGAAGTCACGGTACAGGTCGGTCGCAATAAGATTGCTTATCGCCAGTACCCAAACTACATCGAGTCCGAAGCAGTGATCTTCGACAAGTTCACCACAGTGAAACGAGTCGACGGCACTCAGGCCAACAAAGCACTCTTGGAGGCCGGCTCATTCCAGATGGATCCCGACGACCCGACAAAGAAGCTCATGCAAACCAACAGGCCAGATATGCCCGTTGACGAAAAGGGCCACCTGATCGCCCACATGTTCGCACCGAACTTGGGGTCCGGTAACTATCTGGCCCAGCACAATGTCGTAAATCATGAAACTATCTACAACATGGAGATGATCCAAAGTGACGCAATCATGAAACAAGATAGCTTCACTCACTTCTCCACGCGAGCAACGCTGGATTCGAACGGACGACCAACGGCTTACCATGCGATTGCGGATATTTATGACCGAGAAACCGGTAAGCAGTGGTTGCGTATCGACGGCGCCGTTCACAATGATAAGCACGATTACTTCCATCGTGAGCCCAAAAAGACGCAAGTCAATACCTACGGTCGGGATTTCTCCGCGAAAGCTCTCAGCGAAGTCAAGGCCAATGCCCTTGATTCTGGTTCGGTCCCAAGGGTCCACTTCGATCAAGTCAACCAGCACTAGCCGGTGTCTTCAGGCCAGATCTTTCAGCGCAAATTAGGATAGGAATATGACTGCTATCAGCGCACCGTGGGCAGGAAGCCCCATTGAGCGATACGAGTACTGTGTCCGCAAGGGCCTCGAGAATATTGAACGTCTTGAAGCGTTGACCTCCTTTCTGGTGCATACCAAGGCTGGACAGCTCTTCGACACTTCGCTCGCGAAGTTTGAGGGCGAGGATCCCTTCACGGTCAACTTGGCCTTCGCCAAGGACCAAAAGAAGCTCCTCCTCGAGCTGTTCTTTGAGAAGCAGGTGTACAAGGACCGTGCTGCAACCCTCGTGACTCGTTTCGATCGCCTCGCCGATGAGTTCACCTACACCTACGTAGATAACTTCGGTGGCGACGAAGAGCCCGTGAGCGCTCGCGAACTTCTCGTTCTTGCAGAGGGGCTGAACAAGCAATGACTCAAGACAACTCCGTGAACAGCAACAGCGGCTCCGCTGCTGAGCAGGAGGCCCTTCGTGCACTCGCAGCGGCGGTGCAGCCTGAAGTCCACGACTTCCCCAATGACTGGGATGCCTTCAGCGTCATCTTCACCGTCGCCGCGGGTATTGATGGCCTCACGCTTCAGCAGGTTGATCCGGTCTTTTACGTGAAGTCCGGTGCCTTTGCACCGAGCGTCTTTTCGAGGTTCGCACTCGAGGAACCTGCCGTCAATTACGTGCAGGCGCGCGCGAATGGTCGCCCGTTTGAAATGGCCGTAGCGTTCTTCACCTACGACAAGGATTCAAAGGGCATCGAGACTCGCGTGTTCTGGGACAACGAGGCGGTAACGTTCCTCGTGAATCCCGACTCGTGGGCGAGCGTGGCACAGGCTGCGAATCCTTACCGCGAGAAGAAGGCCTAAAGCCCAAGGCGCGCTCCTGAGCGCACCCGAAGCACAACCCAAAGGGTCAAAACAGCAGAGCCTTTAGGGCAAGAAGAGCCCTCAGGGCAAGAAAAGGGGGGCGCCCGACGGATCATTTCCGCCGGGCGCCTCCCCTATGCATCAACAGTGACGAGCTCACGCCTTGAGCAGCGCGAACTCCCATCCACCGAGCTTCTGCTCGCCGGAGCGCTCGCCTTCGGCGACGTTCGACAACACAACCTCGGCGCCCTCGGGCCACACGTCGGAACTAAGCTCAACGGCCTCGCGCGAGAAATTGGCAACGGCGATGAGCGAGGAGGCGTCGGCCCCCTCCCCCGCCGCGGACCTGCGCACGGCCCAGACACGCGACGGACCGGACTGCCCGGGCAGCCCCTCCCCCATGCTTTCGACCGGGCCGAGCAGCTCGAAGCCGCCCGAAACAAGGAGCGGCTCGCTCTTGCGTAGCGCGATGAGGGCGCGGTAGAACTCGAAAACCGAGCCTTCGACCCCAACCTGGTCGGCGGCATTCACGCCCTCGGCTGCGGAGGGGTTCACAGCGATCCACGGTTTACCCTCGCCGAAGCCGGCACCCGAATCGACCACGCCGGTCCACGGCATGGGGGTGCGGGCGTTGTCGCGGTTCATGTCGCTGATGCCGGGAAGGAGCTCGCCGAAGCTGCCGTGACCGAACTGCTCCGATTCGCGCACGTAGTTGAGCACCTCGATGTCGCGGAACTGCTCGAGGCGCTCCCACGGGAAGTTCACCTGGCCGAGTTCCTGGCCCTGGTACACGTACGGGGTGCCGCGGTGCGCGTGGAGCATGCCCGCGAGCGCCTTCGCGCTGCGCACACGCCACGCGGGGTCGTCGTCGCCCCAGCGGGACACCGAGCGGGGCTGATCGTGGTTTTCGAAGTAGAGGGAGTTCCAGCCGCCTTCTTCGGCAACTTCGCGATCCCAGCGGGCGAGGTTGCCGGCGAGTTCGTGAAGGGGCAGCGGGCGCGACGGGTTGAACTTGTGCCCTTCGTGCTCGAGGCCAACGTGTTCGAACTGGAACACCATCTCGAGTTCGCCGCGTTCCGGGTTGGAGGTGAGGAGCGCATCCTGAGCGGTGATGCCGGGGGTTTCGCCAACGTTGACGAAGGTCTTCGGGTATTTTGCGAAGACCTCGCGACGCATTTCCTGCATGAATTCGTGGAAGCGCGGGCCGGTCATGACCATTGCGAAGGCGGAGCCGAGGCCGTCCTGCGTGGGCGGGCCGTCGGGGAGGCCTTCGGGCTTCGAGATGAGGTTGATGACGTCCATGCGGAAGCCGTCGACGCCGCGGTCGAGCCACCAGCGCATCATGTCGTACACGGCCTCGCGGACCTCGGGGTTTTCCCAGTTGAGGTCGGGCTGTTTGCGGGAGAACATGTGCAGGTAGAACTGCTCGGTTTCTTCGTCCCACTGCCAGCCGGGGCCGCTGAAGGCGGAGTCCCAGTTGTTGGGTTCGGTGCCGCGTTCGCCGGGCTTCAGGCCCTCCACCTCGCGGGCGTCGCGCCAGATGTACCAGTCGCGCTTGGGGTTTTCGCGCGAGGAGCGGGATTCGAGGAACCATTCGTGCTCGTCGCTCGAGTGGTTGACGACGAGGTCCATGACGAGACGGATTCCGTTCGCGTGGAGCTTTTCGATGAGTTCGTCGAAGTCGCCGAGGGTGCCGAACATGGGTTCGATGTCGCGGTAGTTGGCGATGTCGTAGCCGTTGTCGTCTTGCGGCGAGGGGTAGATCGGCGAGAGCCACACGGTTTGGATGCCGAGTGCGGCGAGGTGGTCAACATGGTTGATGATGCCGCGGAGGTCGCCGATGCCGTCGCCGTTCGCGTCAGCGAAAGAGCGCGGGTAGATCTGGTAGACGACGCCGTTTTTCCACCAGTCGGGTTGGTCGGCGCCGGGGGCGTGGGCGAGCGGGGGCATGGGGCGAAGATTGTCGTTCATGTCTCCACGGTAGTCGAGATTTTTTCTCCACGAAAGAAAGCCTGCGGGGAAAGCTGGAGTTTTTGGTGCGGTTGTGTCGGTGGAGTTTCCGGCTGGGCTTCCGGTGGGGTTTTCGGTCCGACGCTTGCCGCGCCCAAGCGCGCCTCCGCTCCTCACGGTGAGCCCTCGCGCCAGCTGAGCTCCTCGACGCCATCAGCAGCGACCAATCGCCGATTGTTACCGTGAGAGCACCAGCGCACATCAACCACAGGAGGTTTCCCGTGCCGGCGTTTTACTCAGATTCTGCGTCCCCATCGTTCTACGCGCTGACCGCGATTGCTGCAGCGGCAGGTGACACCGTCACCCTTTCGCGCGACCCGTACTTCGTGAGCGCGGCGAACCCCGCTCCGGAGCGCACCGTTGCGCTCGTGAGCGGCGGCGGCGCAGGCCACGAGCCCATGCACGCGGGATTCGTGGGGCGCGGAGGCCTCGATGCGGCGGTGCCGGGCGAAGTGTTCACCTCCCCGCATTCGCGCCAGATTTTCGAGGCGAGCCGCGCCGTGGCGAAGAGCGGCGGCGTGCTCCACATCGTCAAGAACTACACGGGCGATTGCATCAACTTCAATATCGCGGCGGAGCGTCTTTCGGCCGAAGGGATCGAGAGCGCGCAGGTCCTCGTCGATGATGACCTCGGTACCGATTCGGGTGCCGTGGGCCGTCGCGGCATTGCCGGCACGACCCTCGTGGAGAAGGTTCTTGGCGCTGCCGCCGATCAGGGCCTTGGCCTCGCGGAACTCAAGGAGCTCGGTGACGCGCTCGTCGCCGCCACGCGTTCGCTCTCGGTCGCGCGCCGCGCCCACACCTCCCCCGGCGCCGATCACCTCGCGTTCGATGTCGAGGAAGGCACGCTCGAATACGGCGTGGGCATCCACGGGGAAAGCGCGAAGGAAACAATCGCGCAGCCGACGCTTGAAGAGCTCACGCAGCGCATGATTTCCGAGTTGCGCGAGGCCCTCGCCGAGAAGCTCGAGGCGAGCGCGGGCGCGCTGCTCTTCGTCAACGGCCTTGGCGGCCTCGCCCCGCTCGAACTGCTGCACATCCAAACCGCGGCGCACGAAGCCCTCGCGGATGCGGGTGTCAACGTGCGCGTCGCGTTCTCGGGCAACTACACGACGGCGCTCGACATGGCCGGGTTCTCGATCACGCTCACGGCGCTCGAAGAGGAGTGGCTCGAGTACGTGTGTGCTCCGCATGAGACGGCCGCACTGCCCACGCCGCGCCTCGTGCCGGAAGGCTTCGACGTGCACGCGGGCCGCGAGGCCGAAAACGGGGGCGAAGACGCTGCTGAAGATGAAGCTTCGGCTGAGGCGAAGCAGGCGTCGGACTGGCTTTCGATGTTCGTGGAAACGTTCGAGAGTTCCCGCGCGGCGCTCGATGAGATCGACCAGAAGGCCGGCGATGGCGACGTGGGCACGAATCTCGCGAACGCGGCGAAGGCGACTCTCACGCGCGCGAGTGGGAAAGATGCGGATCTTGCGGCCGACCTCAATTCGATTGCGGAGGGCTTCCTCAACGACACGGGCGGCTCTTCCGGTCCGCTGTTTGGCCTCGCCTTCCAGGAGATCGCGGCGGCGGCGAAGAACGGCACCTCACTTGTGGAGGGCGTGAAGGAGGCCCGCGCGGCGGTCACGCGCGTGGGTGGCGCCGAGCCGGGCGACCGCACGATCGTGGATGTGCTCGAGGCTGTTGCAACGTCGGGAGCTGAGAAGCTGGATGCCGCGGCGATCGGCGCCGCCATCGACGGTGCGGAGTCCACGAAGGAGATGTCGAGCGGTCGCGGGCGTTCGAGCTACCTCGGCGATCGCGTGCTCGGCACGCCTGACCCGGGCGCACTCGGCATGGCGCTCGCGCTCGCGCTCGTCGCAGAAGCGGCGGGTGCCGATGTGAAGGCCGAACGCGAGAGGCTCGCCTCCCTCATCGGCTAGGCGCGCGGCACGACGGCGCGGCACGGCGGTCAAGCCGTTCCACTTCATCAAGAAAGTCGCTCCCTGCCCGCATGGCGCGGGTGGGGAGCGACTTTTTCTTCATCGAGAGCAACGCGCACCTGGCATGCGTGCGCCCGATCTACTTGGTCGAGCCTCGCATGACGCCCGAGATGATCCACTTCTGCGCGAAGACGTACACGAGCATCATGGGCGCGATTGCCATGAGGTAGCTCGCGAAGGAAACCGGGTAGTTCGTGTTGAACTGACCCTGGAACACGTACTGCGCGAGCGGCAGCGTCTGCGAGTCGGGGTCGGAGAGGATCACGAGCGGCAGCATGAAGTCGTTCCACGACCACAGGCACGTGAGGATGCCGACCGTCGCGTTCATGGGACCCATGAGCGGGAACACGATCTTCCAGAACACGGTCCACGTCGAGGCGCCTTCGAGGCGTGCGGCCTCTTCGAGTTCCTCCGGCAGTGACTTCAGGAAGCTCACGTAGAGCAGGATGTTCATGGCGAGCCCGTACACGGTGTACAGGAGGATCAGGCCGGCTTCATTGTCGATGCCGAGTGCGGCCGTCTGCTTCACCACGGGCAGCATGATGATCGGGAACGGCACGAAGAGCGCCGCCACGAAGAAGTAGTAGAGGAACTGGAAGCTCTTGCGGTGGAGGTTACGCGCGATCGCGTAGGCCACCATCGAGTTCGTGAGCAGCGTGACGATCACGGCGCCAACCGTGATGATCGCGCTCGTCATGAGGCGTTTCGGGAACTCGGTGAGTCTCCACGCCTCCACGAAGTTGTCGAGGTTCCACTGGTTCGGCAGGCCGAAGCCGCTCTCGGCGAGCTCGGGCGCCGTTTTGAACGCGGTCACCACCGCGAAGTACAGCGGCACGAGGATCGTCAGGGAAAGAACGGCCACGAGGGCGGTCGCCCACCAGTTTGTGCGGTGGAGGCGGTAGCGGCGCTTGCGGTGCGGGGGCTTTCCGACGCTTGCCCCGCCCTTCTCGATGCTTTCGTTCGTGGGTGTTTCTGCGGCACCCGGGGTGGGAATCGACTGGGTACTCATGTCAGTTGACCTCCTTCGACTGGAGGAATCGCAGCTGCGCAAACGACAGCACGATGAGGATGATGAAGTAGATGACGCCGTTCGCCGTCTGGTAGGCGAATTCGCCGCCCTGGAAGCCGTTCTTGAAGATCAAAAATGAGATCGACTGGGTGGCGGTGCCGGGGCCGCCCTCGGTGAGGGCAACGACCTGGTCGAAGACGCCGAGGGAGTTCTTGAAGCTCAACACGACGTTGATCGTGAAGAACGGCATGATGAGCGGGAAGGTGATTTTCCAGAACTGCTTCCACTTGTTCGCGCCGTCGAGCGAAGCGGCCTCGTAGACCTCTTCGGGCACGGTTTGCAGGCCCGAGATGTAGATGAGGGTCGTGAAGGCGACACCCTGCCACACACCCACGAACACGATCGCGAGCCACGCGAGGCTCTCGTTGGCAAGCAGCGAGGAGGAGAGCCATTCCCAGCCGAGCCATTGGCCAATGAGCGGAATGTTGTTCGTGAAGAGGTAGCTGAAGATGTACGAGACGATCAGCACGGGGAGCATGTACGGGAGGAAGAAGATCCCGCGAAAGAGGTTCTTCGCTTTGATTGCCGAGTTCAGCAAGAGCGCGAGAACCATCGCGATGACGTTCGTCGCAAGCGTCGAGGAGATCGCGAAGAGGAACGTGAAGCCGTAGCTTCCCCAGATCACGTCATCCTGGAAAAGGAACTTGTAGTTGTCGAGGCCCACGAAGCGCCAGTCACCGTAGCCCTGGTAGTTCGTGAACGTGTAGAAGATGCCCTGGAGGAGCGGCCACACGAGCAGGGCCACGAAGATGATGATCGCGGGAATGACCATCCAGATGTGGGCGGGATCGATTCGCTTCTTTTTCGAGCGAAGTACCGGCGCAGAGCCGGATTTTGTGTGCGTTGCAGACACGGTGGCTTCTCCTTACGCCGTCGCGGCCATGCGTTTTGCGACCTTGTCCCACTGCGTGTCGAGCGTCTTAATGAACGCGTCGATGTCGTGGTCGATCAGGAACTGCTGCATGTAGTTGTTGAGGTTGACTCCCTGCGGGAAGTTGTGGTCGGAGTACGTGGCGATGAGGTCGTTCGCGAAGTAGTCCTGAAGTCCCTGGAGGGCCGGGTCGTCGGTCTCGGTGTCCTTGAGGGTCGGGAAGGCCACCTGTTCCTTGCAGTAGGCGAGCACGTTTTCTTCCTTCATGAGGTAGCGCATGAAGTCGAGGGCTTCTTCTTCGTGCTCGGGCTCGACGCCCATCGTGAGGGCCACGTCCACGCCGGAAACCACGCGCGTATCAGCCGGGTCGTCGGCGGGGGTCGCGAACGTGCCGAGGTTGATGTCGGGGTTGTAGGAGCGGATCGCGGGGATCGCGTAGGTGCCGTGCACGTAGATCGCGGCTTTGCCTTGGGCGAAGCCCTGGTTGCCGCCGTTGTAGTCGACCTCGTACTTGTTCTTGTTGCCCATCTTGGCGATCTGGTTCATCTTTTCCAGCACGGGGCGGAGGTCTTCGAAGGTCGTCTCGCCGTCGAGGCGCTTCTGGTACCAATCGGCGACGTTCGGCAGGAAGTTGCCGGAGATCGACGAGAACATGGGCGCGCCGGTCCAGTTGTCGCGGAAGCCCCAGTAGAACGGGTCCACGCCGCCCGCGGCGAACTCTTCGGCTGCGGCGATGAGGTCGTCCCAGGTCTTCGGCGGCTCGATGCCGAAGTCGTCGAAGATGTCCTTGTTGTAGATCATGCCGGAGCCGTTGGTGGAGAGCGGCAGGCCGTTGACTTCGCCGTCGGCACCCGCGCCGAGGCTCGGGAGGATCTCGCCCACGGCGTCTTGCACCTTGTCGAGAAGGTCGGTTTTTGCGAAGTCGTAGAACACGCCCGAGCGGGCGATGGAGCCGAAGTTGTAGTCGCCGTTGATCGAGACGATGTCGGGCATGGTGTTCTTCACGAGTCGCACGCGCAGCGCCGTCACGTTGTCGGCCTGGAAGTTTTGCCGCACGCGAATGTTGTTCGATTGCGCGTTGTATTCCTCGCACATCGCGTTGAACAGGTCGATGGCCTCGGACTTGAACTGGAAGTATTCGAGCGAGGTGCCGCCCGAGTTTGAGCCGCCGCATCCCGCGAGCGCGCCGAGGGTCCCGAGACCCGCCATGCCCGCGAGGAAGCCGCGACGGGTGGTGGTCGCCATGGTTTCTCCTTGAGGTGCGTCTTCAATGACCTACTTATTTTCGTTGTAAAATAAATCACCGTCAAGCACATTCCTCGAAGTGGGAGGCATCTCGCGTTCCCTCCCCGCAGCATCTGGCAAAGTTGAGTACCGTGAACTCCCCCACCGTCCCCGAGCGACTCACCCTCGACACACTCCCGCCATCGGCAAGGCGCGTGTACCTCGAGCTGCTCCGCTACGGGCCGCTTCCGCGCACGCAGCTCGCCGAGCGGCTCGGGCTGAGCGCCGCTTCCCTCACGCGCGTCACGGCCCCGCTCGTGGAAGCGGAGCTCATGCTTCAGGGAACCCCCGTTCCGAGCGAGGTGGGCCGGCCGGCGATCCCCCTCTCGGTGAACCTCACGAGCTTCGCCCTCATCGGGCTGTCAATTACGCACGAGAGCCTCGTGGCGATCGTGACCGATGCACGCGCAACCGTGCTCGATTCGCGCACCTCTCGCCTCACCGACCTGCGCCCCACCGCCGTGCTGGGCGAGGCTGCCGCCCTCATCGGCGAGCTACGCGACGCTCTCGCTGCGAAGAATCCCGCGCTGCCCATCGCGGGCGTTGGCGTGAATATCGGTGCACAAATCGACGGCGGGCGCGTCGTCCGCGAAGCCCCATTCCTCGGGTGGACGAACGTGCGCGCCGCCGATCGGCTCGAAGAACTCACGGGCCTTCCCGTCCTCATCGTGCATGATCTGACCTCCCTTGCCGAAGCGGAAAACTGGTTCGGCGCGGGCCTTGAGGCCTCGAGGTTCATCGTGGTGACCGTCGGAATTGGCACGGGCTTTGCCCTCGTGATGGACGGGCGGGTGATCACGGACGAGAACACGGGTTTCGGCACGGTCACCGAGGCCATCCGGGGGGCCGACTGGCCTGATTTGAGCGGCGCCCGCCCCCTCACCGCCGAGGAGTCGGCGCGCGCGGCCCGCAAGGTGGGCCGGCTTGTGGGAACGGCCGCAGCGTTCACGATGCCGCAGGCCGTCGTGATTTCCGGCGAGGGCGCGCGGTTCCTCGCGGGGAACGAGGAGGAGCTCGACGCGGGCATCGCCGAAGTGAGGCACGTGAGCGCGAGCGGCCTCGACATCCAGCTTCGCGAGCACGATTTCGCCTTTTGGGCGCGCGGCGCTGCGACCGCCGCGATCCAGTGGATCCTCGGCGTGGGCGAGGTAATCGCTCGCTAGACTCGACGCATGGCTACAAAGCGCATGGACAGCACGCAAAGCAACCCGAGCCCCCTCACCTCGGAACTGATCGTCATCACGGGCGCCTCCGCCGGCATCGGCGCAGCTCTCGCTCGACGGCTCAGCGATAGCGAATGCCGCCTGATCCTGCTCGCCCGGCGCGAGGAGAAGCTCAAGCCGCTCGCCGCTGAGACCGGCGCGGCGTACTACCCCGTTGACCTTTCGGATGCCGACGCCGTCGCGAAGGTGTGCGAGAGGATCCTCTCCGAGCACGGCACGCCCGACATCCTCATTAACAACGCCGGATCGGGGCGCTTCCTCAGCATCGAGGAGACGAGCCCCCAGGAGGCGCGCGAGCAGATGGCGCTGCCGTACTTCGCGGCCTTCGACATGACGCGCGGCCTCATCGAACCGATGCTCGCCCGCGGCGGCGGCACGATTTTCCAGATCAACTCCCCCGTCGCCCAGATCGCGTGGCCCGGCGCCGTGGGATATGCCGCCGCCCGCTACGCCGTTCGCGGCTTCACCGAGGCTCTGCGCCAGGACCTTCACGGCACCGGCATCAACGTGGGTTCGCTGACCCCCACGCGCGTGCACTCCGACTACTTCAAAGCCAACCCCAATTCCGAAAAACGCGTGCCCAAAGTTGAGCTGCTCGTGGGCACGATGACCCCCGACGAGGTTGCCGAAGCCGCCGTCCACGCCCTCGAACACCGCCCCAACAAGGACTCGAATGCACCGTGGCGCTGGGCGCTCAGCGCCCCGATCGCGCGTGCAATTCCCGCGCCATTCCTGTGGCTTTTCCGGGCCACGGGCTACAAGCGCCCGCGCGGCCGGATCGGGGGCAGGCTTCTCGGGCGGGGCCGACGCTTGCCGCGCGCGTAATCGATCCGCGCATAAAATTTTCTTCCAAAAACTAGGGATTGCCCGTACGATGGTTTCACGCGCAGCGTTGCGCACCTCCTGGTGAGCGGCGCACAGCTGTTTCTCTTGACCACGACTATGCACGCCCTAGGAGTTTTTATGCAGGTCATCGACATCGTGGTGGTGATCGCGTACCTCATCGCGACCGCCTGGCTCGGTTTGAAGCTCAGCGGAAAACAATCGGACGCCAAGGACTACTTCCTCGGCGGTCGGGACATTCCGTGGTGGGCGGTGTGCCTGAGCGTCGTTGCCACGGAAACGAGTGCGCTCACGGTCATTGGCATTCCGGTCATGAGTTTCGTAGGCGACATCAGCTACCTGCAGCTCGGCTTTGGCTACATCGTGGGCCGCGTGATCGTGGCCTACCTCCTTCTCCCCCGGTATTACGACGGCGAGATGGTCACGGCCTACGCCTACCTCGGCAAGCGTTTCGGTTCGGCCACCCAAACCACGGCGGGCGTCACGTTCCTGTTCACGCGCCTTCTTGCCGACGGTGTCCGCGTTCTCGCTGCGGCCATTCCTCTCAAGATCATTCTCGACGGCCTCGGGGTGCACACGAACTACTTCGTCATCATCGTCGTGCTTGCGGTCGTCACGATCCTCTATACGTTCATTGGCGGCATCCGCGCGGTCGTGTGGGTTGACGTGGTGCAAATGTGCCTCTACGTCGCGGGTGGCCTGCTCGCGATCATCGTCGTGAGCTCCTCGCTCGGCTTCTCGTGGTTCACCGATGCGGTCGAGGCCGGAAAAACGAACCTGTTCATCCTTGGCGAGAACCCCATCAGCGGCGCGTCGGGCCTCATTCCGTCGCTGCTTGGCGGCACCGTGTTCGCGATGGCCTCGCACGGCTCGGATCAGCTGATCGTGCAGCGCCTGCTCGCGTGCCGCACGAAGGCGGAAGCGCAAAAGGCGCTCATTGCCTCGGGCTTCGTGGTGGTCGTGCAGTTTGCGATCTTCCTCGTGGTGGGGCTCGCCCTATGGGGTTGGTACAACCACGCCACACCCGCCGAGCTTGGGCTCACGCGCGACGACGAGATCTTCCCGAAGTTCATCATCGAGGGCCTGCCCGCGGGTGTTTCGGGCCTGCTCCTCGCGGGTATCCTTGCGGCCGCGATGTCGACCCTGTCGTCATCGCTGTCGGCGCTCAGCTCCTCGACCGTCACGGATGTCGTCGCGAAGCTGCGTCGCACTCCCATGACGAAGGACGACGAGCTCACAACGGGGCGCGTCGCCACGATCGTGTGGGGCCTTTTGTTCATTCTCCCCGCAACGTTCTTCCGCAGCGACGAGGGCAGCATCGTGGTGCTGGCTCTCGGCATCGCGGGCATTACCTACGGCGGGCTGCTCGGCGCGTTCGTGCTCGGCATCGTCAACAAGCGGGCACGCACGCTCGATGCCAACATCGCATTCCTGTGCGCGGTCGCAACCAACGCGTTTTTCTTCGTAATGGAGAAGTACGTCGTGGGCGAGGTGTGGATCGCGTGGCAGTGGTACCCGCTGCTTGGCGTGCTCGTGACCCTCGCGGTTGGCGGATTGCTCTCGCTCAGGCATTCGAGCCCGGCCGAAGTTGAACCCCTCGACCGGGCTGTGTAAGTCGCCGAGCAAAGCCTCGTTTACTCGTGAGCGCCGGGCAGGTGTGCCTGCCAGGCAAGCGCGACCTCCACGAGCGTGAGGATCGCAATCACGGCGCCGCCAATGAGCATCGCCGTGTAGCTGAAGATCGTGCTGAGCGCCGCGAGAAGCATCGGCACGAAGAAGCCAAGGTAGGCAATCGAGTAGAACACGGCGGTGAGGCCGGCAAGGTCGTCGGGCCCGGCGAGGCGCTGCACTTCGCTGAGGCCGGCAACGAGCGCGAGGCCGTAGCCGCAGCCGAGGGTCGCGGCGGCGATGAGGCCGATCGTGAGGCTCGTCGTGGAAGCGGCGCCGGCGGCGAACACCGCGCCGGTCGCCACGATCGCCATGGCGATCACGGAGGCACGCGCGCTTCGATGCGTGTCGATCTTCTTGCCGACGGTCTGGATGCCCACGCCGAAGCCGAGGGTCACGGCGGTCATGATGCCCGCGAACGCGATCGGGTAGTCACCGGCGCGATCCTTGAGCAGAGCGGGGAGAACGGCGTAGGCGGTGCCACACGCACCGAAAACCCACGGCGCGACGGGAAGCACCACGCGCAGGAAGCGCTTGTGCGCGGCCTTCGGAACGATGAGCTTCGACATGAGCGTCTCGGCACCCGAAGCGGGCTCATTCTCGGCAGGAAGGTGACCTGGTGTGCGCGTTTCGGGCGCGGTGAAGAGCCACAGACCGGTCACGATCGTGATGAGGATGTGCAGCGCATACGAGGTGCGGGTTGGCCACGGGCCCCACTGCGCGAGGATCGCGGCCACGAGGGCACCGGCGAGGAAGCCGGTGGTGAGGGCGAGCGACGCCCTGCGGGCGCCTGCGGCGGGGTTGGCCCCGGAGGCGTCGGAAATTTCCTTGATCCACGCGGTGCCGATCGCCATGACGAGACCGAGCGCAAGACCGCACAGGATGCGGCCGATGCCGATCATGAGGGGCGAGCCGGGAGCAAGCATCAACATAAGGCTGCCGAGGAGGCTGAGCGGTGCGGCGGGCAGCAGAATCGGGCGGCGACCGTAGACGTCGGAGAGGGGGCCACCGATCATAAGAGCCGGGACGATACCGAGAACGTAGGCACCAAGCAGACCATCGACGACGAGGTCGGAGAAGTGCGAGACCTCGCGATACATCACGAGAAGCGGGGTGAATTCGTTACCGCCCCACGCGATCGCGAAGATCGACGCCGCCACTGGCCACCACGCGCCGGCCGGGAGATCCGGCAGGGGGCGCGAGTCTTCGGGGAGGGTTTCGGGAATCGCTTCGAGTACGTGGGCGTGGTCCGACGCCGGGACGGCCGGCATCGAGGCCGTGTCAGTGGCGCTCACTGGCTTAAGTCTCCTTGGGTACGAGAAATGTGGATGGGATGCGACTTCGCCGGCGCCAGCTCCTCTATCTTGACGTGAGCGCCGTACGAAACGCTAACCTTTCCCTCCGTTTTGTATGTCATTTCATAACTACCAAGCGTTGCGGAATCACCACTCCCCCATCACACGGTCCCATGCCACTCGGGCTAGGCTTAAGGCGTCGTCTACGCCTAACCGGCGCGCCCATGGAGGATTTCGTGAACACCGCCCCCGCATTCGTCACCGCTGCCGTGCGCGACGAAAGCCGCATCCAGACTCGACTCATCGACAGGGTGGCCGCCGCAAGCGACGCCTCCCACTACCTCTTCACCCCCGAAGCCGTCGTCCTTGCCGATACGGCACGCGAGGTCGCCACGCTCCTCAAAGGCGCGAACGCCGCCAAGAGTCCCGTCGCCTTCCGCTCGGGCGGCACGAGCCTCTGCGGCCAATCCGCGAGTCCCCACGTTCAGATCGACGTGCGCCAAAACTTCCGCCACATTGAGGTTCTCGACGAGGGCGCACGCGTGCGCGCCGGTTCTGGCGCCACAGTCGCCCAGGTCAACGCCCGCCTTCGCCGCTTCAAGCGTCGCCTCGGGCCCGACCCGGCAAGCGAGGCCGCGTGCACGATCGGCGGCGTCGTTTCGAACAACTCGAGCGGCATGGCCTGCGGCACCGAATACAACACCTACAAAACTCTCGAATCGATGGTCATGGTGCTGCCGTCGGGCCTCACCCTCGACACGAGCGACCGCGAGGGGGCCGACGCTCGCCTGCGCACCAACGCGCCCGACATCCACGAGGGCCTCTCGCGCCTTCGCGAAAGGGTCGTGTCGAATCCCGAAAGCGTGCGGATCATTCGCGAACGCTTCGCCCTCAAGAACACGATGGGTTACGGCATCAACGCGTTCCTCGATGCCGAGCGCCCCATCGACATCCTTGAAAAGCTCGTGATCGGAAGCGAGGGCACGCTCGCGTTCATCGCCGAGGCGACGTTCCGCACAGTCCCGATCCCGGCCCTCACGACGACCGCGCTCGCCGTGTTCCCCTCGCTCGATGCGGCCACCCGTATCCTGCCCGAGCTCGTGGACTCGGGGGCGGCGACGCTCGAGGTCATGGACTCGACCTCGATCGCGGTGGGCCAGAAGCTCGCGCGCGTGCCCGAGCAGATCCAGGGCTTCGCGCCGAGCACGGAGGCAGCGCTCCTCATCGAGTACCGCGACGATGAGCACGAAAAACTCGTCGCGGCCCAGCGCGCCGGCGAGGAGATCCTGCGCGCCCACGAGCTGCGCTCCCCCGCCATTTTCTCCGAGGATCCGGTCATGCGCGGGGCCGCATGGGCTTTGCGCAAGGGCCTCTACGCCTCCGTCGCGGGCGCGCGCGAAAGTGGCACGACCGCGCTTCTCGAGGACGTCGTGGTGCCGCCCGCGAACCTCGCCGACACGTGCGGTGACCTGCACGAGCTCTTCGACGAGCACGGGTACGAGAACTCCGTGATCTTCGGCCATGCGAAGGATGGCAACATCCACTTCATGCTCACGGATCGCTTCGAGAGCGACGCGGCCCGCGAGCGCCTCGGCGCCTTCACCGAGTCGATGGTGGACGTGGTGCTCGCTCGCGGCGGTAACCTCAAGGCCGAGCACGGAACGGGCCGCGCGATGGCGCCGTTCGTGCATCGCCAGTACGGCGACGAGCTCTACGCCGTGATGAAAGAGCTCAAGCACCTCGTGGATCCCGCGGGAATTCTCAACCCGGGCGTGCTCATCGAAAGCGACCCGAAGGCGCACCTCGAGAACTTCAAGCTCAACCCCACGATCGAGGTCGAGGCCGATCGCTGCGTCGAATGCGGCTATTGCGAGCCGGTGTGCCCGAGCAAGGACCTCACGCTCACGCCGCGCCAGCGCATCGTGGTGCGCCGCGCCGAGGAGCGTGCCCGCAACGCAGGCGATGCGGCAACGGCGGATGAGCTCGCGAAGGACTACGACTACGAAGGCATCGACACGTGCGCCGTGGACGGCATGTGCGTGACGGCGTGCCCCGTGGGGATCAACACGGGTCTGCTCGTGAAGCGGTTGCGCCGCGAGAACACGAACGCTGTCGAATCCGGCGCGTGGAAGGCCGCGGCAGCGTCGTGGGGTGCGATCACGCGCGGCGCCGCGGTTGGGCTCTCGGTCGCGGATAAGGTTCCGGCACCTGCCGTGGGGGCGGCCACGGGCGTGGGCCGACGCTTGCTGGGCGAGGACACCGTGCCGAAATACACGAAGGACCTGCCGGCCGGCGGGAAGGCTCGCGGCACCCTCGGCGAGCACGCAGAGCACCGGGCTGTCGGCTCGAACCTGCCCGGCCGCCTATTCGGCGCGCCCAATGGCGAGGTCGCGAGCATCTATGTTCCCGCGTGCGTCAACACGATGTTCGGCGGGGCCGCGCCAGGTGGAAACGTCGTCTCCGCGTTCGAAAAACTCCTTGAGAAGGCGGGCCTTGCGCTTCTCATCCCGAAGGGCATCGATTCCACGTGCTGCGGCACGCCATGGACGTCGAAAGGCAAAGCCAAGGGGCACGAGGTCATTTCAGCGAAAACCCGAAAGGTCGTTGACGCCGTGCGCGAGCTCGACCTGCCGATTGTGAGCGACGCCGTGAGCTGCACCGAGGGCTTCGCGGCGATCCTCGAGCGCGACGGTGCCGACGTCATCGACGCCGTGCAGTTCACCGCCGAACATCTTCTTGAGCGCCTCGACATCGACCTGTCAAGCGAACACGTGATTCTCCACCCCACGTGCTCCTCCACGCAGATGGGCCTCAACCCGGCGCTTACAGCGGTTGCTGAGGCCGCCTTCGCGAAGGTCACCGTGCCCGATGCGTGGGGTTGCTGCGCCTTCGCGGGCGATCGCGGCATGCTCCACCCCGAGCTCACCGCCTCGGCAACGGCAGCCGAAGCAGCCGAAGTGAAAGCCCTCGGCGCCGACCACCACGCCTCCCTCAATCGCACGTGCGAAATCGGCATGACCCGCGCAACGGGAAAGACCTACCGCCACGTGCTCGAGCTACTCGCCGAGCGCGCGCGGTAGGCCTTCGAAAGAGTTGATTTAGGCGGCGCCGCGCTCGAGAAGGAACGCGCGCAGCTCAGCGAGGTCATCGGCGCCCACGACGTCGATACCCGCATCGAGCTGCATCTGCCACAGGATCTCGCGACGCTTGGGCAGAAGCTCGGGAACACCCCACAGGCGCGAGCGCGCGCCGATCGCGTGGGCACCGTCGGAAAACTCCTTGAGCGAACGGAACTGCTCTTCCGGGCGCTCGCCGAAGCCCTGCCAGCCCCACGTCTCCCAATCCTCCGAGATGAGTGGCATGTCGAGCGAGCTGATCTCGCCGCCGAGGTCACCCTTGTGGCCGTCGGCCGAGCCGAACCGCACCGGGTTGTCCTTGATGAGATCGTACGGGCGACCTCCCGTGTACACCACGCGCACGGGGTTCTCGACGACCTCACCGCAGCGGTTCACGTGCCAGAACACGTCGCTGTAGGGCGCAAGCAGCTTCTCGATCGCGGGCAGCTGCTTCTCCCCCTGGTCCTTGATGTCGATCAGGAGCTGGAACGGGCCGTCGTAGCCGGGGAACACGTGACCGCCGTTGGAGCGCACGAGTGCCGCGAGCGGCTTCACGTAGAACTCCTCGAGGGAGCGGCCGCTCGCCGTGCCGAGGCGGGTGTGGCCAAGGAGGATCTGCCCGCCCTCGAACCACACGTCCGCCTCAACCGAGCAAAAGCCCTGTTCAAGCGCATCCCACAGCGGGTGCGTGTGCAGGTAATCGTTGTGGGCGTGAGCGCGAGCAAGCGGGCTCTTCGGCGCCCACCCCTCGGGCGCGGGGTTCTTGAGGCTCGCATCGAAGGGGTTATCGAGAAGGCGCGGGGTGTCGTTCTCGTCGCGCTCATAAAGCGGGGAGGCGCTCGCGGGCGCGAGGGTTGCGGCACTCGCGGCGGTCGCGGCGGCTGCGGTCAGGAAGGTCCGACGGTTGAGGGCCATGCGGGGTGTCCTTTCATGCGGTGTGTGTCCTGGGCGGGCAATGGGAAAGAGGCTCGATTCCGCGGGGCATAACCCCCGCGAAACCGAGCCCACTCGCTTTCACGAAACCGTGATCACTCGACCTCGAAGAAGATCGGGTTGGTGTACATCCACGTGTCGATCCACGGGCTTCCTGCGCCGTTCTCGCCACCGTGGGGAATCGGGCCGGCCGGGTCAACGTCGGCACCCATCGGGCCGACGCCCGAACGCTTGCCGTCGCTCCCGCGCAGGCGAATGTAGCCGTTTTCCTCGACGGCGCCGAGGTCAAACTCGACCGTGAACTCCTCAAGGCCGTGGCCTGCGGTTTCCTTGCGATCAACGACCTTGGTGTGAGGGGCCGTCGTCGTGTTGACATCCTCAACCTCGCCCGTGATGAGCCCGCGGATGAGGTCGATGTGCGCGAGCTCAGGGAGGATCCCCGCGGAGTTCTCCTTCGTCGTGGGCGTCACGCTCACGCGCAGGCCAAGCTCGGTGCCGGCCTTGACCTTGAGGGTGCCGCCGAGAGTCACGGGCTCGACGCTGTCGTCTTTCGCGAAAAGGACGACCTCGAGACCGGAAATGAGGTGGCCGTGCTCGATCCAGATGCGACCGGCACGCATGGCCTCCATGACCGCTTCGTAGGAGCGGCCCGTAGCACCCACGTGCGTGCGGGAGAACTGGCCGGGCCAGTAGTCGCTTCCGCCCTGAGCTTCGTTCGTGTTGACGGGCACGGGGCGGCGGCCCGCACGGTTGAAGTTGCCGAGGCTCGCACCTTCCTCCCAGCCGTCACCCTTCGGGTAGTCGCCCACGCGGTAAGTGTCGTGGGTCTTGAGGTGGAAGTCGGAGTTCGAGGTGATCCAGTAGCGGCGGCCCTCAGAGAGCAGCGAGTCCCACATGCCACCCACGACCGAGGTGAGGTAGTCGAAGCCGCCGCGCGTGCGGAAGGCTTCGTCGGGGTAGTGCGGGGACGAGTCCTTGCGGCGGCTGTTCTCGTATTCGCCGCGCTGGAACTTCGGGTCGCGATTGAGGCCGAAAGCCGAGCCCTGGGCGCCGGGGGCGCCTTCCATACCGAGGTAAATGTCGCGGTCCGCGTCGTGCCACGCGCGAAGCTCGAGCGGCGAGTCGATGCAGTAGCGGCTCGGGTGGTTCGCGATCACGATCGCGTCATCGATGAAGCCTTCGCCCTTCTGCTGGCCGAGCCACGCAATCGCCTCAACAGCCTTCTTCTGCTGGAATTTCTCTTCTTTCGAGTCGAGAGCGGGCTTTTCCCAGCCGTTGAGTTTGCCATCAAACTCGAGCTCGAAGGTGCGCAGCACGCGCGCCTCGTTGATGCCGGGGGCAACGAGAACGGTGCAGTGCTCGGCCGCGGGGATGTACCACTCGATGCCCTGGAAAACCATGAGCTTGCGCTCGTCACGGGCCTTGCGAATAAGGCGGTTCGCCTCCCACACGCCACCCTCGTTGGCGTGGCCCCAGTTCGAGTGCTCGGTGAAGGCGATGACGTCCACGCCGAACTCTTCGGCCTTATCCATGATCATTTCCATCGTGTACTTCGCGTCGTGGCTGTAGAGCGAGTGCACGTGGTGGTCAACGACGAGCCATTCAAGACCGGTCTCGGCGGGTGCGAGATCCTGGCTCTCGGTCGCGCCGGTGGTGGTCACGGGGGTTTCTTCGGCGATAGCGGAGCCGGTGGCTGCGGCCGCGGCGGCACCTAGGGCACCGGCGGCAACGCTGCCGCGCAGCACGGTGCGTCGGCTCGGGGCGAGCGAGGAGGCAAGGGGGGAGCGGAGCTCGGTCATGGGGAATCTTTCTCTCGAGGCGTCGGGGAGACCAATGAGAACGCTAAAGGGAGGAAATGAATAGCGGGTAACGAGTTAGGGGCGAAATTCGACACCGGCGAGTTACCCAGTGTTCACTATGGCCTGTCACAGTTGTCCTCGCTAACCCACTCCCCGCGCCCCAAGGAACGTGTAGAACCATGCAACTCTCCCTCCCGCTCCGCCGCTCGGCTGCCCTCGCCGGCGCCGCAGCACTCCTCGCCCTCCCCCAGGTTGCCACTGCGGCAACCGAGGTCACTCTCGACGATTCCGTGACGGCCACGATCGAGAATGCCGAGGGCGTCCAGGCACACGGCGCACTCGATGCAGACCCCTTCACCTACACCGTGAAATCTCGCGTGAAGTGCGAAGAGCCCTACGTTGATGGCGCACGCACCGTCTTCGTCCAGGGCGAAGGCGAGAAGGCGACACGCGTGGTCATGTCGGGAATCGACTCCCTCGAAAACGACGGCACGGTCATCAACCCGATCGACGCGAGCTTCGTGGACATCGCCGCGAAGGGCGAGGCAGACCTCCAGATCGAATGCGTAAAGATCGACAATGGCATTCCTCAGCCCGCGCCCCAAGCGATCGTCCAGCCACTCACGATCACGGAGAAAGAGTGGCAGATGAAGGGCATCTCCATCACCGAGGTCGCCGATCCCGCCCCCGCGCCGAGTGACAACGGTGGCGCTGAGGGCGGTGTGAACGACGGGGACACGGGCGTAGTCGCCCCGGCCGAACCGTCGGCTGAGGCTCCGACAGCGTCCGACGGCGGCGAAGCCAACGGCCCCGGAAAGACTGAACCGTCGAAGCAGGCCCCCGCGAAACCCTCGAAGGGCTCGGGTCAGGCGAGCGGCGCTCACGGCTTCATGCCGCGCACGGGCGCTGAGATCGCTGCAACGGCCATCCTCGCTCTCGCGCTCATTGGCGGTGGCGCCTTCGCCGTGATCCGCATGCGCAAGAACTAAACAGCACGAGGCATAAGGGAGGGCTCGGGCGATCGCCCGGGCCCTCCCTTATCGCGATGAGGTGTGCAGCGCCTAGCCCCAGAAAACCTCGCGGGTCGCCGGCTCAGTCTTCGCCACCAGCTTGCCGTCTCTGTAGGAGCGGACCACGGGCGCGTTGAAGTTGAGTGCCTCAACCCAGTTCGGTGCATCGAGCACAACGAAACGGGCGGGGTTGCCCACCTCGATGCCGTAATTCTCAAGGTGCAGCGTGCGCGCCGCATTGTGAGTCACGAAATTGTAGGATTCCGCGATCTGCGGGTACCCCATCATCTGCGTGACATAGAGGCCGTTCAGCACAATGTCGCGGAGGTTCCCCGTGCCAAGCGGGTTCCACGGGTCGCGGATATCGTCGGTCCCGAAACTCACGTTGATGCCAGCCTCCGTAAGCTCCTTGACGCGCGTGACGCCGCGGCGCTTCGGGTAGGTATCCATGCGGCCCTGCAAATGCGTGTTCACCATGGGGTTCGACACGAAGTTGATGCCGCTCATCGTGAGCAGGCGCAGCAGACGCACGAAGTAGGCATTGTTGTAGGAATGCATCGCGGTGGTGTGCGACGCGGTGACCTTCTCCCCCATGCCGAATTCGAGTGCACGCGTCGCGAGAGTCTCGAGGCCGCGCGAGGCCTCATCGTCGATCTCGTCGCAGTGCACATCCATGAGCAGGCCGCGATCGCGCGCGAGCTCGCACGCGAAATTGAGCGAGTCCACCGAGTACTCGCGCGTGAACTCGAAGTGGGGAATCGCGCCGATCGCATCGACGCCCATGTCGGCGGCCTTGACCATGAGGTCGCGGCCATTCGGGAACGAATCGATGCCTTCTTGCGGAAACGCCACGATCTGAAGCGTGATGAGCTCGGCCAGCTCGTCGCGCAGCTCAAGCATCGCGCGCAGCGCCGTGAGTTCAGGATCGGTCACGTCCACGTGCGTGCGCACGTACTGCACGCCGAAGCTCGCCTGGTCGCGCGCAACGCGGCGCACGCGCTCCTTGACGTCCTCGACGCTCAAGGTCTTCTTCCGTTCGCTCCAGCGTTCGATACCCTCGAAGAGCGTGCCGCTCATGTTCCACTTCGGCTCGCCCGCGGTGAGAACCGAGTCAAGGTGAATGTGGCTCTCCACAAAAGGCGGGAGCGCGAGGCGGCCCTCGGCGTTCCACGTCTCTTCGCCGGGTTCGGCGGTGAGATTGGGTTCGATGTGGGTGAAGCAACCGTCGGAAATGCGAAGGTCAACCGAGCCCTCCCGGCCCGGTAGCGTGACGTTCTGGATGAGCACGGGGCTGCCTTTCTATTGAAATGGAGTGGGACGGGCGGGCAACGCCACCCTGGAAAGTGGCGGCGCGGCTCCTCGACGATGCAGGCCGCGCCGCCCGCAGAAGGTGTTAGCGGCGCTTCGTCAAGGCTACGCCGAGGAGGTGAATGGCAACCGCCACCGCAACCGCGTTGAGTGCCGAGATTCCCCACGGCACGAAGTAGCCCACGAGGCCGCCGGCAATCACGCCGATGACCGCGTGCGGAGCGATCGTCTGCTCCTTCGCGTTCGGGTCGAGGTAGGCGTGCTTACGCACGAAGAAATCCACGATGAGGATCGCGCCAATCGGCGGCAGTGCCGCGTTGAGGAAGCTCAGCCAGCCCACGAAGTTCTCGTAGAGCCACAGGGCGCTCACCGTGCCGAAAATGCCCGCAATGAGAGTCATGGGGCGGGTGCGCACGCGCGTGATGTTCGAAAAGCCCAGGCCAGAGGTGTACAGGGCGTTGTTGTTCGTCGTCCAGATATTCGCGCCGAGCACGAGAATCGCGGGAATCGCGAGGCCCTGGGCGATCATGACGTAGAAGATGTCGTCCTTGCCGGTGAACGCGCCGCCCACCGCGCCGAAGCTGAACATGAGGGTGTTGCCAAGGAAGAACGCGATCACCGTGGTGATGACGGCAACCTTCGCCGAGCGAGCAAAGCGTGTGAAGTTCGGGGTCGCCGTGCCACCCGAGATGAAGGAACCCACAACCATGCCGATGCCGGTCACGATCGGCATCGAGCCGTCGCCGAAGACCTCCACGAGGCCACCGGCCTTGCTGGTTGCCGTGACCATCGAATAGGTGCCGAGGATCGCGATGAGCGGAACCGAGATGAACGAGACAATCTCGATCGCTTTCATGCCGAAGAAGGCGGAGGCGGTCATCGCGGCGCCGGCGGCGATCACGATCCACCAGGGGCTGATGTGAAGGAGGTCAGCAACGGGGATGCCGAGCATCGCCACGCCCACGCCAAACCATCCCATCTGGGTCAGGCCCACGAGGGCGGAAGCCAAGAGCGAGCCGCGACGGCCGAAGGCGCGGCGGGCGAGGAGGTCAAGCCCCATACCGGTTTTCGCGCCAAGGTAGGCGAGGCCACCGGTGTAGATCGCGAGCACGAGACCACCGATCGCCGTGGCCCACACGAAGCCGCCAAGATCAAGGCCGTTGCCGATCTTCGCGCCCACGCTCATCGAGGCGGAGAAGAAGGTAAATCCGAGCATCACGAAGCCCACGGCCCAAAAACCGTGACGCGCGGATGGGGGAACAGGGGTGAAGCTGAAGTCGGCATCGTGGCCGGTTGCTTCGGTCGGGGCCTGCCCCGAGGCCGTCACTGCGGACTCGTTCTTGACGGGGCGAGCGGAAATGGGGGTGGTTGCGGGGCGCTCAGGCGCTATGGTGCTCATGCACATTCCTCACGTGAAAACGGGACAAAGGCATGGCTGTACCCGGATCACATGAAGTGCTCGCATGGCTCTCTGTCCATGTCCGTGCACAACCTTTCGAAGGCTAGCACCAATCTCGGCGACGTGGAGGCGGTCGGCGACTTCTAGTGGCGCGGCTCGCCTTTTAAGCGCCTATTTTGCTGCTTCGCCATCCGCGTCGCCGTCACCCTCGCCACCGAGCTCATGGGCCTTGTCCTGTGCCGCTCCCGCAACGTCCACAACCTTGTCGGTCACACCCTTGGCCTGCGGGAACTTCTCCTCAGCCTTCGCGGCAAGGTCCACCACGGCGTCGGCCGCCGCATCAACGCCCGCGGGGAGCTTCTCCTTCGCCGTGTCCGCGAGGGACTGCGCGGCATTCTTGACCTTGTCGAGGGGGCTGTTCTCGTTCATCGATGCTCCTTTGGAGATGTGCGCCCTGGGGGCGCTGCTTTAGCAATGAATGATTTTACGGACACTTTGTGCGAGCAAACAGAGAGCGCCAAAACTGCTGTTCGATAAACTCAAGCGCCGGATGTTTCCCAGCGAAAGGCGTTTCACGTGGCCATCTCGAACCTCACTGTCTCCCAGCCCGGCCCCACACCGGGGATCAGCAAAGGCGGCACGGAGTTCAATGTCGTGATCCTCGGCGCGGGCCTCAACTCGCTCAACGTCTCGATTGCCTTTCACAAGGCCTACGGCATGCGTTCACTCACCGTGATGCGCACCCCCGTCGCCATGAACGAGCGCACTGTCACGAGTGCTCACGTCGCTCTCGGTGCGGAGGCCAGCGACTGCGATCTCAAAGACGCGCTCGTTCAGATCGCGAAAGACAAACCCGTCAAGCGACCCACGCTCTTGCTCGCGAACGCCGATTCGTTCATCTCCTTCATCGACACGTACCGGGCCGAGCTCGAGGAGCACTACCTTCTCGCGCAAGTCGATTCCGCCTCCCTTGCGAAACTGGCCGATAAAGCCCACTTCCAAGAGGCGTGCAACGAGCTCGACATTCCGACGATCCCCACTGAAGTCGTGGACTTCTCCCGGTACGGCGGGGCCGATTTTGACGCGCCCGAGCAGCTTCCGTGGGCCTACCCGATCATCGGCAAACCCGCGAACACCGCCGACTATGCGCGCGTCAAGTTCCCCGGCAAGCGCAAAGTATTCGTGCTCAAGTCGCAAGCCGAGTACAAGGAACTCGTGGCGAAGCTCGGGGACGCTGGCTTCACGGGGCGCTTCCTTTTCCAGGAGCTCATCGAGGGCGACGACACCTCCGAATACTCGATCACCGGCTATCGCTCGCGTTCGGGGGACGTTACGCTCACGTGCGCTGCGCAGGTGCTGCTCGGCGAGCACACACCCGATGCGCTTGGACGCCCTGCAGCGATGCTCACCGGTCCTCACCGCGGAATCGTCGCGCAGTTCGAAAAGCTCCTCGACCACGTGGACTACGTCGGCTTCGCCAATGTTGATCTCAAGGTCGACCCGCGCAATGGAACGGCCTACTTCCTCGAACTCAATCCGAGGCTCGGCCGCAACAACCACTACGTCACCGCCGCTGGCGGCTCCTACCCCGAGCACATTGTCGCGGACCTCATCGACGACGCGCCCCTTGAGCGCGTGCGCGCCGAGGAGCAGCACCTTTATTCGATCCTCCCCACGCGCCTCGTGAAGCACTACGTCACCGAACCCGAGCTGCGTGCTCAGCTCGATTCCGCCGTTCGTGCCCACGGCGTGGACAACCCCTACCGCTACGCCCCGGAGGGTGCATGGATGAAGGGCTTCGCTCTCGCTTCGGGTCTCCGCCAGGTGCAGAAGTTCCGGAAGTACTACCCGAAGGCCACGCGCACCGGGTTCTAACCGCGCGTGAACCTCATGGACGGTCCGGGGAAGCCGCAGGGCTTCCCCGGACCGCTTCGTATGAAGGAAGAATGAAAAACGCCCGTTGAGCCCTAGTCTCGAGCGGGTGATACCTCGCCCTCACTGGCCTGGTCGTTGTGTTCACCGTCATCCACGAGATCGTCGAGGTTCACGACGTCGAGGCCGCCCGAGAGCGCGTACTCCTCTTCGGGACTCAGAATCAGCCGGTGGCGACCCCACAGCCAGAAGGTAATGAGCATAACCGCGTAGATCACGATGATTGCGATGATCGCGGGCAGGTAGTCAGGGTTGAGGAGGAAGCCCAGGAAGATGAGCGCGGAGATGAAGGCAGCAATGATTGCACCAAAGTTTCCCCACGGCGATTTGTAGGGGCGCTTGGCGTTCGGGAACCGCTTACGCAGCACAAGAAACGACACCATTTGCATGAGGTAGGCGACGACGGCACCCCAGGCAGCGATGTTGAGAACAACCGCACCGGCGATTCCGCCCTCGCCACCGGCAAGGTCGACGCCCACAAGGGCGCAAAAACCGATGACGGCACCGGCGATAAGGGCTACCCACGGCGTTTGCGTGCGCCCCGTAAGCGAGAGAAACTTCGGGTAGTAACCGGCACGCGAGAGCGAGTACATGTTGCGCCCGTAGGCGAACATGATGCCTTGGAGTGAAGCAAGCAGACCCACGAGTGCAAAGAGTGCGAGGACGGCAGCGAGGCCGTCGCCTACGATCGCGCGGAAGCCGTCGAGGAGCGGTTCGCTTGCCGAGGCGGTCGTTTCTGCGCCGAGCACGCCGGTGTTCAGAACGAGCACGAGAAGACCGGTGACGACGAGTGTGAAGCGCGCCCACAGTGCCGCCTTGGGAATGTCACGGACGGGGTTGTGGGCCTCTTCTGCTGCGAGTGGCAGCTCCTCGATACCGAGGAAGAACCACATGGCGAAGGGCAGGGCGAACAGGATCGGGAGGAAACCGTGAGGCAAGAAGGCCGAACCGCCCGCGTCGGGAACGATGTTGAAGAGTGAATCCCATGAGAAAGCCCCGGAGAAGAGCGCCATCGCACTGAAGACGAGCAGGATCACGATCGAAATGATCGACACCAGAATGGCGAACCTGAACGAGACCGCTGCGCCCGAGGAGTTCAGAGCCACGAAGATCGTGTAGAGGATGAGCCACCACACGGGTTTTGGCAGGTCAACGCCGAGGAGCTGCGATACCACCGCGTCGGCGTAGCCTGAAGAGAAGTAGACGATCACGGCGGTTGTCGCCACGTACTCAATTGTTTCGGCAAGGCCCGTCACAAAGCCCGCGTACGGGCCCATGGCTGCTCTCGCGAATGAGTACGCGCCGCCGGTGTGCGGCATGGCGGCGGCCATTTCGTTGATCGAGAAGATGAGGCCGTAGTACATGACGATGAGAATCGCGTAGGCGATGAGCATCCCGCCGAAGCCCGCGAAATCCACGCCAAAGTTCCAGCCGGAAAAGTTACCGGAAACGACCGCGCCGACCGCGAGGCCCCAGAGTCCGAAGATGCCGGCCGCGCGCTTGAGCTGGCGTTTTTCAAAATATTCGGTGTCCGCTGTTCGATAGGTGACGCCACCGACCTTGGTGACTTCCCCCGATTGCGTGGAGGGCGAGGCGGGTGATGCTGCCGTTGGTTGAGGAGATTGACGATCGCTTTGATCAGCCATTGCATACCTTCCGTAGTGACGAGACCACGTTGACTCGTGTGTGCTGCCCCACAGTACCCGCCTAATGGTTGGATTTCCATGCTTTTGTCGAAATTCGTTAACTGAACTCGAGGGGCGCCACCTCGGAATGCCCAGAGTTTTGCCAGGATTTCGGGTTGCGTAGCTCACATCATGTGATCTAATGGTTGCCAGACCGATGTTTAGTCAATGGCTTGCATCGCCACGTAAGGGCCCCGCCAGGCCACACCGAAGCACAATGAGGAGCTTCCATGTCAGGCAACGAAGGAATGCTGACGTTCTCAGAACTCACCAACCGCATCCACGCCGGCGATATCGACACCGTGATCCTCGGATTCACGGACATGCAAGGCCGACTCGTAGGCAAGCGCATCTCCGCTCGTCTCTTTCTCGACTCCGTCGCCGAACACGGAGCTGAGTGCTGCAACTATCTCCTCGCCGTCGACATCGACAACAACACGGTGGACGGCTACAAGATTTCCAGCTGGAAGAGCGGCTACGGCGACATGGTCATGAAGCCAGACATGGCCACGCTGCGCCAAGTCCCGTGGATCGAGGGCTCCGCACAGGTCACCGCGGACCTCCTCACAACCTCGGGCGAGGAAGTCGCCCCCGCCCCGCGCAGTGTCCTCAAGAAACAACGCGCTCGCCTTGAAGAGCGCGGCTGGACATGCATGGGCGCGACGGAACTCGAATTCCTAATTTTTGACGACACCTACCGTGAAGCGTGGGCCAAGGGCTACAACGACCTCACCCCCGCAAGCGACTACAACACCGACTACGACATCCAGGCCTCCACACGCCTCGAACCTCTCCTTCGCGACATCCGCAACTCCATGGATGCGGCCGGCATGTACTGCGAGGGCGTCAAAGGCGAATGCAACCCCGGTCAGCAAGAGATCGCCTTCCTTTACGACGATGTGCTTACCACGTGCGATAACCACAGCCTCTACCGCACGGGCGCCAAGGAAATCGCTGAAAGACACGGCAAGTCCATCACCTTCATGGCGAAGTTCAACCAGCGCGAAGGCAACTCGTGCCATATTCACATGAGCCTGCGCGACAAGGATGGCAATCCCGTGTTCGCCGACGAATCCCGCGAAGGCGGGCGCAGCGTCATCATGGATCAGTTCCTCGCGGGGCAGATCGCCGCAGCGCGCGAACTCGCCCTCATGTTCGCCCCCAACATCAACTCTTACAAGCGCTATCAGCCCGGCACATTCGCACCGACCACACTCGCGTGGGGCCTCGACAACCGCTCGTGCGCCTTCCGAGTCGTGGGCAACGGCAAATCGCTGCGCTTCGAGAACCGCATTCCCGGCGGCGACGTCAATCAATATCTCGCGATGGCCGCGATGATCGCCGCGGGTCTCCACGGCATCGACAACGAGCTCTCCCTCGAGGAGGAGCTCGTGGGCAACGGCTACGAAAGTGACAAGCCGAGGGTGCCGACGACGCTCCGCGAAGCCGCCGACCTGTTCGAAAACTCCGAGATTGCCCATGCCGCCTTCGGCGAGGACGTCGTCGAGCACTACACGCGGGCTGCCCGGGTCGAACTCGAAGCGTTCGATGCCGCCGTCACGGATTGGGAGCGCGTGAGGGGCTTCGAACGTGGCTAGCGCACCCATCATCGGTATATCGACATACCTCGAACCTGCCACGTGCGGGGTATGGGATACGCGCGCATCCTTCCTGCACGAGGCCTACCTTCAGGCGGTCCTCGATGCCGGCGGTGTGCCCGTCCTGTTGCCCCCGCAACCGTCGGAAAGCGATCGCGCCGCCCAGGTAATCGCGAAGCTCGACGGGCTCATCCTTGCCGGCGGAGCCGACGTCAACCCAGCCCGCTACGGCGAACAGCCACACGAGAAAACTGGAGCGCCCCGCGATGATCGCGACGAGTGGGAAATCGCGCTGTACGTGGCGGCACGCAGCGTCGGGCGTCCCATCCTCGCGATTTGCCGAGGCATGCAGATCGTGAACACGGTTCACGGAGGCACTCTCCTTCAACACCTGCCCGACGTTGTGGGATCGGATCTCTACCAGCCTGCCCCGGGCGTGTTCGGCTCGGTGGACATCGAGATCACCGAAGGCTCGACGCTCGCGAACATCCTCGGGACCACAGCGCGCGATATTCCGGTCTATCACCATCAGGCAGTCGGAAAGGTCGGGAGCGGACTCGCGGTTACCGCGACGACGTCCGACGGCACCATCCAGGCACTCGAGTGCCCATCTGCACTGGGTTTCTTCCTTGCCGTCCAATGGCACCCCGAACAGCAACATCACGACCGCAGACTCTTCGAAGCCCTCGTCAATGCCACGCCCCACACCTCTAAGGAGCGCCCATGACTACGTTCGACATCATCAACCCCGCGACCGAGGAGTTCATTCGCAGCATCGAGCTCGTCGACGTCGAGGCGACTGACGACGCCATCGCCAAGGCCGTCGTTGCACAAAAACGCTGGGCGGCCACCGCTCCAGCCTCGCGAGCACAGGTTCTCCGGAGTTTTGCCCGCATCGTCGCCGACCACAACGAGGAGCTCGCGCAGATCGAGGTTGCCAATGCCGGCCACCCCATTGGGCAAGCTCGGTGGGAAGCACAAAACGTTGCGAATGTCCTCGAATACTACGCAGCTGCGCCCGAAAGGCTCATCGGCGAGCAGATTCCCGTCGAGGGCGGCGTGAACGTGACCTTCCATGAGGCGGTAGGCGTCGTCGGCATCATCACCCCGTGGAACTTCCCCATGCCAATCGCTGCGTGGGGCTTCGCCCCCGCACTCGCGGCTGGCTGCGCCGTGGTTCTCAAGCCCGCCGAATGGACACCGCTCACCGCGATCCGCATTGCCGAGCTCGCCCTCGAGGCCGGCCTTCCCGAGAACCTTCTCACGGTTCTTCCCGGCAAGGGCTCCGTCGTCGGCAACCGGTTCGTCACGCATCCCGACGTGCGAAAAGTCGTGTTCACCGGTTCAACAGCAACGGGAAAAACGATCATGCGCGGCTGCGCCGAACAGGTTAAGACCCTCACGCTCGAACTCGGGGGAAAGAACGCGAACATCGTGTTTGCCGATTCCGACCTCGAGAAGGCCGCCGCAGCAGCCCCCGCCGGGGTTTTCGACAATGCCGGGCAGGATTGCTGCTCGCGCTCGAGGATCCTCGTCGAAAAATCCGTGTACGAGAAGTTCATGGAGCTCTTCGAACCCGCCGTCAAGGCATTTCGAGTTGGTGATCCCGCGAACGACGACACCGAAATGGGGCCGCTCGTGGCGAAAGCCCACCTCGACAAGGTTACCGGATACGTGGACGACGAATCACTTGTCGCCTTTAGAGGGAGAGCACCGTCGGGCCCCGGCTTTTGGTTCCCGCCCACCGTACTCACGCCCGAGCGCACGCACCGGACGGTACACGAGGAGATTTTCGGTCCCGTCGTCACCGTGCTGCCGTTCGAGGACGAGGCCGATGCACTCGCCCTCGCAAACGACACCGAGTACGGGCTTTCGGGGTCGATCTGGACTCGCGACATCGGCCGCGCGCTTCGCGTGTCGCGCGGGGTCGAGGCGGGAAACCTCTCCGTCAACTCCCACTCGTCGGTGCGGTATTCCACGCCGTTCGGCGGGTTCAAGCAGTCCGGTCTAGGCAGGGAACAGGGGCCCGACGCTCCCCTCGCCTTCACCGAAACCAAGAATGTCTTTTTCGCGCAGGACTAGCCAACATCCACCCCTTGTAGAAAGGTTTTGACATGTCAGAGACGACTATCGAAAAGATTGATCTCACCCAACGATTGAAGGGCAAGGTTGCCGTGATTACGGGCGGCAGCTCCGGTATCGGGCTTGCGACCGCGCGCCGATTCGCGGCCGAAGGCGCCACGGTCGTCATCGGCGATCTCGATGCGACAAACGGAGAGGCGGCTGCCAAAGAGGTCGGTGGCCTCTTCGTCGAAACGAACGTCACGAGCGAAGAGCAGGTCAACCACTTATTTGACGAAGCAGCTCGCGTGTACGGCTCGGTCGATATTGCCTTCAACAACGCCGGGATTTCGCCCGCGGACGACGATTCGATTGAGACGACCGAGCTTCCCGCGTGGGAGAAGGTGCAGGATGTCAACCTGAAGTCGGTCTACCTGTGCTCGCGCGCAGCACTTCGCCACATGACGAAGCAGCAGTCCGGGTCGATCATCAATACGGCTAGTTTCGTGGCGGTGATGGGTTCGGCAACCTCGCAGATTTCCTACACCGCCTCGAAGGGTGGGGTGCTCGCTATGACGCGCGAGCTCGGCGTGCAGTTCGCCCGTCAGGGCATTCGCGTCAACGCCCTGTGCCCGGGGCCCGTCGCCACTCCCCTCCTTCAGGAGCTTTTCGCCAAGGATCCGGAGCGTGCGCAGCGTCGACTCGTGCACGTTCCCGTTGGGCGATTCGGTGACGCAAAGGAGCTTGCGGCCGCCGTCGCGTTCCTGGCGAGTGACGACGCCTCCTTCATCACGGCGTCCACGTTCCTCGTCGACGGCGGTCTCAGCGCCGCCTACGTCACGCCACTCTGAGCCGCCGCGACACTTGTGACAAGATGTTGAGCGATGACTGATCTACCTGATCCCGCCCCCGTGCTGAACTCCTGGGTTCTTTTGAAACCCGGAGCAGCCTCGAACGCTTTCGAGGGGACCGTGCACAGGCTTGTTCAATCGCTCAAACTTGGACTCGTTGCTCCGGGGGAAAAACTTCCCCCGGAGCGCGAGCTCGCCTCGATGCTCGGGGTGTCGCGCGACACCGTGCGCGAGGCCATCTCTGCTCTCGTTGAGGCGGGTTACCTCGAAGCGAAACGGGGCCGCTACGGCGGGACGTTTGCAAAAAATCCGCTTCCCACTTCGAGCGCGCTTTCGGAGACCTCGAGCCGAGTCGCGTCCATCATCGACACACTCGCCCTTCGAGCGGTTGTCGAAGTGGGGATCGTGCGCAGACTCGCCCACCAGGAGCTTCCACGCGAAAGCCGCGAACGGCTGTGGCGCGCCCACGAGGAATGCCAGGCTGCCGATCTGGCCGACTACCGCGTGTATGACACCCGCCTGCACCTGCTCATGGGGGAGCTCGTTGACGCTCCCTCTCTCGTTCCAGTTCTCGCCGATATCCGCATGCGGGTCAACGAACTCCTTGACCAGATTCCCCTGCTCCAGCCCAATATTGAGCATTCGTGCGAGCAGCACCAAAGGATCGTCCAGGCCATTCTTCGCGGACGGCCAGATGTGGCCTCGGTCGAGATGGAGGAGCACCTCGCGGGAACCGAGGCGCTTCTGCGAGGCTTCCTCGACTAGTCACAGCTCACTCCCCCGCGGCGTTTTAAGGGATTGATCCGGGATTACCCGCGTTCTCGCAGAAAACGAGTAAATTTCGGGACTTTTTACCCGTTTCAATCCCGGAGTTTTCCCCGAGGACATGCCGTTTTCACCGGCGCTTCCCACCTCAAGCTGGGAACCATTCCAGACTGCTTCGTTAGGTTCTTTCGTCGTTGCCGCACGCTGTTACGTGGCGGCTCAAACACCTAATGTCGCTTTCTGGAAAGGATTGTTCCGTGTCGTCTTTCGGCCGGGTCTGGCGCTACGTTTCACGTCAACGCGTCAAGTCGTTCATTATTGTGGGAATTTTTGCGGCGATGATGTCGGCGCTCATGGTGACCGGTTCGGTGACGCGCGCTGCCGATGCGGCGGGAGCGCAGGTCGAGAAGCGCACGGGTGCGGGTTTCGTGCTGCAAAACAACCCGCAGTTCAATCAGGGAACACCCCGCGGCGCCGGCACCGTGAAGGGTGCGGATATCGAGAAGATCACGAAGCTCAAGGGCGTCGAGAGCCACGTCGCTCGCCAGAACGTCACGGCGGATCTCGTGGGCGCGAGCGTCAAGAAGCTCGACCACAACGAGTACGACGAGCAGAAGGAAAAACAGTTCGGCAACGCCGCCAACGTGTGGGGCGTGAACGACTCTGAGCTGGAAAATAGCTTCCGCGGTGGGGCGCTCACCCTCACGCAAGGCCGCCACCTGCGCAGCGGAGACTCGCACAAGGCTCTCATTCACGAGGATCTCGCGAAAGCGAACGGCCTCAAGGTGGGCGATGAGATCACCGTGAAGGGCAACCAATTCGATGTGGATAACCAGAACAAGTCCACGACCGAGGTCACAACGGAAATCGTCGGCCTATTTTCGGGCGATAACCCGAGGCCCGTTGCCCAGCGCAGCGAGCTTTTCGCCAATACGCTCTTCACGGATCTTGATACGACCCGCGAGCTTTATGGCTGGACGGCAAAGACCGAGATTTATCAGGACGCAAATTTCTTCGTGAAGAAGGGCACCGAGCTCAAGGCGGTCGCGGAGGAAGCGAGCCGTCTCGGCATCGACTGGCGCAACTACCAGCTTGCCCCGTCGACGCAGTATCTCGCGGGCATCACCGGTGCGGTTGATGGCGTTCGCTCGATCATGAACGGCGCGAAGATCGCAACGTTTGTGCTGGCCATTGCGCTTTTGAGCCTCATGCTGTTCCTGTGGCTCGGTGAACGCAAGAAGGAAACGGGCGTGCTCCTTTCGGTGGGCACGACCAAGGGTGGAATGCTGCGCCAGTACTGGATGGAGCTTGGACTTATCGCCATTCCAGCGATCGGGATCTCGTATCTCGTGAGCACGTTGATCGCGCAATCTATCGGCTCTTCGGTGCTGGGAAGCGTCAATTCTTCTGCGAAGAATGGTTTTGCTCCCGGGCAGCAGGCCGGCGCCGATCTCGAATCGTCGAGCGCGCTTAAAACTCTCGATTCATTGCACGTAAGCCTCGGCAATCAGGATGTTGCTTACGTCGCGATCGCAGCGGCCGTCGTCATTATCGTGTGCGTGCTGCTCGCCGCACTCCCGATGCTTCGCACGGCTCCGAAAAAGCTTTTGGTGGCACTCAAATGAGAGGCCTTTCTTCGGCGCGTCTCGCCGTTCTTTCACTGCGCAGGCGCCCCGCACGCAGCATCATTCTTCTCCTGCTCATGACCTTGATTTTCACGGGGCTCGTGGCGCAATCAGGCGTGCGCGCCACGATGGGCGATATTAGTGGCGCGATCGATCGGAACGTCGGGGCTGGTTTCACGGCGCAGAATTCCGACGCCAGCCTCGCCCGCACCGATGCCGACGCTCTCGCGAAACTTCCCGGCGTAACCTCAAGTGCGTACGAGACGGATCTTCTCGTGAAACCGAAAGGTCACCGTCCCGTCTCGGCGGCCGGGGCGGTGCAGCTTGACCCGGAGTTCGCAAATGACATGACGGTGACGGCGACGACTAACTCGCAGTTGAATCCGCTGTTTCAAGGCAAACTCTTCACTCTTGAGCAGGGCGAGCACCTGAAGCCTTCGTCGCACGGCGCCCTCGTGCACAAAGACTTTGCCGCGAAGAACCGCCTGTCGGTGGGAAGCGCGATCACGCTCGTGCGTGACGGCAAGCTCGTGCGTCTCGTCGTGACCGGCATTTTCAGCGGTCGCGCGGAGAACCCTTCCGGCCTTCCTGCGGGCGCCGCCGAGAACCGTATTTTCGCCGCGGCCGAAGATATGTCGCCCCTGACCGATCCGGCGTCGTTGACTCTTGCGCGATACAGCACCGCGAGCGCTGAGGCGCTTCCCGCTGTGCTCGCGAAGGCGCATAAGGCTCGCCCTCACTTGAGCCTCGAGGATAATTCGGCGCAGTTTCGCACCGTCCTTGCGTCGATCGCAGGCGTGGAACGCCTTCTCACGTGGCTCGTTCTTGGTTTGAGTGCGGTGAGCATTGCGGTGCTCGTGCTCGTGCTCGCGTTTTGGGCGCGCGGCCGTCTTCACGAGATCGGGATTCTGCTCTCCCTTGGTAGGTCGAAGGGGAGCATCCTTCGTCAGTTCCTCGCGGAGATCTGTGCGCTCGTGGTCGTCGCGGCGGTTCTCGCACTCGGGTTGGGGTTCTTCGCGACGAATCTCGTGAGCGAGGCTCTCCTGGCTCACTCTCACGATCCGGTTCTCGAAGCCCTCTCCCCTTCCGCGAGTCCTCTCGCGGCCCTGGCCGCGCTTGGCGTCGGCGCCCTCATCGTCGCCATTGCTGTCGCAGCGGTTCTTTTTCCGGTTTTTCGGCGCAGCCCGAAGTCCATTCTCGCCTCTATGAGCTAGGAGCACATCATGAGCATTCTTCACCTTGATCACGTTAGCTACACCTACGAACAGTCTCGCGGCCGGGTTCTCGAGGACGTCTCGACAACCTTTGAGCTCGGGAAGCTCTACGCGATTGTCGGCGCCTCCGGTGCCGGAAAATCCACTCTGTTGAGCCTCCTTGCGGGCCTTGAAGCGCCCACCGGTGGCACGGTGCGGTTCAACGGAACCGATATCGCACAGACGGGGTATTCGAAGCATCGCCGCGAGCAGATCTCTCTCGTGTTTCAGAACTACAACCTGATCGACTACCTCACTCCGCTCGAAAACCTTCGTCTCGTGGATAAGAAGGCAGGCATCGAAAGCCTCGAGAACCTCGGGCTCACGAAGGACCAGGCGACCCGCAATGTGCTTCGCCTTTCGGGTGGGCAGCAGCAGCGCGTGGCGATCGCGCGTGCGCTCGTATCGAAGGCGCCGGTGATTCTCGCGGACGAGCCGACGGGCAACCTCGACGAGGACACGGCAGAAGCGGTGATCGAGATTCTGCGGGGCGCGGCAAAAGCCGGTAAGTGCGTGATCGTCGTGACCCACTCGAAGCGGGTCGCGGAATGCGCCGACGTGCAGCTGCGCCTCACGAAGCGAACCCTCGTCTAGCGGCACACGTCCCCGCTTCGGCCCCATAGTCACTGGTCATGTGAAAGGGCCCGCGCCTCCCTGGAGTGAACTGCTCCCCATTAGTTGGACTGAGAAATCAGTTACCGACTAGTGGGGAGTAGTTTTCTTTGAGAGCACGAAGTTCGCTGAGTGAGCATCAGCGCGAGCAGCTGGTTGAACTGTTTGAGCAAGGCATGGGCTCTCAAGCCGCTGCGAATGCTCTTGGTGTCTCCAAATACGCCGTCCGTAAGTTCTATCGTCGGTTTAAGCTGCATGGCAGGCTATGTCTTGTGGAGAAACCGACTAAGCAGCAGTATTCGTTCGACATCAAGAAGGAAGTTGCCGAGCGCCACCTTGCTGGTGAGACAGCGATGGATCTTGCGCGCGAATTTGGACTGTCATCAGAGCAGTTAGTCAGAGCGTGGTCGTGGAAATGGCGCAAAGGTGGCGATGAGGCACTAATGCCGAAGCCGAAGGGCAGGCCCAAAGGCTCGGTCGCGCCGAAGCCGCTCTCGGAGGAAGAGAAGCTGCGTCGCCAGATCGCACGGTTGGAAGCGGAAAACGCCTATCTAAAAAAATTGCGGGACTTGAGGAATCAGGGACGCGCCTGAAAGTCCAGGCGATTGTCATCCTCAAGTCACAGCATCCTCTGCAATACCTTTTGGATGCGGCAGATATGCCGAGATCGACGTTCTTCTACCACCAGAAACGCCTCAGCGAGCCGGATAAGCACGCTGCGCTCAAAGACGCGATCCGGGAAAGCTTCGAGCGTAACAAGTATCGCTACGGCTACCGGCGAGTGCTACTTGACCTGCGCAACCAGGGGTGGGTGGTCAACCACAAGCTCGTCTACAAACTCATGTGCGAGATGGGGCTTCGAGCGAAAGTCCGCCAGCGCAGGCCATATGTGTCCTACAGCGGGACGAGCAGCCACATTGCCGACAACACGCTTGACCGCAAGTTCACCCCAGATAAGCCCAATACCGTCTTTGCCAGCGACGTCACCGAGTTCAGGGTCGCAGGCCGCAAGGTCTACCTGTCACCGGTGATGGATCTGTTCGACCGTTCAATCGTTGCCCACACCGTGGCTACATCGCCGTCGACAGCGTTCACCGCCGATTCGTTAGCTAAGACGATTAACACGTGTGCGCCTGAACCTGGGTGGATGATCCACACCGATCAAGGTTTCCAGTACCAGCATTCGACCTGGCGCAACCTCATTCATGACAACGGTGGTGTTCAGTCGATGTCGCGTAAAGCCAACTGTTACGACAACGCGGTCATGGAGAATTTCTTCGGGCACTTGAAAACCGAGATGTACCACGGAGAAGTCTTCGACACCGTCGCAAAGTTCAACCAGGCGATCGACGAGTACATCCAGTGGTACAACACCGAACGCATCCAACAACGACTCAAGGGCCTGACCCCGATGCAATATCGAAATCAGACCCTTGAAGCCCTAACCGCCTAGAATTAAACCAGTCCAACTTTCGGGGGCCAGTTCAGGAGAAGCGCGGGCCCGTTTCTGTAGCTGTGAGCGGTTAGCTGTTCTTGCGGCGCCTTGTGAGTGCTGCACCGCCGGCCGCGAGCGCGCTCGCGGCAGCAACGGTCAGGCCCACGCTCGCGCCGGTGCGCGGGAGGTCGCTCAGAACGCCACCCTCGCCGCCTGCATCGGATGCGCCGGCGTCGGACGCCGCGGGTGCACTGCCACCGGCATCAGAGGCACCGGCACCCGCAGAACCGCCTTCGGCTCCGGTCCCATCGGCAGCACCGGCATCACCGGAACCGGCGGGGTTCTCCGGCTGCTGGTCCGACGGCTCCTCAGCCTCGCCGCCACCCTCATTGCCCGGCGACGGCTTCTCCACAACGAAGGTGAGGCGCTGGGTCTGCGCGGTAGCCTCCCCGCTCTCGGCGCTGCGCTCGCCGTTACTCGCCTGCTTAGCGTGCGCCGTGACGTCGATCGTGTACGTACCCGGCTTCGTAAAGGCCCACGCGGTGTGCATGTGGGTGCCGGGCGGAAGCGGGATGTCGGAAGCCTTCTCGCTCGTGGCGTACATCTTCTGGATCGTGCCGAGGTTCTCGGTGTACGCGAACCACTTACCGCCTTCGGGGGCGCTCACGGGGGTGAGCGTCATCGTCGCCCCCTCGGGGTATTTGTCGCGATCGAGTTCTTCGCTCGAGAAGCCCGGCCACACGCGCCCCTGCTGCTGGGCCTGCGGGAGAATGTACAGCTCGCTGCCCTTCGGGCCGAGCACGTCGTAGCTCTTGTCGGCAAGGATGTTGCCGCCGCGTTTTGCCTTTGCGAGCTTCGTGACCTCGAGCGTCACCGAGTCGATCGTGCGGGTCACGGATTTTTTCGCGTGTTGGCGCGAGTCGTCGCCGAGGGCGACGGAGAAGTTCCCGTCGACGTCCATAACGCGCAGGTCCACGTGCCCGTTGTTGATGGTCACGGGGGTGTTGAGGAGGGAACCGTCGGCCCCTTCATCCCCGGCGCCCGGGTCCGACGGTTGCCCACCCTCAGGTGTGTCCGGGGTACCCGTTGCGCCGTGCTCGGAGAACTGGGTCGAGATTTCCTTCCCTTTCGCGCTCACGGGCCCGAAGTCCGCGACTTCGGTGTTACCGATCGCGGCGCGCGGAAGCGGTTCGAGGGCAAGGCGCAGGTCGTACTGGTCGCCCTTGCAGTATTCGCGACTCACGTCGAAGCTGCGGCGTCCGGGGCCGCTCACCGCGTCCACCTCGCACGTCGGGAAATCAGAGCCCTTTTCGTAGAACCCGCCGGTCACGTGGTACACGAGGGAGTCGTCCGCGGGTTTCGTGTCGACCTTCATGAGGTTGTCGTTTTCTTCAACCTTGGCGCTGACGCTCACGTCGCGGGAGGTCGGCTTGACCTCGCCGTTCGGGAATCCAGTGGCCTGGTTTTCCGACGCCTCCTTAGGGAATTCACCGCTTTCGGTGGTGGAGGTTGCGGCCTTCCCCGTGGTCGAGGTGAGGGGCGCGCTCACCCAACGCGAGGCGCCCTTCGTAGGAACAAACACTGCCTGGAAGGTCGAGTCGGTTGAGCCGATCATCTCGCTCCACGTGGCCTTGCCGCCCTTCACGGGAACCTCGGCGAGGTGGTAGCCGTCGATGAAGAACACGACGGTGCCTTCAGCTTCGGCGTTGCCCGCATCGAACGTGAGGTCGGTGAGGTTCTCGTCGCCGTCCTTCTTCTTGCCGGTGTGCGGGGCGATGGTGAAGGTCGGGGTGGATTCGCCGGTCACTCCAGCGGCTTTGTCGTAGGCCGTCTTGACGTCGCCGAGCTTTTCGTCAGCGGGGTTGGTGCCGCCCACGCGCCACACGAGCGTTGTGGGCTTCGAGGCGGTGAAGGTGCCGTCGGACTTGCGTGCGCTCACCTGGTAGGTGAGCTCGTACCGGCCGGGCTTGGTGAACGTCGTGAAATTGTGGGTGTGCGTGCCCGGGTCGAGCCACACGGCGCGCGAGTTCTGATCGTGCGAGGAGAACAGGCGCGTGACGGGCAGGTCGCCGTAGCTCGAGTAGTTGAACATGTTCATCTCGCCGGGGCCGTTGAAGCCCGTCAGCTCGATGGTGAAGTTCTCGTCCTGGAATTGTTCGATGGGCACTGCCGTGTCGGCGCCGAAACCGGACCAGATCGGGGTGTTGCCCGGACCGGGGCTGTGGGGCGCCATGTAGAGGTGGTCGCCTTCTTTTCCGAGGAACGCGAGGCGCGGATCCTTCGTCACGTCAAAGATGTAGCTTTGCGTGCCGTCCTCCTGGTAGCCACGTCCCACCCAGTTGGTGGTCTTGTCCAGCGGGAGAGTTTTCCCGTTGGATTGGGAGTTGATCTGGAATGTCTTGGCGTCTTTGTCCCAAAAGACCTTGGGCGCGTCGATGTGCGCGTTCGTCTGGACCGTACGGTCGCCGTCGGGCCCCGCGAAGGCGGGTGCGAGGGCGAGCGTGAGAGCCGCGAGCGTGGCGCCGGTGGAGCGGAGAATCCGCATGAACCCCTCCTCGAATGGTAACTGTTCTCATTTACAGTACAGCTACCGGCGCCTCGCCGCCACCCGATCGACGCCCAGGGGTGGACAAAACACCAAGGCGATACGTGCGCGGAGTCCGGCCCGAGGGATTTATGCGCCGGAGGTGGTGCGCTTTCGTGCGGCGCGGTCCTTCTTGCGGCGCTCCACGACCCAGCGCGGTGCAAGCGGCCACGGCAGCGGCACGCCGACGCCGCCGAGAATGCCAATGGGGATCATGAATACGGTGATGATCCCGAGGATCCGCAGCGGCTCAGCCACGAATGCGCCTCCCGGAACCCCCAGCTCGTCGTAGATAATCTGGAGCGCACCCACGCTAAACACGGGCGTGCAATAGGGCAGAATCCACAGGTTGGGGATCTCGCGGTAGTCGTCGTACCACTCGGCGTTTTCCTGGTAGCGCACGTGAAACATGTAGAACGTAAAGATCGCTGCGGTCACGACGAAGATGAGGGCCCACAGAAGAATTTTCATGAGAGCACACGTCTCTCAGGTAGTTGGCGCCAGTTTCCGCAGCTCACCAAGTAGAAATCTGCTGAGCGCTCGGAAGCTGATGAGAGGCCATCATGAACAGCACCCACGCCTCGGTTGGCTCGAGGTAATGGGAGCTACCGAAGAGTTTTCGCGACTCCGAGAAAAACGATACGTAGCCGTGCGGGGTTGCCACCCACACCGTTGCGATCGGTGCCGAGCCAGTGTCGGTGTGCTTCTCGGATGCCACGACCACCTGCTCGTAGAGGCCCTGGGTGATGTCGCTCGCCATATCCTGGGAGATCGCGCCGAGTGCTTCGGCCACATCCTGCTGGGCCTTGTGATGCTTGCGTTCCTCACCGGGCTCGAGGACCAGGTTCTCCCAGGCCTCCGCTTCGATCTGCACCGCTTCGGTTGACGTAACGTCCTTCTCCGCGATGGGAGTGAGGTCCGTGAGGTCGAACAGCACGGTGTAGCGGCTCGAAAGAGGGTGGGACTTCAGCACGAAGCTCGGCGGAGTGGAGACTTCGCTCGTGAGTACGGTCTGGGCGCTCACACACCCGTTCGGGCCGAGCCACAGGAAACGGTTGTCTTCCGCGCCGTTGCCGGCAATCGAGGTGATCGTGAGCTGGTAGCGGTGATTTTTAAGGGTGTCCCAGATGGCCTCGGTGCCGTCGGCAACGTGTTGATCGCTCGCGACGACCCGGTCGTTGACGTCAACGACTTCGGATCCGTCGCTCGGGACCCCCTTCTCAAGCAGCATCATGAAGCTTTCGAAGCCGAGTTCCACCCCGGTGTTCTCGCTGCCCATGGTGTTGTGCTCCGTCATTTCGCCGACTCCTTCCACAGCAGGCCATGCCCCATGTTGAGGATGAGCTGCGCGCGCTCGCCCAGGAGCTCGGTGGGGTAGGTGATCGTGAGGTCAACGTGCGTGCCATTGTGCACCGCGATCCACTGGAACATCGTCAGCGGAATGCCGTCGGGATTTTGATACGACGCGATCCGCTGAAGCCCGGGCACGCCCTGAAGGCCGACGGTGTCTTCGCCCAAGTGCAGCAGCCGGTACTCGTCGAGCTGCTCGCCGAACGAATCCTCGACTTCCCCCTGGGTGGCCGCGAGCTTGTCGAGCGACTCGGTTCCCGGCTCGGCCTCCCTCTGGATGAGCACGATGTTCGGGCGAAATTGCTCGTTCCACACATCATCCGAAAGGTAGATGAAGAGTCCCCGGTCAGCCCCGGACGTATCTTCCTCCCACCCTCGCGGTGCGTACACGTCGACGACCATGTCCGGGTGGGTATAGGTCGTCACTTCCGCGGGTGTTGCCTCGCCAGATCCGGGCATTGCCCCTCCTAACGTCTTTTCGTCCACTCACACACTCTATGAAAACCGCTGTTCATCAGCGATTTCTGGGTGTTACTTGATGCCTTGGCTTAGGAATTTTTCGTTGCCCTTCTTCGCTAGCCAGCTACCTGCCGAGCCACCAGCGACACCGCCGATGATGCCGCCGACAACACCGCCCGCCACGGTACCAATCGGGCCGCCGAAGGAGCCGATCGCGGCGCCCATGGCCGCGCCGGCCTTGCCACCAGCCCAGCCGCCAACCCCCGCGCCGGTAGCGAGGGCACCCGCACGCGCACCCTTTTGCACATTACCCATGTCCGGGTTTACGTGAGAGTCCGTCTGCCATGAATCCACACCGGCAGCGGCGGCGCCGATGTAGTTTCCGGACTTCGACATGAACTTTGCGGTTCCCTTGATGCTCTTCCATTTTCCGTCGGTGACGGCCTGGCTGTGTTTGTGTGGGACTCGCGATGACTCACCCTGGAGCTTGAGCGTACTGCGCGCCACAAACGCCTGAAGAGTTCCGGTGGCGGTCGTTGGCTTTGCCAGCGGACTCAGCGGATTGCTTTCCGGAAGAACGGCTTTCGGATCCACAACATTGCTCGCGTCCCAGCCTGTAAGACCTTTGACGAGCCCCTTACCGAACTTACCTTTACCAGCAAGTCTCTTCAGGTACTTTGGCGCCCAATCCTCTTTGATTTCAATCGTACCGTTGGCATAGAAAAAGCTCATGCTGCGGTACTTGTAAAAATCGGTACCGAGCTTAAGCCCCTGAAGACCTGTTCCAGCGTCACCTTCAATATCGTTGCCGCGGGTAATAGCCCTGAGAAACTTCTTGCCTATGGCATCGCCGGTACTTTCTACGATGCCGCTAATCGAGCCGGCACAATCCTGGTCGGCGTGATCACGATCCAGCCTGAGCTGTCGACACTTCTCGTGCAATTCGGCTTCGCGAGCAGCGAGCGCTGCGCTGGCTCCAGGGAGACCAACAGTAGCGGCCAATTTTTCGGAGACGAACTGCGCAATTTCGATTTCAAGCTTAGCCTTGCGAGCCTGCAGCAGATCTAATTCAACCGAGTAGGCATCGAGTCGGGCGGCAATTTGTCCTGCGGATGCCTTCACTTCAGCTGCCATCTGCTCGGGCGTGTCCATTGCCTGATGAACTTGAGCAGCCTCGGGCGCATCATACTGGCCACGGATGGGCTGCCATGCGCCCGCGGTGTCCTTCATTCTTTTCTCGACCGTTTCGCCGGCGGTACGGATATCGGCCGCGCCAGAAGCGACGACTGCCGGGCTTTCGATCTCTGGGACATCAAAAATCATTGCTGTTCCTCACTCGTCGATCGTGCTTAGTTGATGCCGGGCATGTCGGTCACGTAGGCCTGCTGCCGTCCCGCATCGGCGAGCGTACACATCTGGTTGTCACCATCGATGTACGACTTCACCGCATCCGACGACGACTGGAGGTTGTTGTTCACCATCCCCACGAGGGCTTCACCCGCTGCCTCAAAGGCGGTGGCAACATCACCCGTGAGGGCGGCCGCCGTTTTAGGGCTGTGCGTGAGCCTGCCCCCCAAACTCGACGCATCATCCTTCAGGTTCGTGTCGGCAGATTCGATTTCTGAGACGGTTCCGGCCGTTTGCGAGATGGTGGCCTGGGCTGCCCTGTCGTCGATGTCGTAGTGCATGTCGATCCCCCGTTTTCTCAATCCTTCACGTACACGTTCTTCGGGATTTTCGTACGTGCCCCAGTAAACATCACGGACTGATAACGAACCTGGGCGTTCTTAGCCACACATGTACGCGTAGCCCATGAGTGGTCTCGAAACCGTAAGGGCCGGCTGAGGAGGTGGCTTCCTAGCCAGTGCCCATCCCAGAGATCTACCGTGGAAGAAGTCGATGACGAAGGAGTGCATAATGACGACCATTGCCTTGGTAGGAACGCTCGATACAAAAGCCGAAGACTATGCCTGGCTGAAAGGGCGTCTCACAGAATTGGGAGTCAACGTGCTCGCCGTCGACGTCGGCTCGTTTTCCACGGCCGATTTCGCGGATGTCTCTTCCGACGAAGTTATCGAGGCCGCCGGCGAGGATGCCGCGAAACTTAGAGAGCGCCGCGACCGCGGCGAAATGATGGCGGTCATGGGTCGCGGTGCTGCCACGATCGTGCAGAAGCTCGCGGAAGAGGGCCGCATTCACGGTCTTCTTGCGGTCGGTGGCTCGGGCGGTTCGTCTGTGGCCGCGCCCGCGATGCAAGCGGTTCCGGTGGGCTTTCCGAAGCTTCTCGTGTCGACCATGGCCTCGGGGGATGTTTCTCCGTATGTCGGCGAAACGGACACGACACTTATGTACTCGGTCGTGGATGTTGCCGGCATCAACTCGATTTCTGCGATGGTACTCGGCAATGCGGCCGCAGCAATCGCAGGAATGGCGAAGGAATTCGAAGCACGCACGAAGAGAACCCCTGTTGAGCACCGCCCTCTCGTGGGACTCACGATGTTCGGGCTCACCACTCCCGCAGCAGATGAGGCTCGCAAGACTCTCTCGGATCTCGGCTACGAAGTACTCGTGTTTCACGCGACCGGCACAGGCGGCCGGGCAATGGAAAAGCTCATCGAGTCGGAATTGATTGTTGGCGTGTGCGACCTGACGACAACGGAACTCGCCGACGATCTTGTGGGCGGAGTGCTAAGTGCCGGACCCGACCGGCTCGAGATGGCAGGGCGTACGGGAACGCCGCAAGTGGTGAGCCTTGGCGCCCTCGACATGGTGAACTTCGGTCCAAAAGACTCGGTCCCGAGCGAATTTGAGGGCCGCACATTCCTCGTGCACAACCCGACGGTCACTCTCATGCGCACCTCCCCCACCGAGACACACGAACTGGGTCGCCGCATCGGCACGAAGCTTGCCGCCGCGAAGGGGCCCACCGAGCTTTTCATTCCCTCAAAAGGCTTGAGTGGCATCGATGTTGAGGGCGGCCCATTCCATGACCCCGAAGCAGATACCGCACTTTTTGACGCCGTGAAGCAGAGCCTCGAAGGCAGCCCCGTTGCCGTGCACGAGCAAGGCTGTGCCATCAATGACGAGGGCTTCGGCCGCGCAATGGCCGAACGCCTCCACGAACTTATCCGCAACCAATCGGGAAAGAAGGAGAACTGACATGTCCCGCAAAGAAATCCTTGAAGCGCTGCGTGCAAAGGTCGCGAGCGGAAAGCCCATCATCGGCGGCGGTGCCGGAACGGGTATTTCGGCGAAGTCGGCGGAGGCCGGCGGTATTGACCTCCTCGTCATTTACAACTCCGGACGCTTCCGCATGGCTGGCCGCGGCTCACTCTCCGGGCTCCTCGCCTATGGAGACGCGAACGGCATCGTCATGGAGATGGCAAACGAGGTGCTTCCGGTTGTGAAGCACACCCCTGTGCTCGCGGGCGTGAACGGCACGGATCCGTTCCGCGTGATGCCGCATTTCTTGAAGCAGGTCAAAGAGATCGGCTTCGCGGGTGTACAGAATTTTCCGACGGTTGGCCTCATCGACGGTGTTTTCCGCGCGAATCTCGAGGAAACCGGCATGGGCTTTGGCCCCGAGATCGACATGATTCGCATGGCGAATGAGCTTGATCTTCTCACCTCGCCCTACGTCTTCGACATCGAACAGGCGAAAGAAATGGCCGCTGCAGGCGCCGATATTCTCGTGCCCCATATGGGCCTCACGACCTCGGGCACGATCGGTGCGCAGACCGCTCTCACTCTCGAGGAGTCAGCCAAGAAGGTCCAAGAGCTCGCCGACGCTGCACGAAGCGTGAACCCGGACATCCTGTGCCTCTGCCACGGCGGCCCGATCGCCAATCCCGAGGATGCTCAATACATTCTCGATAACACCGACGGCATCGTCGGCTTCTACGGCGCTTCCTCCATCGAGCGGTTCCCCACCGAAACGGGCATCCGCGAGCAGACGGAGAAGTTCACTCAGATCACGTTCTCCGAGTAAGAGCTCTGCCCTTGCCTCTCGGCCCGCCGAACGGCAACGCTTGGCGGGCCATTTCTACTGTATGTCTTCTTCGAAGTAGTCCTCGTCCACGGAATAGAGCGTGAACTCGTGGGCCTTCTCGACGCCGACGCCGTAGGCGAGCATCAGCTTCGTGAGGCGCAAGCCGTCGATCAGCACGATCCGCCCGTGACGGTAACCGGCAGCGGTGACTTTCGCTCGGTCTAGAAATGTTGAGGTCGTGATGAATACACCGAGGTTGGCACCCTGTGCATCGAGAGAGCCGATGAAGTTGCGGATTTCGGGCTCACCAACCCTGTTGGTGTCGGCGTAGCGTTTCGCCTGGATATACACGTTCGTGAGGCCGAGGGCATCCTGGTGGATGATGCCATCAATCCCGCCATCGCCCGAGCGCCCAACATGCTGCTTCTCGCCATAATCGCCGCCGTAGCCCATTGCCCACAACAAGTCGATGACGGCTTTTTCAAAGAACTCTGGCGAGTTTTCCTGGAGGCGCTTCCGGAGGTCGGTTTCAACCTGAGCGTTGAAGTCACGTGTGCGCGTAGCGATAGCCTCGACCGGATCGGCCTCTTCAGCAGCCTCGTTAACCACAGCGGGGGCGGGCGCGTCTTCGGATCGCCGGGCGGTGACCTCATTCTGATATTCCTGCCAGGCCCTCCACTCGAACAGGTCTTTTTCCGTATAAGAAAGCAGGTTCCGTTGTGCGACTTGAAGACCGTTGGGGGTGATGCGATACGTCCCCCGCTTCGGACGTTCGAGAAGGCCCGCCTTGGTCATACTCGAGCACGCCCACCCCGTACGATTCATGAATCGCGGCTGACCCGAATTGAGTCGTTCACTCCGTGTCTCCTGTGTGAGCCCAGCGGCATCAGCAACAAGTTCACATAATTCTCGAAAACCACGAACTTTGCCGTCAGCAAGAACGGCTAACACCACCGGCCGAAACTCATCGATTGTGGGGGTATTGTCGGTAGCCATGGTGGACGTCCTAACGATTTCAAAACCAGTCCTCTCCAACGCTACCCTCAGAGCCAACTAACTGAAGAACTAATCTCGAGGGATTCGTCAGTGGATTACCAAATCTTCGACTTAATGCGCACGCGCTACGGTCTCTGCGGGAGTTGGGCCGTGTGGAATGAATCGACTTGGCACCCCGACCCCATCCGCGCTCCACAATTGAAGCTCGATTCTGTAGTTCGCACGTTTGGAGAAGTGCGGAGCCAGCAACAGTTGGATACCGAGCTCCCTTCGCTACGCACAGATCTTGTACTCGTCGCCCTCAACTTTGCCGAGCGGGCCGCCGACATCACCGACGTCACTGACAATTTGAGCTTCGCGAGCTTTCATGAAGAGTGTGGTCGCACAAGCGATAAGCGTCTACGTGAGGCATGCAAAGGCAATGGACTCGAGGGCGCGTACATTACCGATCTCGTGAAAATGCGAAACGGTACGCTCGCGCCGTTCCGAAGCAGCAAGTCGATGCCCATCAACACGCTTCTACGGGATCCACGCTTCGTGCGCGAGCAGATCGAGGGCCTGTGCAAGGAACTCCAAACTCTCGGTAGCCACGACCCACTCATCATTTGTCTTGGTGCAGAGGCCTTCAGAGCACTTCATGATCCCGCATCCCTCGGTGCACTTCGGGAGTGTTGCGGAGATGGCACTCAGGTCGCTCGGATCACTCACTACTCGTCAATGACAGGCATGGCGCTGCCGACGTACATCTCTCGCGTCGGCCAGGAACTGGCGGACTTTCGCGATTATCTATAGAGCCCAGGCACTCAAGTTCACGCTCATCTCGTTCGCCAAGGAGGAACTTTGCTTGCAGGCACCCCTTCCGTTGCTCGGGAGAGTGCCGGATCAGTGCTCCTTGCCCGCTCAAGGGTGAACGGAGAGTTCTTTTGGCCCGTGATGAGGCGGCTCGAACTGGAAGGTAGAGTGTTCAACGTCGAAATGTCCCGCGACGCAGTGCTGCACTTGGCCGAGTAATTCGGGAATATGTCCGTCGGTAAAGCACTCGTCGTCGACAACAATGTGGGCTGATAGTGCCGGCAGGTCGCTCGCGACGCTCCACACATGCAGGTCATGCACGCGCTGCACGTGGGGAAGTTCAAGAAAGTGGGTGGTGACTTCCTCGAGGTCAATTCCTTCCGGGGCTGCTTCGAGCAGAATTCGGCCGACGGCGCGCAAGAGATTCCACGCTGCGTGCACCATGAGGGCACACACCAGAAGGGACGCAATGACATCGGCAAGAGTCCACCCGGTCACCATGATGATGAGCGCGGCAACAATGGTTCCGAGGAAGCCGTAGAGGTCGGTAAGAATGTGTTGGTAGGCACCTTCGATATTGAGGCTTGAGCGATTGGCGCGAGCAACCAACCACGCGACGACGATGTTCACGACCACCCCGACCAGGGCAACGATCAGCACGGGGCCACCGTCGACCTCGGGTGGTTCGAACAGACGCCGGACTGCCTCCACAGCGATGACTCCAGCCACGATCAGGAGCGTAATGCCGTTGACCGCGGCGGAGATGGTTTCCACGCGTTTGAGGCCCCAGGTCCACGCCCCTTGGGCAGGCCGAGCGGCGAGGCGAATGGTCCATAGCGCTAGCCCGATCGCTCCGACGTCGGACAGCATGTGCCCGGCATCCGACAGCAGTGCGAGGGAGCCAGTCAGAAGGCTGACGATGACTTCGGCGACCATAAAGACGCTCAGCACAATCAAGGCCACCCACAGAGTCGTGCGGTCGGCGTCGGCAGAGATGCTGTGGTCGTGTGCCTCGTGAGAGTGCTTGCGCCTGCGCGACACGGATGGTTTAGTCATGGCTCGTGCTCTCCGGCTGCGAGGTTTGCCTCAGTTTTTCGGTGCCGTCGAAGAAGGCCTTTGCCGCCGTGAGAAGCGTCTTCGTTTCCTCGGGATACGCCAAGGTGTAGTACGTCGCGCGGCCATGCGTGTGGCTTGCGAGGAGCCCACTTTTTCGTAGCGAGGCCACGTGCGTTGACACTGTCGATTGCGCAAGACCCACGTGCTCGACGAGGTCCGTCACGCGGTGTTCGCCTAACAGCAAATGCTGGATGATTTGAAGCCGATGACCATCGGCGAGGCTCTTAAAGAGAGTCACCCAGTTCTCACGTTCTTCGAGGGAGGTTTCTTCACCCATATACATCGCCACAGATCGATAATATCACCTTTAGGCGATGTTAGCCATGCAGGGTCGATCGGCAGAAGCCGCCGCGACCGCCAAAGTCGCGCTTTGACGCCCGCAAAAGCACTACCGCCGCGGGCCTTCGTTTTCAGCGGCGGTCATCTCTGCGTAGCGCTCAAAGAGCAGGGTGAGGCGCTCCTCGTTCGAGTGGAGCGGTTTCTTCGCGCCGAACGCTTTGTCGACGACGCGATCGAGCGCAGCGTGCGCCTTGAGAAGCGCGGGGCTCATCGCGAGGGGGTTGTAGTGCTCGGCGAGAGAACGCTCGGGATGCAGCTCGCGCGCCGCGATCACGCCCTTGCCCGCCTCGATGATCTTTTCGCGCAGTTCCGGTTCGACGGCGGGGAGCGGGAGGTTGTTCCACACGAGCGTGTTCGAGAAGCGTAAGTCTGATTTAAGCTGGCCATCCACCGCGCGCTGCCATGTGATGAACATCGACGACGAAATCACGCCGAAAAGGAAACCGTCAGGGTCCTCGGCAGTAAAAAGTTGGTTTCCGGTTATAACTGTCTCCGGGAGATGTTGCACAGTGTAAAAGTTTCTTGCTTCCGAAACCACAGCGGGGATCCCTACGTAAGGCACTAGCGGACGGTTCGCATTTCCCCTAAACAAGTGGGGCGTGTCTCGGAGCTTATAGGCATCGCTGCCCGTCGTTTGCGACGAGCGCCACCGACGGCAGGCTTCTACTCTTTCTTTCAGTACCGGTGCACGTTGGATGTCGCTGGGCTCGAAGTCTTCATCCGCCATCCACAGGCACCAACGATCAAGGCCTCGAACGACTTCGCGACCTTGACGAAACTCCCGTAGATATTTCGCGGCGGTGGGGTCCGCGGCAACTTCGGAATATTCATCGGCTTCGACAATGAGGTTGCCTCCGTCAGCTGGTTTAGAGCCGAAAGCAACTTTCGGAAGCTGAGGGCTCAACGCCTTTGATCGCTTCTGTACAAGTACGTTCGGCCCATCCACGAGGTAGGCATTGATCTGCTTTGCGGGAACCTGGGGCGGCTCGCCTTTGACATTGTTGTAGGTGAACAGCTGCGGGGCGCTGCGTTCGTGCTTGTCGTAGCCGGTAATGACACAGTGAACGGCGGCACTTCCGGGTACTTCGCTCTGCCACGCGAAGGTTTGGTGGGCGAAACGGATACGCCAGCCCACGTCGAAAAGCGGGCCAAACAGCGCGGGAACGGGCTGGCCCTGCGCAATGGAGTTTGTGGACACGAACGCGAAGCGGCCGCCAGTGACGGAACGGAAGAAATCGCTCGACTTTTGAACCAAGCGGTCACGTACTCGAGGTAACCGTCGTAAAGCTCGCCCCACACGAGCTTCATATCCTCCGTTTGATCCGCTGCCTTCGTGTACTGCCCAATGAACGGCGGATTGCCCATGATGAATGTGTTCGGGCCCGTCGGCACGAGCTCGCGCCAATCGAGGCGCAATGCGTTGCCCACGGTGATCTGGGCGGAATCCTGGAGGGGAAGCATCGGCTTCGAATAGCCGAGAGTGAGGTTCATGGCCTGGTTTGCCTGATGCTCCACGAGGAACATCGCGGTGCGGGCAATTGTCGCGGGCCACTCCTCGATCTCGATGCCGTGGAACTGGCGAAGGCGCACGTGCACAAGATCTTCCGCCATGAGGTCCAGCTGAACGCCGCCACTGTTCAATTCCTGGAGCCGCTCGTGGATCTTCAGCTCGAGGGCGCGAAGCTCGCGGTAGGCGATGATAAGGAAGTTGCCGCAGCCACACGCCGGATCGCACAACTGGTCACGTTGGATACAAGACCCCAGTGCGGAGTGGCGCTATCGGATAGCGTCATTACCGGCTATGAACTGGGAATTCCGGCTGCCGCGGACGTTTGGAGATTAGCCTGCTGTACCGCTGAGTATCTGGCACGTCACTACCCGGCTGGCGTCCGTAGAGGGGGTGAACCAGTCGGGATCTCGCGCGCAAGAATAGACGCGGGGTCTCGACAAATGATGCGGGTAGCACCTCTACCTGTAGACGATACCGCTTGCTATTCGTTCTTGCAGGTGGGCCGACGACCATCTGCACTCCTAGTCAACTACAAAGCTTTTAGCAAGTTGGGGGTCAAGTCCCTTGTAGTGGTGTAACGGCGTTTTCCTCTCGTTTGGGGTTTTAGCCTGCGAGTGCGGGCATGTCGGCATCGGTCGTGGTTGTGGGTGTGGTGATCAGGTTGAGGCGGCTCTTGGCGAGGACTTCCAGGCCGAGGTAGCGGCGGCCTTCTGCCCATTCATCGGTTTGCTCGGCCAGGACGGCGCCGACGAGCCGGACAATCGCTTCCCGGTTTGGGAAGATCCCAACCGCATCGGTGCGGCGCCGGATCTCGCGGTTCAGCCGTTCGGTGGGGTTGTTCGACCAGATCTGCTGCCAGACCTCGGTCGGGAAGCTGGTGAACGCGAGAATGTCAGCGCGGGCGGCATCGAGGTGGTCTGCGACGTCGGGGAGTTTCTCGGCGGTGTAGTCCAGTAGCCGGTCGAACTGGGCGTGAACAGCATCGGCGTCAGGCTGGTCATAGACGGAGTGGAGCATGACCTTGACCGCCGGCCACAAGCTCTTGGGAGTGATGCTCATCAGGTTCGCGGCGTAGTGAGTGCGGCAACGCTGCCAGACGGCACCGGGCAGGTTCGCCGCGATCGCTTCCACGATGCCTCGGTGGGCGTCGGAGGTGACCAGCCGGACCCCGGACAGTCCTCGGGCGACCGGATCGGCGAAAAACTCGTTCCAGGCCGGGCCGGTCTCGCTCGTGGCGACCCGCATCCCTAAGACTTCGCGATGCCCGTCGGCGTTGACCCCGGTCGCGAGCATGACGACCGCGTTGACCACACGACCTCCCTCGCGAACTTTCATCGTCAACGCGTCGGCGGTCACGAACGTGAACGGCCCAGCATCGCCTAGTGGGCGGTGTCGAAACTCGGCGACGTGCTCGTCCAACTCGGCGGCCATGCGAGAGACCTGGGACTTCGACAGCCGGTCGATTCCCAACGTCTTGACCAACTTGTCCATCCGGCGAGTACTGACTCCAGCGAGATAGCAGTCGGCAACAACAGTGATCAATGCGGACTCGGCGCGCTTGCGACGCTCCAGCAGCCACTCAGGGAAATAGGTGCCCTGGCGTAGTTTCGGGACCGCGATGTCCAAGGTCTCAACACGGGTATCGAGAGGCCGGTGGCGGTAGCCGTTGCGCTGGGCCCGTCGGTCAGGATCTGGGCGGCCGTACTCGGCACCTGCAACCGCATCAGCATCCGCAGACAGCAACTCGTTGATCACAGTCTGCAACAGGTGACGCCTCGGCAAGCAGTTCGCCAAGCAGCCCGGCAGGGTCGACAATATGGGTAGCGGTCATCGTGTGGCCTTTCGCGAGTGAGTTGTAGGGGACGAAACTCGAGGATCACGCGGTGACCGCCCTGCTGTCCAGCACGACCACCCCGCTACACCACTATGAGGGACTCAACTCCCTTGGTGATTAGTAGCGCCCTCGCTCATCAGCGAGATGCTGTTCGCACATGATCCCACTAGCGCCATGTTCGCGACAGCACCACGTGTGCCAAACGTGTCGAGGTACTCCGATTCGAGCTGTGGGTTTAGGGCTTGGCGCCTGACACCGGGACCGCGTCCGCTAATCTGAGGTGTGTCTCAGCTGCCAACGATACGACGCATCGGCGGCAGCCACGAAATCGTGGAACCGTCCGGGCCGACTAGACAATTCCTTAGGCGTGCCGGTTTCGGCGACGATAGCACCGTCCGCTAAGGGTTCGAGGAAGACCACCTGATCGGCGCTATCTATGGTGGATAGTCTGTGCGCTACCACGATCACAGTGCGGCCCTCAGATAGTTGACTGATGACGTCGCTAATCGCCGATTCATTCTCGCCGTCCAGCGCCGAGGTAATCTCGTCGAGCAGCAGTATCGGAGCATCCTTGATGAATGCCCGAGCGATTGCCACTCGTTGGCGCTCACCTCCAGACAGGCTCTGCCCGGCAGGCCCCACTTCGGTATCCCAACCGTGAGGCAGCGCCTCAATCACCCGATCAAGTCTCGCCTTGCGAGCTGCTTCTTCCAACTCGGCGTCCGTCGCATTGGGACGGGCAATCCGCAGATTCTCCCGGATCGTGGTGTCAAACAGGTAGGTGTCCTGGAACACCATCGAGGTCAGCTCCATGATCCGCGTGGTTGGAATCTCGCGCACGTCCACCCCGCCGATGGTCACGCTACCGGCGTCGACATCCCAAAACCTTGCGGTGAGACGCAAGATCGTCGACTTCCCGGCCCCTGACGGCCCCACTAGTGCGGTGACTGCTCCCTGCGGGGCGGTGAGCGAGACATCGTCTAGGACAGGCCGGCCTGACTCGTAGGAAAACGACACTCCTCGGAAATCAATCGACGTCCCACGCGGTTCCCGTGCCTGCTCGGAATCAGGTTCGGCAAGTGGCGCGGCATCAAGGATTATTCCCATCTGGCGCAACGCCACTGCGGCGTTATCGACCTCAGATGCGTAGAGCGCGGCTTTTGTGAGCGGCAGCAGCATGCGCGCACTGACCGCCGCGATCACCAGATACGCAATCGGGTCCAGACGCGCTCCGGTCACGAACGACAGCCCCAAGGCGAGCACCACCGCGAAAGTCACGTTAGCGATGAGGTTGAATCCTTGGGCAGGTCGGCCCTTGATCCGAAGCCCGGCCAACGTCGCCTCAGAGTCGGCTTGCAGAGTCTCTTGTACGGGGTCCCACGACGTCGCGGCACCCGTGGCTCGAAGCACCGGTTGTAGCCTGGCGAACTCAATCAACCGGCCGGCTGCGGCGGCCGAGGTACGGTCTTCCATGTCATTGGCTCTGGTTGTTGCCGCCGACATTTTCCGCCACGTGAGAATAAACGGCAAGATCGACACTGCCATGACCACAGCTAACGGCCACTCAATGAATGCGGTGGCAACGAGCATCACCAACGGCACGATGAAGGCGTTGCACAGGTTCGGGATCACCATTGATGCCAGATGCGACAGGGTGTTGATCTCCTTGGATGTCGCATTAGCCACGTCCGCTTCGCGTTTGGCATTAAACCACCCAAGCGGCAGCTGCAAGACATGATCTGCTACGCGATCAATTAAGGTATCGCATACTTCATAGACGCTGATCCGATAGGAGCGGTACATCGCGAAGGTGTCGACCGTCACCGTGATCGCGCCGAGGATGGCAACGACGACGAGCCAGGTGCCAAGGGTTTCAGAGCGGGAGAATAATGCCCGAAGGAAGGGGATCATCAACGCCAGTGTGATGCCTTGTAGGACAGCGGAGAAGGCGAACCAGCCCACCAACGTACGCAACTCGGCCCTGTTGACGACCCTGATCATTAGGTTCCACATGAGCGTGTTTCTCCTTAGGCCATGTAATGGAGTTCTTGGGCCCGCCACATCTCGCTATAGGTCCCCGCTTGGTCGACCAAGTCCTCGTGCCTACCACGCTGAGTGATGTGGCCGTCCTCAATCACGAGGATCTGGTCGGCGTCTCGGATGGTGGCGAGTCGATGCGCGATGATGATCACCGTGCGCCCGGATGCCAAGGTGCTGAGCGCTTCGTGGATCGCACGCTCCGACTGGGGGTCTGCTTGCGCGGTGGCCTCGTCGAGAATCAAGATCGGCGCATCCTGCAAGTATGCTCGCGCCAGGGTGATGCGTTGCCGCTCACCGCCCGAGAGGAAGCCACCAACCTCGCCAAGCACGGTGTCATACCCCTCGGGCAGACGCATAATGCGATCGTGGATGCATGCCGCACGGGCTGCTGCCTCGACCTCGGCGCGCGTTGCCGACGGTTTCGACAGCGCGATATTGGTATGGACCGAATCGTTCGACAACGTTACGTCCTGTAGGACGATCGCGACGCGGGAAAGTAGCCACGAAAAACTCGCCTCGCGCACATCCACACCGCTGATGCGTACCACGCCATCATTGACGTCGTAAAAGCGCGCAATCAGCCGGGCCAGTGTGGACTTCCCTCCGCCCGACGGGCCCACCAGAGCCGTGACCGTTCCGGGCTCAGCCGTAAAGGAGACACCGTGCACAACGGGCACGTCAGGCTCGTAGGAGAAGGAAACCTCACAGACCTCAACTTGGCCGGGGTTTGGGCCCTCTTCTTGGGTGCGGCTGCCTTCGGGCATGGGTTTCTCGGAAAGCAGCTCTGCCGTGGTGCGAGCCGCCAGCTGCGACTCATAGATATGCTGCATCAGACCGACTAGCACCGTGAACCCCTCCGGGATACCGGGAGCGATCAGGAAGAATGGCAGCGTCGCCGACAGCGTGCTCCAATCCTGCGCGACGAATAGCGCCGCCAGTAACGCGACCGTGACGAAGACCGTGGCTGGACGCAGTAGCGAACCGAGCAGACTAATCGCTCTGCCGGAGCGACGAACCCAGTCGAAGGAGATGGCAGAAAATTGCTGGCGGGCGGCGTTAAAGCGCGTTCGGGTCGCATCGGTGGCCTGGAAATTCTTGATCTCCTTAATGCCCTCAAGCATTTCGACGGTGGCTGCGGCCAGTGCGGTCTGGGCATGTCCGAATCGCTCGGTGATATCGCTATAGCCGCGCATGGTCGTGCTGACGATGATCATGATCGCTACGGCCCACGTTCCAAAGAGCGCGAGCGCCAGTCGCCAATCGACCCACACGAGATACCCGAGGCCTACGACCATCGAGACCACGGCGTTGGTGACATCACCGGGAACATGCGCAACGAGAGTATGGATAGCTGCGGTATCGTCACACACCATCTTGCGGATGGCCCCATGCGGCACCTGCGAGACCCTACCCAAGGGCAAACTGCCCAGCGCTTGGACCACATTGCCGCGCAACCGATGTCGGAGCTTGGCTTCTGCCTCGTGGGTGACACCCAATCCAAACAGGTAGAGCAATTGGCCCACGAACAGCGAAAGCACCGCTATCACGGCCCAAACCCACGGCTTTCCGGTCCAGCCGGTGCGCACCTGCCCGTCAAGCCAGATCGCGGCCATGTTGTGTAAGGCGACGAACGGCACCAGCGTGACGATAGCGCCTAAGGCTGTGAGGACTGCGGAAAGGACCATCGCGCCCTTGGCCGGGCGGATTAGTGCGGCGACGGAAATACTCACATCAGGCTCCTGTCGAGTCGAGTCTTTCGAAACGTTCATTGGCGCCACCACCACAGCAACGCAGTAACGGCCCAAAGGAGGCCCACCAGGCACCAATCTCGCACCTGCCACGGTGTGTGTTGGAGTTCCGTGCGCCGCGGATAGGCGCCAAAGCCACGTGAATCCATCGACAGGGCAACCCGTTCGCCGTGCTGGACGGCGAGGATCGCCAGCGGCACGAGGGAACCCACCCATCGAATTGCGGGCGCTAACGGCCCCCATGATGCCCCAATACCCCGCAATGCCCGCGCTGTGCGCAACAGCTGGAAATCTTGCCGGAAACGAGTGACGAAGGCGACAGCCGCAGCTCCCGCCGCAGTGACCCGATAGGGAAGCTTGAACGTCGTCGTCAACGTGCGAAGCAGCGCTTCCGGATGAGTGCTGATGCCTGAAAGCAGCATGAGGGACAACAGTGCCCCGATACCGCTCGCTGCCGCAAGCTCGCCACCGTGATTGTAGAGTGGGCTGACCTCTTCAATGGTGTAGTTGTAGCGGAACACCGGCAGTAGCACAGCTGCGATGACCCAGGGTGCTAGCAGTGACATGACCGTTCGAGCGCGACTCGCTCTCGCGGCTACCATGGCCAGGCTCGCTGCGATGAGCACTCCAACATTGACGGCCGGGTCCTTGCATACGAACACCATGACCATCGCCGGGATTAGCGCCAATAGCAACGTCACAGGATTGAACGATGAGAAGAGTCCACGGGGCACGGACGGCGAAGGCGGGTTCGCTGGTGCTGCGGATGCGGCGTTTTCACGAGTTTCGCTAACGGCAGCAGGTAGCGCGATGATGTGGCTGCAGCGTGATAGGGCAAGTTCTAGGTCGTGGGTGGCCATGATGACGGTTCTGCCCTCAGCGCGCAGTTCGTCGATGAAGGCCATGAGTTCGCAGGTATTCGCCCAGTCCTGGCCGTACGTGGGCTCGTCAAGGACAATCACATCGCGGCTCTCGGCGACCATCGTAGCCACCGATAGTCTACGAATCTGGCCGCCTGAGAGAGTCAACGGGTGTTGGTCTCGATACTGGGAGAGATGGAATTGCTCCACAATAGCCTCGGCTTTAGACGCGGAAACATCCCCCGTGGAGATTTCGCCAGCCACGGTGGAACAAACCATCTGATGTTCCGGGTTTTGAAACACGTAGCCGACCTGGTGCCGCCCTCGCCGCACAACCTCTCCGCAGACCGTAGCGCGTTGTGCCTTTGATGGTATGAGACCCGCCAGCGCCGCGAGCAGGGATGTTTTGCCTGCGCCATTCGGCCCTATAAGCGCGATAAACTCGCCACCCCGTAGCCGCATAGAGATAGCTGGGGAACGTCCGGGAACACAGAAATCTGCCAGCTCTACCGTGGCGCTGCCTCCACCGTCGAGCGTGTCAATCGCATCGATGGTTTCCCATCCTGCTTCGGTGCGCCGCTGATATTGCACCGAATCACCACAGATATCCGTGATGCGGGGAACTCGAATGCCCGCCTGCTCGCAGGTCAAGGCGTGGTGCGGGGATTCGTCGCGTAACGCACGGGGCAGCCACACTCCGCACGCCTCAAGTTCCGCGGTATGGCTGAGAAAAACCTCATGTGGAGTTCCCTGCGCGATCACCGCGCCCTGCGCGTTGAGCGCTATGACGTGATCGCACAGGGGTAGGACCGGGTCGAGGTCATGGTCGATCACCACGATGCCCACGCCATCGCTAACCAGCTGTTGGATGACGCTGTAAAACTCGTCCGTGCCTTGCGTGTCAATAGTCGATGTTGGCTCATCGAGGACAAGTAAGCGGGGCTGCATAGCCAGTGCTACCGCGATCGCTAGGCGCTGGCGTTGGCCGCCCGATAATCTCCATGGGCTCTCCCACAGCTTGGTCTCCAGACCAACCGCAGCCAATGCCTCGCGTACCCGTCGATCAATCTCAGGAACAGGCAGGCAGAGGTTCTGCAGCGCAAACGCGACATCGTCATACACCGTACGGGTAATGACTGCGGCATCCGGATTTTGTCCCACGTAGGCGACATTGGTAGCGATCAACTGGACCGTGGCGTCGGCGATTTCGGCGCCGGCAATTTGAACGCTGCCGGAGTATTCGGACGGCAGACAGTGGGGCACAAGGCCGCACACGGCTCGGACGAAGGTAGTTTTACCGCATCCAGAGGGCCCAATGACGGCCGTTACCTGACCGCTCAGGTGGACCAGGCTTGGACGTTGCAGCACCCACCGGTCCTGACCCAAGTAGTGAACGGAAAGATCCTCAACCGCCAGGAGCGCCCGCGCGGACTCGCTCACAGACCGTTGCTCGCTGCTCAAAGTGGAGGCCAGCCTTTCACTCACGATGGTCTACGCCTACGCCTACGCCTGCATTGTTGAGCAAACGGGTTAGTCCGACGACGGCCAAACCGCCAATGACGGACGACGTGACTCCCACCAGCACGATCAGTCCCGATACCGAGATTCCCACCGCGTGCTTGAGCAGCGTGAGGTACAACAGGCTGTTAAATGCCCCGAAGAATGCGGCGGAGATCAGATACGCCCACCACGTCCACTTCCGGTACAGCATCAACGCCATGGGAAACTCAACCAGGAGCCCGCCAATGACGTTACCGACAATCGCGGCAGGCCCAGTGGGAGTAGTAAATACGCTCACAACTCCGATGATCAGCGCGGCCAGCAGCGAAGCGCCCGGCCTTCGCACAACGGCCAGAGGAAGGAGGTAGGGAATGACCCAAAGTCCGAGAAGGGACACCCCGAGCCAGACTGCGCTCTGCGAAGCCGCACCCGCCGGCGCGATGTAGCTCAGTGGGATGAGGATGATGAGGCCGACCACCGACAGGGAGGCCACCATCATGAGATTTCGGGTACCTAGAATTGAGTCGGTTAATCCCCCGCGAGCTGAGCGTCGAACTGTACCGGATCGGTCTGTCACAGCAAACCTCCTTTCACTTAGGTTAGCCTAACCTAACTCCCGACCGGGGTCAAGTCCCTTGAGCTAGACGTTGAGCCTGCGCAGAGACGCAGCCCACGCATCGACCCCAGTTCCAAGAAATGCTGGCCCTTGCCCGGGAAGGGGCAATCGACCTGATCCTCACCAAGTCGATCTCGCGATTCGCTCGCAACACCGTCGACCTGCTCGAAACCGTCCGCGAGCTCAAAGACCTCGAGGTGGAGGTGCGATTCGATAAAGAGAACATCTCCTCAACCAGCGCTGACGGAGAACTCATGCTCACCCTGCTGGCCTCTTTCGCGCAGGCAGAATCAGAGCAAATCAGCCAAAACGTGAAGTGGCGCATTTGGAAAGGCTTCGAAGAAGGAAAAGCGAACGGCTTCCACCTGTACGGTTACACCGACTCCGCTGACGGCACCGACGTCCAGATCATCGAAGAAGAAGCAGCCGTGGTGTGCTGGATATTCGACCAGTACATGAAGAAGACCTCGTGCGAAAAGATGGCCGCACAGCTCATCGCTGACGGTAGGGTTCCGCACCAGGCTGATAACAAGTTGCCCGGGGAATGGGTCCGTCACATCCTGAAGAACCCGCACTACACCGGCGACCTCCTGTTAGGGCGATGGTCCACTCCGGAGGGTAAGCCTGCACGAGCAGTGCGCAACACCGGCCAGTTGCCGCAATACCTGGTGGAAAACGCGATCCCCGCCATCATCGACCGCGACACCTTCGTCGCGGTTCAAACCGAGATTGCACGCCGACGCGAACTCGGGGCCCGGGCGAACTGGTCCATAGAAACTGTGGCGTTGACGTCGAAGATCAAATGCGTGTCCTGCAGCTGCTCGTTCGTGCGCAACGTACGCAATCCGAAAACCCAAAACTCGATCTCCACCGAGCACTGGATCTGCACCGAACGCAAGAAAGGCCGGAAAACCGGATGCGGCACCTGCGAGATCTCTGACACGGCACTCAAAGGCTTCATCGCCCGAGTCCTGGGTATCGAGGCCTTCGACGAGGACGTGTTCACCGAGCGTATCGACCACATCGACGTGCAGGGAAAAGACCGCTACACGTTCCACGACACCGATGGCACCAGCAGCTCGCACACGTGGCGACCAAACCTGAAGAAGAGCTCGTGGACCCCAGTAAGAAAAGCCGCCTGGGGTGAACTCGTGCGTGCTCGCTGGGCCGAAGCCAAAAGGCTCGGGTTGGACAACCCACGGCAAGCACCAACACCACCAGAAGCGCTGGCGAAGTACCGGGCCGTGGCCAAGGCAGAGGCTGAGCGGCTGCGCGCCGAGCGAGGCGAACGCTAAATGGCCCGCACCGTCACAGCAATCCCCGCCACCCGAGCGCTCCACACTGGTGCTCCACTTGGACAAACAACCCTGCGCAGGGTCGCCGGGTATGCCCGCGTGTCCACCGACCACGACGATCAGGTCACGTCCTACGAAGCCCAAGTCGACTACTACACCCGCTACATCAGCGACCACGCAGGCTGGCAGTTCGTCAAGGTCTATACCGATGAAGGCATCACCGGCACCTCAACCAAACACCGCGCCGGATTCCAGCAGATGGTGACCGACGCGCTCGACGGCAAGATCGACCTGATCATCACCAAGAGCGTGTCCCGTTTCGCCCGCAACACCGTCGACTCGCTCACCACCGTTCGAGCGCTCAAAGACAAAGGCGTGGAGGTCTTCTTCGAAAAAGAAGGCATCTGGACCTTCGACGCAAAGGGCGAGCTCCTCATCACCATCATGAGCTCGCTGGCGCAAGAAGAAGCCCGCTCCATCTCCGAAAACGTCACCTGGGGGCACCGCAAACGCTTCGCCGACGGCAAGGTCACCGTCCCATACTCTCGGTTCCTCGGATACGACAAAGGTGAAGACGGCAGCCTCGTCATCAACCCCGAGCAAGCCAAAACTGTGCGCCGGATCTACGGCATGTACCTGGAAGGCCACTCCATCAGGCATATCGCGCACACCCTGACAGACGAGCCAGCAACCTACACGGCAGCAGGGAATAAAACCTGGCATTACCAGTCCGTGCGCTCCATTCTCACCAACGAGAAATACAAAGGAGACGCACTCCTGCAAAAGAGCTACACCGCAGACGTCCTCACTAAGAAGCAAGTCATCAACGAGGGCGAAGTACCCCAGTACTACGTCACCGGAAACCACGAGGCCATCATCAGCCCCGCAGTGTGGGACTTCGTCCAAGCAGAACTCGCCAAAGGCACCGCGAATCAGCGAGCCCAACACCGCACCCGACCTTTCTCATCCACCCTTGTCTGCGGCCAGTGCGGGCACTTCTTCGGCTCGAAAACCTGGCACGCAGGCAGCAAATACGAAAAGGTCATCTGGCGCTGCGGCCACAAATACAAAGGCGACACCATGTGCACTACTGGGCACATCAACGATGAACGACTCAAGTACATGTTCCTCGAGGCTATCCGCCTCCGCTTCGGCTCACCTGCCGATGACACCGTCAACCACGCCGTACTCGACGCGCTCGACACCAGCGACCTCGAAGTCGAAGCAGCCGGACTGATCGCCCAGATCGACCAGGTAGCGAAAAAGCTCGAATCACTAATCGCCCACAACGCACGCGTCGCGCAAGACCAACAGGTTTACGAGAAGGCGTTCAACGCTAGCCAAGAACAGCACCAGGCGCTGTTAGCTGAGCACGCTGCCGTGGTCGACGAAATCCACAACAAGCACAACCGGCTGGCCACCTACCACTACTACAGGCAAGAGACCGCCAACCTTGAACTTGAACAGTTGGTCTTCAGCCCATACCTCTGCGTAGCTTTGCTCGACAAAGGCACCGTCGATGTCGACGGCAGGGTCACCTTTCAATTCCGCGACGGCAGCACCCAAGTAGTAGCCATCAAACAGTAACCCAGTATCTATGTCTAAGCGCCCGCCTCTACTTGGTGGGCGCTTGCGTATTCTCGGAATGGTGGATCGCTTACAACTGAGGGTTCTTCAGCAAGTGAGGTTACCCTCGTTTAGTGGACACCCTATTAGTGCGGATCTTGTGTCCGTAGGAGAGGATGTTCATTGTGAGTCAACAGCGCAAGAAGTACACGCCGGAGTATCGGCGTGAAGCCGCGAACCTGGTAATAGAGTCGCGGCGTCCGATTGCTCATGTGGCTAAGAAGATTGGTGTGTCCGCCGGGCTTTTAGGCCGGTGGGTCAAACTCGAGCGTGAGCGCCGAGGAGCATCAGATGGGATGAGCGAGGCTGATCTTCGTGCTGAGAATGCTCGTCTTCGTCGGGAGCTGGCTGAAGCCAAGATGGATAACGAGTTTTTGTCAAAAGCGACAGCCTTCTTCGCTGCGAAGCAACGCGAGCAGAAAAGTTCGAATTGATGCAGCAGGAGAAGGCGAACTACAGCATCAAGCGCATGGCACGGCTTTTAAAAGTGTCTCGGTCTGGATACTACAAATGGGCCCATACGCAGCAGAAGCGACTATCGGGCGAAGATGATCGTGCAGCATTTTACGATGATGTTGACCGCAAGATTCACCGGATTTGGAAAGACTCCGATGAGGTTTATGGTGCGCCGCGGATCACCGCAGAACTTGCCGAGCGCTACCACATTGCGCTTAACCGTAAGACTGTGGCTAAACGGATGTGCATGATGGGGATTGAGGGGATTTCACCGCGGGCCTTTGTCCCGGTGACAACGATTCAAGCTAAGCGTAAGTCCACGCTTCCTGACCTGGTCAAGCGCATGTTTGATACTGGTGAGCTCAACCGGGTGTGGATGTCAGATATTACCTACTTGCGCACCGGTGAAGGCTGGTTGTACTTGTGCGCGGTCCGCGATGGCCATTCCCGCCGGGTGCTGGGCTGGGCTATGGATAGCGTTCAAGATACTTCCCTGGTCGAGCGAGCCCTGCGGATGGCGCACACGTTGCGTGGTGACGTTCCTGATGGGCTGGTGTTTCACGCTGACCGCGGAGCTCAATTCACTAGCGAGCAGCTCTGGGAGGTTTGCCGCAGCCTGAGCATTGCTCAGTCCGTGGGGCGTACTGGTGTGTGCTTCGATAACGCGATGGCTGAGTCGTTCTGGTCGACGCTTAAAACCGAGTTCTACGACCGTAAGCGCTGGACGACCCGTGATGCTGCACGCAAGGCCGTTGCCTACTGGATTGAAGTCGTCTACAACCGTCGACGCCGACATTCCGCACTCGGTATGGTCAGCCCCGTCGACTTTGAGAACCAAATTGGTCTAATCACTAGCAGAAAAGGAATAGCTGCCTAACCACTAGGTAGCTCCACTACGTGTCCACGATTTGCGGGTAACCCCAATCGGCAAAGCCAAGTGGGCCATAGTCTTCACCGCCAACGACGTCTTGCCCACCGTGGCCTGCGGTCTCACCGACCGCGCGTTGGAAGAGAACGGCGTTGCCTGGAGCAAGAAAACGTCCCCAGACGTGCTGAGCAAGAAAGCATGGCGCCTGAAGGACGTTGAAGAAAACCTCGACGCGATCCGCCTTGAAGCGTTCGTCACCGCTGCTGACCGCAACGGAAAACAGATCCAGAACGGAACCCTCGCAGAGCTTCTGCCACCAAAGTATTGGATCGAGAAAGTCACCGAACGCGGCGACGCGGAAGAAGGCACCATCTTGATCTCCGGCGCCATCCCTATAGATGGCGAGGTCAACCAGTTCGCGAACGCATGGCGCGTGGCGATGACCAACCCAGACACCGACGACACCATCGCGATCGCCTACACCATCAAACCAATGCTAGAACCAATCGGCTAACAACGAAATGGGCTGGGCATGGATTTTGAAGTCCATGCCCAGCCCTTTTGTAGCCTGCAGAGGTATACTCGTCAGTTCGTTTTATCCCTCCAGGTTCTCACCACAGCAGTTTCACTGCTTACGTGGTCGCCTCCTGAGGAACAATCCAACACCGAGCAACGTGGTCGCGATCGCGAGGAAGCCTGCAACTTCCACACCAGTTCGAGGCAGCCCCTTCTCAGGAACCCCCGGTTTCTCCGGCGTCGGCTCCGGCGTTGGTTCCTCACCTGGTTCCGGTGTTGGTTCTGGCGCCGGCTCAGGAGTCGGATCAGGAGTCGGCTCAGGAGTCGGATCCGGTGTCGGATCCGGTGTCGGCTCAGGAGTCGGATCCGGTGTCGGATCAGGAGTCGGATCAGGAGTCGGATCCGGTGTCGGCTCAGGAGTCGGATCAGGAGTCGGCTCAGGAGTCGGATCCGGTGTCGGATCCGGTTCACGTGTATTCGTGACCGTCACCTCGAAGACGCTACCGGCGTCCGCCACCTTGACCTGCGAGGTGTAGCCCTCAACCGAGTCTTCCTGCACCGTATAACTGACCGGCTCATCGTCGACCGTGGCTGGTAGCGATTCGAACGTGTGCTTCCAACCATTTGCGGCCGAAAGCACAACCTTCTCGCCCACCGGGGTGCTTTTATCTCCCTGCTGGCGCATCAACTGCACCTGCACCGAGTCCGGAGTCTCCGTAAGGGCTTCGCCGTTCTCGTCCTTCCACACCTTCTCAACGCTGACGTCGACAGGCGTACGCACCGTGAACTGCGCAGACGTACGCATCCGCAGTTTCGTGTTCTCAGCACGACCCACGGCCTTGTTGACAACAACATCGCCATGCTGGGCTTGATGCAGCTCAGTCTTCACAGTAATCGTTTGACTATCCCCAAATGCCAGCGGGGCTTTGGTGATAACGCGGAGCGCGGTTGCGTCCTCCTTCACGCCTTCTTCCCAGATGTCAGACGGCGTTCCGGTGCCACCATTGACCTTGGCATTCGGGTCTTCATCAATCTCAGCTGGGTCCACAGTGGTGCTGTAGACCTTCGCGCCTTCAGCACCTTCAACTCCGGTCACCTTGAGTGTGCCATCAAACTTCGAACCCTGGGAATCATCGTTTGACGGAAGCACATCGATCACGTCAGTGAGGTTCGAACGTGTCGGGTCATTCGACGTCAGGCTAAGCGTCCACTCGTTAGCCGCAACACCGTTCCGAGTCGTCTCAACAACAGGCGTTTCAACGTTTTTCTTCAGCGACGTGTAGCCGGCCCGCGGCACCGTCACCTTAGCTGTCGCCTTGCGGGTCTGGCCCTGGCTCGATGCCGCGACCTCGTTGGTGTAAACCGCTCCAGGCTTTGCGTCCTTAGGCAACTTCGCCTTGTAGTTAATGACGTAAGCGTTGCCGTCCTCAAAGACGCGGATATTAGGCTCAACGCCATCCTTCGTCCACGTCAAAACCTGCTGGCCGTTAGCGTTGGTCTTCACGTCAGGCTCAACGTCAGCGCTACCCGGAACATACTCCATGCCCGCCGGCAGGGTGTCTTCAATAACCACCTGATCCTTAGGCATGTTCGCAACCTCGGATTCGAGGCCATAACGAATCGTATAGTCAGCTTCCTCACCCGGACCATACTCCGGCTGGGCGACGTCCTTGACTACAACAGGCAGCGAGGGAACCACGCGTAGAAGGTCACGCCCCGGGCCTGCATATGGATAGCGGACCCCGTCGGTGATAACGCCAGGGGATGCGAACCCAGGAGTGATCTCCCGTTCGTTAGTGACGCGGTCATAAGCAATCTTCGCGTCAAGACCCATCGTCCAGTCGGTTCGTGTCTCGTTGAGAACAGAAGTCCACGCCCACACGTCTGCGCCAATCTCTACGTCATCGTGAATCTTCTGTTCGATAACCAGGTAGAAGTACGACTGCGGGAGCTTCGACAAGTGGCCCTTATCGCGAGGCACACGCAACTTGACAGCCTTCACCGTGGAAAGATCTGCAGGCTTGGTGTAGCTCCAGCCGTCTTTTTCATCTTTCCCTTCATCAAACGGGGTTTCTTCGGTTCCGCATTTGAAAAGGTTAGGGTCCTCAACCTCACCCGTGTAGTAGAGGATCTTAAGGCCGTCCACGTTTTCGCCATAGTAGACGTTCGGCTTCGCGTAGGGGTCAGCAACAACACGGGCGTTGACGAAATCGACGCGCTCGGTATCCAGGGTGTTACAAATCCAGTTGTCAGAAAAGCCCTCAACGCGCGGAGGGGCGATTCCGGACACCGACATCACAGTGGCACCCACGGGTGCGCGAGACGTATCAGACCATCCGATACCTGGGTATGCCTTCGGGTACTGTGACCCAACAACCCACGCACCGGTCCAGTTGCCGCGGATCATCGGGGCGCGGTTCTGGTTGTTCGACGGGTCGTCCTCACTCGTTGAACCGTCGACGGCGGTGTACGTCGGCGTCGATGCCTTCAGCGTCACGTTGGTGTTTCGGTTCGAATCAGATCCGGAGGCCTTATACGGAACCTTGATGCGCAGCTCTCCAGCGGCGATAACTTCGCGCGGATGCTTCGGCTGAACCTGCGGCAAACGGACACCATTCGAGTCAAGCTCAGGACGTTTCGAAACATAATCCAGATCAGACAACGTCAGTCGGAAAGTGTTCGTCTCAGGATCAACCAGAGTGAACTCACACGTAGGGAACTTCGCGGTCTGTTCCTGCGGCTTACCGGGAGCGGAGTACGGGTAGCCGGAATGCACACGATCGATAGGCGCACACGCTACATCCTGCGTAGTGATTCTTTCACCGCGGACACCATTGATCGTGATGTCATAACTCACGCTTTCCGGGCCCGCCGCGGATCCCGTTGAATGCGCCAACGAAAACGGGAAAGACATGACCTGGTACGTGTCTGGCTGACCAGTCAATGAGCTCGGTGCGCCAGCATCAAACTTAGCGTCCATGATGAACGGCGCGACGATCGGGATCTCTGGCAGCTCAGCTTCAAGACCCCGGAAGGTTGCCTTCGCAGAGACCTTCGACTCAGCCGGGCCATCAACCTTGACACCCGATAGCACCATCTGAGCTGTACCCTCATCGCGCTCACCGATGTCACAAGTCAGAGTGCGCTTATCTTCTGAAATCTTTGAAGCACCCTTATCTCCACTGAGACATTCAGCGGGGATCTCGCCAAAGTGCGCATTCTTCACCGTGACAGACAGGAGGTTGTCAGCAGTGGGCTTGTTGCCTGGCGCTGGCGCCGAATCGTTGATGTCCAGGTGCCACACCATCGAAAGAACATCGAGACCCGAGGTAACAACCTCTGGCTGGTTCTTCCATACACCTTCTAGCTCATAAGCCTTGGTGTCGCCGTTTGTATCGCCACTACCTAAGGCGTATACCACTTGCGAACAGAAAACCATGATGACCGCGATGAACGCGGCAAGAACCGTGAGCGCGATTCTACGCGTTGGAGACTGCTGAAGTTTTGTCGAGATTGACCGTACCACTCAGCATCCCCCCCTTTCAGTTGTCCGTCAACCGTCAAGAAGCGTACTGGAGAGGACCGCCAAAAAGGTTCGACAACGCAACCCCATCAACGCATAACAAATAATAGTCACCCAACAAGGGGTACTGCAAAAAAAACTAACTAGGATCTGCTGAAGGTTTGAAAAAAACTAACTAGGATCTGCTGAAGGTTTGGTTGACTCGGGTTTCCACTATTAGGCAGCCAAACCGACTACATCTCTCTTTATACCCTCACACTCGACCGGTGTCAACTTTCCCAGGCCCCGTGGTTTGCGTTTACGGTGAGACTTCGCTTCAACCCAGTGCACGATGGCGAGCCTGAGCTCTTGCCGGGTACGCCACGGCTGCCGATCAAGCACGTTCTTCTGCAACAAACTGAAAAATAACTCCATGGCTGCGTTATCCCCACACGCTCCATCGAACCTTTCAACTTGTGCTTCTTAAGCGCCTTCTGGAACTTCCGACTCCGAAATTGGCTTTCCCTATCGCTACGCGCCACCACGCCTTCTACCCAGCCACGCTGCATGAGCGCGTTCTCCAACGCTCGAACCGCGAGCGACGCTTTCATGCGGGAATCGATCGCGCACCCGGCACCCGCCCTCGGGGTCGTCCTCGTGGAGTTCACCCAATACTTGAATGATCTGCGCGTCAGCAATCTTTCGGGCAGACAACGGCTGTTTCAGCCATTGGTAATGCGCCTGCTTCGTAAACCCCAGCACCCGGCACGCCACCGCCACCGGCACTCGAATGCGGGCACCGGGCGCGGCCATCTCTTGGACGAGTGGGAACACTATTTTGGGGGCGTGATATGAATCTGCGACAAATACGCCGCCGCACGCCTGAGTACCTCGTTCTCCTGCTCGAGGAGCCGGTTCCGACGCATCAATTCACGAATCTGCGCATCCTCGCCCCGGGGTCACGTCTTTTGCTACCGGCAGGCCAGCGTCACGTCTGTCAGCATCAGCGACCCATTTCGACATTGCTGATCTCGAGATACCAAGATCGCGACACACCTCGCGTTGCGTGGCACTTGCCCGCACCAACGCGACGACATCTTACTTGAACTCTTCTGCGTACTTCATCACTAATCATTCTCCTTCACCCCACCCGCATGCACGAGTGGACAGGAGTCAACCAACCCCTCAGCAGACCCCACGTTCTCCGGCAAAATCAGGTGCGCCTAGTGCGGGGTCTGGTACGGGTCGAAAACCTGGCATGCCGGCACCAAATACGAAAAACGCATCTGGCAGTGCAACCACAAATACGCAGGTGGAACCCCGTGTGCGACCCCCTCACGTCAGCGACGAACAAATCACCACCGCGTTCCTCGACGCCGTCCACCACTTCCTCGCCAGCCGGGACCAGGTCGACGAGCTGGTCGACAAGGCCGTACGAGCCGAACTGGACTCCACCGACCTTCATATCGAAACCGACCAACTCTTCGCGCGCGTCGGTGCGACCGCCGAGACGATCGACGCGCTGATAGCCCGCAACGCCCGCATCGCCCAAGACCAGGCCGAATACCAGAGCCGCTTCGACAAACTCACCAGCAAACACGCCACCCTCCTAGAGGAGTACCACCGGCTCCTCGACCAGATCAGCGACCTCGACAACCAGCAAGCCGCCTACTGCCACTACCAGGAAGAACTCGACAAACTCGACATCGACCACATCGAGTTCACCCCATACCTATGGCACACCCTCGTCGACCACGCCAAAATCAGCGTCGACTCCACCATTACCTCCACATTCAGGGACGCAAGGTCGCAGGCGATCACACTCAAGAACTGATCGTCTCAGCAATAACTGCGACATTGTGTACAGGGTTTTGGGCGCCGGAGTACACGGTGATTTCACGGTAGTTCGGGTGTGCGATGTTCAGCGAAGGGAGTGGGGCTTCACGGAGTCGAACAACAAGGAACCCATCTGCTAGGAGATCTAAGGTCTTGACGCGATCAACGTCCGCTTTGTTGCGATGCCAGTACGAGCCGCCATATTCGATGGCGAATCGTTTCCCGGATGGAAGATCCACGCAAATATCAACAGTCCAGGAGGAGTGAGTCTGGAACTTTGCGGAATGAATGCGGGAACCAGATTTCGCATTTCCCCAGTGCGCAAGAGCTGCTGAATAGTACTCGGTCTCGATCCGTGATTTTCCTGTTTCGATGCACTCCGGGCATTGCGACCCATTGACTCGCGCTGCGGGCATGGCTCGCCACACATGAGCCGGATCGTTTTTGCATACCCAAAGGGGTGGCTCAGCCAGTTGCGAGGTGTTCGGACGGATCTCCCACGGCGAGAGCGGATTGTCTGGCGACCATTCCTCGGCAACCTCTGGATAGTGGTATGCCAGCGAATCAAGGATTGTATGGCACACCGGGCAGCGCCACCGCTCATATTTATCGCGTTCTCGGGGAGTGGCTTGGAACTCATGTCCGCAGACGGGGTCACGCCACCAGACCATGCGACGGGACTCGGGAGAGACGTCCGCAAGGCGCAAATTGCCATTCTTGGTGGGGTGCCACTGGCTGCTGATCTCTGGTGTCAACCTACTCGCGGAGGGATCGGCTGCCGCAGCATCCGCATTTGCTTTCCTGGTCTTAATTGCCTTGCAAGCAGAACAGCCCCCAAACAGATAGCTGAGAGGTTGACGCGTGTTTCGGTGACCAGCAGGACACCGGAATCTATAACCCGAACCCCAGTGGTTCTCGTCGACTCGAACACCCTCAGGAGGGAGGTCGTCGTCCCAAGCGGCCAACAGCTCGGGTACATCAGCGATAGTCTTACCTGCAAAAGAAGCTCTTTTCTCTTCCCAGGCGACCCGCCGGATCTCCTGACACTCAGGACAGGAGAAATAGTCATTCGTGACATCTAGGATGCGAGCCTTGAACGAATGCCCTTCAGGGCAGGTCCACCGCGCTTCTCGTATACGGCGGCCGTACGGCCACTAATACCGAAGCATCGAAGAAGTCCGCGCACAAACTCCTGAGCCTCGCCCTTCTCATAACCCTCCGCATCACGCCAATCCGACACAAACGCGCCCGCGCGATTGCGGATATCGGAAAGAACGAGAGGCTTCGGCATGGCAGCTCCAGGGCGCGGTAACGATACTGTCTGCATCTACGTTACCGGGCAGCCTCGCTCGCCCTAATGCGCGTCGAGAAGAGCCTCGGCCGTGTCGCGGTCGGTCACAAGGCCCGTGATGAGGCCGGTGCGAGCCGCACCGAGAATGGCCGACACTTTCTTTGCCCCCGCGGCGACCGCAATGACGCGGGGGGTTTGGCTCAAGTGGTGAGTTTCGAGAGTCATGCACATTCTGGTGACTTCGGGAGCGAGGACCCTGCCGGTCTCGTCAAACCAGATGCCTGCGAGTTCGCCGGCGGGCTTGACCTGATCGAGCCGTGCCCTCACCGAGGGCGGGAATTCGCGATAGAGCTGCGTTTCTTTGTGTTCCCATGAGCCGATCGACACGAGGGCCGTGTCAAGGTGTTCGAATTGCCCGCGCACATAGGAGTGGGTTTCGAAGAGCTGGCGGCGCATTTCGGGCGAACGCACGTAGAAGGGAACCGGGAGGTCGTGGATGTAGCCGTTGGCGCTGAGAACAGCCTCGCGGATGTTGTCGATTGGCGACGACGCATGTGCGGCCGCTAGGGCGCCAGAAATCTGGATGACGGTGATGGGAGGAAGGTGTCGGAGGTTCTTCGCGACCTCGGCCACCGTCCGCCCCCACCCGAGGCCCAGGTTATCCCCGGGTTTCACGAGTTCGCCGAGCAGTTGCGCTCCCATTGATCCGAGCTGCGTGCGCACGTCGGTGTCTGTGCCGTTGGAGCCGATTACCCGCACGTAGCGGAGGCCGAGGTGGCTCGCGAGGGGCTCGGAGAGCATGGGCAGGTCAGTGGAAGGATCGATGATCTCAAGGCGAATGATGCCTTCTTCGCGGCCCTTGGCCAGGAGCCGAGCGATGCGAAACCGCGAGATGCCGAACTCTTTGGCGAGCTGCACCTTGGAGACGTCTTCGAGGTAGTGGCGGCGCGCGAGAGACGCAATCAATTGCGGCTCGGGCAACTCGGCATCCATCGGTGCCTCTCTCCTCAAACGTCCTGGTCTGGTCAGGCGCCTGGCCTGCTCCACGCACTTTACCGTGATTGACATGGGTCACACTAAGGACTACTGTGCTCATGTGAGCAGCCGAGGGCGCTCATTTGAGCATACGTTACGCCGGGGCAGCGGGCCACCCGCCCGAGGCCCCCGCACACACCCACTCGAAGAGGAGTGACATGGCAGAAAGCAGCACATACGCGATCGGCGTCGACTTCGGAACCGAATCCGCACGTTCAGTCTTGGTGCGGCTTGCCGATCGCGCGGAAATCGAAACCGCGGCCCACCTCTACGAACACGGCGTGATGACCGAAACGCTCGCCGCCTCGGGGGAAAAGCTCGCCCCCAACACCGCACTGCAGGATCCCGACGATTACCTCGTCGCCCTCGAAAAGGTCGTGCGCGCCGTTGTCGACCGAAGCGGGGTGGATCCTGAGAAGATCGTTGGCCTCGGTGTTGACACCACCGCCTGCACGATCGTGCTGACAGACGACGACCTGGCTCCACTCTCGCGCTCCCCGCGCTGGAAGAAGCACCCGCTGGCCTACGCGCGGCTGTGGAAGCATCACGCCGCGCAAAGCCACGCCGAAGAAATCAACCGCGCTGCCGAAGCCGAAGGTGGCCTCTTCCTGCCGCAATACGGTGGGCGCCTTTCATCCGAATGGGTGCTTCCGAAAGCTCTGCAAACCCTCCGCGACGATCGAGAGGTGTACGACGCTACCTCGCGCATCATCGAGCAAGAGGATTGGATCGTCTCGACGCTCGTGGGCACGGAGGTGCGCGGAGCGTCCGTCGCAGGCTTCAAAGGCAACTACCGCGAAGAAGCAGGGGGCTACCCCTCCCCCGAGTTCCTCAATTCGCTCGAACCCGGCTTCGCGGGCGTTCTCGACAAACTGGGGCACGAATTCCTCAACCCGGGCGAAAGCGCCGGGACGCTCACCTCTGAGTGGGCCACGCGGCTCGGGCTCGACACTCACGTCACCGTTGCCGCCGGCAACATCGATGCGCATGCCGCCTTCCTCGGTGCTGGCGCCGCCCTGCCCGGAACCATGGTCGCCGTCATGGGTACGAGCGTGTGCAACCTCGTCGTTTCCAAAGAACACCGCACCCCGCGGGGAATCCAGGGAGTCGTCAAGAACGGCATCCTGCCTAACCACTGGGCTTACGAAGCGGGCCAAGCGGGCTTCGGCGACACCTTCGGGTGGTTCGCCCGCAACATGACCTCGGCCGACATCGCCGACCTTGCCTCCATTTCCGCGACCTCCACCTTCGAGGTCCTGGAGTCGAAAGCCCAGGCCCTGCAACCCGGCGGCTCTGGCCTCATCGTCCTGGATTGGATGAACGGCAACCGCTCCACGCTCATTGACTCGAACCTCTCCGGGGCTATCGTCGGGCTCACCCTCGACACGCGCGACTACCACATTTACCGTGCGCTCCTCGAAGGTGCGGCCTTCGGTCAACGGATCATCCTCGAAGCATTTGAAGAGGCTGAGGTTCCTATCAACCGCTTCATCGTATGCGGCGGAATCCCCGCCAAGAGCCCCCTACTCATGCAGATCCTGGCCGACGTCATCGGAATGCCGGTCGAGGTGTCTTCCTCCGCGAACACCTCCGCCCTCGGCGCGGCCCTCCACGGCGCGATCGCCGCAGGTGAACTGACCTGGGACAGCGCCGGCAAAGCCGAGTCAGCGATCGCGACCGTTTACCGGCCCAACCCCACCGCCCACGAGGCCTACAACGAGATCTACACCCACTACCGCGCAATTCACGACACGTTCGGGATCGACCAACGCTCCCTCATGCACAGCTTGCGCGAAATCCAGGCCAACTCCACCCACTAACCGCGCCGCGGCGACAGGCTCCGGGCGCTCAAGCCCGACTGCCGTGCGAGACGCGCGGTAGCGTCGGATCCCCAGGGAAAAGGCGAGGCCCCACAGCGCGCATCACGTACACGAGCGCGACCAGCACGGGAATCTCCACCATCGGACCGATCGTGCCCGCGAGAGCCTCGGAGGATGCCGCCCCGAAGGTTCCGATTGTCACGGCGATCGCGAGCTCGAAATTGTTTCCGGCGGCGGTGAAAGCCGTGGAGGCACTCTGCGCATAGTTCATGCCCGATGCGCGGGCGGCGATAAGCGAGATTCCAAACATGAGCACGAAATAGGCGAGCAGTGGCAAGGCAACACTTGCGACGCTCCAGGGGTGCTGCAAGATCTGCCGGCCCTGGAGGCAAAACAGCACCACGATCGTGTAGAGCAACCCGATCATCGCGAGTGGCGAGACCTTCGGGAGGAAGGAGTGCTCGAACCATTCCCGGCCTTTGTATCGCTCACCGAGGATGCGTGAAAGCACGCCGAGGGCGAGCGGGATGCCGAGGAAAATGAGCACGCTTTTCGCGATCGCCGCGAAGGAGAAGTGCACACTGGCGGTATCTAGCCCCAACCACCCGGGCAGGACCTGCAGGTAAAACCAGCCGAGAACCGAGAACATGACGAGCTGGAACACGGAATTGATCGCTACGAGCACGGCCGTAGCTTCACGGTCCGCGCACGAAAGATCGCTCCACACCAGCACCATTGCAATACAGCGCGCGAGACCCACGATCACAAGGCCCGTTCGAAGCTCTGGTTCATTCGGTAGGAACACCCACGCTAGTGCGAACATCACGAGTGGGCCCACCACCCAGTTGAGGAGCAGCGAGAGGATCATGAGCCGCCTGTCGCGGACGATTTGTCTCGCTTTTTCAAACCGCACCTTCGCAAGAGGCGGGTACATCATGACGAGGAGGCCGAGAGCGATCGGAAGCGAAATGTCGCTAATTTTTACGTGGTTGAGCACCTCCGCGGTTTGCGGAACCCACACGCTCAGCGCAATTCCCACGACCATCGCGGCAAGTATGAAAAGCGGCAAAAGGCGGTCAAGGATGGACAGTCGGGGTGCGGCGCTATCCTGCACAATTATTCCTTTCGCTTACTCGGCGCTTGCGGTCAGCTCTGCAAGCAGGGCCCGCACGCGTCGATCAATATCGTCGCGGATGAGGGCCATGCGCTCCTCCCCCTCGATTCCGCGCAGGGATGGTTCGTCGATATCCCATTTTTCAATCGTGCCGCGCATTCCCTCGATCGGTTCGACGTGCGCATCTCCACCCACAATGACGGTGCGGTCTGCAGCGCGCAGAATGCGTGGGTCGATCGGCTTCGGGAATTCCCCGTCAAAATTTCCTCCGACGGTTGCCACGCTCGCGCGAGAAGCTTCATTGAGCGCCGTTCCCGGCTTCGTGCCCGCTGAATGCACCTCGATCGCACCGTGTGCATGGTGACGCATGAGTGCTGCCGCCATTTGGCTCTTGCCGCCATTTTTCACGCACACGAAGAGCACGCTTGGTGCATTCATGCTTCTCCTCCTCGCAGGAATGAATGGTCAGCGATCATTCTAGAAAGTGCCACTTCCCGAGGCCCCTGCGAACCGTAGTTCCAACAATCCTACTCGTCCCCCGCGTATCTCTATTTCGCCTTGACGGCTAGGGTGAAGTCATGACGATCAGGACGTTGGATGAATTCCTCGACACCATCCCCGACGGCCCCAAACGCGAGCGCATGATCGAGGTGCTCGAATGGGTGCAGGCGACGTACCCGGACCTGGAGATGCGGATCGCGTGGAGCACGCCGATGTTCACGCATCACGGCACGTTCATCGTGGGGTTTTCAGCCGCGAAGATGCATATGTCCGTGTCCCCCGAGAAAGCGACAATGCAGCATTTCGAAGATTTCATGGAAGAGCGGGGCACCGACCGCACCGCGATGCTTGCCCGCCAGCCGTGGAATACGCCCGTCGATTACGAGCTGATTGCGGCATTCATCGACTACCAAATTGCCACGAAGAAGGACGTCGCAACCTTCTGGCGCCCCTAACCTCTGGCTCCTAAATCTGGCTCCTTACGGAGCGGCTGTGGCCGAGGTGGTGAAAACGACCCGGTTAGACCCGAATACGGCTTCGACACGGCGATTTTTCACCACTTCCACCCGGCGGCTCAGCTAGACCCTCACCCGGTAGCACCAATAGCGGGCGCAGGTGCGAGATTGAGCCGCCGCCCCGCCCAATGCTCAATGAGCCAGCGATCGTGGCTCGCAATGATGAGGGTCCCCGTCCATTCATTGAAGGCCCGCTCAAGCGCTTCGACGGTGGCAAGGTCGAGGAAGTTGGTGGGTTCATCGATCACGAGGAACGACGGCGCCCCGGCAAGCGCGAGGGCAAGCTGGGCGCGTCGTTGATTGCCCGCTGAAAGCTCCTCGATTCGTGTGTGCCACATCGAGGGGTGGAGCATTCCGGCGCCGCGCTCCCCCACCCCCTCAGTCCATACCTCGCGCGTGAAATCGGGGTCGACAACGCGCGGCAGTCGCTGCGGCACAAACCCTACGGGGCGGTCGCTCGAAATACTGCCGCTCGCCCCTGCTCCTTCGGGCGGGGCTCCCGATGCGATCCAATTGAGAAAGGTTGTTTTCCCGGCACCGTTGCTGCCGGTCACGAGTAGGTGCTCCCCGCGCGAAAGATCGAGGGTAAGCGGCGCCAAGCGCCCGTGCACGGCGGCTTCACGCGCCGAAAGGGCGAGACCGGGGGCGTGGTTCGCGGGCGCCAGTGGGAACGTCAGATTGTAGGAACGAGGCCGACGGACCTCCCGCTCCTCGAGTGCCTCTAGGCGCCTGTCGTCACTTCGCTTTCGCCGCGTGGAGGTTGCCTGCGCACGATCGGCAAAAAACTTCTTCGCCATTCCTTCAGCTTCCGAGAGCCGCACCCCGCCGCGTGCGATCGATTGCGCGGCATTCCTGTGTGCACGAATCTCCCGCTTCTCGCTCTGCTGCTCGGCGTGGATGTCGGCGTGCGCCCGGTGAGCCTTCTGCTTCGCCTCGAGGAACGCGGAGTACGCGCCATTGGTGCGATACACGCCGTGCAGATCGTGCCCTTCGGCCGTCGCAAGGGCTTGCCAGGTCGCGATGTCCAGGTCGTAAATCGCGGTCGCGGTCTCCTCAATGAAGGCGCGGTCATGGCTCGTCATCAGCACCGGCCCTTCCCACGCGCGAATCGTATCGGCGAGGAAGGCCACGCCTTTCGCATCGAGGTGGTTCGTGGGTTCGTCGAGAATGAGCGCCTCGGGTCGCGCGATAAGCATCGCCGCGAGCGGGAGCCTCCCGCGCTGACCGGGGGAAAGTGTTACCACTTCACGATCGCGGCCCTCCCCAGCGAGCATCGGAAGGCCGAGCCCCGCAAGCACTTCATCGATGCGCGACTCAAGCGACCACACATCGCGCGCGGTCATTTCCGCGAGCAGCGCGTCATACTCGCGCACGTCACCGGAGCTTTCACCCGCAGCTTGCGCCATGTGCGCCGTGACTTGCTCGAATCTCGCAGAAAGGGCACGAACGGGTGCGAATGCCTCATCAAAATACTCACTTACGCGCCCCGTGAAATTTTCTGCCGACGGAGGCTGGCGAGCGTCGGACCTCATTCCTTCCCACACAACCGCGCCACTATCCGGGAGAAGTTCCCCGAGCGCGAGCCTCAAAAGCGTCGTTTTTCCGCAGCCGTTCGGGCCCACCAGGAATGCACGCTCGCCTACCCCCACCCGAAAGCTCACCCGATCAAGGAGGGGGCGCGACGTGAACGAAAACGACACCGCATCGAACACAAGTGCAGACATCGCACGCTCCTCTCCCCAGGCACAGCTCCCCCAAACCCTACCTTGCTAGTGTTCCAGGCGTGAATCTCAAATATGAAACCCATCACGTCACGAGCTCAAATCCCGACGACCATCCCTGGTATCCCGCCTGGCTCACCGCCGTCCAGCAGGGATTTCACGATCCTTACCCCTCGCAGAAATTTCTCGAGCATCAACTGAAAATCGACGCGGAGCGCCAAGCGACCGCGCGCACCGTTCTCGATTCCGAACGACGCACCTACGGCCTCGGCAACGATATTCCCGTTGCCACCTTCATGGACTGGACCGGTGAACTGAACGTTGGCGGCAAGGTCATCGACTGCCACCAGATCAGCGAAGTCACCGTGCTCGCCTCCCATCGCCGCCAAGGCATCGCCACGACCCTCATGACGGAATCGCTCACAGACGCGAAGGAAAAGGGGCTCGCCGTTGCGGCCCTCACCGCGACCGAAGCGGCGATCTACGGGCGTTTCGGTTTCGGCCCCGCGATCTTCAGCACCTCCGTCGAGCTGCACGCCGGCTCCGGCTTCAGCGTGTCCGCACCCATCACCGGCACGTGCGAATACATCGACGTCACCCAGCTCGCCGAAGCCTCCCATCATGTCTTCGAGAAGTTCCACGCGCGCCAGACCGGCTCGATCAGCCGCTGCGCGCCCGAGATGGAGATCCGCAACGGCTCCATCGACAAGCCCACGCGCGAAACGAACAACAAGACCCGCGCGATCGGCCACTGGAACGAGAAGGGCGAACTCGACGGTTACGCGACGTGGCGCCTTGAAAGCCGCGGCGGCGCCCTCGACGTCATCGACTTCGTGCCCTGCACGACCGACGCGAGCATCGCCATGTGGGAGTTCCTCGGCTCCCTCGATCTCGTGCGCCGAGTCCGCTTCGACAATGCCCGCAACGACGAGCATCTCCCGTGGGCTCTCGCCGATCGCCGCCGCTACCAGATCAACGAGCACAATGATTTCCTGTGGCTGCGCGTGATCGACCCGGCCGCGCTGCTCGAGGCCCGCAACTACTACACCGAAGGTGACGTCACCTTCCGCGTGGTGGATTCGATGGGGTTTGCCGACGGCACCTGGCGCCTCACCGTGAAAGATGGCAAGGGCACGTGCGAGCCGTACGAGGGAGAGCCACAAGTGGAGATCGATGTTCCGGCTCTCGGCTCAACTCTCCTTGGCGGCGTCAACATCCAGGCCCTCGAAACGGTGGGCTGGGTGCGCGGTGACGAGGACGCGGTCGACAAGCTCGGCATCCTCCTGCAGCGCCGCCGCGAGCCGTGGTGCGTGACCTACTTCTAATTGAGAGGCATGCCGCCTGATGCGCGGCACAAAAGCCCTGGCGTACCTTAGCGACCTTCGGTGAGCTTGTGCGCTAGGGCTTTGTCTTCAAGCTCCGCGAATTGGAGAAATGCGTCGTTTTAAGGGTGCTGCCAAAGACTCGAGACCGGCAGAACGTGGAGGGGGACTTCTCCGTTTTTCATGGTGACTGCGCGTGTTCCCGAGTACAGCACCACGCGCGCCGCGACTCGATCCTTGTAGGGAGCTGACCCCGCATTAAGGTTTTTCCACGCGCGTTCCGTCACGGTTTCGGCCGCCTTTACTTCGATGAGAATCAAGCGAGAATCGGCAAGTTCAACAACAACGTCGATCTCCCGATCTCGTTCGCGATAGTGGTGGAGGCTGAATCGCTCCCGTGACCAGGTCGATTGCGCGCGCAGCTGCTCCCCCACAAACGACTCAAGTGTTGCCCCGAAAAGCTCCGCGCCTCCCGCGACGCGCGTCTTTTCGAGCGTGAGCCCCGACAAAAACGCGGCAAGGCCCGAATCAGCCACGGCGACTTTCGGGCGCTTGACCACGCGATTGGTGAAACCCACTCCCCACCCGGGCGTGACATCAAGAAGGTACATGCGCTCAGCGAGAGCGAGATAGTCCCCGAGTGCCGTCTCGCCAACCCCGAGAGCACGTGCCGTTTTCGCCTTCACGAGTTCCGATTGGCCCTGCTCCGCGACGTGCCGCAAGAGTGCTCGCAACTGGGAAGGGAACTGGCCGCCCGCGAGTTGAGGCGCATCATGCTCGATGAGTGAAGTGACATACGAATCGAACCACCGTGCTTTGCGACGCTCCCCTTCACGCTGCACGGGAACCGGATAGCCACCAGCGAGGACCATGCCTCGAAGCTCATCCCCGCCGCAGTAGGAGACCTTGCCAGCATTTGCTCCCGCTGCGCCATCAAGAATCCACGAGACCCAATCCTCGGGCTCTGGCCGTTCCATAATTTCGCCAGCGGTAAGCGGATACACGCGAAGAAACTCCGCGCGACCCGCGAGAGAATCAGAGACACCAGGGGTGCGCAGCAGATCGGACGACCCGGTGATCGCGAATCGTCCCGGGCGCCGGTCGGCATCGATTGTGCGTTTCAACTCAAGTGCGAGCGCCGGAACGCGCTGCGCCTCATCGACCACAAGAGTCTTACCTTGGGCCTGTTGTAAAAACGATGCCGGGTCCGCTTCCGCGAACGCTCGCTCAAGTGGATCATCGAGGGTGACCATATGAGCGCGTTGTGGATCGACAGCCTGCCCCACGAGCGTTGATTTCCCCACCTGGCGCGCGCCTTGAACAACGAGCAGGGGCGAGTCCTCGAGGATCTCCCGCGCGATTGACACCGCATGCCGGGGAATGTGGGCGTTTACCGAGTTCATGCGGTCATTCTAAGCGCCGCCCCATATAAAAAGCGAGGATTTGCCGCCCCATTTCCGGGGATTCGCCACCCTCAGCGCGGGGATTTGCCACCCCATTTCCGGGGATTCGCCACCTCGGTTTGGCAGCACCGGTCACGCGTTTGAGGGCATGAAGAAACCCCAGGCGGGCTCGAGGCCTTCCTGGGGTCCCTCGGAACCTAGCAGGAAGTTTGTCAAAACTGCCCCACCGAAGATTCAAGTGGTGCGAGCGCACCGGTCGACCGCACCGACTGCACACGTCACATCGCGAGCTGCGCCACCACTGCAGGCGCCGAGACGATCCGAAAACTTCCTCCAGCAAGCGGAAGCTACCCACTTTACCGTCCGGTCGCTCAAATCTGTGGCTTGGCACGCCGGCGTTGGCACTAACGCCCGTCTAGTTTCCTGCGCGAACACGGTGTCGTCCTCAGCAGTCATTCACTGTCGACCAGCTTGGATTCGGCTAATGCGATCTATGTGTGCGCGCTAGGCTTCACTTCAGCGCGCGGGGCAGCAGGTTCAGCGACGCAGTGGGACAGTCCGCTAGCATTTCACTATCCTCAGCGTCGTGACACGAGAAACGCACAGGCGTGGAGAAGGCCTGACGACTATGCAGAGCCGTCGCTGAACTGCAATATGCGCCGCCAGGACACTCATCCAATCCGTTACTGAGCCTTGGGCGAAGCGAGCCGCGCTCTCGTCGCTGGGTGGCAGATGCCGCCGTGGCTCTGGGGGCAACGCCTCGCTTGAGGTGAGAGACATCTACGATGTCCTGAGTTTACCTGCGCGGATCTAAGCACTGTTCCTACCCAACGATGATGAAGATGTCTACTCTTAGCCCGAAGCCAGGGGCACGCGCGGCTTTGGTCGTCATAGATCTTCGAAGGGAGAGCTAATGTCGAAAGAGTGGGGGACGTAGACAAACGATGCCAGCGCGGCGTTCGTTGTTGCTATGGGCCAGTTGATCGCCAGACACGACTGGGTTTTGCAATAGTGTTTGTAATCTTCCCTCCGGGATTGTAGATGGCGATTGTAGGTGCCATCAAAGCTGAGAAGATGTCACTGATGTACAGCTTGAGCAGGTTGGATGCCCCAACCGAGGGTCATCAAGTGCCGGCTGGGGGACTTCTATGCTACGTGTCGCCGAACGCGGGAGCCGTCCCTGTGGTAGCGGATCGGTTCATGTTCCAGCAATACAACCTCGTGAACTACCTCTGGTTCGAGGAGAACGTGACCCTACCGCGGTCTCTCGCCGGACAGCGGGTGGATTGCCAGGTTTTCACTCGACTGCGGGGCGCTTTGGGCCCACGGTTGCGCTTCGGCTTCCTCACGCAACTCACGGAGGCGGCAGGTACGCACCACATAAGACAAGCGTTGTTTCCTCTTGACCCCAAAGTAAACCGGGCAGCCATGAAGAAGCTCGGCACCGGTGCGGTTAGCGGCATTGCTTGTACTGGTCAGAGAAGGCACGCCAGTCATGGACGGGGGCCGGTAACCATGTCGGACTGCTAGGTACCAGGATTCCAGAGGATCAGAACCGGAGTTGGTTTGGAAAACAGCGCGGGCTCGTCGGACCGTAGCACGGAGACTCTGCGCGCTGGTGGAGAAGGTCGCGATGGGTGGGGATCTATCGTTCAAGTTCGCTGATTCCAAAATATGACGTATTTCAGCCGTGCACCTGCGGAATCCAACTGACAACAGTCGCTTTTGGCCCGCTCATTCTCGAAGTAGACTCAATCGAGCTAGCTAGTTACGTCGCAGCATAAATGCTCTGCTCTTACTACTCGTCCTCGCTGCGTCTGGTGGGCCCACGGTATGTTGACCACGGGGTGCAGCAACTCGGCTAGCACAGCCTGCTTAACACCCGGGGAACCCATATGAAACTACGCAGGTAGTTCGAAGGGGATGACGGGGGTCTTCCAAATGGACGATCGGGGGCAATGGTGGATCTGTCAACAGTCGATGCGGCCTAGAGCTTCTTCTCTCGACATCTCTACTAACGCTGCAGCCATCAGACCAGCATTTTCAGCCGCGCACCCAGACAGCAATTTTGTTGCCGCCGGGCTCACGGAAATGGCACCGACGCCCATCGGGGAGCGAGAAGGGCTCGCACGTGACAGGGCTCCGGCCGACTCAATGCAGGCGCGGGCGCGCTTCAGGTCGTCGACCTCGAACACTCTCAAGGGTCCCGAGGGACGCCTGTCAGGTCGTCTTGGAAGCCAAGAGTCTGCCTATCACCGATCTGCAAATCGGTGTACTGCGTTCCTTAGGCAAGATATTCAACCCAGAAAGCGGACCTGAAAAACTCGGCCGATGCCGCAACATCCGTGGAGGGGACCTGATCATTCTAGGTCGCCACAAGTCTCAAGGCTAGCTGGATCAGTCAGCAGTGCCCATCGCCAACGCCTCACCGGGCGTGCGGATCGAAAAAGCAGACCCCGGCCTCGATCACAGCCCTATATCCAAGGGGGTCGCTTGCATGGCTCCCAACCTCACGCGAGGGGTGCTAGGACGACCTAGGGGTCGGCCAAACACGCGAAATTTCGCCACACCCTCACATCGGCTGGCGATGACAATGCAGTGCACCCTAACACATGCTTATGCGGCAGAGCTGTTTAGATTTCGTACCGAGTAAGGAGCGATCTGCCGGCCCATCGACAGCCGAGACACTTTAAAGAGGACTGAGGTTTTAATTGCCGACGGCATACGTCGGGCAGAATAATCTCTATGAGTAATCGGCGGAACCGGCGTAGCGACAACCGTAGCATCGATCGTGTTAGCCGAGTGTCACAGCGGTCTGTGGCGCCGTCCGCAAAGTCAAAGAAGACCCTCCATAGGCGTCGCGAGATGGATACGGACGACCTGTGGTTCGACCTTCGGCAAGGGTCGCGCAACGTAGCTGGCGTCAACTGGCAAGTCGCTGTCTGCGGGTATTTGCTGGCCGCTTCACGCGCCGGGCAGCTGCCCTTCGTCGAGCTAATTCCCGAGGGGTATGAGGATGCGGACTGCGTCGCGGCCGACGGAACGCGCACCTTCGTCCAAATGAAGGAACTCGATGGTGGCCGTGGCAAGATGGGGCCTGGGAAGCTAGCCGAGGCCCTTGCCCACGCAGAGGTGAGCGCTAGGGGCGCGGAGATAGTTGTTCTCACTGATGGCTCACTCGGCTCCGGTCTTTCCTTCACCGGATGGGACAGCGTGCTCAGCGATCAATCCGGCCCAAGCGTGGACAAGGTTCTGGCCGAGCTGATCGACCGCGGGTACGACGATGTTGACGCTTTGAGCGTCCTTGCCCGCGCCCGTGTTGTGCGCCTCCCCTACAGGATCGGCCAGGCTAGCGAAGCCCTACTGTCCGAAGCAGTGAATGTCCATCCCAGCGTCGCAGGCATCGCTGTCAATCGCCTCACGGATGTGCTGGCACGAGCCTCGGGTGATCAGCGACATGCGACCAGTCAGACTGCAGCTCGGGTGCGGGTAAGCGACCTTGACGCCATTATCGTCGAGGTCCAAGATGCCGTTGACGTGTCCGGCCTCGACGTGGCCATTGCCTCGGGCGTCTGCGCGCCCGTCAGCTTCCTGGCAGCAGAAGAGGTTCCGGCTCGGGTCTTCTACCTTGGCGTCGACGGACGTCCAGCACACATCGCAGCGAACCTGGACGTGATCAGACGTGGTGAACTACTTGCCTGCGCTGAGGGGCTCAGGAAAGAGGGAAGCGTCCTGCTCGTCGGCCCCTCGGGCGCGGGCAAGTCAGTGCTTCTCTGGCGCGCTGCGCGTGACCTGATCCCTGCGGCAAGAGTTTTGCGGGTCAATCGGGTCGAGGGCGAGGACGACGCAAGAGTGCTTGCCCGGCACGTACGGCTTCTACGTCCGAGCGAAACGTCACCGGTGGTGGTAGTCGCTGATGATCTCGGCCGACCACATACCACCGGATGGCCGCATGCTGCAGCTTTACTGCGTGAAATCCCCTCGGCGCTGCTCCTCGGCGCCGCGCGCGCTGAGGACTTCTCACCAGCGCTGCTCGTCGGCTCCACCCGCTTGATCGAACCGCAACTCGATGCAACTCTGGCTGCTACGCTGGGCAAACGGATACGCGAGCAAAGCATCCCACTCCGCATGGATCCGGACGAAGCATTCCAGCGATCCGAAGGTCTGCTAATGGAGTACATCGCACTGCTGACCACAGGGCAACGGTTGCGGCAGGTGCTGGCTACCCAGGTTGCCGACCTCCAGTCCACTGACCGTCGAATCCAGAGGGAAGCAGCACGCCTGGTCACCACAGCACACACACTCGGTCTCACACTGAGCGCAGATCGCCTTGGTTCTGCACTTGCTGATGATCGATCCGTCACCGAATGCGCAAGCGTGGGTGACGCGCTCGGCGTGTTACGTGACGAGCACATCGCGGTCAGGGACGGCGACAACTGGCGTGGGCTTCACGAACTCCGCTCCACAACGATCAGTGAGCTGCTTCACGACAACCCTCCCCCTCGGATTGGGAACACACTCGCGCGAGTCGCTGCCTTGATCCATCCTCAGCAGGCAGGATGGATGCTGCGCCGCGTCGCCGAGCGTTATCCCAATTGCGTGGACGAAGTCGTTGAAGCTCTCGGGCACTCTCTCAGCATCTACAGCAATAGGGCAAGTGACCTCGCTGCGTTCCTCGAAGGTGCCGAGCGCGCCGATAACGCGTTATATGCTCGAGCAACGCTGCCGATCCTCGAACGAGCACGGCCTTCAGGTCTACCGCTTGAGATGCTCGCAACTTTCGTCTATTCACAGCGTAACCAGAATCTACGCTTCGACGAGATAGGCGTGAAGCAGTTCGACAACATGGCCCGCCGCATCAAGAACATCGCGAATCAACTGCCGGCGCGATCTGATTACGAAACGACCCTGCAGGCGGCTTGCACTGGAATCGACAGTGAACGGCTCCACAGCATCCTCACAGATGCGGATCTGCTCGATGCTATCCGCATCCTAGAAGCTGGCCATCCGCACCTCAGTGTTCCTATCGATCTCGTCCGCTCTCTCTTCAAACGAATGCCAACACCGCACAACGTCTGGACTGCGACCATCTGGTCCCGCCTGGCAGCTATCTGCCACGCTCATCTCTCACAGACAGAGACCATCGAGATTCTTGGGCCCCTAGACAACCGAGTCACCCTCATTTGCGCAGCAGACCAGTCGATTCTCGATGCCGTCGTTGATGAAGACATGTCATCCGTGTGCGTCACGCGACTGCTGCCCTTAGACTTCGACGAAGTCCCGCAAGTACGCCTGCCATGGGACATACCGGGAGCCGACACAAAGGATGACCTCAACGAATCCACTATCGCTTGCCTCACACGACTCGCGGATGCCTGCCCCGAATTGCAGCGATTTAAAATCACGACTGTCACTGCGTCCGGAATCCCGTACCGAGTGCGGGACTCCGAGCCCGGCCATAAGGACATGTCGCGCGCTAGGTTTCCTGAGCGTACTGCCGTACGCCAAGCTGTTGGCTATCAGGCGGCCCTTCGCCGCGCCATCTCATCCCAGACGTGGACGGAAGTGATTACTGCCCAGATCAGTGCTGCAGCCGACCTGACAACTGCCGCCAGAGATCTACCGCTCCGGTTTAAGCCTCATGATAACCAGCGGCGCCGGGCTGCCTGGCGCGCCCAGCTCGCCGACGTCCGCAGGCGTCTCGGCGCCCTCCAGCCTCCCCCGCTTCCCGCACACTCTGGGCCCGCGTCCGTGCACGCTCTCGAAGACGCCGCAGACCGAGGCGAAGACCAGACAACACGCGTGCTACGCGCCTCCGCCGATGCGATGGACAATGCTTGTTCAGGCGACGAGACGAGTAGCCAGAATCTCGTAGCTATTGCCATCGCTCTGCGGGCGGCCGCGGACAAGATCGACCAAGCTCGTCGAAACACCCGCACTTTCCTACAGGGCCGCGGGTCAGTTCTGCCTAACGACCTCAGTGACGCGATGCGGCGCAGCGCAGACCTAGCTACCGCGCTTCACCGCCATCCGGAACTGGCACGACTCATTAGCGCCAAAGATCCTCTCCCCTCAGCCACCGAGATATGGAAGAAGGTCACAGACATGGAACAGAGCCGTTCCGAGGCAGTCTTGCAGAGTCTCCTCGAACCCGTGTCGGAAGTAACCTACAAACTCGTCGAAGATCCCAATCCTGCTTCGTGGGCGCTCGATTCGCGAAGCTGGATTGTCATGGCGCCAACGCACGTCCTCGACGACACGCTTGCGTTGCTGGAGACTCTGGACGACGCCGCACGCGAACAACTCGGGTCCCACCTCGTCGTTCTGTGCACCTTCGACGCTGTCCACACATCCGCGGCCGCCACTCCGGCTGGTTCAGATCAACGCGTTTCCCTCGGCTTCGGCTACCAACTCAGTTCAAGCGCCGCACGCCCTGCTCTACCCATCCCACCCAACTCCGCAGCGGAGTGGGCTCAAGCAGCTGGCCTAGACCAACTAGACCACACCACGTCTTCAGCGACACTCGCTGAGCAACTCATTTACCGATCTCACGAAGCAGCACGGCACAGGATGCGACGCCTGCCCCAACCAGTCACTGCACAAGGCGACCAGCAACCTTCCTTCGCCGTTACAGATGCGCAGCGGCGCGCCACGGACCGGCCGCAAAGTCGTGAATCAGCCGACATCCAAGCCGCACTGTCCCTCCTCCAGCAACACGTAGAGGCCGAGGAGGCGGGTACCGTTTCCACGTACTTGTCCGAAGTAATACTCAGGCCAGTCACTGGCCTCCCCTTCGACACCCAGGCTGAGGAACTCATCAGCGCAATGGCCATCCTTCAACTTAACAGCATGTACGCCTCTACCACATACGGAACCACTGTCCGACCTGGTACTAACAGTGACAGCAAGGCTTGATGCCTCACAGGCCCTACATACCCGCGAAGGAACGCCACTACCCAAAAATGCGCGATACACACCCGACCAGCACGGCTAACGAAACTACGACCATCAATTGCCCGATCTCCTGGGCGCCATCTCGTCCCTGCTGAACCTGGTACCTAGTGAGCTGCTCGAAATCAACTCTTCGCATTCTAAAGGCGAACCGGACACCGCATCGGGTGTAGCTACTGTCTCTCAGAACCGTCTGTCGTAATTAGAGATTCGCGGTCATGACACACAGGTTCTCAGAAAGGCAATGAGGACCCTAGAGCATAGATTGCCTGGCGTGCGGCTTCGACGGCCTCCTCGGTCACAGCCTTTCCGATACCTGCGCTGAGCGGAGCGAGCAGTCCCTTGATTAAAGTGACTCCGCGGCGCACGACGCTCTGGTCAGGTTCGGACTTAACCACTTCCTGAAGGACGAGGTTGGCATTCTCGCGAAGCACTTCCCCATCAGTCCCATCAAGTTGAAAGGTCGGCAGGTTCGCAAGGATGTCGGTAAGTAGTTCTGCTAGTTGCTCGTAGCCAGCGGCAACCTGATCAGCGTGCTTCTGAACCTGCGTGGAGCTCTGGTTGCCCCATGCAACCTGGGCGTTATCGCCGTTTACGGTAAAGACGACCGGCCCGTGGTAGTTGTTGACAGTCTTAGCAGCGGGAAGTGCGACGGTACTGTGGTCTGCTCTTAACGGCACCCGGACAGGGTTTTTGGCAAAGTCGCGCTCAATCTCACGCGTCAAATTTCGCATAACTTTCTTGTTTATCTTGAACCCGTTTGCCATGCTCGCACCACTTCCTGTTCCTGATGGTCGTCCCATCTAAGCATCGCATGTATCTCTGAAATCGAGGCGAATCGGAACCGAACACCGTCGTTCTGCAAAGGGCAAAGACGACCGGTATGGGCCCATTTAACCTTTGTGGCTCATCGTTGGATACGTTTATCGGCCTGGTGGCTTCAGCCTGAGTGATCCTTCTTGCTTCGTTGTCGACGGCGACACGGAAGGGACCCAACTCAAGTTTTGCCCGATCTAGTTTGCCAACGTCCACACGCGCAAATTCTCGCACCGCACATGCCGACCAGCATCGTGTTGAACAGGAAACATACGCGTCTTCCGCTGAAGTGCGGGGTACTGGCAATGCTACTGGCCGTCTCGTATCTCTTGGTCGTGGATAGTTAGCGCTACACGCGAAACCAAACGATGCATCCTCGACCGCGCTCGGTCCCCCGATCACCATCGACGACGAAGAACTCGCCACCTGCACCCTCGAGCAGACCACCGACACCGTTCTCGTCTACATCAACATCGATACTGCGGCCCACGTGACCGCAGAAACAAAACTGCCCCGCCACCAGGCGGGGCAAGTTCCGATTATCTCGTCCTATGTGGAGCTAACGGGACTCGAACCCGTAACCCCCTGCTTGCAAAGCAGGTGCGCTACCAATTGCGCCATAGCCCCCGGTATATCAGCGAGTCTGCTCTTCGGCTTCTTGCCAAAGATCATCCCTCAACTGTTTTTCTTCAACTTTCCGCCAGGCGATGAGGCCGACGGCGGCGGAGGCGATGAGCATGAGAAGTGCGCGTAGATACTTCACGGTGCCTCCGTTCGTTGAGTGGGCCTAGCTGGACTTGAACCAGCGACCTCTGTCTTATCAGGACAGCGCTCTAACCGACTGAGCTATAGGCCCTCCTGGAGCAACTTGCGCAACTCCAACGAGGAAACACTCTAACCCAGTTCAGGCCCCTCACACAAACGCTTAGTGGCACGTGTAGGGCACGCCACACGACGCGATCTCCGGGGCGCCTACGGTCAGGCGCGTTTCTGTTCAGGATCAGCGTTCGCGCGGATCACTCGGAGGCTCGTCACGATGCTCTCGACGTCCGTTTCAGGGAAGAGAGTATCGACGGGTTGGAAGTCGTCCGTGTACGGGGATTCGAAGATTCGGCTCGGCTCCATGATGCCGTTCACGGTGAGTTCGGAAACGATCATGTCGACGAAGCGAATCTGCTCGACGGTGTGCGTGGACTCGTCGAGGAACTGTGCGAAGGCTTCAACCGCTGCGGCACGATCGAGTCCCGATAGGGAGCGGAGGAACAGGCCGAGGCTTCCGCTTTCGTGAACGGCCCTGTCGATGTGGGTTCGTTCTGCCCCGAGTTGTTGGAGCATTTTCTCGAACTCACCAAGGTCGGTCTCGGTGAGTTGCTTGTTGCGGCGGAGCTTTTGGATCGCGAGGTGGTCGCTGTGTTCGCGCAGGTAGGCCCTGGTTTTGTCGCGGAATCTATCCCAGTTCATGCCGGGCGTTGTGCCGGGAAGATCGATGTCGACGGCATCGGTGAGGGTGTCTTCAAAGTCGGTGTACACCGGGTTGCGGCCGCCGTCGGACACCACAAACCCCGCGAGGTCGCGCAGGCGCACGCGGGCGAGTTCGAGCATTGGCAGGGTGACGTCCACCCACCAGTCGTCTCCGGCGACGTCCTCGAGCAGATCGGCGCGGGCGACGACGAGGGGGATGCTGGTGCGGCCTAGCAGGTCCGTCGCGATGGCCTGCACGGTTTCGCGAATGCGGTCAACACCAGCGGTGTCACCGTCCAGAAGGGCCACTTGGGCACGCAGGATCAGCAGGTCAAAGCGTTTGGCGGGCTCGGGTCCGACGTTTGCTTTGCTCGGCAAGCCGCCAAGTGTGAGCACGTCGTGGGCGTCTTCGGCACTGAGATCGTCCCACGCATTGCCGTCGCTAAATTTTTCCACGAGCCGACGATGTGGGCGCACGAGCACGTTGTCGAGAGTCATCCCGGTGACGAACTCGTGGAGGAGCTGGGCGGTGTCGCGGCGAAGATCGGGGTCGCCGTTCGACATGTCAATGCCGCGCACGAGCGCCACGCGGTGCTCGAAAATGCGCTGGGTGAGCGACTTTTGAAGAGAACCTTCGACGGTAGGGAGGTTCTGGCTGAAGAATTCGAGGTTGCCGCAGAAGTCGAAGACGTAGAAGTCTTTCTTGTCTTCACCTTCGCCGTAGAGGCCGGGGCACAGGCGGGTGCCGCGGCCGATCATCTGCCAGAATTTTGTTTTCGAGCGCACGGGTTTGAAAAACACGAGGTTCGCCACTTCGGGAACGTCGATGCCGGTGTCGAGCATGTCCACGCTGATCGCGATATGCGGAGCGGAATCCGCGTTCTCGAAACTTTCGATAAGCGAGCTCGCGTAGGAAACGCCGTGCGTGATGACGCGCGCAAACTCCCCCGCGAGATGCGGCCAGCCAGCATCGAATCGCTGGGCAATGAAATCGGCGTGGCGCTGGTTCTTCGCGAAGATGATGGTTTTAGCGAGGCGGTCTCCTCCGGCAACCTTGTGGCCGGATTCCATGAGGAGCGCGAGAACCTTATCCACCGTGTCCTCGTTGAAGAGGAAGCGGTTGATTTCATCGGCCTCGATGCTGTCAGGCGGCCCGTCTTCGCCCCAGTCCATCATGTCCCAGTCGTCTTTTTCGCTTTCACTGAGATCGCTATAGCGGATGCCGCGGCGCAAGAACGTCGTCCCCACGGACACACCCTTCGGCGGCACGAGGTACCCGTCTGTGATGCCCTGGTCGAGGGAGTAGGCGTCGGTGGGAACACCGTCTTCGAGCTGGAACAGCCGGTAGGTGTTGTGGTCGACCTCGTCTTTCGGGGTCGCGGTAAGGCCAAGCAGAAGCGAATCGAAGTATTCGAAGATGTAGCCGTATTTCGCATACACGCTGCGGTGGGCCTCGTCGATGATCACGAGGTCGAAGTGCCCGGGGCCAAAGAGTCGCTGCTCGCCGTCGACTTTTTGAATCAGCCCGAGCATCGTCTGGTACGTGCAGAAAGACACTCGGCCCGACTTATCGGGGTCCTTCAGGAGGTTGACGGGCCCCGATTCGGGATAGTGCGCAAGAAACGCCTTATGCGCCTGGTCCACGAGAGCCGTGCGGTCGGCGAGGAACAGCACGTTTTTCACCCACCCAGCGTTCATGAGCTGTTTGACGAGGGCCACGGACGTACGGGTCTTGCCCGTGCCGGTCGCCATGACGAGCAGGGCGTGGCGCTGCTTGCTGTCGAACGCGTTACCTATGGCGCTGATGGCACGCACTTGGTAGTAACGGCCCGCGATCTCGGGATCCACGGGTTCAGTGGCGAGCGGGCGGCGGGTCAAGCGGCGCTGGATGAGAAGCTCAAGCTGTTCAGCGGTCGCGAACCCTTGCACGGCACGCGGCGGGTAGCCCGAGGCATCGTCCCAGATCTCGTGCGTGTAGCCGTTGGTGTAGTAGATGATGGGCCTTCGCCCGAATTCTCGTTCGAGGGCGTCGGCATATAGGCGGGCTTGTTCTTGGCCTTCGAGGGGTGAGCGGCGCGTGCGTTTTGCTTCGACGACGGCAAGCGGGAGACCGTCGGACCCCCACAGCACGTAGTCCACGTACCCCTTGCCGGTTGCGCTCGGCATTCCCGTGACGGGGTATTCGCGGTCGCGCTGCTTGTCGAGCGGCCATCCGGCTTCGTTGAGCAGCAGGTCGATGAACTGGTCGCGGGTTTCGTCTTCCCGGTAGTCCTGGGTGTCGCTGCGGGTTTTTTCTGCTTGCGCGGCCCGGACTTCGGCGCGCATCTTCTCGATTTCCGCGTCGAGTTCTGCGATGAGGCTGTCGCGCTCTTCGAGTGCGCGTGCGTGCGCTTCGTCTTGTTCCCTGAACTTTTCGGCGAGTTTCACGACGTCCGCGCGGGACAGCGGCGCAGCCTGCGCAGCGAGCTTCGGGTCGAACTGCTGTCCCATCGGCACGGCATCGGGCGAGGCCGAGTAGCGAAACGCGGCCCACACCATGACGAGGTAGAGCTCCCTCATGACCTGCAGGGCGGCACCCGCGGGAATTGGCTGCGGGGAGTGCACGGCCTTGTTGCCCACGTTTTTGATGAGCATCAGTTTCGTGGTGATGCCATCTCCCGTGATCCGCTTGAAGCGAGGATCCGCGATATGCGCCGCAAGGTCGCGCTTGTATGGCTCCGGCAGATCGAGCAAGCGGTACAGGTGCATCACGAGCACTTCGATCGACCTGCGGGCGAGAATGCACGCCGTCGACGGATCGTTCGTCACATACGACTCCGCCTTCGCGCAGCTCTCATGAATCTGCGGCCACTCAGCCCGCAAGAAGTCGAAGTTGCCCATCAGAGTTCTCCTTTGAACGCGCGGGATTGGAGGGAGGCGAAGAGAGCATCGTCTTGCTCAAGGATCTCCTTGACGTTAGCGCTTATGTTGTCTATCGCCTTAACACGACGAGCGAATTCTTTTTGGTATTCGATTGGGGGCAAAGGAACCATAAGCTCAGATCCATATTGCTTGGCGTTAATGTTCGGCTGCGCCACAACATTCTGCCGGGCAGCAACCCAGGATTTATACCTTGAGGTGCGGGTGAACGAAAAGAGAAACGCTGGGTCGACTAATTTAGTATTCGGGACGAAGCGAATCAAATAGCCGGCGAAGACGCATGGGCCGTCCGAGCTTCGATAAAGAAATGTTTTGCCAACTGTTGCGCCTGATCTTGCAAAGAGAATATCGCCGTCGTTCAGCAGGTAACGATTCCATTCCGAAGACGCACCCGCTGGCCCACGAGCTTCGCCTGAGAGATTTCCGTCTTCTTGAATGTCAGTAATTCTGACATATCGAGGAAGATCATCACTGATTTCAGTACTGGCAACGGTAGAACCGTACTCTCCACGCCTGAGACATACATCGTTCAAAGGCGCGGTGGCATACCCCTTTCCGTAGAACATAGAGTCAAACAGTGAGACCTTGAGCTCACCGAGTCGAGCGAGCGTCTGTCGGCGCTTGGTACGGATGGCGTCGGCTTTGTCCAGGATCGCCGCAATCCGTCTTTGTTCAGTCAACGTAGGCAGGGGGACATCGATTTTGACAATATTTTGACGCGTTAGCTGCGGTTGCGACGAACCACTTGTTACATCCCGGAATCCACGCCAGGAGAGGAATCTAAGAAGAAAATTTCGATCTACTAGATCAGTTCGCAAAGAATCCAGTGCCATTGCGTTACTCGTGATGTAGCTGCGTGGCTCAGATAGGTGAACGCTCCCAATAGACCCCCGACAACCTATAGCAATGACGGGATGCTCGTGTGTGTACTCGGAATACCACCCAATACGCCCATTTGCTCCGTAGACGGGATATCCCGTCGCTGTCATCGCTGACTTAGGCAGAGAGCGCCATTGCTTAGGACTACTTATTTCGCCCAGCTTCACCATCCTCATCGCAGCATCTCCTCCAGCTCCGCGAGCTCGCGGTCGATCTCGGCGTTGAGCTGTTTGATGTCGGCGATGATGTCGGCAGGGTCGCGGTGCTCGACTTCCTCGTACTCGATCTCTTTGTAGCGGTTGAGGGAGAGGTCGTAGCCCTGCTCGACGATCTCGGCTTTGGGAACGCAGAACGACTGCTCGGTGCGGGCGCGGTCCTTCTCGCTGCCGTGGCGCTCGGCCCAGCGCTTGCGAACGTCGGGAAGATCGCTGTCGTCGATCGGGTTGCGCTTATCGTCAAGCGAGAAACCGTCGGCCCTCACGTCATAGAACCACACGTCCTCGGTACCACCCGAATCGGTCTTCGTGAACAAAAGAATCGCGGTGGAAACACCCGCATAGGGGCGGAAAACGCCCGAGGGAAGCTTGATGACGGCATCGAGCTTCTGCTCCTCCACGATCGTCTTGCGCAGAGTCTTATGTGCCCTGCTCGACCCGAAAAGAACGCCGTCGGGCACAATCACAGCCGCCCGGCCACCGGGCTCAAGAAGGCGGAGGAAAAGAGCAAGGAACAGCAGCTCCGTCTTTTTCGTCTTCACCATGCGCAGCAGGTCACTCGAGGTCGTGTCGTAATCAAGAGACCCCGCAAAAGGAGGATTCGCAAGAATAAGGGTGTACCGGCTCTCCTCGCCCGCAGCACCCTCCGAAAGCGAATCACGGTACGCAATCTCCGGGTTCTCAACCCCGTGCATGAGCATGTTCATGCTGCCAATACGCAGCATCGTCGAATCGAAATCGAAGCCACTAAACATCGAGGTGTGAAACGCCTTGCGGTGCGTCGCATCGCGGAAAAGTTCCTCGTGATGCTCCCGCAGATACTCCGAGGCCGCCACGAGGAAACCCGCCGTTCCACACGCCGGGTCAACAATCCGATCCCCCGGCTTCGGCGCCATCAGATCGACCATCAACTCGATGATGTGCCGAGGGGTGCGGAACTGGCCATTTGTTCCCGACGTCGCAAGCTTGCTGAGCATGTACTCATACAGGTCACCGTTCGTATCCCGGTTCTCCATAGGCACCTGATCGAGCATGTCCACGACCTTCGTGAGCAGCTGCGCATTCGGAATCGTGAACCGGGCACCCTTCATGTGCTGGGTGAACGTGGAATCCCCACCGGAGAACTGATGCCCGAGGTTCTGCAGGTACGGGAAAACCTCCCCGCTCATGCGCGCAAACATCTGATCGGGAGAAAGCTCTCTCAGGTTCTTCCACCGCAAATGCTCCTGACCCGGCAAATAGACAGGATTCTCGATGGGACTACCCGTGAAGCGTGCCTTCCGCTCAGCATTGTCCTGAAGATCATCGAGGCGCCGCAAAAACAGCAGGTATGTGATCTGCTCGATCACCTCAAGAGGATTACTGATACCTCCCGACCAAAATGCGTCCCACACCCGGTCAATTCTGCTGCGTAGCTCGCCTTGAATCATGCTCCTATCGTACGTGAGGACGCTCCGCGCGAAGCATTGCAAAAGGGCCAGGCTCCGAAAAGCCTGGCCCTTTCCTCACGACAAGAATTAGTTATCCGTCAGCGTGACCTTCAAGCCGCCGAGCAGCGAGGCCACGATGTTGTACAGGAACGCGAACAGCGTGCCGAGCGCGGTAATGATCACGACGTTGAGCACGGCCACGATCACCGAGTACGAAAGCATCTTCGAGAACTCGAAGTACTCCATGAACGGCAGCGGCTTGCCGCTGTTGAGGTCAGAACCGATCTGGTAGATCTGATCCCACAAGCCGATCGCATCGACGATCTGCCACAGGATCGCCACGGCGATAATGAGCGCGATACCAAAGGCGATCGCCACGAGGAACGACAGCTTCATGACGCTCCACGGGTCGAGCTGCGAAAGCGTAAGTTTGACGCGGCGGCCACCCTGGCGGGGTGCCTCCTGCGCGGGTGCCGTTTCGTGTGCACCGGGCACGGGCCGTGCGGCCGGCTGGTGGGTTGTGCGGCTGCGCGGCACCGGCTGCGCACCGGTCTGCGCGCGGTTTGCCTGGGCATCGTGCGCGCCACGGCTCTGGCCACCGGCTTTTGCGCCGTGGCTCTGCCCGGCTTGGGGGGCAGCAGCGCGGTCCGACGCTTGCTCGCTTGCCGCGTTTCCTTCTTTCGCACCCTGTGCCTGAGCATTCTTCTTGGTGCGGGAGGTCGACTTCGGCTCGTCGGTTTCGCCGCTCTTAATCGCGTCGATCCGGCTCGTGACGCCCTCCGAGAGCGCGGCGGTGGCGTTGCGGGACTCGGCGCTCTGCTCGGGCCCGCCCTGCTTCGCAATCGGCTGGGTCTTGTCGTCGCTAGTGGAACTCACGGTGTTCTCCTCGCTCATTCGATCAGTCCGAGACTACGGCATCGCCGGCATCATCACTGCCAGCTTCTTCCGCCTCGTCATCCGGTTCGCTTTCCTTGAACACATTGACGAGGATGATCGAGTCTTTCTGGTCGGGCTTTGCGAACACAACGCCCATGGTGTCACGGCCCTTGGAAGGCACGCCCGCGACGGAGGACCGCACGACCTTGCCTTTTTCCATGAGCACGAAAACTTCGTCAGTTTCTTCAACGATCGCGGCACCCACGAGGTGACCGCGGTCGTTCGGCAGCTTCGCGACTTTAATCCCCAGGCCACCTCGGCCCTGCACGCGGTACTCATCAATCGAGGATCGCTTCGCGAAGCCGGAATCTGTCACGGTAAACACGAACGTGTCGGGGTGGGCAACATCCATCGCGAGAAGCTCATCGTCACCGCGGAACTTCATGCCGGTCACGCCGCCCGTGACGCGGCCCATGGGACGCAACACGTCGTCGGAAGCGGGGAAACGCACGCTTTGGCCGTTCTTCGAAACGAGCAACAGGTGATCGTCACCGTTGACAGCGCGGGCCGCCACAAGCTCATCGGTGACGAGGGAACCGTCGGACCCCTCAAACTCACGCAGGTTGATCGCGATCAAGCCAGCGCTGCGGTTCGAGTCAAACGCGCTCATCGCGGTCTTCTTGACGATGCCGTGCTTCGTGGCGAGCACGAGGTACTCAGCTTCGTCGTAGTCGCTGATCACGAGCACGGAACGGATCGACTCGTTCGGCTGGAATTCGAGAAGGTTCGCGATGTGCTGGCCCTTCGAGTCGCGCGGCGCCTCGGGCAGCTCGTAGCCCTTGATGCGGTACACGCGGCCGAAGTTCGTGAAGAACAAAAGCCACTTGTGGGTCGTGGTCGTGAAGAAGTGGTCGACCACGTCGTTCTCGCGCAGGCTCGCGCCGCGCACACCCTTACCGCCGCGCTTTTGCGCGCGGTATTCGTCGGTCTTGGTGCGCTTAACCCAGCCGCCGCGCGTAATCGTGACGACCATGTCCTCTTCGGGGATCAGATCCTCAACGGAAACATCGCCGTCGAACGGCACGATCTGGGTGCGGCGCTCATCGCCGTACTTCTCGACGATCGCCTCGAGCTCCTCGCTCACGATTTCGCGCTGGCGCTGCTCGCTGCCAAGGATCTCTTCGTACTCGAGGATCAACGCGGCAAGGCGATCGTGCTCTTCGGTGATCTTCTGGCGCTCAAGCGCGGCGAGGCGGCGAAGCTGGAGCGCGAGGATCGCGTTCGCCTGGATCTCGTCGATGTCGAGAAGGGCGATAAGAGCCGTGCGGGCCTCGTCCACGTCGGGCGAGCGGCGAATGGTCGCGATGACCTCATCAAGCGCGTCGAGTGCTTTGAGGTAGCCGCGGTAGATGTGGATCTGCTCTTCCGCCTTGCGCAGGCGGAAGCGGGTGCGGCGCACAATGACGTCGATCTGGTGCTTCGTCCACTCGCGCACGAACGAATCGATCGAGAGCGTGCGCGGCACGTCGTTGACGATCGCGAGCATGTTCGCGGAGAAGTTCTCCTGAAGCTGAGTTTGCTTGTACAGGTTGTTGAGCACAACCTTCGCCACGGCATCACGCTTGAGGGTGAGCACGAGGCGCTGACCGGTTTTACCGGAAGTTTCGTCGGTGATGTCGGCGATGCCCTGGATGCGGCCGGCCTTGACGAGCTCGGCGATCTTACGCGCGAGATTGTCGGGATTGACCTGGTAGGGAAGCTCGGTCACCACGAGTGCGAGGCGGCCGTTGATCTCTTCAGTTTTGACGACGGCACGCTGCGTGATCGAACCGCGACCCGTGCGGTACGCCTCCTCGATCCCCTTACGACCCGTGATGGTCGCGCCGTTCGGGAAATCCGGGCCCTGAATGCGCTCGATGCACGCCTCGAGAAGCTCTTCCTTCGTGGCTTCAGGATTCGTGAGCAGCCACTGCACCGCGGAGGCGACCTCGCGAAGGTTGTGCGGGGGGATGTTCGTGGCCATACCCACGGCGATACCCGCCGAGCCATTCACGAGGAGGTTCGGGAAACGCGAGGGCAACACCACGGGTTCATCAACCGTGTTGTCGTAGTTGCCCACCATGTCCACGGTGTCTTCGTTGATATCGCGCACGAGCTCGAGGGCGAGCGGCGACATCTTGCACTCGGTGTACCTCGAGGCTGCGGCGCCGTCGTCACCCGCCGAACCGAAGTTGCCCTGCCCAAGCACAAGCGGATAGCGCAAGTTCCACGGCTGCACGAGGCGCACGAGCGCGTCATAGATCGCGGAATCGCCGTGCGGGTGGTAGGTACCCATGACCTCGCCAACGACCTTCGCGCACTTGCTGAAGGAACGCTCGGGGCGGTAGCCACCGTCGTACATGCCGTACACGATGCGGCGGTGCACCGGCTTGAGGCCGTCGCGCACATCGGGGAGTGCACGCCCCACGATCACGCTCATCGCGTAATCGAGGTAGCTCTTTTGCATCTCCTTGTTCAGATCAACCTGGAAGATCTGATCGCCCTCGTCCTCGTCGATCGCGTCAACGGTTGTGGTGAGGCCCTGCGGAATCGCGTGTTCGAGATCCTCGGCGCTTCGCGGGCCCTGATCTTCGATGTTCTCGTCGCTCATGTCTTCTCCCCTAGTCTTCCTCGCGTGAATGCTCTCTCAATAACCGCGGCTTACCCCTCGGGGCGCCGGTTTAGATATCGAGGAAGCGCACGTCCTTCGCGTTTTCCTGAATGAACCGGCGGCGCGCATCAACGTCGTCGCCCATGAGCACGCTGAACACCGCGTCGGCGTCGGCAGCCTCAGCCATCGTCACCTGCTTGAGGGTGCGCAGGTCACGGTCCATCGTGGTCGTTTGCAGCTCTCGCCAGTCCATCTCGCCGAGGCCCTTGTAGCGCTGAATGCCGTTGTCCTTCGGAATGCGCTTGCCGGCGGCACGGCCTTCTTCGAGCTTGCGGTCACGTTCCTCGTCGCTAAACACGTACTCGTGCGGCGAGTTCGTCCACTTGAGGCGATACAGCGGCGGCATCGCGATGAACACGTGCCCGAGCTCGATGAGCGGGCGCATGTAGCGGAACAGCAGCGTGAGCAGAAGCGTGCAAATGTGCTGGCCATCAACGTCAGCATCGGCCATGAGAATGATCTTGTGGTAGCGCAGCTTCGTGGGATCGAAATCCTCGCCAATGCCCGTGCCGAATGCCGTGATGAGCGAGCGCACCTCGGCATTGTCAAGAGCGCGATCAAGGCGGGCCTTTTCCACGTTGAGAATCTTGCCGCGGATCGGGAGGATCGCCTGGGTCTTCGGGTCGCGACCAGAAACCGCCGAGCCGCCTGCCGAGTCACCCTCGACGATGAAGATTTCGCTGATCGCAGGGTTGCGGCTCGAGCAGTCGCGAAGCTTGCCGGGCATGCCGCCCGTTTCAAGCGGCGACTTGCGGCGGGTCGCATCGCGCGCCTTGCGGGCTGCCTCGCGGGCTGCGGCCGCCGATTGCGCCTTCGTGACGATCGTCTTCATTTCGTTCGGGTGGGCCGAGGCCCAGTCCCCGAGCTTGTCGGTCATCACCTTCGACACGAACGTGCGCGCGATCGTGTTACCGAGCTTGGTCTTCGTTTGGCCCTCGAACTGCGGCTCGCCGAGCTTCACGGACACGACCGCCGTGAGCCCCTCGCGGATGTCTTCACCCGTGAGGTTCGCGTCCTTTTCCTTCATGAGGTTATTCGAGCGCGCGTAACGGTTGATCACGCCCGTGAGGGCACTACGGAAGCCCTCTTCGTGCGTACCGCCCTCGTGGGTGTTGATGGTGTTCGCGTACGTGTGCACCGATTCCGAATACGCGGAGGTCCACTGCATCGCGATCTCCACCGAGATCATGTGGTCCGTGTCTTCGCTTTCGAAACTAATGATCTCCGGGTGAATCACCTCGGCACGCTTTTGCTTGTTGATGTACTTGACGAAGTCCTCAAGGCCCTGCTCGTACAGGAACGTCACGGACTTGGTCTTGGGCTTCTCGGCCGTGTCGACGCCGGCTTCGGTGGGGCGCGCCGCATCGTTGATGCCGTCGTTTTCGTCGACGTCCTGGTCGAGATTGTCGAGATCGGGAAGATCGTCGTCAACGGGATCCTCCACCGGGCGGTGGTCGGTGAGCGTGATCTTGAGGCCCTTGTTGAGGAAGGCCATCTGCTGGAAACGCTTGCGGAGCGTCTCGAACTCGTACTCGGTGGTCTCGAAAATGTCGCCGTCGGCCCAGAACGTCACGCTCGTGCCGGTCTCGGTCGTTTCCTCACCCTTTTCAAGCGGGGCGTTCGGTACGCCGTGCGTGTACTGCTGACGCCACACGTAACCGTCACGCTTAATCTCAACCTCGAGACGCTTCGACAGCGCGTTCACCACGGAGGAGCCCACGCCGTGAAGGCCGCCCGAAACCGCGTAGCCGCCGCCACCGAACTTACCGCCCGCGTGGAGCACCGTCAGCACTAGCTCAACGGCGGGCTTCTTCTCGGTGGGGTGCATCGCCACCGGGATGCCGCGGCCGTCGTCGATCACGCGCACGCCGCCATCCTCGAGCACGTCCACGGTGATCTCACTCGCGTAGCCCGCGAGCGCTTCGTCAACCGAGTTGTCGACGATTTCGTACACGAGGTGGTGCAGGCCGCGCTCGCCGGTCGAACCGATGTACATGCCTGGGCGTTTGCGAACCGCCTCGAGGCCTTCGAGGACCGTGATGTCCGAGGCGTCGTAATGCGGTGCGTTTTCCTGGGCTTCGCTCACGAAGGAATCTCCTTGATGGTCAATGCCGGGTCGGTTGAACCCGGGTGTGAGGATCGAGGGCCCGTGAGCCATCGCAACCCCTGGGTACGGGGCGGGGCCCATATCGGGGGCCCGTGGCCTCTCAGGGCCATTTGCGGGCCGCTGAGCGGGACTCGACCACTCTCAACCCTCAAATTTTACCGCACGGGAACCCCAGAAATGGGTTCATGTGTGCATATCGCGGTCTCGTGTGTCGGTCAGCACAGCCCCCTCCCCCGGATTCCATAGGGGTTGTGGAGGTTTGGGCGATCGCAGCCCCCGGATTCCATAGGGCTAACGGGGGTTTAAAGCGCTCCCACCTTCCAATTGCATAGGGCGAGCGGGGGTTTGAACCACCCGGGGCGGCCGGGCCGGGCCAGAACGGAATTACCCCCACAACCCCTATGCAATCCAAAGGGGCGGGGCGGACCAGACCGGACCAAACCAGAATTACCCCCACAACCCCTATGCAATTCAAGGAAGCCGGGGCGGAATAACCCCCACAACCCCTATGCAATTCGAGGAAAAAAGGTGGGGCGCGAAGTCCGACGCTTGCCGGCCTTCAGCACCCCACCAATTCTTGGCCCGTTCCCGGGCCTACCTCAGGGCATCACTGCTTCGAGAGCACATGCCTTCGAATGCCCATCCGTTACTTCTTGCCTCGCCTCCTCGCTAGCACAACGATCGCCACGCCGCCGAGCACAATGAGCGCTGCAACGCCCGCGGTCGCCGCAATCTCCGCACCCGTACGTGGCATATGCGAGCCACGAGGCGAGGAGGCATCCCGCGAAGGAATCCTCGACGGACGTTCGGCCGAGGAACCGTCGGACTTCCCCGGTGCCTGAGAACCCTCGCCGCCACCATTCACGGGTGGCTTACAGGGGTTCCTCCCGCCATCCGTATCCGGGTTCGCGGGGCGCTCTGGAGCGTCATCGCCCGGGTTCGCCGGGTTCTCCGGCGTGCTCGGCTCGGGGGCCTTCTGCTTCTCGGTAATGGTCACCGTCACGACGCGCACAACCGCGCGGCCGTCGGCATCCGTGGCGACGAGCGTGACCTTCTGCTCGCCTGGCACGAGGACCGTGCCGGGCGCGAGCGCGAGAGTCGTGTCGCCGTCCTTGAACGCCGAGCCGTCGTCGGTCACCGTGTAGTGGTCGAGAACCTGCTTCGCGGCGGCTGCCTGGTCAGCGAGCGCACCGTGTTCGACCTCGAAGGCCACCGTGTCGGGTCCTTCGATCACGGCGTCGTCGTCGACGATAAACGTCGTGGTGTGCGTCGTGACGTTGCCGGCAAGATCGGTCGCCTTCACGCTGGCCGTGTAGAAACCAGCCGGGAGATCTGCCGTCGTGATCTTCGTGCCGAGCCGGGTTTGCGCGGTGCTCGTCTCGGTGCCATCCACGACGGTCGTTGGCCGAGGCGCACTCCTGTCGCCTGCATCGGAAGCCGCCTCTTCAGCATTCTCGCTGTTCGGGGTGACCTCCTCCGCATTGTCGCCGTCGGTCGTCTCGGGCGGCGCGAGCACGCCGTCGATCGTTGCGGCTTTGCTCGTCAGCTCGGTGTCCGCGTTGTAGATCTCCTTACCGTTGAGGCTCACCGCAACATTGGCGAGGTTGGAATCCTCGCCCCACGCCTCGAGCTCACGCTGGTCGCGGATCACCTCCATGTCCTTGACGGTATCGACGCCAACGGTGGGGGCCTCTTTATCGACAACAACGGGAATGACCGCGCCGAGCTCATTGCCCATCGAGTCGTTCGAGTACACGAGGAGCTTGTCGCCGTCGCGAACCGTCACGAGGCGCTCGAACTCCTGGCGATTAACCGCCTCACCGGTGTGGTTGTACCGCACGAAGTCGGTCAGGTACTCGTTGTTGATCGCGAGGTAGTGACCCCAGCCGTCATCGCCGATCGATCCCTTGAAGGTGACGTCATCGGTGTTCGTGTAGAGCGTGCCACCCACGAGACCCGGCTCCGTGAAGTGGAGGCTCGGCGGCTTGATATCCACCCACAGGCGGAACGAACCACTGAACTGCTCCTCACCCTTGTCGTCCTTCACGATCTGGTGGAAATCGATGATGCCCACGTCGATCGGGAGGTCAACGCTAAACGTGTCGCCCTCGATCGTGGCGGCGATCGGCTCGTTCCTCGTGATCGTGCCGTCCTTCGCACGCGAGGTGGGAATGAACTCGATCGAGCTCACGGGATCCTGGATCTTGCCGGTGAGGTGGAGGGTCTTTCCATCCTCACTCACACCCTCGCTCTTCGAGCTGATGTCACACCAGTTCTCTTCCGCATCGCACGTCTCGATGTCGTAGGTCGGGCGAGCAAAGCCGTTGTCCTCGGGCTGCTCTTCGGGCGCAGGCGCCTCGCGGCCCTCGATCTCGACATCGAGGGTGCCCTCCGTGGCGCCATCGCTCGCCACCACGGTCACGACGGGAACACTCGGATCGACCGTCCCGGTGTACGTGAAGGTGCCATCCGGCTTGACCTCGACGGGTTCGTTGAAGATCCACGCCTTCAGGTCGGCGTTCTCGCGCTCATCGGCAATCGTGCCGGAAAGCGTAAAGCTACCGTCCTCGGCCACAACGAGCTTGCCGTTGTCGTTGAGCGCGCTCTTGTCGATCGTGATGGTGGGCGCCTTCGCATCCTGCTCCACCGTGATGGTGCGCTTCGCGATTTCCTTGCCGGAAGCGTCGTAGGCGATGACCTCGAGCGTGTACGGCTTCGGGCCCTTATAGGCCTTATCGACGTACTCGAACGTGCCATCAGTAATCTTCGCTTCCTCACCGTTCACGGTGACGCGGGAAACCTCTCCCTGCACAACACCCGATACTTCGAGGGCACCGTCGGAATCCTTACCCACGTACGCGCTCTCCCCCTCGGGGATGCTGTATCCGTTGACGTTCACGAACAGAGGTTCGGTGCTGAAGGTGACGATCGTGGAGCCCTCGTTGAAGCCGTTGTCGAGCGCGCCCACCGTCACATACGGGGTGGCGGGGTCGAACGTTGCCACGAAGCTGCCATCGGTCTGCTTCTCGACCTCTACCTGGTCGCCGTTCGCATCAAGCACGATGGGATCGTCGAGGAGGCCGGAACCGCCGTCGTTATCCACGGCCGTGAAGTGCACGCGGCCCGGTTCCTTGTCGAGAATCTCGACCGTAGGCGCCGCGGTGTCCACCGTGAACGGCAGGTCCGTGATCTGCGGCTCGTACCCTTCGGCAATGCGTGCCTTGAGGCGGAACGTGTAGGAGCCATCGGCAAGTGGTGTTTGCTCACCCGTCGACTTATCCCACAGCGTGCCGTCGAAGGAGCGACCCATGAACGTAAGGTCGCCGTCGAACGCGGTCGGCACCTTCGAGCCGATCATGCGTCGAAGCATCTCATCCTTGCCGAGGCTCGCGATGACCTTGCCATTCGCGTCGAGAATCTCGTATTCGACCTCATCCGCGTTACGCATGAGCAGCATGCCCGGCGTCACCGTGTCGAGAACGCCGTCGCCGTTCGGCGAAAGCGCAAGCGGCTCTTCATCCGGGTTGTTGAACTGGGCGGTGTCCTCACCGAGGGCGCCCACGAGGTTCGTGTTGTCGGCGGGGCCATCGTCGATCCACGGCTTGCCCGGCTCCTGGATGATGTTCTCCTCGTTCCAGTCGCCCACAAAACCGAGGTAGGGAACGGCAATGTCAAGCGCACCGTTCTCGCCCTTGAACTGGGCCCAGCCCTCGATGAAGTGATTGCCCGCACCGGTGTGCGGGGTGAGGGTGAACTGCACCGTGGCGGTTCCGCCCGCGGGCACGGTTACCTTCGAGGCCGACGCCGCCAGCGTCTCATTCGAGACCGTGGCAAGAGTGGGCTTTCCCGCCTCATTGGTTTCCCCGAGCACCTTTTGCGCGGGGATGCTGAACGTGCGGTCCTGATCGCCGCGGTTTGTGAGCGTGACGGTGAAGGTCGTCGGCCCATTAATCTGCTTGAGTGCGACGGCTGCCTCGCCATCCACGGTGGCCGTGACGTCAGTGGCGAGCGCGCGATCGACCTCCGCGAGACCCGCCCCGATCTGGCGCGGAAGGTACGGGGTGCCGTCCTCGTTTTCGAGGATCTTCGCGGTGTTCATGAGTGAGGTTTCGATGAGCTCGACGCGTTCCTTACCCGTGATGCCCGGGAAGCGCTCCGCGAACTTCTGCGTGAGAAGCGCGCTGAGGCCCGCGACATTCGGGGTCGCCATCGACGTGCCGCTCATGTTCTCGTACTCGTTTTCGCCGACGGTCGAGTACACGTTGCCGCCGATGCCCGCGAGCTGCGGCTTAAACGACAGGTCGTTCGGGGTGCCCCACGACGTAAACGAGCTGGGCTCGAGACCATCGGGGGCGGGATCCTGCTTGATCTCGTCCGTGAACGTCACGGTCGCGTTCGGGTCTGCTTTAAGGGCGTCGATGAGCTGGTGGCCCTGCTCGTTCGTGAGGGCAGCACCGAAGGTCTCGAACTTGTCGATGCCCGCCATGCCGCGGTAACCCTCTTCGCCGTCGCTGTTGAACACCATGACGCCCTCGGCGCCGTGATCAAGGGCGTACTGGAACTTTTCCGCGAACGAAATCTCGCCGCGCGAAATAAGCGCGTACTTGCCCTTGAGATCGATACCGTCCTTGTAGTCCTCCGGGCGGCCGAGACCCACGTACTCGTACGGGTGAGGCTTGGCGTCGGGCTCGCCCACGCCCTCGAGATAGCCAATGTCGGTGCGCTCACCGTTCGCCTCAAAGTACGCGAGCGGAACACTCAGGGTCGAGTTGTTCACCGAGGCAATCGAGAATGCCGAATCGTTCGTCGAGGGACTGCCCGTCGTGCCGTCATCGAGGCGGCCGAGCGCGTCGTTCGACCCACCCTCGAGCGAGAAGTTCTGGCCTTCGTTACCCGCGGCCACGAGCGTAATCACGCCCTCTTCGCGGGCCTTCTTCATGGCCTCATAGGCGCCGTCGGAAAGATCCGGAACACCATTCGGGCTGCCGAGCGACATGTTGATGACATCGGCCTTGAGCTTCACCGAGTCTTCGATCGCGGCGATGATGTCGCCATCATTCGCGCTAGCTGACTTCTTCGGGTCGTTCGAGAAGACCTTCATCGCCAGCAACTGCGCGTTCGGAGCAGCGCCATCGATGCGGCCCGTCGAGGCAAAGTCGGGGGTGTCCCCCTCGGAGCCATTCGCCGCGGTAATACCCGCAACGTGCTGGCCGTGCTGCGAATCGGTGAGGTCCATGACCTCGAAGTTGTCATCCGCGTAGTTGTAGCCCGTCGGCACCTTCTCGTTGAACTTGCCGGCCGCTTCGGGATTGATGCTCTTGATTTTTGCGTTCTTAAAAACGCCGTCGTCAAGGCGCATATCCGGGTGGCCCGCATACACACCCGAGTCGATGATCGAGATCACCGTGCCCTCGCCGTCAACGCCGAAGTCTTTGTATGCCGCGGGAACACCCTGAAGCTCACGTGCCGAGTATTCGCTTTGGTAGTACACGCGCTCGCGGCGCACCGACGCAACCTGCTTCTCGGTCGCGAGGTTTTGGATCTTGCCCACGGGCATTTCGGCACTGAAGCCATTGACGAGATACCCGAACTGTCGATCCACCTTCAGCTCGTATTTCGCCTTCCACGACTCAAGCAACTTTGCCTGGTGCGAAAGACGGCTCTTCTCGCCGGATTCGCTCGGGGCTTGCGGCTGCTCCTTCAGCATGACGACAACGCGCACGCGTTCATTGGACACGGGGCGAGTGCCCCGCTTCTCACGCTGCTTCTGAATCGCCGCGCGCTGAATCGGCGAGATCGCCGGCGCTGATTCGTGATCATCGGTAGGTGCTGCGAGCGCTGCCGGGACGGCAAAACCCGCGGCGACGGCGCTCACCGACAACGCGGCAAGCACCTTGCGCATAAAGCCTGGGGACACGCTGTTCTCCTTTGAATAAAACTGCGAGGAAACAAACCGAGAACACCGGGATCTTCAACACGCCAGACTCGAAGCCGGGGAAGAGACGAGAGGAGAGTATGTGACTCAGTTATCACTGAAGCCTAGACACAATGCGGGACTTAAGTGGCCAGTTGCTCAAAAAATGACACGGAAAAAATGAAAGGCCTGGTCAGCCGTCGGAACCTTCCGGCCCTGTCAAAGTGACCCTGTGCCGTGCCCCGCCGTTCACCCACCCGTAACTTTCTGCGCTTAAATTCCGAAAATCCCGTTATCCTTCCACATTCACCAGGAGATCCCATGCGCAAAGCAACGGCAGCTGCGCTCACCGGCCTACTCTTTTTGACCGCGGGCGCCCCCGCGTTCGCGGCCGACGGCGACCGAACCGACATCGACGACATCACGATTCTTGCGACGACCGACACTCACGGCACGGCGCTCAACTACAACTACTTCACGGGCGAGCCCTTCGGCACCTCTGAGAACCCGAAGAATCTTCGCGGCATGGACCACCTCGCCACTGCGATCAACCAGGTACGCGACGAAAAGGGTGAGAGCGCCGTTGCGCTCCTCGACAACGGCGACGCCAACCAGGGCTCCTCCCTCGAGACGGTCTACAAGCGCGATCACGCCGGTGGCGACGTTGACCCGATCGCGACGATCTACAACTACCTCAAGTACGACGCGGGCGTGGTGGGCAACCACGAGTTCAACTACGGCCTCGACGAACTCCAGGACTACAAGAGCGCTCTCGAATTCCCTCTACTCGGCGCTAACGTCACCGATAAGAAGACCGGCGAGCCCTACCTCGAGCCCTACACCTTCGTGAACAAGAAGACCGCCGACGGCCACGACGTGAAGATCGCCGTGATCGGCGTCGTCACGCCCGGTATCCCCGGCTGGGATGGCAAAAAGGTTGAGTCCCTCAACTTCGGTGACCAGGTCGAGGCTGTCCAGAAATACGTTCCCGAGGTGAAGAAGCAGGGCGCGGATGTCGTTGTCGTTCTCGCCCACACTGGCCTCGACCCGGAGGGCTACAAATGGGATCCGAAGGACCTCCAGGAAAACGCCGCGCGCTCGATCGCCGAGAACACGACCGGCGTTGATGTGGTGATCGGCGGCCACTCGCACCAGACCGACCAGGTGCAGAACTACTACACCAACAAGGACGGTCACGAGGTTCTCTTCACGCAGCCCGGCTACCACGGGCGTTTCCTTTCGAACATCACGATCCCGCTGAGCCTCGATAAGGGCGGCGAGATCGTCGTTGACTGGAACGAGAAGGAGAAGCCGAGCGCCGTTGCCCTCAATGCCGCGGATTACTCCGCCGACCCCGAAATTGAAAAGCTCATTTCCGATTGGCACGAGAAGACCAAGGAATGGGTCGAGAAGGTCGTTGCACAGGCAACCGAAGACATGCCCGCCGCCGATTCGGCATGGGAAGACACCGCGATCCTCGACTTCATCAACTACGTGCAAACCGAAGAGATCAAGCGCGCGATGAAGGGCACCAAGAACGAAGGCCTGCCGATCGTTGCGGAAGCCTCGCCGTTCTCACGCGAGGCCGTGTTCAAGAAGGGCGATGTCACGATCGCCGATATGGCCTCGCTCTACATCTACGACAACACCCTCTTGGGTGTGAAGATGAATGGCGCGGAGCTCAAGGAATACCTCGAGCACTCGGCTCGCTACTACAAGCAGCAGGAGGAGGGCGCGAAGATCGACGATTGGTCGACCGTCACGAACGCCCAGTACGACGGCATGACCCGCGGCATTCCCGACTACTCCTACGACGTTCTCTCGGGCGTGAGCTACCACATCAACATCTCCAAGCCCGTTGGGGAACGCATCGAGAACCTCACGTGGCCCGACGGTACCCCCGTGAAGGACAACGACGAGTTCATCCTCGCGCTCAACAACTATCGCCAGTCGGGCGGCTCGGGCTATCCGGCCGTCAAGGATGCCGAAATCGTCTACGACGAGCAGATGGCCATCCGTGACCTCATGATCGACTGGGCAACCAAGAACAGCACGATCGATCCGGCGAACTTCTTTGCGAAGAACTGGGACGTGAGCACGTCGGCCGCGCCCGCGGTTGATCTTCCCGCCGACGATGAGGTGGGGCAGCCTTCCGAGGACTCGGGCACTCCCGTCGACGAGCCGAACGACGAGGCGCCCGCTGACGGGGAAGCTGATGATTCCGCTGATGCTTCCGATGGCGGCAAGACGATTCCGATCAACGATTCGAGCGACGATGCCGATCACTCGAAGCCCGCTGCTCCCGCTGAGGCGCGCGGCCCGCTTCCGCGCACCGGTGCCGAGAGCCTCACCGTTGCGGGTCTCGCCTTCTCGCTGCTCGCAGCTGGTGGCGCGATGATCGCTCGCAAGCGTCGGGCCTGATCCCATAGGTGCCCTGTAAAAAGGAGGGCCGGAGCCAAGTGGCTTCGGCCCTCTTTTGCATCTCACCCGCACCAGCCTTCGCCCCTCCTTACCTCCCCACCCCGCCTCATCTCCCCTACATCCGCCATCACCCCTCCTCACCCCCACCCATCACCACCCCCGAATCACGAAAGTGGTGAAAAAGAGCCAAAAAGCGCCATCTGCCTACGTGAGGGGGCGATTTTTCACCACTTTCATCGCGGCTGCACTACCCGTAGGTGTCGCGCGGCCCTCGCCAATGTACGGTGCGCCGGCCCTTCTTCCAGGATTGCGTGCTCGGCCCCACAACCTTGATCTCGCTCACCACCTGCGCTCCCACGCGCTCGTGGATTCGGGTCACGATTTGCGGCCCCAGCATGCGCAGCTGCGCCGCCCACGCCGATGAATCGGTGCTCACCACGAGCATGCCTTCCTCGAAGCTTTCGATGTGGGAGTGCTGTGCGATGGCCGGCCCCACAATGTCGTCCCATTCGGCGAGCACGCGCCCCGCGCTCAGACCGCGATCCCACCCGAGGTTCACGAGCATCTTCTCGAGCACGGTGTTCAGGCGCTGTGGATCGCGCGGATCGGGCCGCGCCCCCGAATAGCCGGCACCCTGGGCTCGCTCACCACGCGGATCACCTTTGGGTTTCGTGAGACGGCTCGCGCGCGGCCGATAGCCGTGTTTCTTCGCGGCGGCACGAGCCTGGTTGAGGGCGCGCCGGCCGAGCTCATCGGGGCGCGAGAAGTCACGAGGTTTCGCGTCGGTATCGGGCGCGAGTTCATCGGTCATTCGCGGTCCGACGTTTGCTTCGCTGCCCTCGCCCCCACCTTCGCCACGGGGCTGCCCCGCAACCTGTTCGGGAACACCGTGCCCTTGCTCGGCACCACCACCCTGCTGCCACGTTCCGAGGGCATAGGGATTCAGTGATGGCCTTTGCCGATCGTGACCGCCGCTGGTTTCACTCACCACGTGGCCCCCATGTCGCTCGCCCCGCGCGGCCCGCCTTCGCGCACGGTTGCGGAGCCCTTCACGACGTCCACCACATGCACGTCGTCGCCAATGGAACGGGGGATGTCGGCATCGTTTGCCGTCGTGATGAGCACTTGGGCCGCGCCTTTGATGATGCGCCCCAGGCGCTCGCGACGGTGAGCATCGAGCTCGCTGAACACGTCGTCAAGGATAAGGATCGGTTCGCCGTCGCCAAGGTCGCCCTCCTCGATCGTGAGGAGGTCGTAGGAGCCGAGGCGCAGCGCGAGGGCGAGGGACCACGATTCGCCATGGCTTGCATATCCCTTCGCGGGAAAGTCACTCAGGCGAATTTCGAGGTCATCGCGGTGGGGCCCCACGAGGCTCACGCCGCGGTCAATTTCATCGTCGCGGCGCTCAGCGATGTGGGCGAGGAGGGCGTCGTGGAGCTGCTGGAGGCTCGGCAGGGGCGGTTCGTCACGAGTCGTTTCGGCATCGGACGCGGCGGCGAGCCCTCCCTCGAGAACGCTCGAGGCGTAGCGGATATTCGCGGGACTCGACACTGCACCGCGCCCTTCGGGGCCCAGGCCAAGATTGGGGTCGGCGCCTTCGTCGCTCGAAACGCGCAAGTAGGAGTAGCCCACGTGGGGGCGAAGGCGGTTGACGAGGTGGAGCCGTGCACGCATAAGTTCAGCACCGCGGCGGGCGAGCTGTTCATCCCACACGTCGAGCGTCGTTTCCGCCGCCTCGCGCGGGTCCATGCCACCAATCTCGTCTGCAGCGTGTTTTCCGCCGCGGCCCTTATTCATCGCGCGCATCTGTTTGAGAAGGTGATTGCGCTGGCGAAGAACCTTGTCGTAGTCGGATTTGATGCTCGCAAAACGGGGGGCGATTTCGAAAAGGATTTCGTCGAGGAAGCGGCGCCGGCCTTCGGGTTCGCCCTTCACAAGGGCGAGATCCTCGGGCGAGAACATCACGGCGCGCACCTGACCGAGGATTTCGCGGGGGCGCGCAAGCGGCTGTGAGTGAAGGCGCACCTCGTTCGTTCGACCGGGGGCGATCTGCATGTCGATCCGTACATCGCGTCCAGCACGCTCGCACATCGCGCGGATGATCGCAGTTGTCTCGCCTCGGCGCACGAGGGCAGCATCGTGTGCCACGCGGTGCGAGGAAAGGGTTGCGAGGTACCAGAGGGCTTCAACGATGTTCGTTTTGCCCTGGCCGTTTGCCCCCACGAACACGGTGATCCCGGGTGTGAAGCGCAAGAAGGCATGCGCGTAGGAGCGGTAGTTGGTGAGTTCGAGCGCCTTGAGGTGCATCGAGGATCAGGCGCTCAGATGCGCATGGGCATGAGGAGGTAGCGGTAGTGCTCCTCCGGCGACGCTTCGAGCGACTCTTGGCCACGCAGCACCGTCGGCTTGACCGAATCGGGAAGCGAGAAGTGCGTGAAATCGGTGCCGAGCGCGCCGAGACCATCGAGCAGGAAGCCCGAGTTGTAGCCCACCACGAGGTCGCCGCCTTCAACGTTGGCCTCGAGAACTTCGCTCGCCTGCGCCTCGTCACCGTCGCCTGCTTCGAGAGCAACCTGGCCCTCGCTAAAGGTGAGGCGCACGGGGGTGTTGCGCTCAGCCACGAGGCTCACGCGCTTGACGGCCTCGATGAGCGGGGCGGTCGCGACACTCACGGTGTATGGAGTGACATCGGGGAACAGGCGCAGCACGGGCGGGTAGTCGCCATCAACGAGGGTCGAGGTGGTGCGGCGGCCCGAAGATTCAAAACCGATGAGGTTCGCGGAGTCGCCTTCGCTGAGGGCGACCTCGACGTTACCCCCGCTGAGGGAGCGGGCAACGTCGGTAAGGGTGCGCGAACGCACGAGTGCGCTCAGTTCGCTCGAAGGATTCGCGGGGTTCCACGTGAACTCGCGAACCGCGAGGCGGTAGCGGTCGGTCGCGGCCATCATGACCTTCTCGCCCTCGATTGTGACCTTCACACCCGTGAGGAGCGGAACCACGTCGTCTTTACTTGCGGCGATCGAGACCTGCGCGATCGCGCGCGCAAAGGTTCCCGAATCGATCGTGCCCACCACGGGCGGCATCTCGGGAAGGACCGGGTATTCGGCGACGGGGAGGGTCGCGAGTGAGAACCGCGAGGACCCACACAGGATCTCTACCTTCGGGCCCTCGTGGGTGACGGAGACCGTTTTGTGGGGAAGCGCGCGCACGATGTCGTTGAGCATCTTGCCCTGCACAAGAATCTCACCGGGCTCGTCGATTTCCGCCTCGACGGAAATGTGGGCGCTCACTTCGTAGTCGAAGGTGGAAAACTTGAGTTCGCCATCTTCGGCAACGATCCTCACGCCTTGGAGGATGGGCATTGCGGGGCGCTGCGGGAGAGTGCGGGTTGCCCACGACACGGCATCGCTCAGCACGTCCCGATCAAGATGAAATTTCACGCCTCGGCTCCTTTACGAAAAAGCTTCCCGCGCCCTCGCGCGTACTTTCCAACTTTAGCCAAATTCTTGACTTCGCGCCTGGGTCAAAATTACACGTTTGTCATTCTCGTCCCCAAGGCTTCCACATCCGTCGAGGCTCGAGCATTCGCAGCGACGCGAGTTTTCCCCATCACCCGTGTCCCAAGTTTAAACAACCCTCTTAATTACGGCTGTTGATGCTGTGGATAACCGGTATCTCTGCAGGTCAGGCTGAAAACTACAAGTTTCGGATTCGGTGCGAGTAACGACGAGGTGCTGTGGAAGTGTTGGGCATAACTGGCATTTTTTCGCGTGCACTCTCGCTCCCTACTCACAAGAGTCATGCCGTGCGTGCACATTCTCCACAAAGTTATCCACAATTCTGGATACCTTGCTCGTGAGCAGGAGCGTTGCACTTGCCGCAACTATCGAAGGCTTAGCGCCGACCCTGTTCCTGAGCGTTCGCTTTCACCCGCGCCGTGAGCTCCGTAACCTGGTTAAACAGGGCTCGGCGCTCCTTCATGAGGGTCGAGACCTTCTTGTAAGCGTGAATCACGGTCGTGTGATCGCGCCCGCCGAAAGCATCGCCGATCGCCATGAGCGGCATTTCCGTGAGCTCGCGACACAGGTACATCGCGCACTGCCTCGCCGTGACAAGAGCGCGCGTGCGGGCCGTCCCTTTGATCTCGTCGACTCCGAAGCCGAAGTAGGCCGCCGTTTCCGCAATGATGAGATTCGGGGTGATTTCCGCGCCGCCGTCGTGCGTGAGCAAATCCTTGAGCACACTTTGCGCAAGGGCAACGTCCATGGGCTGCTTCGACAGTGAGTGCAGCGCCTGCACGCGAATGAGGGCGCCTTCGAGTTCGCGGATGTTCGAGGAGATGTTTTCAGCGATGTACTCGAGTACCTCGCGTGGCACCTCCTCGTTGTTCTCGGCCGCCACCTTCTTACGCAAGATCGCGATGCGGGTCTCGAGATCCGGCGGCTGCACGTCGGTCATGAGCCCCATTTCGAAGCGTGAGCGCATGCGATCTTCGAGGCCACCGAGAAGTTTTGGCGGAAGATCCGAGGTAATGACGATCTGCTTATTCGCGTTATGCAGCGTGTTGAACGTGTGGAAGAACGCCTCGAGGGTTTCGGGGGCGCGCTGGAGGAACTGAATGTCGTCGATCAACAGAATGTCGATGTCGCGGTAGCGCCGCTGAAACTCCTGGGCCTTACCGAACTGACCCGACTGCACCGAATTGATGAAGTCGTTCGTGAATTCCTCGGAGTTCACGTAGCGCACCTGGATGTTCGGGTGCAGTTGCTTGGCGTAGTGGCCAGTGGCGTGGAGGAGGTGGGTTTTCCCAAGTCCCGAGCCACCGTAGATGAACAGGGGGTTGTAGGCGAGGGCGGGCTGCTCGGCCACGGCGTAGGCGGCGGCTTGGGCGAAGCGGTTCGAGGCACCCACCACGAATGTCGCGAAGGTGTATTTCGGGTTCAGTCGCGAATCGTTCCCGAGCGAAGAGCCCGTGGGAAGCTCGGAGGGAGCGTGCGGCGCGTCAGTCCGCTCAGTTTTCGTGGCGGGCTCGGCCGGGGCGTAGGGAGAGTAGGGCGTAGGGTCCGACGCTTGCTGGGCTCCCGTCGGCGCCGCATTCACAGAGTTATCCCCATCGTGACGTGGGGGGATGCCGATTGTTCCCGATGAATCCACAGAGTTATCCACAATGTTGTCAACGGCGGGAGCGGGGGCCGGCGCGGGCGAATCGGGAGCATCATCGAGACCAAGCGTGGGATCGATCGTGACCGCGAAGGTGACGGGCTTCCCAATTGCCTGAGAGAGAGCCGAGCGGAGTTGCTCGGGAATCCGCATCTCAAACAGGTCCTTCACGGTCGCGTTTGGCACCGCAATAAGGGCCGTATCCTCGAGAAATCCGCGCAAACTCGAGAGCGTGACGTAGGCGAGGTGGCGATTCGACACCGAGTCATCGGCGCGCAAAATCTGCTGGCACTGGGCCCACAGCGCGTCGCGATCGAGTGCGGTCTCGTCCAT